>JALTVI010000065.1:9492-60012 GCA_027049035.1 Sulfurovum sp. | reverse complement strand
AACCAATCACTCTGCTGCGGGTAATGACGAAGTCACCGATGCTATTGCTGTGAAAGTAACGGATAGAGACGGCGATACCAATACCGATACACTCAATGTGACGATTGTTGATGATGTGCCGACAGCCGTAGCGGACACTAACAGCGTCAAAGAGGATACAGCACCCAATCCCGTCAGCGGCAATGTCTTTGATGCAAACGGAGCTTCTTCAGGCGATAAAACCGATACGATCGGAGCGGATAAGAACAGTGCACCCGTCACTGCCATCCACAGTGATAATCAAAACACCGATGGTACCGTAGGAAATGCCCTTGCAGGGCAGTACGGAAGCCTGACGCTCAACAGTGATGGCACCTACAGCTATACGCTCGATAACAGCAATGTTGATGTGCAGCATCTTACCGATGGCGAACAACTCACTGAGACCTATACCTATACGATCACAGATGGTGACGGCGATACTTCCAGTACCACTTTGACAATCACAATCAACGGAACAGATGATCAGCCGCATATCGATGCGATAGACGGGAACGATACATATCCGCATCCCAACGGCGATATCACCGTCTATGAGTCGGCACTTTCTACCGGGTCCAATCCCGGTTCCACCCAGGAGCAGGCGAACGGTACAATTGTTGTAGACGCCAAAGACGGGCTGGATAAAGTCACTATCGGCGGAACGGATATTACTCAGGCGCAACTGTTTGCGAGTGCTTCAACGCCGATTACGGTCAATACAACGTACGGAACCATTACGATCAACGGGTTCACTCCGGTCGATTCGACTCACGCAGACGGCAGCGGAACGATCAACTACACCTATACACTGACAGGTAATACAACCAATCACTCTGCTGCGGGTAATGACGAAGTCACCGATGCTATTGCTGTGAAAGTAACGGATAGAGACGGCGATACCAATACCGATACACTCAATGTGACGATTGTTGATGATGTGCCGACAGCCAAAGACGATGCCAATCAAAATATCGAAGAGGGCAGCACTACAGCTCTCACAGGTAATGTCATAACAACAGGAAGTGGGACTGATACTCAAGGAGCAGACGGTGCGACTATCCACTCGTTTACTTATACGGATACCAATGACAACCTTGTAACATATACATTTGCCAACAGCACAGATCCAGCGCAGACCGTTACAACAAAAGTGGGTTCATTGACGGTCAATCCGAATGGAGACTGGTCGTTCACTCCAAATACATCTGTCAATGAACCGACAGATGCAGCAAAAGGTACTTTCTCTTATACCCTGATCGATGGAGATGGTGATATCTCTAATAGTGCTACGCAACCTATCACCATTACCGATACCGACCCTGATCCTCAACCTGCTACAGCAACTATAAATGAAAAAGACATTAAAGATATAGGAAGTGCAGGTAATACAACAGCAGATGTAGAGGTAACGAAAGTACTGGGTATTATGCAGGGTAAAGATGATATCACCGATGTGAAATTTAACGCGACGACCACCTCGACACTGACCGGTGCGGCATTGACCTCCAGCGGCAATGCGCTTCAATACAATATCAGTCCTGATGGTCACACACTGACCGCTACCGATGGAACCAATACCGTCTTTACTGCTGTCATCAATAATCCTACTGATGCGACAGGCTCGACACAGAGTGTAACACTGACTCTTTATAAAGAATTGGATCACAATCCGGTACAGGGCACAAATACTCTATCTGTTCCTCTGGATTATGAAGTCACCGATACGGATTCATCTGTGACGACTACTTCGGCCGACCGTTTGACAGTGAATGTGATAGATGATGTACCAACTGCCGTGAACGATGCCGACCAAAGCATTGTGGAGGGAAGTGCCGGTACGCTGAGTGGCAATCTCATCACCGATGCGACGACACCTGATATCAAAGGGGCAGACGGTGCCAAAATCGATTCTATCCGTCTGGACGGTACGACGACAGATATCGATATTAGTGACGGAAATGACCATACGATTACGACACCGACCGGCACATTGATTGTGAATGCAGACGGTACATGGTCGTTTACACCGGTTGCCTCATTTGACCATGATAACCACCTTTCTGGTGACGCTCCGGACAGTGCGACAAACGGCAGTTTCAGCTATGTATTGAAAGATTCCGATGGTGATACCTCTAACGGTCATCAGACTATCGATGTGACCGATGGTGCGGCACCGACTATAGATAACAGCAAAAATGTTCTTGTCAAAGTTTATGAAGGTGGAGTACATTCGACATTTGACGGTACCTCCAACTACGACAGGGCGGACGACATCAACGATGATGCAGACCCCAGTAACGACCAAATGACTTCCACGCCGACTTTGACGCACAAACTTGACTTCAGTCTAGGCAGTGACAGTGCCGGTATTACCGAGGTGACATGGGAAGGGCATACCCAAACATTGAACAAAGACACAGCGACTTCCAGTGACTTTATACTCATCGATACAACAAGCGATGCCATAGACAAGGGCATTTTGAAAGTCTATTATGACGGAAGATGGGAATATACCTCACCAGATGCCTATGTTCATCCAAATCCACCGACACCACCAGGCTTTGATGTCAACAATTTTCAGACAACCTTTACATACAAAGTTCATGACATTGACAATGATACGGCAGCGGTGACGGGTTCGCAGACTATCCAGGTGGATGACACATTTGCAACGATAGGCAGTACGACTGATGCTACGCTTAATGAAAAAGATTTACCGACAGGAACGGATCCGCATCCGGGATTAACAACCCAAACCGGTACGATAACAGTTGATGCATCGAAACTTGGCGGAAGCTATGACATCAAGTTTGATGCGTCACAGATTGATGATACTTGGACTAAAAGTGATGGTACAAACACACCGGGTCTCTCTTCCAATGGCGATCCGGTTACCTATTCAGTATCAGCAGATGGTCACACTTTAACGGCTGCAACGTCTACCAATACCATCTTCACGGTTCAGATTACCAATCCAACTGGCCCAAACCCAGGTTACACCACCACGCTCTACCACGATCTAGATCATGAGAACTTATTGCTTGAAAACGGCAATCTCGAGTTCGATTTCAACATCACTCTGACAGACGATGACGGAGACAAGAGTCCTTCAACTTTCAAGGTCTCCATTGTCGATGATGCAAATGTGCCAACAACAGATACGTTGGTGGTGAACGAAGAGGGAGCGACGGGATCGCACGATACATCGACCATTATCAATACCAACGCCAATGCTACACCTGCCAATACGGTCATTACAACGCAGGGAACTTATGGATATGCAGAGATATTGGCAAATGGACAACTTAAATATACACCGAGTTTCGATGGAACCAATTCGCAAGACACCAACTACAGTGGTCAAGACACGGTACAATACACCTATACGGATGCAAATGGGGTCGCTCACGTTACCAATGTAACAGTGACTATCGATCCTGTCTCCGATGCTCCGACTCTTGTCAGCACTTCAGTTAGTACAGAAGAAGATACCGCCGTTGCTCTGGGGCTGACCGCTCCTGTTGTGGTAGATGATATAGATCAAAATGGTATAGGTACTGCCGGTGACAATCCGGAGCGTTTGGGAGCTATCACACTTACAGGGGTAACGAGCGGAGCGGAGTTGATCTATGGAGGTAATACATATACCTCGACAGGTGCACCTATCACTATTGTTCTCAGTGATCTTGATGAAAATGGTGATGGCACCATTGACCATATCAATGGGGTAACAGGTACATTAACGATGACCAAAGCTGAGTTTGAATCAATGCAGATAAATCCTGTACCTCAGAGTGGCGACAACCTTAATATTACAATGAAAGTGACCTCTTATGAGGTCGATAGCAATGGCAACCCTATAGCCGGTGTACCGGGCGCGACTTCCTCGACATCGGTCACTGTGGATGTTCAGGCCGTAACGGATACTCCTGCTATAGCGACTACGGGTCCTGCCAGTGGTGATGAGGACAGTTGGATCCGCATAGACAACACTTTCACGATTACGCCGACAGTGGATCAGGATGGATCAGAACAGTATGAACTGGTTTTCGATGGCACCAATCTGCCTGCCGGGACCCGCTACTTTGTAGGCAGCAATCCAACTGGAAACGGGCAAGATGCCAGTGGAGGCTTTAGTGTTACGGTACCAGGTGGAACAGGTCTGCCGGTGGTACCGGAGATATACATTAAAACACCAGACAATGACAGTGCTGATATAGATGGTATTACCGTAACAGTGAATGTGACAGATACGGACAGTGACTCTACAGATGTCGCTCCGCTGATTCAAACAGAAAGTGCTTCGACAACGATTGATATCGATGTGACCCCAGTCGCCAACGACACCACGATCACAACAGATCCATCGAGTGGCAATGAAGACACACTCATAGATTTGAATCTTCACTTTACTATCGATGATGTCCTTTCCGTACCCGGAAACGAAACTGTTACCTCTGTCACCATCGCTGATATTCCCGATGGCGCGAAGATATATAAAGCAGACGGTACGACACTGGTGTATGAGAACAATACCGGAGCGACTGCTTCGACAACGATCACCATCGACGCATCAACACCTATCAGTGATGTGGAGGGCTTCAAGATTCTGCCACCGGGTCACAGCTCCAAAGACTTCACCCTCAAAGTGAGCGCGACGACGCAGGATATCGACGACGGTGGGGGACAGGCGACTGCTACGAGCAGTGTCGGTCCGGTCGATGTAAATGTGGAGGTGAAGCCTATTGCTGAAATCGCGACTGATACTAACCACGATGGAAACACCGATGTCACCCTCAACCCTGACCACACCTACGCAACCCATGCCGTGGAGGATGCCTGGTACGATTTCAATACTGCCGATGCCGGATTTGTGCTCTCTGCAAGCAATGAAGATGACAAGAATAACAGCAGCAATCCATATGCTTCGGAAGACACTTGGGTAGAGTTTCACAGTGTACGCGACAGCAGCGGCACTATATTGACCGATGCACAGATAATGTATAACAACGGTTCGATCGATGTCATCAAAACCTTGAACGCGCCGGTTCAAATACCAATAGAGTATCTCAATACCGTCAAATTCAAAGCGCCGGACAATTACTCCGGTACCGTGAAAGTGGATATGACACTGGGCACCCTCGATCATGATGAAGATAATCCAAACAGCACCAATGGCCCGGTTAATTCGCTGACGAGTACTTTGCAAATGGATGTTGATCCTGCGGTTGATCCTATCATCGTGGCGATCGCGCAGTCCAACGGGCTTGAAGATGCAGGACGAAACCCTAACGGTACGATCGATGCGAGTTCTGTAGTCAACGGGATCGTTCTGAACAGCAGGGTCTCTTCACTTGATGCGGATGGTTCGGAGCATGTGAATGTCTTTATCGACGGTATCCCCGAAGATGCGGCGATCTATTTTGATATCAATGGTGACGGTACAAAAGAGATCATTACTGCCACTTCCAACTTTGGGCAGGTAACTGAAGTGCCACAGGGGCAGACGGGGCCTATTGATGTGGTGCAGTACGATACGGCGAACCACACATGGAAACTGCTGGTCCAGAACTATGATCAGGTAGGGCAGTCAGGGGGACCGGACAAGCCGCTTATCATTCCGCCGCACAACAGCAATGCCGATATTGTCCTCAAAGCCAGCGGATACGCAGTTGACAAAGTAACATTCTCTGATGGAAGCCAAGGAACAGATACAAGTGCGCAAAGCCAAAATTATGACATTCATGTATTTGTAAAAGGTGTCGCGGATGATGTGGTAAACAACGAGATATATGCACAGGACATCGTAACGAGTGTCGATGCCTCTACGCAGGATCTGACGGTAACGCTCGACCCCAACAAGAGTGGAAAATACAGCGCGGTGGCCGAAGAGGATTCCGGTACGACGCACACAACGGGAAATACGGACACTTTTGTGGAGTTCGATCTCAAAAATATTTTTAAAACACCAGATAAGATCGACTCCTATGACAACCTCAAAACCAACGATCCAAATCAGAACCAGATCGATACGACGGTAACAGACCCGAACGCAGCAACGGATGACATCGCTTCGGAGACATTGACAGTCACCATCGAAAATCTTGGTGCCGACTTTGATGTGACAGGTGCGACACTGGTTGGGGGAACAGGCTCAAGCCGTATCTGGGCAACGAATGCGGCGGACATCGATGCTGGCAAGGTCAAAATCATAACACTCAAGGAACACTTCAGCGGAGAGATCAATTTCGATCTTAAATATAACACCACAGAAGATGACGGAGATACCAAAACTTCCGCGGTGCAGCCGGTTTCCCTGCTTGTGACTCCTGAAGCGGAAGGGATTACCAATGTCCTGCAAGCCTCGACTGATGTGAATGAGGATGCTTTGACACATATGACCTTTGCTACCACGACTACACTGCCGGATAGTGACGAGTATGTCAGTGCTTTGGGGATTGCAAAAGATGCATACAGTGTAAATGGACAGAACTTCAACGGTATCAGCGGGGCAGATTTTACCATCTATGTCGGAAACGGCAGTGGGAAGAAGACCATTCAGGATGTCGCTGCCGATCCAAATGATCATAGGGTCGAACTGGTGACTGAAAATGGAGTCGACTTCTATAAAATCACCGATAATAATGTTTGGGAAAATGATCTTTATGTACTCTACGATGCGGACATCGGGGGGAAAGAAGATCCCGCCAATGTCACAACGCCGCATCAGACGGACTTTGGCTTCAAATTCGATGTCTCCGACAAAACGCAGGCGGTACAGAATGGGACAACGGTGGACCTGATCGACACGAAAAGCGGTTTCCAGGAGAGTGCGAACTATACCTTCAACCTGCATCCGGTAACGGACGATATCACTGCAGATGCTAAAGATGGGGACATTACCGATGTCGACGGAGACGGTACAACAGACATTGCCGTCAGCGGGCACGATGTTACGATTAGTGCGCCAACGACCATTGAGGCAAGTGTGATCATCAAAGGGGTGGATACGCAAAATGAAAATGGAACGGGGACGAACGGTGAAAACGGTTTGGATATCGACGGTTCCGAACAGATCCGCAGTATTCGTATTGAAGGGCTGCCTGATGGTATCGGGATTATTGGTGGGAAGTATGTCGGGGATACCATCGATCCGGCAACGGGGCTGCCGACAGGCAACAATACCTGGCTTGTAGATCTGAATCAAAACCCCATCGTGATGGATACTGCGACCAAAACCTACAACCTGCAGTTCGAGGTCAGCGGTAACTATATTAATGCCGCGTCAGCTACTTCCGATGTCAAGATCTCATTCATCAATCAGGAGTTTGATAGTACATTAAGTACAGCAACACCACAGTCGACGGCGCAGACGGGAGACTTTACGCTTACCTTCCACCGGGATCCCAATTTTGGCGGTAGCACGACCGATGCTCCGATGGATATCATCGGGATTACCGATGTCAATGGTGATGGTGTTGTCGATGAAAAAGACGGCTATACGGTCGATCCGACCTTTGACACCAATCCGGCTGATCCGTATCAGGGCGGCTTCAAGGAAGACACGACAACGAAGCTGGGGGATATCATCCAATTCGACATTAATGATGTGCAGGGAAGCTTAAATGCGGAAGAGAATCAAAATATCAATTCCGATCTCTTCTCCATTACAGTGGAGGGGCTCGATCCTAACATTGTCGATGTCAGTGCCGGAGGGCAGCCCATCCACAGCGGTGTCGTAACCGGATGGCGCTATGAGAATGTCAATGGAACGGACATCTTGACTTACAGAGGATCGGGTGATAAAGCAGCGATAGAAGCTGCACTGAACGCCCTTGAGATCACACCGAAGCAGGATTTGAATCACAACAATATCAACTTCATAGGACAGGATGACATCACCTTCACCACGACCCTGACCACCTACACACAGAGTGGTGTAAAAGATGTGGTATCGACCGACTTCAGCGGCAACATCGAGCCGGTGACAGACACGGTAAGCATTACACCAGAGCAGGTAGATGTTCAGGAAGATATTGTCAAGACGATCACTTTCGGGCTTGATACGGTGGACAACAGTTTTGACCCGGATGGAGATGGTACAAAGAACATCTTCGCCCATCTGGTCAAGAGTGATACCGACAGTAGTCCTGCAACTACGATCTCCGTGACCTATACGCATTCAACCGATGTCGGAAACGGACAGTTCGGTGTGACACTTGGTGGAGTGCATTTCAATCCGGGTGAAACCCATGATGTACCCATCACTGTTTCCGGAACCACTGTCGATCTGGATTTCATAGCAGATTCCAACGAGTCAGGCAAAGCCTATTTTGAATATACGCTCTATTCACAAGAGGATCATGCACAGAATACAAACCAGCATACTGGCTCACTTGAGATTGACATTGCTCCTGTGGCCGATGGTCTGGACACCGGCGGCGGAAACCCAACAGCACACGGAAAAGAGGATGAACTGATTCAGGTGACCGATGCAAACGGCAATCCTTTCAGCGGGAATCTGATAGATAACGCTACAAACAATACGACACCGGAAACACTCAAAACAGTGATTCTCGGTGATGTGCCGCCGGGGTGGCTGGTCTATTATGGCCCATCGCAGACACTGGCGCAAAACCTTGGATCAAACGGTGGTACAAACAACTATTGGAACATCCCTCTTGGCAGCGGTGCCAATCCGGTACCGGAGATCTATGTCAAGGCACCTGCTCAGATTGGAGGTATTTCAACACAATTTCAGCTGATCTCCGGTGTGGAGGACGGCGGACAGCAAGTTTATGCTTCCGTTCCTATCGATGTATCGGTTCTCTCCGTTGCTGATCCTATCACGATGAACCCTTCTCCTACCGGAGGTGTAGAGGGTGAGAAGATACCATTGAACTTCAACACCGCTTCGGCAGATGTGGACGGTTCTGAACACTACGAGGTCAAACTGACTGGACTTGGGGAGAATGCCGTACTTTATTTCCAGGGAACGGAGCTGACCTCGGGTGTCACTTATGATCGTAGTACCGATACCTATACCATCAGTGAGAGTGTCGGCATAGAGCATAACAGCATCGACAAACTGACCGTGACCCAAAACGATTTTTCGGGTACGGTCAATGCCGAGATCATCGTCCATGACGCAGCGCCGAACGACGGCACGACACAAAGTGCGAGCGGATCGTTTGCCATGAACATTTCACAGCAGCAGGCAACTTCTGGCGACAACACGCTTCTTTACGACAAAAAAGGCGTTGATGGTCTCGGCGGGGACGATACGGTGATTTTCGGTACCGACTGGGACGGCTATTATGATGGCTCTGATGCTGCGCACACCATCGATATGAGTGCCTTGAAAAATATTGAAGGCTTTGATTTAACCGTGCATGGTGACCATCATTTGACCATGACCGGTGCGGAAGTGACAGCGATGACAGGTAATTCTCCAAAAGCATTAAACATAACTACTGATGCGGGAGACAGTATTACACTCAAAGACGAGGGTGACAATATCTGGCTGCAAAATGGAAATGACTTTACCAATATCAATGACGGTACAAAAGTCACTGTGAACGATCCAAGTGCAGTAACGATAGATCGTACTGCTCCAACCCCTGGAGACGATATTATTGGATTTGATGGTACAGATATCGATGCGGGTGCAGGAAACGATAGAATCGTTGCGTTGGATGGAACAGGAATCGACTTCAGCAAATTGCATAATATTGAAACACTTGATCTAAGTAAGAGCGGAGACCATGATCTCGGTACCCTGAGCTTGAGTGATGTGGTAAATATGACTGATACGAACGATACGCTTACGATTGAAGGGGATAACGGAAACGACAAAGTCACGTTCAATGCTTCTGATGGCTGGCAGCAGGGTGCAAGCAGTGGGGGCTATACAGAATATACCAACAGCAACGACCCGACAGTGCATGTCAAAGTCGACGATGACCTGACGCAGACATTGGTACCATAGGAAACGCGAATTTAACGAAGTGTATGCCTTTAGGTGCATCTTCGCCTTTGCGCTGATTGGTTGAATGACGTCTGACGGGAGTATCCCGCAAGGGGATACACTTTGATAAACTCTCCGATTCCAAACAGCGTCAAGACTCCGCATCCAGTAAGAGATGACGAGATGGTATGACTTATTATGTAGAAAAACCAATAACCAATACACCAGTTCCCAATAACGATACCTGATCAAGTTCGGTATAACAGAGAAATGAAACCGAAAATGCATTCTCTTCAAGCCCCGATAACAGGCTTTTTGAACCCCATTAAATCCCCTTGTTAGCAACTTTTCGTTAGAATCACGGCAATTATTATGCGATAAATGGAGCATTATGGAAAATTTGGAAGCAAAGATACTGCAGGCCGATTCGCTTGAAGCGCTGGAGAAGGTGCGCATCGAACTCTTTGGAAAAAAGGGGGTTCTCGCTGCGCAGTTTGCGAAGATGAAAGACATTCCCGGGCCGGAGAAGAAAGCCTTTGCAGAGGGCCTCAACAAGCAGAAAGCTGCACTTCAGGCGCTCTTTGACAAGCGTTATGAAGAGCTGAAGGCTGAAGAGATCGAGCGTCTGCTCAAAGCCGAGGCGATCGATGTGTCGCTTTATGGCACACTGGCGCAGAAGGGGGCACTGCACCCGGTGATGGAGACGATGGACAAGATCATCGACTATTTTACGGCACTGAATTTTTCTGTCGAGACCAGCGGGATGGTCGAAGATGATTTCCATAACTTCGAAGCGCTTAACCTGCCAAAGTATCACCCCGCACGTGATATGCAGGATACGTTTTATTTCAAAGACGGTGGGTTGCTGCGTACGCACACCTCACCTGTGCAGATTAGAACGATGTTCAAAGAGAAGCCGCCCATCCGTATGATAGCGCCAGGCGCTGTCTTCAGACGCGACTACGATGTGACCCACACACCGATGTTCCATCAGGTCGAAGGGCTTGTCGTCGATGAGAAAGGGAAGGTCTCCTTTGCCAACCTCAAGGCGATCCTGACCGACTTTCTGCAATATATGTTCGGTGATGTCGACGTGCGTTTCCGCCCGAGCTTCTTCCCGTTCACCGAGCCCTCTGCGGAAGTGGATATCAGCTGTATCTTCTGCGGCGGCGAGGGGTGCCGTGTCTGTTCGCATACGGGATGGATCGAGATCCTCGGATGCGGGATTGTCGATCCCAATGTATTCAAGGCAGTCGACTACGAAGATGTCAGCGGCTATGCGTTCGGCCTGGGGGTCGAGCGTATTGCGATGCTGATGCACAAAATACCGGACCTTCGCAGCCTGTTCGAGGGCGATATCCGTTTGCTGGAGCAGTTTAGATGATAGTGACACGTACATGGCTGAATGAATTTATCGACCTGGGCAATGTTTCGGATGAGACGCTCTATGAGACCTTCAACGCTATCGGGCTGGAAGTGGACAGCATGGAGAAGATCGACATCCCTGCCAAAGTGGTGATCGGAAAAGTCGTCTCCTGCGAGAAACACCCCGATGCGGACAAACTCAATGTCTGCCAGATCGACATCGGCAGTGGTGTGGAGCAGATTGTCTGCGGTGCGGCCAATGTGGTCGATGCAGAGTATGTTGCTGTGGCAACTGTGGGTGCCGTGCTTCCGGGGGATTTCAAGATCAAACCGGCGAAGCTTCGCGGTGTGGAGAGCAACGGTATGGTCTGCTCCTCCTCCGAGCTTGGACTGCCAGAAATGGGCAAGGGGATCATGATCCTCGATGAGAGCATCGGTGAATTGGAAGTGGGGCGTGAACTCGCTACGTATGAAAAAGTGGCCGATACGGTCATCGAACTGGAGCTGACGGCAAACCGCGGTGACTGTTTAAGCGTATACGGCGTGGCGCGTGACCTGAGCGCGGCGCTGAACATCGAGATGAAGCCTTTTGAGTACAAGCAGGCTGAGCGTATGAAGCTTGGTATTGCCAGAAAGGTGGAGCTTCACCTCAAGGGTGATGTTGAGGCGGACCTGCGTTACAAGCTGGCTGCGATTGAAGAGGCCGACAGCAGTTTTCTGATTGATCTGCGGCTTGCCATGGTGAAAGTGGAAGCAGGGAGTGTACTTGAAAAAATACTTGCCTACGCTACTCATACTACCGGTGTGATACTTCGGATGTACGACTGTGCGAGCTTCTGTTCCAGTGGAGATGAAAAAGTTGTCATCAGTGTCGAGGGACGCCAAAAGGGTATTGTCCATGTGCATGTCAACAGTAAGCATGTAGGTATCGTTGGTATCTCCCAGGCAGAAGAGACACTGCCAAAAGTGCATTGCAAAGAGGTGCTTATCGAGGCGAGCTACATCAACCCTGATCTGCTCTCCGAAGCGGTAGCCAATTTGGATATTGAAAAGGATGAGCTTTTCTACAAGACTTCACGCGGCTCCAACCCCGACCTTGGATTTGGCCTGGCTTTCCTTGCCTGTTTAATGGAGAAGTATACACAGATCAACTGCTATGAGGGATCGCTCGATGTCGAAGTAGAGCGTGAAGAGGTGAAGATACTGGTTGATGCACGAGAGATCTCTTCGATTGTCGGTATGGATATCGAACTGGGTAAAATTGCAACGGTACTGCAGAAACTGGGCTTTGGCATCACAATGATGGATGAGCATCAGATTGCAGTAAAGGTACCGCTCTTCAGACACGATATCAAAAATATTCAGGATGTTGCCGAAGAGATCGTACGTATTATAGGCATCAACAATATTCCGTCAAAACCCCTGATTTTTGCGGAGAAGAAGCATCTCAACGCAACCAGTGAGCGTTTCAAGGCCAAAAAAGCGCTTCGAAACCGTGCTGTAGGTGTGGGCTTCTACGAAAATGTTTCGTATGTCTTCAGCGAGAAGGCGGTGCTGGAGAAGTACGGTTTCGAAGTGACAGCGCCGGCGCTGGAGCTTGCCAACCCTATTGCCGAAGAGCTCAACACCCTTCGCAGTACGATGCTGGTCAATATGCTGCAGGCTGTCAAGCGCAACGTAAGCTACTCGAAGAAGTCCATTCCGCTCTTTGAGATCGGTGCAGTCTTCGATGCCAAACGTAACCAGAGCGAAAAGATGGCCTTTGTTTTTGCAGGCGAAGCGGAGATGGAGAGTGTCAAGAATGCGGGTAAACCGGCTCCTGTCGATTTCGCTGTATTTACACAGAAACTTGGCAGTGTCATCGGCCATTTCGAGCTGCTGCCATGCAGTGAGAAAAACGGTCTGATTCACCCTTACCAGTCTGCTGACATCGTCATGGATGGCAAGGTTGTCGGGTTTATGAGCAAGCTGCACCCTGTAGTGCAGGATGAGTACAGTATTCCGGTTACCTTTATTGCGGAGCTTGACTTCGAGGCGCTGCTGCCACAGCATATCAACGCCAAGCCGATCTCCAAATTCCAGGGGGTCTACAAGGACCTCAGTATCGTCATTGACAAGTCGGTGAACTACTATGAGGTAGCGAAGGTGCTTGAATCACTGAACCTGCCGCTGCTCAAAGAGAGTTACCCTGTGGATATCTATACCGATGAGAAACTGGGTGAGAAGAAGTCGCTGACGATCCGTTTCTTCATCCAGTCGATGGAAAAGACGCTTGAAGAGGGTGACATCGAAGCGGTGATGAAAGAGATTATGGAGGCGCTCGAAAAGGCTTTCGGCGCGGAGCTGCGATAGATGAAGATACAGCTGGCATCGAGTTACGGATTCTGTTTCGGGGTCAAGCGCGCCATCAAGATTGCAGAAGAGCATCAGGGCAGCAAGACCTATGGGCCGCTCATCCACAACAAAGACGAGATTAACCGCCTTAAAGAGGGCTTTGGCATTGGATTGGCAGAAAAGTTCGAAGAGATCGCACCCCAAGACTCCGTAGTCATCCGAACGCACGGCATTCCCAAAGATGAACTCGCACAGCTCAAAAGCCAGAAGAACGAGATCATCGATGCAACCTGCCCCTACGTCACTACACCGCAGCACATTGTCGCCGATATGAGCGAGCAGGGCTACAGCATCGTCATCTTCGGTGACAAGAATCATCCTGAGATCAAAGGGGTGGTCAGCTACGCCAAAGATCCGCGAAATGCCTTCGTGGTCATCGACGAGCATGAACTTGACGGTCTGCCCATCCTTTCAAAGGTGGCGGTGGTCGCACAGACGACACGCAAGCCGCAGGATTACCTCAAGGTGGTCAACAAGCTGATTCTGGAGCATAAAGAGGTACGTGTATTCAACACCATATGCAATGCGACGTTTGAAAATCAGGATGCTGCTGCGGCACTGGCCAAAGATGCAGATGTAATGGTGGTCATCGGCGGGAAGCACTCCTCCAACACCAAGCAGCTGCATTCCATCTGTAAAACCTACTGTGATGACAGCTACCTGGTAGAGAATGAAAAGGAGTTGGAGGCGGAGTGGTTTGAAGGCAAACAGCTCTGTGGGATCTCCGCAGGAGCCTCTACACCTGACTGGGTCGTACAGAATGTGATCGACCGTATCCAGGAGCTGGTGAAGGTTGAGAAAGTCGAAAAGGTGGAAACGGGTGAATAGTATTACACTCAAACCCATCAAGTACATCGACGGCGAAGTAAACCTACCGGGTTCAAAGAGCCTCTCAAACCGTGCACTGCTCATTGCTGCGCTGGCAGAGGGGACAACAACGATCACCAACCTGCTGCAAAGTGATGACACACATCATATGCTCAATGCGCTTAAAGCACTTGGTGTGGAGTACTCGCTCTCTGAAGATGGGACCGAGTGTACTGTGAAAGGTAACGGCGGTCCATTTGTCAACGAGAAACCTGTCGAACTCTTTTTGGGCAATGCCGGCACGGCGATGCGTCCGCTTACAGCGGCGTTGACACTGGGAAGCGGAGCGTACGTGCTTACCGGTGAGCCGCGTATGAAGGAGCGCCCCATCGGCCATCTGGTCGATGCGCTGCGTCAGGCGGGTGCGAATATTGACTACCTTGAAAATGAAGGGTACCCGCCACTCAAGATCGCTGCCAATGGCTTGAAAGGTGGCGAAGTGAGCATCGACGGCAGTATCTCCAGCCAGTTTCTTACTGCACTGCTGATGGCAGCTCCAATGGCACAAAACGATATGACCATTACCATTGTCGGCGAGCTGGTCTCCAAACCCTACATCGATATTACGCTTGATATTATGCGCACCTTCGGTGTAGAAGTCGAGAATGAGAATTACGAACGTTTCCGTGTCAAAGCTGGGCAGCACTACTATGCTGTAGAGCGCTTTATGGTGGAGGGGGATGCCTCTTCAGCCTCCTATTTTCTGGCGGCCGCTGCCATAAAAGGCGGCCGCGTGAAGGTCACGGGCATAGGCAAAAAATCAGTTCAGGGTGATGTCGCTTTTGCAGAGGTCCTTGAAAAGATGGGGGCAAAAGTGGAGTGGGGTGACGACTATGTTGCCGTCGAGCGGGGAGTGCTGCACGCGGTCGATATGGACTTCAATCACATTCCTGATGCGGCGATGACCATCGCCACAACCGCACTCTTTGCCGAGGGGACGACAGTGCTTCGCAATATCTACAACTGGCGTGTCAAGGAGACCGACCGTCTGAGCGCCATGGCGACCGAGCTTCGGAAGGTGGGTGCGACGGTGGAAGAGGGGGAAGATTATCTTGCTGTCACACCGCCCTCGCAGCTGAAGCATGCGGCCATCGATACCTACGATGACCACCGTATGGCGATGTGCTTTTCGCTGCTTGCACTTGACCCGGTTTCTGTAACTATAAACGAGCCCGAGTGTACGGCAAAGACATTTCCTACCTATTTTGAGGTGCTTGAGAGTATTTCGCACTACTGATACTACTTTCTTATTAAAATCATTCTCCATAAGCATCCTGATACAAAATTTCGATATAATAACGCAAATTTAGTGTACACATAAGGATAGGTATGAAGTTCGAAGATATCGAAATAGAAGATGTTGATTTTGAGGCGATGCTTGAGGAATCGTTCAAGAAATCTGAGTCAAAAAGTGATTTGGTAACCGGTACGGTCGTAAAGATCGATGAGAAAGACAACCTCGCAGTCGTAGATATCGGCGGCGGAAGAGATGCGAATCTTTCGCTTGACGAGATCAGAGACGAAGAGGGAAATATCCTCTTTAATGTCGGTGACGACATTCAGGTGGTTAACCAGGGACGCGGACGCGTCTCTTACAAAGCGGCACTCAGCCGTGTGGCACTCAACGAGTTCATCTCCGAGTATGATGAAGATCAGGAGTACATCGTTGAGGGCGTGGTTACCAAGAAGAACAAGGGCGGTTACGTTGTCGATGTAGACGGACTTGAGTTCTTTATGCCAAGAACGCTTTCATACCTCTCTTCCAAGATCGACCCGATCGGCAAAAAGGTCAAAGCGGTTATCGTAAAAGTAGACAAAGACAAGGGTTCTGTCGTTATCTCCAGAAAAGAGCTGATCGAGAGAGACCGCGCGAAGAGCGAAGAGATTGTCAACGAACTGCTTGAGAACAAAGAGCCGGTTGTCGGAACGATCAAAAAGATCACCTCTTACGGTATGTTTGTCGATGTAGGCGGTATGGACGGTCTGGTTCACTACTCGCAGATCTCCCACAAGGGACCGGTAAACCCCTCGAAGTACTTCGAAGAGGGTGATGAGGTTAACGTTGTCGCGCTCGACTATGACAAGAAAAAAAGACACCTTTCTCTCTCCATTAAAGATGCAAACCCTGATCCCTGGGAGAACATCGATGAGATTATCGGCGTAGGCGACACAGTCACCGCAACGGTTTCCAACATCGAGCCTTACGGTGTATTCGTCGATCTTGGTGAAGACCTTGAAGCCTTCCTGCACGTATCGGAAATTTCTTGGGACAAGAATGTCAAGCATCCAAAAGACTACCTCGAGAACGGTGAAGAGATCAACGTTGAAGTGATCGAAATTGACAAAGAGGGAAGACGCCTCAGAGTCAGCCTCAAGAACCTGCTTCCAAAGCCTATGGATGCCTTTACTGCCGAGCACAGAGTGGGTGACATTGTCAAAGGTACGGTTACATCCATCACCGATTTCGGTGCGTTTGTAAAAGTCGGACCGGTTGAGGGACTGCTGCATAACCAGGAAGTCTCCTGGGACAAGTCCAAAAATGCCAAGTCTGAGCTGAATGTCGGTGACGAAGTGGAAGTGAAGATTATCAAGATCGACAGAGATGCAGGTAAAATCTCTCTGAGCAAAAAAGCGCTTGAGGACTCTCCGGTAGCTGCATTTGCACAGGAGCACAAGAACGGTTCGATCGTAACCGGTACGGTAAAAGACAAGAAAGATTTCGGTGTATTCATCGCACTCGATGACAATGTCGATGCGCTGATCCGTACTGAAGACCTGCACCCGCTCAAGTTCGACGAGATCGAAAAGGGTCAGGAGATCAAAGGTGTTATTAGCTTTATCGACCCTGACTCTGACAGAATCAGAGTCTCCGTCAAGAGACTTGAGCGTCAGGAAGAGCGTGAGGCGATGGAAAAACTCAACCTCGATCAGGACGACAGCATGACGCTTGGCGACGCGTTTGGCGATATTCTTAAAAAGTAAGACTTCACCACGCGGCGCAAAGCCGTGTGTACACACCTCCTATGCGGACCCTTTTGCGGTCCGGGTACACTTTCTAAATAAACTATAAAAGGTATACGATGTCAAAAAAAACCATTGTCGTTTGTGACCATATACATCAAAGCGGACTGGATATTCTCTCTAATGATCCGGAGATCGAACTGATAAATGCTGCAGACGAGCCCAAAGACAAACTTGTCGAAGAGATCATCCCAAAGGCGGATGTAGCCATCACACGTTCCTCTACTGATGTTGATGCGAAGTTCCTTGCCGCAGCGCAGAAGATGACTGCGATCGTACGTGCGGGTGTCGGGGTGGACAATGTCGATATCCCAGGTGCGAGCAAGCAGGGTATTGTTGTCATGAACGTGCCGACGGCAAACACCATTGCCGCAGTGGAGCTGACAATGGCACACATGCTCTCTTGTGTCCGCCAGTTCCCTTACGCGCACAACAACCTCAAGCTTGATCGCGTCTGGAGACGTCAGGACTGGTACGGTACGGAACTTAAAGACAAGAAGCTTGGTATTATCGGTTTCGGTAACATCGGTTCACGTGTCGGAAAGCGTGCAAAGGCATTCGAGATGGATGTCGTTGCGTACGATCCATACATCGATCCCAGCAAGGCGACCGACCTTGACATCGCCTATACGAAGAACTTCGATGACATCCTTGCCTGTGATATCATCACCATCCATACGCCAAAGACAGAAGAGACGATCGGTATGATCGGCAAAGAAGAGATCGCCAAGATGAAAGACGGTGTGATCCTCATCAACTGTGCGCGCGGCGGCCTTTACAATGAAGAGGCGCTGCTTGAGGGACTGAAGTCCGGCAAAATTGCGATGGCGGGTATTGACGTCTTCAACAAAGAACCTGCAACCGACCATCCGCTGTTGGATCTGAATAACGTTACGGTAACACCACACCTTGGTGCTAATACGCTCGAGTCTCAGCGAAACATCGCTACACAGGCGGCGGAGAATGCGATCGCAGCGGCGAAAGGCATTGCCTATCCCAACGCGCTTAACCTGCCGATCAAAGAGAACGAACTGCCGGACTTCGTGCGCCCTTATCTGGAACTGATCCAGAAGATGGGTCACCTCAGTGCGCAGGTAACGAAGTCTGCGGTCAAGTCCATTAAAGTGACTGCCAAGGGGCCGATTGCAGAGTATCTCGCTTCCATGCAGACATTCGCAACGGTAGGTGTACTTACCGAGTCTCTGGCAGACCAGGTGAACTATGTCAATGCGGAGTTCGTTGCCAAAGAACGCGGTATAGAGCTCTCCAACGATAAGCTGCCGAACACCAGCGGATTTACCAATAAGGTAGCCATCAAGCTGACTACTGCAGACAGTACCATCTCTATTGCCGGAACCGTCTTTGACGATACGGTACAGCGTATCATCGAGATCGACGACTATATCCTCGACGTCGAACCGAAAGGAACGATGATCTTCTTTAGAAACACTGACACTCCAGGCGTCATCGGTGATGTAGGGCACATTCTTGCCAACAACGGTCTGAACATTTCAGACTTCAGACTTGGACGCGACAAGAAACAGCAGGCACTTGCTGTTGTGCGTGTCGACGGGCAGGTATCCAAAAAGGTTATAGAGGAGCTCTCTGCACTCGAAGCCTGTATCAGCGTCTCACACGCGACACTCTAACAATCTTCTGCCTCCTTTCGGGGGCGAACCTCCCCATTAAACATTAATTCAAGTTATATTAGTTATAATCACGGCAAAATTAAGATAAAATTCGCCTATCTAGGTATCTTTTGCTATAATAGTAGATTATTTTAGGAGTTTGATTGATGAAAAAAACACTGCTTGTCCTGTGTTTGTCACTGCCGTTGTTTGCGGAAGTAAAGCACCTTAGCCTGAATCAGGCGATCAAAATACTGAAGTCTGACAACCTTGAGTTGAAAATTGCGAAGTTCAATGCCCGGATGAAAAAACTCGAAGCTGAAGCTGTCGAGGCCAAGAACTACGGAAGGGCAGACCTGACCATTGCGGCCATTCGTTCCAATGATGCCCTGAATGTCTTTGGATTCAAGCTGCAGAGCCGGGAAGCAACTTTTGCTGACTTTGGATTTTCAGATTTTATGGGGGCGATTGGTCAGGCTGCACAGAGTTCCGGTGGAAACTTTGCTGCATTTACTCAGGGGCTTGCCCAGAATGGTGGCAGCATTCTGCAAATTGCACCTGAAGATCTCAATTACCCCGGTGCCCGTAACCACTTCCAGACCAAACTCTCCTATATGCTGCCACTCTATACCGGCGGGAAGCTGACTGAGTACGGCAGAATCAGCAACATGCTTTACGAGATGAGTCTTCTCGATCACCGAAAGCTTCTCAACGCAAAGATTTATGAGACCAAAAAGGCATATTACGACATCTCACTGGTAGAGAACTACATTGTCAACCTCAGAAAGATCATCAAGAACATCAGCACGTTGGAAAATGTCGTCAAGTCGATGCAGAAAGAGGGGTATGCCAAAGAGACCGACCTGCTTGAAGTGCAGGCGCGTAAGGCAGAAGCGCAGAGTATGTACAACCAGGCGAAGCTCAACCGTGAGTTGGCGTACCAGTTCCTCTCCTTTCTGCTCAATACCGATGTCAAAAGCATCCAGCACGTAAGCGAATCGGCACCGATGCCGAGTGTCAGCCGGGCGGCTCTCGAGCGGAACAACCTTGACATCCAGAAAGCGGAGCTCGGACTTCAAATCTCCAGTCATGCTATGGAGCTCGAAAAGTCCCGTTATCTGCCCGAAGTGGGTGCGTTTGCAGAGTACGGCAGTGCAGACGATCATCTCTGGGATAATTTTACCGGGAAAGATGCTTATACGGTCGGTGTGCAGATGAAGTGGAACCTCTTCAGCGGCGGCGAGGATGAAAAAGAGGTGGAGAAAGCGCGTCTGAACTACCTCAAGACCAAAGACCAGGTGATGCTTGCACGAAAGGGGATTGCCCTTAAAGCCAAAAAGCTGCGAACGGAGATTCTCAGTATCGATGCAGATATCAATAGTTACAAAAAGCAGCTTAAGTATGCGCGCAGGGTGTACCAAAACTACAAAACACGTTATGAAGAGGGGATGGTTTCCATCTCCGACGTGCTCATCAAGCAGTCCAAGGAGCTTGAGATGCTGCTTAAACTGCTTGGTGCCAAAAACAAACGCAATACGAAAATATTCGAGCTTGACAGTATCTTGAACAGAGGAGGCGCAGTATGAAAAAATGGATGATGATGGTGATGCTGGCAGCGACAACGCTGCTGCATGCAGTGGAGTTTGAACTCAGCGGGGCAGTTGTTTCGGACAACCAGAAGATGATGACAAGCCGCTATATGGGATATGTCAAAAATATGGCTGTAAGCGAAGGCGATATTGTCAAAAAGGGGCAGCTGCTTTACGAGATCGACTCCAAGGATATCGAAGCGGCGGAACGCCAGGTTGACCTTGCAATCTCCCAGGCGAGACTGGCACTGCAGATGAACAGAAACCAGCTTAACAATGTGCGTATCAACCTTGCGCGTCACAAGCGTCTGTTTAAAAAGAATATGGTCTCCAAATACGAGGTGGAGAACCTCGAATTGGCTGCAAAGAACCTTGAAGATATGGTAAAGATCGCCCAGGAGCAGGTCAACCAGGCGCTTGCGAAAAAAGAGGAGGTACTCAACCAGTACAAATACCTCCGCATTACCGCACCTAATGACGGGGTGATCGTCGCCAAGAAGATTAACGAAGGCGAGATGGCAATTCCGGGAATGCCTGCAGTCGTACTTACAGACCTGAGTCGTCTGAAGATCGTGGCGGAAATTTCCGAAACACAGCTTAGACACATCAACCTCGGGAAAAAGGTGGAAGTGTTCATTCCGTCACTTGCATTCAAAACAGAGGGAACAATCTCTTCGATCATCCCCAACTCCAACCCAATGACACACAAGTTCAAGATCAAGATCGAATTTGACCATTCGAACAAATCGATCTATCCGGGAATGTATGCCAAAGTGATCATAAGGTCAGACAATGGAAAATAAGCGAGAGTATCAGGTTACCGACTATGCAGGAAAGCTTGCCAAAGGGTTTTTGCATAACCCGCTTACGGCTGTACTGGGTGCCTTTTTGCTTATTATGGGTTATCTGGCGCTCAACGTGATGCCGCGTGAAGAGGATCCGCAGATTGCCATCTCTGGCGGTGCTGTGGTTGTAGCGATGCCCGGAGCGAGTCCACATGAGATCGAGAACATCATTATCAATCCGCTGGAGCGTAAACTGCGAGAGATTAAGGGAATCGAGCATATTTACGGTCAGGCGTTCGACAACTATGGTACGGTCAGTGTCATGTACTACATCGGTGAGAACCGAGAAGATGCAAACCTCAAGCTCTATGACAAGGTGATGCAGAATATGGATATGATGCCAAAAGGGGTCATGCAGCCGCTGATTAAACCTTTCGATATCGATATTGATATCCCCATCCTGACGTTTGCATTCTACGCCAAAGAGAAAAGTGTCGATGATGTAAAACTCTTCAAGCTTGTACGAAAACTGCAGCAGAAGATCAATGCCGTCAAGAATGTCGCCAAGACGACAGTACAGGGGAACAGAAAAGAGCAGTACAACATTGAAGTCGATATGGGGAAACTCTCCGCCTACCACCTTTCGCTTGGCCAGATCATGAAAGCGGTACAGTCAGTAGCCGTAGATGTTCCCGATGTCAAGGGTCGTACGCAGAAGAACAAACTGGTTATTTTCGGAGTCAAGAACGCCATCGAGAGTGTGGATGATGTCAAAAATGTCATTGTCGCACAGTATATGGGATCGCCTATCTATCTTCGGGATGTGGCGACAGTAACAGACGGCATTGATATTCAGAACTTTAAAACGGCAAAGGTGCGTTTCAAAGGGAAGCGTGACGAAAAGCTGGGAGAGGAGAAGAACCAGGTGACGCTGACAGTTTCCAAACTTGCCGGAACCAACGCCGTTTTTGTTGCCGAGGATGTGCTCGAAGTACTCAAGGAGCACGATGAGGAGCTCAACAAAGAGGGGGTTGGGTATGTCATTACACGTAACTACGGTGTACGCGCCGATGAGGCGGTCAACGAACTGATGCATCACCTGATCATCACCATCGTGATTATTGCACTGATGCTTGTGTTTGCACTGGGATGGAAGGAGTCGCTCATCGTCACCTTTACCGTTCCTGCAATTCTGGCAGTAACACTTTTTGTCGCCTACCTCTCCGGGCAGACGATCAACCGTATCACTCTCTTTGCCTTCCTGCTGTCGCTGGGACTGCTTGTGGATGCGGCAATTATCGTGATTGAGAATATCCATAGACACCTGCATGCGCATGATGTTGACAGCAAAGAGATGGATGAACTCCTCATCGAAGCGACAGACGAGATCGGTGCGCCGACAAACGTGGCGACACTGGCGATCATTTTGACGATGGTGCCGATGGCTTTTGTCGGGGGCATGATGGGGTCGTTCATGAAACCGATTCCGCTGAATGTGCCGGTAGCGTTGATTGCGTCGCTTTTTGTGGCATACATCTTTACGCCGTATTTGAGTCTGAAGCTTTTGAAGAAGCCGACACACCACCATAAGCATGATAAAAAAGGGGGTAAATAATGAAAGGGCTTGAGCATTTCATCTACACTATCCTCGGCAGCAAAAAGAAAAAGCGTCTGGTGATCATTTTGACGGCATTGGCATTCTTCGGCACACTGATGATGTTCCCGACAAAGCTGGTACGTGCGAAGATGCTCCCGGGCAAGAGTGACAATACCTTCTCGATCTATGTCGATACCCCTACCGGAAGCTCCATAGAGCAGACAAAACAGGTGAGTGAGTGTGTCATCGATGCGATCAAGAATGAAAAAGAGATCATGAACCTTGAACTCTTCCTGGGGCAGGGGATTCCGCTTGATTATGCAGGACTGGTAAAAGGTTCGGCGATGAAGCATACGGAAAACGTTGCGGAGATCGCTGTCAACCTTACAGATAAACATACTCGAGAGGAAGCCTCCTTTACGATGGTGCACCGCTTGAGACCTGTTGTCAAGAAGAAGTGTGAGCCGATCGTGAAAGGATCGAATATCCGCTTCATCGAACAGCCTGCCGGGCCGCCGACGCTTGCTTCGATTGTTGTGGAAGTACACGGTGACAACCTTGACAAAATCCGTACCATCTCCTACCAGACAGCGAAGATACTGCAAAAGACAGAAGGGCTGGTCGATGTGGACGTGATGGCAGACGATATTTTTGACAAGTATGAACTGATCCCCGACAAGGAGAAGATTGCACGCAGCGGATTGAGTGTAGAACAGGTAAACAACATTATCTATCTGGCGTTTGAAGGGATGGAGATTGCACACAAGAACTCCAAGAACAACCCCGACCAGATCCCAATGTTCCTGGTGCTGGCAAAGCGCAGCAAGACGCTGCCTGACCAGAGCCGTATTGCATTGCTGAGTAAACTCTCGTCACTCAACCTGATGAATATGAAGGGGATGATGGTACCGCTGAGTGAAGTGGTCAATATCAGAAAGGTCAAGTCCAACCCCAAGATCATGCACAAAGACCTTGACCGTATGATCAACGTCACCGCCGAGACAGATATGGTCTCACAGGTATATCCGCTGCTGGATGCAAGAGAGAAGATGATCGAGTACTTCTCACGCGAATACAATGTGACCAAAGAGCCGGGTATGAGTACCTATATGTTCGACCTGCATCTGACAGACAAACGTACCGGAGAGAAGTTTCTACTGCGCTGGGACGGGGAGATGAAGGTTACGCTTGACACGTTCCGTGACCTCGGTGGTGCGTTTATTGCTGCACTGGTGCTCATCTTCCTGCTGCTGGTGATTTACTACAAGAGCTTTGCCATCAGCGGTATCATTCTGCTAGGGTCGTTCCTTTCCCTCATTGGAGTGATCCTCGGACACTGGGTGGCGAACTTCTTTACGAGTGAGACTTTCTTCCTGACAGCTACATCGCTTATCGGCTTCATTGCCCTGATGGGGATCAGCTCTCGTAACTCGCTGCTGCTGATCGACTTTACCAAGTCGCTGATGGAGTGTCATGGCATGGAGAAACGCAAAGCCATCGCCGTAGCAACTGCCACACGTGCCAAACCGATCGCGCTGACGGCAGTTGCCATCATCCTCGGTTCGGCACTCCTGGCATCCGACCCGGTCTTTGGCGGACTGGGTGTCGCACTCATCTCCGGAACGGTAGCCGCGGTCTTTGTATCGCTCATCTTTGTTCCTGTACTGATGCATAATGCTAAAGCGATGGACTTCAAACCTGCCGACTCCTGCGATGTGAACAATATCGCCATTACGAAATAGGATTGAATAGAGCGCAGGTGGCAGGGAGGAGGGAGCAGATGCTTCTTCTCATTTGTCATCCAAGACTTGATCCCAAGTATAGTTATTGGTAACTGGTATATTGGTTATTGGGTTTTTTACAAAATCCATCCCCTCTTGTCATCCCGCACTCGATGCGGGATATTGATGTTCCTTGGCTTGTTGGTGCGAAGATTCCTGCTTTCGCAGGAATGACGGTGTTTTTAAGGTTTTTATCAAGTAAGCCATGAAAAATTCGCTACCCGCTACCCGCTACCCGCTACCCGCTACCCGCTACCCGCTACCCGCTACCCGCTACCCGCTACCCGCTACCCGCTACCCGCTACCCGCTACCCGCTACCCGCTACCCGCTACCCGCTACTTTTATCAACACTTTGCTATAATCTCCCAATTTATGACAAAGGACAGACTATGGCTACAATTGGTATGGGCGATATTAAAAAAGGGGTAAGACTCGAGCTTGATGGCAACCCCTACAAGGTGATAGAATTTCAGCACGTCAAACCGGGTAAAGGTGCGGCGTTCGTACGTATCAAGATCAAGAATCTTCAGAGCGGAAAAGTGATCGAGAAGACGGTACATGCTGGAGACAAATTCGAAGTACCTGAACTTGAGCAGAAGACAATGCAGTACCTCTATGATGACGGTGAGATGCTGCAATTCATGGATACGACAACGTTTGAGCAGATCGGTCTGACACACGAGCAGGTTGGTAAAGAGACATTTGATTTTATGGTAGACGGAATGGAAGCGGAGATCCTTTTCCACAACGGCAAGGCGATCTCTGTCGAGATCCCCAACACATATGTTTACGAAGTTGTTGAAACACCGCCAAACTTCAAAGGTGACTCACAGGGCGGCAAGAAGCCTGCAACACTCAACAGTGGTGCAGTTGTACAGGTACCGTTCCACGTTCTTGAAGGTGACAAGATCAAGGTCAATACCGTCGAGGGTGAGTATCTCGAAAAAGCGAAGTAATACGCTTTGCATGGAGGCGAGAATGCATGTTCGCTTCCAAATATACACTTTTCCTCTTTCTTATCTTTGCATGCATACTTCACATAAATTTTTAGACTTTCAGGAATTGGAGAGTTTACTCTCGTCATACGTTATTCAGCTATTTGACGTGAGAGAGGATTGTCATCCAATAGAGTAAGGTTTTCAGTTCCAAGGGAAGTTGTCATCCCGCACTCGATGCGGGATCTTGACGTTATTGAGTCAATAAACGTTAGGGCGAAGCTAAAGCTTTCGCTTCCACATAAGATTTAAGGTGTGCAACAGGTAAACTTTACAAAATTGCTACCTGCTACCTGCTACCTGCTACCTGCTACCTGCTACCTGCTACCTGCTACCTGCTACCTGCTACCTGCTACCTGCTACCTGCTACCTGCTACCTGCTACCTGCTACCTGCTACCTGCTACCTGCTACCTGCACTTATTTCTTCTTCCTGAAGACGCGCTGTGCCTCTTTGAGAATGGCATCAGGCACTGTGGCGATGGTCATGAACTCAGACATCTTCAGCAGTGGATACATGACCGATATGTAGTACTTGGGGTCCATGATGTAGGCTTTGTTGCCTTTGATGAGAACAGGGTAGGGGAGCAGTGCAGCATTGTTGGTACCGATGCGGTATGGGAACTTCTGGGTACGTTTTCTGAATGTCATACCGAAGAGTACGGCACCGTTTGGAAGCTTCTGTTCGAAGACTACCTGTTTTTTGCCGTGGATATTCTGATACAGGTCACTGCCTATGGCGACTTCCGCCATATCTTTGTACTGCGGCATACCGTTCATGAAGCGGTAGTTAGGCAACAGGTTGTATTTGAGTTTGTCTTTTGAGTTGACCAGTCCCTTGAAGTTTTCCTTGAGACTTGTAAGGATCTCCTTGGGTACTGTTGTGTCAAACGCATCTTTTTGAATGAATGCACGTGCCATATAGAGCGGATTGGTGATGGAAACATGATTGTCTTTCTTGTCGACAAGCAGGCGCAGTGAAGCCAGGAACTCCGCATTGTTCTCGACTGCAAACTTTTCAAGCGCATCGTTGGTAAAGACAATAGTTGTCAGCTGCTTTTTCTTGTCTAGGGGGGCAACCGCAACTATTTTGAAGCCGGCTTGCTCCAGTTTCTTTTTGGCCTCTGCCACATCCATATAGGGTGCTCTGAGGTAGGTTGCTATACGCCCTTTGTCCACTTCGCCGACTTTGGTCGTAGTGTTTGTTGGCTTCTCTTCACGCTTTCTCTCTTCCGGTGGGATATATCCTGGAGGTACACGTTTGGAAAACTGTATGGCACGCAGTTGCGTCAATCCGCCATTTTTTGTTTTGACCTTAACCGGTGTAGGTACCTTCGGTGGAACAGGTATGACAATATTGACAGTATTTCCGCCATTTTCTATAGACTGTGTTTTCGGTTTTGCAGGTACTGTTGGTTTGGCAGCTTCTTTTTTGGGATCAGTCTCTGGCTTTTTACTCTCTTGGGCTACCGCTTTTGGTGCCTCTTTGGCCATTGATTTCTGCTCTTCTTTGCTGAATACCGTACCTGCAACGGCACCGTAAGGTGTCATATCGATTTTGATGGGCTTTGGCGTCTCTTTGAGTGGATTGACATTTGTGACTGCCTGCATACCCATAGCCGTTAGTATCTGCGGGATCTCTCTGTCGAGCTTGTCCATCCAACCCACGCGTTTTGGGGAGGTGATATGCAAAGTATTTTTAACATTGGCAAGACTTGGCATGCCGAGTACCATTTTGTTGCTGCCCTTTTTGATGTAGACATACATTGTGCAAGGTGCGAAAAGTCCGGCATCAGGGCGTGCACCCTCAGTATCGAAGACGTTGTAGGAGTAGGTCAGGTGACACAGTGAGTAGCTCCAGAATGCATCGAAGCCTTCAAGATACTCTTCGCCATTGTCAGTATCCATGAAGTTGTGGAAGCCGGCAATGAGATAGTGTTTGTCGATGAAAGCAAGTTCAAACTTGTTTTGAAACTCTTCGATGAACTCGTCAAGATCTTCAGGTCTGTCGAAAGTGTACTCGAAGGTGATCATCTTCTGTTTGGTAGCGTTTTTATATGGAATATATTCGGTTTTATACTTCAAACCGTTGGATTTGAAGTAGGACTCTACAAAGCTGTCCAGTTTGTCGAACGACTCGATAAAGGGTTTTCGGACACTCTCATCGGTAACGCCGAGGATGTCGAGCATTGCGTTTGGCATGAGGTGGCCGACATGGGTAACTTTGTCGGACTTCTTCTTGTAGATGAGCATGTTAAACGGAGAGAATCCTGCCAGCCTCGGATCATTGTTGAAGAGTTTCATCACCAAGTCATCATTGACTGCCGGCAAGAAGCTGAGTACGTCAAGTGTGGTAGAGCCGTACTTGGCTTCATACTGGTCGTTAACACGGTGGTGCGGATCTGCCATGATAAATCCGACCTTTTTGATCTCCTTTTCTACCAGTTTGTTGTATGCTTTTTCGGCATTGCCGTCCAGAACGTAAAATACAGCCAGTGCATTTTCACGTTCAATATTGGGAGATTGTGCTGAGAAGATCAGTACAGGCAGCAGCATAATCAGAATGTATCGGAGCAGGGGGTGTAGTGTGTGCATGGGCATCCTTTTTCTCGAAGTGCATCTCTTTGAATAGTTCAAAGAAAAACATATATAACAGGATAGCATAAAGATGATATAGAAAATGAATCGAAGTGATAATTTTTAATAAGTGAAAGTGAAAAGCTACCAAAGGTATCTTTGGCAGCGGAAGGAAGCGGACCTGCTGGCCGCTTATTTGTCGTCTGTTGCTTCTTTGACAGACTTTCTTGTCTCTTTTGAAACAGTTTTTGCAGAGTCGTTCGCGTTATCTGAAACTCGTTTGACAGAATCTCTGCTGTCGTTGGAGATGGTTTTTGTCGAATCATCAAGATCGTTGGAAACCTCTTTGACAGAGTCTCTTGTGTCGTTAGAGACTGTTTTTACAGAATCTCTTGAGTCATTGGAAACAGTTTTGACAGAGTCTCTTGTGTCGTTGGAGATCGTTCTTGAAGTTTCATCAAGATCGTTGGAAACCTCTTTGACAGAATCTCTTGTATCGTTGGAGACAGTCTTCACAGAGTCTCTTGAGTCGTTTGATACCGTTTTGACAGAGTCACGGCTGTCGTTGGAAACAGTCTTTACAGAATCTCTTGAGTCATTGGAGACAGTCTTCACAGAGTCTCTTGAGTCGTTCGATACTGTTTTGACAGAGTCACGGCTGTCGTTGGAAACAGTCTTTACAGAATCTCTTGAGTCGTTGGAGACAGTTTTCACAGAGTCCCTTGAATCGTTAGAGACAGTTTTTGTTGCATCGTTGATATCTTTTGAGACAGAGATCGCAGAGTCTTTCATATCTTTGGAAGCGATTGTAGTAGAGTCTTTAAGATCCTTTGTAGTGTTGGTGATAGAGTCTTTGGTATCTTCTGCCACCTCAACAGTCGCATCTCTAACATCTTTAGAGGTAGAAACCTGTGCTGTTTTCAGGTCGTCAGATACTTTGACTGAAGTATCTTTTGCATCATGGCTTACATTGGTAACTGTACGCTCAGCACTTTTACTGGTTTCAACCGCACCGTCTTTCATGGACTCGACGCTGTCTTTTGCGTCTTTACTCATACTGATGGCTGCCTCTTTCATATCCTTGAACATGTCACCGAAGCTGAAATCAGCTTGTGCACTAGTCATCAGAGCAGCTGCCGCTACACAGGAGATCAATAGGGTTTTTTTCATCGTTGTATCCTTTATATTTTTTTGATGTAGCACAATCTTATCACCAATAGTTTAAATAAAAACTTAAATTTTATAAAAAAATGTCATCAATTTAGGTGATGTTTATAAATAGGATTGAGTAATTAAAGACAATATGCTACAATGGCGATACACGATTTATGAAATGTATAAGGAGATACAATGAAAAAGCAATGGCTGCAGGTTGCAACTGCCCTTATTATAGGTAGTACAACGTTGGTAAACGCTGAAGGGTATACTCAGGCGGACAGAATTGCAGATATGCAGAAGATGGCACAGGCAATGCAGGATATCCAGTCCGGACTGCTCTATAACAATCTCGATATTATCAAAGCAGGGACGAAAGTACTCAAAGATACGATTATCAAGATCCGTCCGATCGATGAGGAGGTTAACAATAAAGACATTTACGAAAAGTGGCTTAACAACAATCTTAAGATGACCAACAAAATTCAGAAGAAGATCCGTAACAAGGCACAGACCCTTGAAGAGCGTTTTGCAGACGGTGATGCGGTACAGGCGCTTCAGGAGTACAGCAAGATCATCGGTCAATGTATGCAGTGTCATGTACGTCTGAGAAAATGGTAACCGGGTGTCAATGAAAAAATTTCTATTTGTAACCTTTCTACTCATGACAACGGTGTGGGGAGGAGATATTGTTTTGACCGGTACCGTGATCTCGGATGGCCAGAAGATGATCGGAAGCCGTTACATGGGATATGTCAAAAAGGTTTATGTCAAGCTTGGCGACAAGGTCAAACGTGAAGATGATCTCTATGAGATAGAATCGGCAGAGTTCGATATTATCAAAACACAGTCAAACCTGATGCTTGAACAGGCGCAGCTTGCGCTGGAGTACTGGAAAGAGCGTCTCCATGTACTCAACAAAAAGCGCGAGCGTGCAAAAAAGAATTTCGGTATGAACGGTTTTGACTGGGATGACATGGAGACACAGATAGAAAATGTCAAAGCGATGATGGAGTCGACCAAGATTATGGTCAAGCATGCGGCGGAACAGGTCAAGCAGATGGCAGTGGTATTCAACTACCTGAAGATGAAAGCGCCTTCAGACGGTGTCGTTGTGCAGAAAAACATTAAAGTGGGCGATATGATTATGCCGGGTATGCTGGCAATTGTGATTGTCGATACGGAAAACCTTGAAATCGATGTGTCAATTTCCGAAAGCATCATCGGCAAGGTCAAGGAGGGAATGCGTATTCCTGTAGAGATCCCTTCACTGCATTACAAAACGATCGGTACGATTCACGCCATCATCCCCGATGCCAACCCGATGACGCACAAGATCAAAATGCGTGTGACGTTCGACAAGAAAGGGCTTAACATTTTCCCGGGTATGTATGCGAAGGTGAGGATTCCCAACTGATTTGAAATTTTTCCTGTTAGTGCTTCGTTTGTAAAAGCGTGATAGAATTTTTACAGCAAACAGCATAAGGAGTGGATGGTATGGAAAAGGTGTATGACCTGATTATCGTCGGAGGCGGTCCCGGTGGAATCGGTGCTGCAGTGGAGGCGAAAATGCTTGGCGTCGACAAGGTGTTGATGATCGAGAAAACAGAGAACCATTCCCATACCATCCGACAGTTTTACAAAGACAATAAGCGTGTTGACAAAGATTGGCAGGGACAGGCTGTAGAGCTTGAAGGGAATATCGATTTCACTGACGGTACCAAAGAGAGTACACTTGACTACTTCGATGCACTGCTCGATGATGATAAAATCGATACCCGTTTCAACTGCGCGGTAGAAAAAATCGAGAAAAAAGAGGGTGTTTTTCATGTCCATAGCGGCTGCGGAACGGACCTGGCAAAACATGTCATTGTCAGTATTGGACGCATGGGAAAGCCTAACAAACCCTCCTACAAAATTCCGCCTTCACTGAAATCACAGATCAATTTCAATCTTGACAAATGCGGCAGTGGTGAAAAGATACTGGTCGTCGGTGGCGGGGACAGTGCGGTGGAATATGCGTGTGATCTCAGTGAGAGCAATGATGTGACATTGAACTATCGCCGGGAGAGCCTGAGCCGCCCCAACCCGACCAACCGGAATATGATCGCAGAATACTGTAACAAAGAGACGGTGCGTACCAAATTGGGCGTGGATATTGAGAGTCTGGAGAATGAACACGGCAAGGTAAAGGTCAACTTTACGGACGGTCCTGAACTTTTTGACCGTGTTATCTACGCCATCGGCGGCACAACCCCCAAAGACTTTTTAAAATCCTGCGGCATCACACTCGATGAAAACGGAGAGCCGATTTTCGATGAGAACTATGAAACAGAAGTGCCCGGCATGTATATTTCCGGAGATATTGCGTTTAAAAGCGGCGGTTCCATCGCGATCGCACTCAATCACGGTTATAGAATTGTAAACCATATCTTAAACAAGGAGGCATAATTATGGCAAGTGTACTGTTACCATTGGCAAAAGGGTTTGAGGAGCTTGAAGCGGTGGCGTTGACAGACGTGATGTGCCGCGGCGGCATCGATGTACGTCTGGCATATATTGGAGATGAACTGCACGGTGATCTGATCACCGGTGCCAACGGCATTACTATCAAAGCGGATACCTCCATCGACAGTGTCATCGTCGATGATTTTGATATGATAGTGCTTCCCGGAGGCTGGGGAGGCACCTATGCGCTGGCGGAGAATGCACGCGTTCAGGAGCTGCTTCGCGAGTTCAAAGAGAAGAAGATTGTCGGTGCGATGTGTGCCGCACCCTATGCGCTGAAAAAAGCGGGCGTGCTTGGCGACCGCTATACCGCCTATCCCGGTGCAGTAGAAGAGATCGACCACCCCGGTTATGTGGCCGATGAAAAGGTAGTTGAAGACGGAAATGTCATCACTTCACAGGGGCCGGGTACCGCAGTCTGCTTCGGACTGGCGATTGTCAAAAGACTTGTCGGTGAAGAGACTGCGCAGCAGATCAAAGAGGGTATGCTTCTTTCTTACTGTTAGTGCTATCTTTTTTGGAATCGGAGGCTTCAGCCCCGCATAATTCTTTGTAAAGAGATCAACTCTATGAAGCAAAAACTCCAAAAACTTCATAACAGAATGGAGAATGACCCCAAACTCAAAAAGGCAGTCGACTCTATCAAACCCAAACGCACCCTCTGGGGTGTCGTTGGTATTATTCTCTTTTTCTTTGTTCCCGAACTCATCACCTATATCTGGCAGCCCGAACTCATAAACTGGGCACATGCCCACAGCATCACCGAACCGCTTGCAATGCAGCGTATGTTATACGCACAGCTTGAAAAGATGTTCGCCGATGGTGTCAGCTGGGTCAATATCGGCATCGGTGCAGCACTGCTGGTATGGGTATGGCGGATGGAGAAGTAGAATTTAACTCGTTTCTATCTTATGCTGCATCGATGATCTTCCTGAAGACTTTGAAGTCTATGTTTTCATATAACATAAATCTATTTTGATGGAAAAATGACAATTTGTCATGATTTTGCTCTGGCTTGTTAAAATGTAATAAAATTTGATGGTAGTTTTATGAGTTTCGAGGACTATAATGATGGATGAATTGACTGTAAGTGAGCAAAGTATACAAAACCGGATCTATAATATTCGTGGTAAGCAGGTGATGCTTGATAGGGACTTGGCAGAGCTCTATCAGGTAGAGACCAAAGTGCTCAATCAGGCTGTTAAGAGAAACATCAAAAGATTTCCAGACACTTTTAGGTTTCAGCTGTTGGAAGATGAAAAAAATGAACTGGTCACAAAATGTGACCGGTACAAAACCCTTAAGCACTCTACAGTTCTGCCTTATGTCTTTACTGAACAGGGTGTATCAATGCTTAGTGCCGTGCTTAAAAGTGACCGAGCTATTGAAGTGAGTATCAAGATCATCGAAGCTTTTGTAACGATGAGAAGGATGATCGCATCAAACTTGCCAATGTTCGAAAGATTTGAGAGGATTGAGCAAAGATTGTCTCTACATGATCAAAACTTTGAGAAAATTTTCAAAGCAATAGAGGACAAATCAATCAAGCCAACTCAGGGCATTTTCTTTGATGGACAAGTTTTTGATGCATATGTGTTTGTCAATGAGCTAATCAAAAGTGCCAAGAAGTCGATAGTCCTGATCGACAACTACATCAACGAGACGACTTTGACACTCTTTGCCAAAGTCCCTGAGATAGAAGTGACCATCTATACCCACACCATCAGCAGACAGCTCAAACTTGACTACCAGAAATACAAAACACAATACACCAACATCACGCTACAGACATTCAAAAAATCCCATGACAGGTTTCTCATCATTGACGGTACGGAGGTGTATCACATCGGTGCGAGTTTGAAGGATTTGGGTAAAAAGTGGTTTGCATTTTCGAAAATGGATAGGGAGAGTATGCGGGTTTTGGAGAGGGTGGGGTGAATGTAGCTTTTGGGATACAAAGATATGTGTCTTATTTTTTCTAAGTTGATATTGTATACTTTTGCAACAGCAAGGAGTTTTATTATGAATTTTGCTCTAAGAATACCCGATGACTACAAGAAAGAGATAGAGTCTCTCAAAGGAGAGGTTTCTATGAACCAATTTATTGTCAATGCACTGGCAGAGAAGATCGCTTCTATGAAGACGGTTTCATATCTTGAAGAGAGAGCCCAAAGAGGTTCAAAAGAGCATGCATTGGATGTGTTAAACAAAGTAGCTGCGAGAGAAGCGCTTGAAGGGGATAAACTTTAAATACTGTTTATAATATTTGAGTTGGCATCTTGTTAACAAGAGTTAATTCTACACCCTCAACAACACTAATCTCTATGGAGAGTAGTGTATATAAATGAATTTTAAAGAGGATATAATACTGTAGTCTCAAAATAAACTCTAGAAATTTAAGAAATAAAAATGGCACAAAAAGATTGGCAGGAAGTACTGCATATTATTGAAGATAAAAAGTCTGAATTATTCGAAGCATTTTTAGTATCCGAACAAAGTTTTTTACCAAACAAAACACAATTCAACCCTTTTAACGAAAAACATTCAAACTTTAGTGCTTCTGACCTTGATAAGGGGAAGCCGGGACAATGGATCCCGGTTTACTACTTAAAAGATATTCCAGAATTTTTTCGGAAAAACAGTATTATACCTGTAAGAGCAGGGCCTGCAGAATTCTTTTTTTATAAAGGTGAAGTTTTTTTTGACTTAACGAATATAAGATTTGAAAAAGTGGATACTTCTAATATTACTCCCATAGAAAACTATATTCCCGCTACACTTAGAGCAAATTTTCAAAGAAATGAAAATGCCTATCTGAATAAAGCGGTTGCTTTAGGCTATATCAATCATTTTGTTGATAATACAAGGTTGGCAGTTTTTGAACATGAAATAAAAACCAAAAGATATAAACGTCTGCTATATGGGCAGTTTGGTAAGATAAAAATAACTAAACCTCTACAGTTTAAAACAGCTAAAGGTAATAAAACTATCCATCCTGGATTTCAGTTTGAAATAGATCTGGTTCTTGAAAATAAGGAAGAGATTATTATATTTGAAGCAAAAACTGGAAGTAGGTATTTTGACAACTTTTCCCTATTGCAACTTTATTATCCCTTGATCTACCTGCGGTCAGTTATTGATCAGCCTAAATCAATTCGAACTATTTTCATAGACATCACGACATCTGATACAAAAGAAGTATATCGTCTATTGGAACTACGCTTTGAGAATGACTTTTTTGATGCAGTTAAAATATTGTCAGCTTGCGAATATTTAAACAATTTATAATATGTTTTTAAGAGCTTGTTTGATGAGAAAATATTTCAATTGGAAGTGAATATATTTTTCAACCCATTTTCACAAAACCTCTGCTATATTTTAGTGAATAGTGAATAGTGAATAGTGAAGAACGAAGAGTGAAGAGTTTCGGTATGCTTTTCCTACGAAAAAGCTTTTAGTATGAAGCATATGCAACAGAATATGTGCTTTTTGTGCGTCTGAGCGGCAGGTGGCAGACTTATGTTATAATAGCAAGAAACCATCAAAAGAGGAGACAAAATGAGTGTGCCGTACATTCCGGTATTGGATACTGAGTATATGCAACAGACTATAGTGCTTCCTCTTAATGAGTATGAAAAGAGACACGATGCAGCCTCTCTCGATGAAATAAAAGATGCTATAAAGATCGCTTTGATGATGGTCAGCGGTTTTCGTGATATCTTGGATGATCTCAACTTCAATGAAGAAAAACTCAGAGCATTGCAGTTTGCACTGGATGACAATTATGACGTGGTTGAAAAGATATTTGAAAAGACGAGTGATGAGTCTACCCGGGTTATGATCGACTCTTTATTGACCGAAATGGCTAAACTTGATATGGAAATCGGTGATCTCATCTTAGAGCATCGTCATGCAAGTTGAGTTTGACATTAAACCAAAGATTGTTAGAAAAAGATTTTCAAAAAGGTTCTCAAATGTCCGATAAGCCCCAATTCACCCACCTCCACCTCCACACCGAGTATTCGCTGCTTGATGGTGCGAACAAGATCAAGGCACTTGCCAAGAAGGTCAAGGAGTTGGGGATGACATCGGTGGCGATGACCGATCATGGCAATATGTTCGGGACCATCGACTTCTACAACACCATGCGAAAAGAAGGCATCAAACCCATCATCGGGATGGAAGCCTATGTGCACAATCAGCCTGAACTCGGCGACAAGTCGGTGCGCCAGCGGTTTCACCTCTGTCTCTATGCCAAGAATGAAACAGGGTACAAAAACCTGATGTTTCTCTCCTCCAAAGCTTACATCGAAGGGTTCTACTACTATCCGCGTATCAACTGGGAGCTGCTCAAAGACCATGCCGAAGGGCTCATCTGTTCTTCGGCCTGTCTGCAAGGCGAGGTCAACTGGCAGCTGAATCTCTCCGAGCGGAATGTGAAATTCGGTGCAAAGGGGTATGAAGAGGCAAAACGGGTGGCGCTGAAGTACAAAGAGGTATTCGGAGATGACTTCTATCTTGAAATCATGCGTCACGGTATCGGCGATCAGCACCGCATCGACAAGCAGATCTTGCAGCTAAGTCAGGAGACAGGCATCAAGGTGGTTGCTACCAACGACACCCATTACACCAACCCCGAAGATGCCGATGCGCATGAGGCGTTCATGTGTATCGCGATGAACAAACTCTATGACGACCCCAACCGTCTGCGCCATTCGGTGCACGAATTTTATGTGAAATCGCCCGAAGAGATGGCCAAGCTCTTTGCGGATATCCCCGAAGCGATAGAGAACACGCAGGAGATTGCCGACAAGTGCAACCTCGAGATCAAACTGGGTAACCCCACGCCGCCGAATTTCAAGTTTGCCAGAGAGCGTGCAGCAGACATCGGACTGGAACTGCCCGAACCCGATAAAGAGTATTCTCTGGAGAACGACAAAACACTTTTCATTGAAGAGTCGCGAAGAGGACTTGAGGAGCGCCTTAAGATTGTGCCAGAAGAGAAGCATCAGGAGTACCGTGACAGGCTGCAGGTGGAGATTGACATTATCAACAATATGAAGTTCCCCGGCTATATGCTAATCGTCTGGGATTTCGTCAAGGCGGCCAAGGATATGGGTATTCCTGTAGGGCCGGGGCGTGGTTCTGCGGCAGGGTCGCTGGTAGCCTATTCGCTCAAAATTACCGACATCGACCCGATGCCCTACGGACTGCTCTTCGAACGGTTTCTCAACCCCGAGCGTGTATCGATGCCCGATATCGATATGGACTTCTGCCAGGCGCGCCGACAGGAGATTCTTGACTATGTGGTAGAGAAGTACGGACGGGTCAATGTCGCGCAGATCATTACCTTTGGTAAACTGCTTGCAAAAGGGGTCATCCGTGATGTCGCGCGGGTGCTCGATATGCCGTACTCCAAAGCCGATGCGATGGCGAAGCTTATTCCTGATGAACTGGGTATCGATCTGAAGAGTTCGTACGACAAAGAGCCCAAGATCAAAGAGCTGCTCGATCGCGACCCGCAGGCAAAGCGGGTGTGGGAGTATGCCCTGGCGCTGGAGGGGCTCAACCGAAATGCCGGTACGCACGCGGCCGGGGTGGTTATCTCTAACGAACCGCTCTGGCAGAAGACACCGCTTTTCAAGCCTACGGGGCTCGATACGCTGGCAACGCAGTACAGCGGAAAGTATGTCGAGGATGTCGACCTGATCAAGTTCGACTTCCTTGGGCTCAAGACCCTGACCGTCATCGAAGAGGCGCTGCAGCTGGTAGAAAAACGCCACGGCAAGCGCATCAATTTCGTCGAAGAGAACATCGAAGACCCCAAAGTCTATGAGTATATCTCAACAGGCGAGACACTTGGACTCTTCCAGATCGAATCTGCCGGTATGCAGGATCTGGCAAAGAAACTCAAGCCCTCGGGTTTTGAAGATATCATCGCGATGCTGGCCCTTTATCGTCCGGGGCCGATGGAGTCGGGGATGCTCGATGACTTCGTCGAGCGTAAGCACGGGCGTGCGGAGATCACCTATATGTTCCCCGAACTAGAGCCCATCCTCAAACCGACCTACGGGGTCATCGTCTACCAGGAGCAGGTGATGCAGATCGTCCAGACGATCGGCGGCTTCAGTCTTGGCGGCGCCGACCTGGTGCGTCGTGCGATGGGTAAGAAAATTAAAGAGGAGATGGACAAGCTCAAGGGGGAGTTTGCCGACGGTGCGGAAAAGAAAGGGTTTGACAGAAACAAAGCCGCAGAGCTCTTCGACCTGATTGTCAAGTTCGCCGGATACGGGTTCAACAAATCCCACTCGGCAGCCTATGCGATGGTCACTTTCTATACCTCCTATCTGAAGTACTACTACCCCACAGAGTTCATGGCGGCGATCTTGACACTGGAGAAGAACAATACCGACAAGGTCGTCAAGTATGTCGATGAGCTCAAGCGTATGGGTATCAAACTGCTGCCGCCTGACATCAACCGCTCCGGACTGGTATTCGAAGCGACCAACATCGACGGCGATGAGGTGGTCATGTTCGGTATGGGTGCCATCAAAGGAGCGGGGGACATTGCGATCAGCTTCATTCTCGAAGCCAGAGCGGAAGCACCGTTCAAAGACTTTTCAGATTTCGTTTCACGTATCGATTCGAGCAAAGTGAACAAAAAGGTCATCGAATCACTCATCAAGGCTGGTGCTCTTGACAGCTTCGGCTACAGCCGTAAAGCGATGCTTACACAGATCGAGGAGATCATCGATACTGCCAAGAAGGCGGGTGAAGCCAAAAAGATGGCGGTAGGCTCGCTCTTTGGCGAGGGTGAGGAGATGACAACAGTCAAGCTCGAACTCAAAGAGATGGAGGAGTTCGACCCCATGCAGATTCTGGAGATGGAAAAAGAGTCTCTGGGCTTCTACGTCTCGGGACACCCGCTTGATAAGTACCGTGAAACGCTGGAGAGTATCAACTATACGCTCAGCTCCGAAATAGACGATCTTGCCGACGGCTCACAGGCACTTTTCATCGGGAAGATCGAGAGCATTACGGAGAAGATCTCGAAGAAAGGCAACAAGTTCGGTATCGCCAACATTATGGACCTGCACGGGAACATCGAGCTGATGCTCTTTGAGAACCGTCTCAAGGAGCTTGAAGAGGATTTTGACATTACCAAGCCGATCGCCTTTAAGGTCAAGATTACCAAAGACGGTGACTTCACCCGTATGAACATCCTCAAGATCGAATCGCTCAAAGATGCGAAGAAAGAGAAGGTCAAGGTCAAGAAAGAGCAGAAACATACACCAGAGCCGGAACAGCCGCCGCTGATTTTGGCTGTCAACCTGATGCCTGATGCCAAAACGGTTGAAGAGCTGATGTGTCTGGTAGAGCGCTACCCTGGCAAGCGTCCGCTGGAGCTGCATATCAAATCCAAGCTTGCCGATGTGATTATTGAGAGCAAATACAGGGTAAGTGATCTTATTCTGGAAGAAGCAAAAAGTCTTGGTATCTATAGGGAAGAACCGCTGGCCGTCGAAGGATAGACTGCGCCTCTTCCTCTCCCGTTTAATCAGTTCAATAGATAAAAAATATTATACTTTTTGAAATAGATAGATAATACTATATGATAAAAAAGGATAAGTATGCTCAAATCACTATTGATAGCAGGTGTTATTGGAAGTACGCTATACGCAGCGGGAACGGAAGATTCACGTGAAGCTGTACAGGCAGAGATACTGCGTTCGCTTGAAGCGGTAGAACAGGCACGTGAAGAGGCGATGCGGACACTTGAAGCAACCGCCCGTGATATTGAAGCGGCTCGTGGATCACGGCATGATGAGAGGGATGTACACCGGCAGGCAGAGAAGCAGATTGCCGATGCGGAGTCTGTTGCAAAGATTGCAGAGGCTACCGCTGTTGTAGAGGTGACTAAAATTGGGGCCAAAGAGAAGATCGCAAAAGCTGTTGACAGACTTGAACATGCTGAGGATGCCAAACTCCCCGAGGCACAACAGCGTCTCTTGCGTGCCGAAACACTGAAAAAGATTGCCGATGCGATATCAGATGTAGAGATAACCAAGGCAAAGGCAACTAAAGCTATTCTCGAAGCGACGGCAGAGGCGGAACAGGCGGATTTGAAAACGCCCAAAGCTTTTGTTGATCCCGCTGCAGCAGTAACTGTTGCTCAGAACCGTTCTGCAGTCAGGATCGCCAAAGCGGTTTCGATGGTTGAGATTGCCAAAGCCGTTTCGAAAGTGGAGCTCTGTAAGGCGCTGCAGACCGAAGAGCTTAGGCAGATTGCACATGAGAATGCCGGACTCACACTGGCAGAAGTAAAAGCTGCGGCAAGGGCTGAAATCTCTACAGCGATGAAAAATGTAGAACTTGCGAAGGCCAAAGCACTGATAGATATAGCCAGAGCGGTGGCGGCTGTCGAAATTGCCGAAACGGTGGAAGCCAATCGACATAAAAATACTTCAGGCAGCATAAAGCACCCCGCAGGATATCCGAAACAGCTGTTGCACTATCGCCGGTAGCACTTGAATGTGTATTCAATTTTCTTCAAGCCTTTTATAGCTTTGTTTAATATTGATACGATAGAATAGTTGATGTAAATTTTACTCTAAAAGGATGGAAATGAAAATCAGTAAAGCAGTGTTAGCCTTTTTTGCGGCTGCAGGAATTCTGACAGCGACGTACGCGGCGCCCATTACGGCAACGTTCTGGGAAAACAAAGGAAATGTGGAAAAGCAGTTTGACGACATGATGAAAAACAAGATCGGTGAAGCCGGTTTTGCCATCATGAAAGCGAACACGCACATTGAAAACTTCTATTATCAGAAGTACAAAGAGAAGGGTGTCGAGTTTATCTCTTTCTATGACATCATCAATAAAAAAGCGATTAGACCGCTTCTGTTGAAAAACCCTGATTTCGGGGCATTCACGCCGTTTAACTTCCTGATTTATAAGACCCTTGACAAGAAGAACGACGACTATACGCACTACGGACACCTTGCACCGGAAATGATGCTTGACATCATCGGAGAGAAAGATGCAGCAACACGTGCAGAGTTCACCAAAATGGTCAACGGGCTTGACGATGTGGTCAAGAAGACAATGAAGCCTGAAAAGACAGTGGTGTTCGAAAGACAGCATCCGCTTCAGAAGAAGACACTGACAAAACTGGTCAAAAAGTTTGAGAAACCGGATGATATGGATGAGTTCATCGAAGATTTCGTTATGGAGCATGACGGGAAGTTCACACAGCACAACTTCATCATTGCAGGATTCATTGACCTGAAGTTCGAGTACGGCGATATGGACCTTGACTTCGACAAGTATGACGCGTACTGGGTTTCTCTGCTGTGCCACTTCGAATTCTCAAACTCCATCTTCAACAGAGGAAAGCCTGAAGCGGGAATGTTCGCGCCATGTTCGGTATACTTCTACATTCCAAAAGGGAAGAATGAACTGCATGTCGGATACTCTACTGTCAACAACTGGATCAGCGGTTTGGACTTCAAAGATCCAAAGCGTATCGAGTATATGAGAAAGATTGATGCAGAGGTTGTCGAGACATTCAAAGAGCTTGGATTTGAGCTCGAAAAATAAGTTCTCTTCCAAGCGCTTACCGAAGCATAAGTGTATGCTTCGGTAACACTTTCCCCTTTTATAATCATCTACTTCCCTCACATTTTGTTACAATTTCTTCCCTTTAGACGCTTCTAAAAATGCCAATTCAGACCTTTTTTGTGTAAAATAGAAACATAGGCGAGTATAATCTGGGGAAAACTATTTGATTAATTTCGCAGTGATTCAATTCATGTTACACTCCTTCTACAAAATAAATTCACACAAAAGGAATGACTATGTCAAAACCTAAGATTCTATGGTCAAAAATCGATGAGGCACCGGCACTGGCAACATACTCGCTTTTCCCTGTCGTAAAAGCGTTTGCAAAAGAGGCGGGCGTAGATGTCGAGCAGGTCGATATTTCACTGGCTGGACGTGTTCTCGCTGCAATGGGTAAAGCCGAAGATGAACTTGCAAAACTTGGAGAGATCGTTCTCAAGCCTGAGGCGAATATCATCAAGCTGCCAAACATCTCTGCTTCTGTAGGACAGCTCAAAGATTGTATCGCTGAGCTTCAGTCTCAGGGTTTTGATATTCCTGACTATCCTGAAAATCCTCAGACTGCTGAAGAGAAAGAGATTCAGGCAAAATATAGCGTATGTCTCGGTTCAGCGGTTAACCCGGTTCTACGAGAGGGCAACTCGGACAGACGTGCGGCAAGAGCAGTTAAAAAGTATGCGCAGGAGCATCCGCACAGACTCAAGCCGTTTGCTGAGAACTCCAAGGCGTATGTTGCACACATGGACGGTAACGGAGACTTCTACGGCAACGAGCAGTCTGTAACTATCGACAAGGCACAGACAGTCAAGATTATGCTTAACGGCAAAGAGCTCAAGTCTGTCGATGCACTCGATGGTGAAATTCTTGACGGTACATTCATGTCGGCAAAAGCGCTTAGAGCGTTCATTAGAAAGACAATCGACGAAGCGAAAGAGAAGGGTGTCATCTGGTCTATCCACCTCAAAGCGACGATGATGAAGATCTCTGACCCAATTATGTTCGGTCACGCGTTTGAAGTCTTCTTCGAAGAGGTATTTACGAAATATGCAGACCTCTTCAAAGAGCTGGGGGTCAACCCTAACCTTGGTATGGCGGATCTTGAGAAGAAGATTGCCGGTCATCCAAAAGAGGCTGAGATCAAAGCGGCATTCCAGGCAGTGGTCGATTCCGACAGCCCAAAAATCGCTATGGTCGACTCTGACAAAGGTGAGACCAACTTCAACGCGCCTAACGATGTCATCATCGATGCTTCTATGCCGGTTGTTGTTAGAGAAGGCGGTAAGCAATGGGACAGAAACGGTGACGCGCTCGAGTGTGTTGCGGTCATCCCTGACTCTACGTATGCAAGATTCCACGCTGAGATGGTGGCTGACTGTGTGAAGAACGGACAGTTCGATGTCACTACAATGGGGAATGTCTCCAACGTTGGTCTGATGGCTCAGAAGGCTGAAGAGTACGGTTCTCACCCAACCACGTTTGAAATTCCTGAAGATGGTGTGGTTGAGGTGGTTGATGCCAACGGTAACGTACTGATGAAACACGAAGTGGAAGCAGGCGATATCTGGAGAATGTCACGTGCGAAAGACATTCCTATCAAAGATTGGGTCAGACTGGCGGTTGAGAGAGCGAGACTTACAGGCAACCCTGCGATCTTCTGGCTTGACGAGAACAGAGCACACGATGCTGAGATGATCAAAAAGGTAAACAAGTATCTTGCTGAGCATGACACAACCGGACTTGAGATCAAGATTATGGATGTCACTGCGGCTACACGCTACACCAACGAGAGAGTAAGAGCTGGTAAAGATACGATCTCTGTAACCGGTAACGTACTGCGTGACCACCTGACAGACATGTACCCGATCCTTGAGCTTGGTACTTCGGCGAAAATGCTCTCTATCGTTCCACTGCTTGCAGGTGGCGGACTCTTCGAAACAGGTGCGGGCGGTTCTGCACCGAAGCACGTAGACCAGTTCCTTGCAGAGGGTCACCTCAGATGGGATTCTCTCGGTGAATTCCTCGCACTGGCTGAGTCACTCAGAATGGAGTACCAGAAGTCTGAAGACAGCAAGATCGGTGTACTTGCCGAAGCACTCGACAAGGCAAACGAAGGGTACCTTGACAATGACAAGGCACCAAGCAGAAAGTGTGGTGAGCCGGACAACAAAGCCTCTCACTACTGGGTAGCACGCTACTGGGCAGAAGCACTCAGCACACAGACAGCGGATACAGCACTGGCAGAGAAGTTCACACCGATTGCAGATGCACTTGTTAAAAACGAAGCGAAGATCCTTGAAGAGATGCTCGCAGCTGAAGGCAGTCCGAAAGATATCGGCGGATACTTCCACCCGGATGATACAAAAGCCGAGATCGCGATGAGACCGTCTGTGACCTTTAACGAGATCATCGACAACATCTAAGCGGTTTTTCTGCTCAAAAAGTAGCACTTGTTACTTTTTTCTACTCCACACAGAGCGATTTTGCTCTGTGTAACCCTCTTTATGATAAAATGAATATCCATAACTTATAGATAGGACACCAAGACTTCACAGGCATTGCAAAATGTTTTTGATAGCTCCCTTTGGAGTTATGAATGATGTTTTGCCCGCAAGTCTGTCCTATGATACCAACATAAAGGATAGAGATGGCAAAAGGTAAAAAAGTCACGGTTATCGGTACAGGGAATTTCGGTTCGACCGTCGCATTCATTCTGGCGATGAACGGTGCGTGTCACAATGTCGTGCTTCGCGGAAGAAACTACGATGTAGCCAAAGGAAAGGCGCTTGACATGTCTCAGGCAGCCAATGCTGCAAGACAGCACACCATCGTCAAAGCGGCCAAAGGGCCTGAAGATATGGCAGACTCCGATGTGGTCATTATCACTGCAGGCGCGCCAAGAACCCCTGGGATGAGCAGGGATGATCTGCTTCTTAAAAATGCGGAGATCGTCAAGTGCTACGCCAAAGAGATCAAAGAACATGCTCCCGACTCCATTGTTGTGGTCGTCTCCAATCCGCTCGATGTCATGACCTATGTTGCGCTCAAGTATACCGGTTTCCCTAGAGAGCGTGTGATGGGAATGGCGGGTATTCTCGATGCGGCACGTATGGCACACTTCATCTATGAGAAGCTTGAGTATGGTGCGGGGCAGATCCGTGCAACCGTTATGGGCGGACACGGTGATACGATGGTACCGCTGCCAAAGTTCACCACCGTTGCCGGTGTACCCATCGAAGACCTGCTCGACTCCGAAGAGATCGGCGAGATTGTGCGCAAAACGCGCAACGGCGGTGCGGAGATCGTCAATCTTCTTGGCAACGGTTCAGCCTACTATGCACCGGCAAAGTCTACGACAGTCATGGTCGAGGCGATTTTGAAAGATACCAACCAGATCCACTCCTGTGCTATTCTGCTTCAGAATGACTACGGCTATTCCGATGTGGTTTCCGGTGTACCGGTGATGATCGGTGCCGGCGGGGCGGAGCAGGTGATCAACATGACACTCAAGCCGCTGCAGCAGAAGCGCTTCAAAAACTCTGTCGCTTCAGTCAAAGAGATGATCGACAAACTGTATGAAATGGATTTCTTTGCCGAACTGGAGGCTGAAGAAAACGAGGAGAGCGAAGCAGATGACAAAGCGTAAGGTTGGGATTATCGGTGCCGGTGCGGTCGGTGCAACCGCGGCCTACTCTCTAAGCATGATGGGAACGTGCGGCGAGATCGTACTCTTTGACATTGCCGAAGGTGTTGCCAAAGGCAAAGCGATCGATATTGGGCAGTCGACACACTATGCGCCAAACAGTACCATCATCACAGCGGCGGAAACACCTGCAGACGTCAGTGAATGCGACATTGTTGTCATCACTGCAGGGGTTCCCAGAAAAGGGGATATGACCCGGGAAGATCTGCTGATGATCAATGCCAAAATCATGAAGAGTGTCGTTGAGGATGTAATGCAGTATTCGCCCGACGCGGTGATCATCTGTGTCTCCAACCCGCTTGATGTGATGACCTATGTGATAGGGCAGATGACCGGCTGGGAGCGAAACCGTATCATAGGGCTCTCCGGTGCGCTTGACGGTGCGCGTATGGCGTATCAGATATATAAGAAACTGGGCTTTGGTGCAGGACAGATCGGTACACTGGTCATCGGTGACCACGGGCAGAATATGATCCCGCTTCCGCAGGAAGTGCAGGTAGGTTCGGTGGATGTTGCCGAACTGCTCAGCAAAGAGGAGATGGAAGAGATCATCGAGCGTACCAAAAACGGCGGTGCGGAGATCGTGAGACATCTGGGTACCTCCGGTTACTACGCACCCGGACGCGCCATTGCCTACATGGTAGAAGCGATCCTCAACGACTCCAAAGTAGTTGTTGCCTGTTCGGCACTCCTTGAGGGTGAGTACGGCTACAGCGATGTTGCCGTAGGCGTACCTGTCGTCCTTGGCAAGAACGGTATGGAGCAGATCATTGAGATCGCGCTTGACGATGAGACCAAAGCGAAGTTCAAAACATCGGTCGAGAGCATTCAGTCTGGCATCGAAGTGCTTCGCAACAACCAATTTTTCAACTAATTCAAAGGGAGATACAATGGAATATAGAATCGAAAAAGACACCATGGGAGAGATGAAGGTCCCAGCCGACAAATACTGGGCGGCACAGACCCAGCGTTCGGTACAGAACTTCAAGATCGGTGAAGAGAAGATGCCAATGGAGGTCGTTTACGGCTTTGCGAACCTTAAAAAGGCATGTGCAATGGTCAACAATGAGCTCGGACGTATGGACGATGAGAAGACAAATGCCATCGTCAAAGCGTGTGATGCCGTGCTTGCGGGTGAACTTGACGACAATTTTCCGCTGGTAGTCTGGCAGACGGGTTCCGGTACACAGTCTAACATGAACATGAACGAAGTGGTAGCCAATAAAGCCACTGAGATTCTTGGCGGCGACTTTACCAAAGAACACCTGGTACACCCCAATGATGATGTCAACAAAGGACAGAGCTCCAACGATACCTACCCAACAGGTATGCGTATCGCTGAGGTGGTGGCGGTAACGGACAACCTGATTCCTGCACTTAACCAGCTCAAGGGTACGCTTGAAGCGAAGTCAAAAGCCTTTGCGGACATCGTGAAGATTGGACGTACACACCTGCAGGACGCCACACCGCTGACACTGGGGCAGGAGCTTAGCGGATATGTCGCGATGCTTGAAACGAACCTCAAGCAGATCGAAGATGCACTCAAGTATGTCAAAGAGCTTGCTATCGGCGGTACGGCAGTAGGTACGGGGCTGAATTCACATCCTGAATTCTCCGAAAGAGTGGCAGCCAAGCTCAACAGCTTTATGGAAAAAGATTACGGCTTTGTCTCTCAGCCAAACAAGTTCCATGCGCTCACCGGACATGATGCCGAAGTGGTGCTCAGCGGTGCGCTCAAGGCCCTTGCGGCAAACCTGATGAAGATTGCTAACGATGTCAGATGGCTTGCGAGCGGTCCACGTTGTGGTATCGGTGAGATCTCCATTCCTGCAAACGAGCCGGGCTCGTCCATTATGCCGGGCAAGGTTAACCCGACGCAGGCTGAAGCGTTGACGATGGTCGCCGTACAGGTCATGGGTAACGATGCAGCGGTGGGATTTGCTGCGTCTCAGGGGAACTTCGAGCTGAATGTCTTCAAGCCTGTGATTGCCTACAACATCCTGCAGTCTATCAGACTGCTTTCCGATGCGATGCGAAGCTTTGATGTCAACTGTGCCGTGGGGATCGAGCCGATCGAAGAGAAGATCGAGAAGTTCCTCAACGACTCTTTGATGCTGGTAACCGCACTTAACCCGTACATCGGATACGAAAATGCCGCAAAGATCGCCAAAACGGCACACGCGAACGGAACGACGCTCAAAGAGGAGGCGATCAATCTTGGTCTGCTTACCGCTGAAGAGTTCGACAAGTATGTCCGTCCAGAAGAGATGATTGCGCCAAAGGCGTAATTGTCTCTTTCTTTACCAAAGGTAGCACTTCTGCTGCCTTTTTCCTAACCGGTTTTCCCAAAACTGTGTAAAAATTTACCACTTTTTTAAAATCACCCCTCATAATAATTCAATTAACCCCATATTATTCGCGTACGTCGTATAATAAAGGAACTTATTGTAAAAAAGGAGACTCCATGAATATTCATGAGTATCAGGCAAAACAGATTTTTGCTCAGTACGGTGTGCCGACACCAAGAGGGATCGTCGCGAACACACCCGAAGAGGCAGTGAAAGCGGCACATGAACTCGGCGGAAACATCTGGGTGGTTAAAGCACAGATTCACGCAGGCGGAAGAGGTCTTGGCGGCGGTGTCAAGCTGGCGAAGTCTATTGAGGAAGTCGAGCAGCTTGCACGCGAAATCCTCGGAATGACACTGGTGACACACCAGACTGGCCCTGAAGGGAAACTGGTTCAGAAGGTTTACATCGAAGAGGGTGCGGATATTCAGGATGAGCTCTACCTCGGTGTAGTCCTTGACAGAGCAAAAGAGATGCCTGTGATCATGGCTTCAACCGAAGGCGGTATGGAGATCGAAAAGGTTGCCGAAGAGTCACCTGATAAGATTGTCAAAGTGGCAGTCGACCCTGCAATCGGTTTCCAGCCGTTTCACGGAAGAGAGCTGGTGTTCGGTCTTGGTATTACCGACAAGAACGAGCAGAAGAAGTTCATGCAGTTTGCTTCGAAGCTCTACAATGTCTATATGGACAAAGATGCGGAGATGATTGAGATCAACCCGCTTATCAAGACAGGTGCGGGTGACTTCCTCGCACTTGACGGAAAGATGGGTTTCGATGACTCTGCACTTTACAGACACCCTGAGATCGAAGAGATGAGAGATATCTCCGAAGAGGATCCAGACGAGAGAGAGGCGGCACAGTACGGACTCAGCTACATCGCGCTTGACGGTGAGATCGGATGTATGGTCAACGGTGCCGGACTTGCGATGGGTACGATGGATACCATCAACTACATGGGCGGAACGCCTGCGAACTTCCTCGATGTCGGTGGTAAAGCGAATGCCGAAACGGTTGCAAAAGGGTTCGAGATCATTCTGAAAAACCCGAAAGTAAAAGCGATCTTCGTCAATATCTTCGGCGGTATCGTCAGATGTGACAGAATCGCCAACGGTATTCTTGAAGCGACGAAGATGGTCGACGTACACGTTCCGGTTGTTGTAAGACTGGACGGAACCAACGCCGAAGAGGCAGCGGAGATTCTTGCCAATGCGAACATCCCGAATGTCATTCCGGCAACTGATCTCGCAGACGGTGCGAAAAAAGCGGTAGAAGCAGCAAAAGGAGCGAAGTAAGATGAGTATTCTGGTAAACAAAGAGAAAAAAGTAATCGTTCAGGGATTTACAGGAAGTGAAGGTACGTTCCACGCAGAGCAGTGTCTCGCGTACGGTACGAACATCGTTGGCGGTGTGACACCGAACAAAGGCGGTCAGGAGCATCTTGGCAAGCCGGTATTCAACACTGTTCAGGAAGCGGTTGACGCGACAGGTGCAACAGTTTCCATGGTCTTCGTTCCGCCTGCATTCGTGGCAGACGCTGTTATGGAAGCGGCAGAAGCGGGTATCGAACTTGCCGTCATCATCACCGAAGGCGCACCGGTCAAAGATATGCAGATGGCAAAAGCACATGCTGTAAAACACGGTATGAAAACCATCGGACCAAACTGTCCTGGAATCATCACTGCCGAAGAGTGTAAGATTGGTATTATGCCGGGCAACATTTTCAAAAAAGGGAATGTCGGACTCATCTCCAAGTCCGGTACACTCACCTATGAAGGTGCAAACCAGGTCGTCAAAGAGGGATACGGTATCACGACAGCAGTCGGTATCGGAGGTGACCCGATCATCGGTCTTAGCTACAAGCAGCTACTGCCGATGTTCGAAGAAGATCCTGAAACAGAAGCGATCGTAATGATCGGTGAGATTGGTGGTGACCTTGAAATTCAGGCGGCGAAGTTCATCAAAGAGAACATCACCAAGCCGGTCGTCGCATTCATCGCAGGTCAGACTGCGCCTAAGGGTAAAAGAATGGGGCACGCAGGTGCAATCGTCTCAGGAAGTGCCGGAACAGCCAAAGAGAAGATGGATGCCCTTGAAGCCGCAGGCGTCAAAGTCGTCGTCTCTCCTGCAGACATCGGAAAAGCGGTCAAAGAGGTTCTCTCCAAGTAAGCTTTTCTCTCCCACCACCGGGCTTTGCCCGGTTTTTTCTATTATATTAGCCCTCTTTTTTTATACCTATTGAATAGGAAGTGAGGATTCATTTCTTACCCAATTTGCAAGGAAACGTTTGTGCGGGAGTAAACTCTCCGACACCATAATGTCGTCATTCCTGACTTGATCAGGAATCTTTGCGTCAATTAGCTAAAAAATGTCAAGATCCCGCATCAGGTGCGGGATGACAAGAAAAAAGAAATGAAACTCCATCATTACCCCTTGACACATCAAGAAAACTATGTTTTCGTTCTTTATAAGAACGCTGAACGCTGAACGCTGAACGCTGAACGCTGAACGCTGAACGCTGAACGCTGAACGCTGAACGCTGAACGCTGAACGCTGAACGCTGAACGCTGAACGCTGAACGCTGAACGCTGAACGCTGAACGCTG
>JALTVI010000065.1:0-9392 GCA_027049035.1 Sulfurovum sp. | reverse complement strand
AACGCTCAAATAGTAACCAAATGATACACCTGGAGCAGTACCCTTGGAAAAGGCAGATACGCCGTTTTAAACAGGAGTGAAAAGGTATCAAAAAAGTGGGTAATAATGCTGCTTCGAATGGTAACAACACCCCTTATGCTACCAATAATTCAGACTTATTCAAAGCAACCTTACAAAAAGTAAGCTATTCTTTATGTAGTGAATAAGGGGGTATCCCTGACATCCTGGGTTCGATGGAGTGCCTTAGCACTGCATCGAGCCCAAGGTGGTGATCTCACGAAACAATAAACTTCAAAACTAAGGGGAAAACATGGCAGTAATGAAAGCTCCAGAAAACACTCCGGTATGGGTCAATACAGACCGATGTAAAGCATGTGATATTTGTGTGGATGCCTGTCCGGCAGGTGTTCTTTCCATGAAACTGGATCCGACATCAGTACTGGGGGCGATGATCAGCATTGTCTATCCTGATGCATGTATCGGATGTAACGAGTGTGAACTCACGTGTCCTGACTTCGCTATCTACGTAGCGGAAAAGAAAGAGTACAAGTTTGCTAAACTCACCGAGTCTGCGAAGAAGCGACAGGAAATCATTAAAGAAAACGGGTATATGCTGCCCGAAGATTACAAGGAGGCGAACTAATGTCAGCAACAAGAGAGATTATTTCAAGCGGTAACGACCTGGCTGCAATCGCGGCGGTGGATGCCGGATGTATGTTCTTCGGCGGATATCCCATTACGCCGTCAAGTGAGGTTATGCACACTATTTCAGACCTGCTTCCAAAAGTGGGCGGGACTGCCATTCAGATGGAAGATGAGATTGCAGGTGTCGCAGCGGCAATCGGTGCAGGTATGGCAGGTGTACGTACCCTGACAGCGACGTCCGGACCTGGTATTTCACTCAAAGCTGAAAACCTTGGTCTTGCACAAATGGCGGAAGTGCCTCTGGTTGTCGTCAACGTTATGAGGGGTGGTCCTTCAACAGGTCTGCCTACACGTGTTTCCCAGGGTGATATCGCTCAGGCGAAAAACCCGAGCCACGGTGACTACAAGTCTATTACTGTGTGTGCAGGTACACTTGCTGAGTGTTACACCGAAACGGTAAGAGCGTTCAACCTGGCCGACAGATTCATGCAGCCTGTATTTGTACTGCTCGATGAGACGCTGGGCCATATGCACGGAAAAGCGGTTATCCCGACTGCAGAAGAGGTAAAAGCGGGTATCAAGCCAAGAAAGAAATTTGAAGGCGACCCTTCAGAGTACAGACCTTACGATGTACCACAGGATCAGCCTGCCGTGCTTAATCCGATGTTTACAGGATACCGTTACCACTTCACGGGTCTGCACCACGATGCGATGGGCTTCCCGACCGAAGAGATCGAGACTTGTAGGAAGCTGATCGACAGACTCTTCAGAAAAGTCGATGAGCACAGAGACGAGATTGAGAGCAACGAAGAGTATATGCTTGACGATGCTGAGATCCTTCTTGTTGGTTACGGTTCTGCGTCACTGGCGATCAAAGAGGCGGTAAACGTACTCAGAGAGCAGGGTATCAAAGCGGGACTCTTCAGACCGATCACAATCTGGCCGTCTCCTGAAGAGAGACTCTTCGAGCTTGGTCAGAAGTTCGACAAAGTTCTGGTTGTAGAGCTTAACCAGGGACAGTACCTTGAAGAGGTACAGAGATGTATGGGAAGACGCGATATCGAAAAACTGACAAAGACAAACGGTCGTCCATTCTCACCTGCAGATATTATTGAAAAAGTAAAGGAGCTTTAAGATGGCATTTAACTATGATGAGTACTTAAGACTTGAGAAGATGCCCACACTTTGGTGTTGGGGTTGTGGTGACGGAGTTATCCTCAAAGCGTTTATCCGTGCGGTAGACAAGCTTGGCTGGAGCAAAGATGATGTATGTGTCGTTTCAGGGATCGGATGTTCGGGAAGATTCTCCTCTTATGTCGATTTCAACACGGTACACACCACACACGGAAGAACCGTAGCGTTTGCAACCGGTATCAAGCTTGCCAACCCGGACAAGCACGTTATCTGTGTTGCCGGTGACGGTGACGGTCTGGCGATCGGTGGTAACCACACGATTCACGGATGTAGAAGAAACATCGATATGACACTGATCATCATCCAGAACTTCATCTACGGTCTGACCAACTCTCAGACAAGTCCGACAACACCGCAGGGTATGTGGACCGTTTCTCAGAAAGCAGGTAACATCGACCCGACATTCGACGGTTGTGAACTTGCAATCGCTGCGGGTGCTTCGTTTGTCGGTAGAGAGAATGTGACTGCGCCTAAGAAGCTTGAAAAACTTCTGCTGCAGGCAATGGAGCACAAAGGCTTCTCTTATGTCGAGGCGATGTCCAACTGTCACATCAACCTCGGTAGAAAGAACAAGATGCAGTCTGCAATGGAAAACCTCGACTGGATCGACTCTATCACTATTCCTAAGAAGAAGTACGATCAGCTCTCTCCGGAAGAGCAGCTGAACCTGCTGCCTACAGGTATCTTGAAGCAAGACACTGAAGCGGCAGAGTACTGTGATCTCTACAAAGAGGTACAGAAAGTACATCAGGGACTCAGAGGACCGATTACGCAAGACGACTTCAAGAAAAAGATTTAAGGAGAAGAGCCATGAGTAGAATTGTAATGAGATTTACCGGTGTTGGTGGACAAGGGGTTCTTCTCGCCGGAGAGATCTTCGCTGCAGCGAAGATCAAAGGCGGCGGATACGGTGTCAAAACGGCTACCTATACCTCTCAGGTACGTGGTGGACCAACCGTCGTTGATATTCAGCTTGACGATGAGGAGATCTGGTATCCGTATGCGATCGACGGTCAGATCAACTTCATGCTCTCCGTTGCGGACGTCAGCTTCCAGCTCTTCAAAGACGGTGTGAAAGAGGGTGGTACAATCGTTGTTGAGCCAAACCTCGTGCACCCTACCGAGGAAGACAAGAAGAAGTGGAACATCTATGAGATTCCCATCATTACCATCGCAAAAGAGGAAGTCGGAAACGTTATTACGCAGTCAGTCGTTGCGCTTGCTATCGCAAACACAATGATGAATGCAATCGATGAGGACCTCCTCATCGAGACGATGCTTTCCAAAGTACCTAAAAAAGTACACGAAGCGAACCTCAAAGCGTACGAGCTTGGTAAAAAGTATGCACTCGAAGCACTTGAAAAAGGGCCTTCGAAGTAAGTATCACTCCATCCGGACGGGGATTTCCCGTCCATCTTCAATTGATTTTTCTCTTTTTTTATCACTATAAAAATTTCTTTGTATATGTTTATTTATGCACAATTGGATGAACTCTTGCTTCTCAGCTCTTTTGGAATCGGAGGCTTTATCGAAGTGTATCCCCTTGCGGGACAGCCCCGCAGTACATTATTCAGCTATTCTATACCCAAGGGCATACATTTCAATAAAGCTGTCGATTCCATTTTTTCTGTCATCCCGGACCTGATCAGGGATCTTGACGTTAATTGTTGATTTGGCGTCTTCCTTCATTTCTTTTTTTCTTTGTTTGCGTGACAAAGAAAAAAGAGAAACGAAGCAAAGAAAAAAAGAAAACACGATAACGCGTGATTTCTGTCATATTTCCTTGACAAATCAATGTAATTTCATTTGCATTCTATATGCGCTTTTCCTCATTCCTCATTCCTCATTCCTCATTCCTCATTCCTCATTCCTCATTCCTCATTCCTCATTCCTCATTCCTCATTCCTCATTCCTCATTCCTCATTCCTCATTCCTCATTCCTCATTCCTCATTCCGTTGTTTGCCTTTTTTCGCTATACTTCCGCCTACAGGAGCGACAGGTAGTTGCTGGCAGCGTATGCTGCGAGAGGAAAGTCCGGGCTGCATGCAAGAGAGGACTCCATCTAACGGATGGCCAGAGTAATCTGAGGGCAAGTGCAACAGAGAGTAGACCGCCTGTTAAAAAGGAGTCAGACCCGCAATGATAACGCTGAAGCATTATCATTGAGGTCAGACCCTTTTGGCAGGTAAGGGTGAAAGGGTGGTGTAAGAGACCACCGGTGCCTGTGGTAACACGGGCAGCCAGGTAAACCCTGTCCGCAGCAAGAAGCATATGGTAACAACTCTTGCAACGCCGCTTTGCGGCACTCATGCTTCGCTTGAGCCTGTCGGCAACGGCAGGCCTAGACAAATAACTACCCACGACAGAACCCGGCTTATCGTCGCTCCTACTATAATGCATAATCGTGCATTAAGATGCACAAATTCCCACTACATCGACAATAAACGACTATTTTGAATAACTCAGCTTTTCAATACTATGCATAAAAGTGCATCAAAATACATCTTTTTACACTGCAAGTTGTACTAAAAAGTGTACTAATTTTACATTTTTATTTTTTGGTACAAGATAAGTAAAGCACGGATTGGTCGGTAAAGACACATGGTAACCACCCCGAATGAAAGCATCGAATTTTTCATCCAGGATACAGGTAGGGAAATCCAAGATCGTTTTTGGTAGTGTAGCATATTTCATATCGTCCTCCTCTTTGATAATTTCATAAGGTGTTCTGTTACCCTTGTAGCTGTTTTTTCTCATGACATTGAAACCCCACTGATACGCCCTAAGCTTAGCAATAAAATTTTGGTCACTTCTTACGTTGACTGTATCATAAAACTCCCGTTCAATGATCCAGTGCGATGTCTCCACATCACTCTGCCAGGTTTTGGCTCCAGGAGGGATACGGCGATGTTCGGTTTTGTTATCTCGTGTAACCACTTGTATAAAAAGAGGTGTATCATCCGTGGCATCAGAAGTATTGACAAACTCCGTACCGTTATCGGTTTGAATGATTCTGGGGCTAATGCCGTGATTGGCAAGATGGGTCAATACCCTGTCTGCAAAGATCGCAGCCGTATGCCTATTGTGCATATAGGCAAGAGAGACAAAGAGTGCGCCACTCTTGACATCCCTTGCCGTATACTGGTACATCGGCAGTCCATACCTGTTTGGCAGCTCTTTTTGCTTCTGAAGCCCCAAAGCAAGGGATTGATCGAGTATATTGGGAATATCTCTTAACTCCTTAACGTCGACCTGGATCTTTTCAAAAGGCCTGTATCTGGCTTTGACCTCTCTAAGATCTTTTTTCTTCTCATGTTTTTTGTAGCGTCTGGAAAGCAGACCCTGTTTCTTCCATATCGCATAGACGCTGCTTTTGGAAGGGATCTCTTTGCATTCTTTCTCAAGCAGATAGTGATGGATATAGTCATACCCCAGTGACGGATGCTCTTTGCGAAACTGCACCAGCAGTTCCTCTGTGCGCTGACCCATTCTCCTGTAGGGATTCTTGGGTGCTTTGGAATAGTTCTTCAATGAACCTATAGCACCGCTGAACCGCTTGATCCATTTTCTGACAGTCTGCCTTGTGGTACGGAACTCTTTGGCGACCAATGAGATATTCTCTGTCTCTTTGTATCGCTTTACCATCGCCAATCTCAATCGGATAGTCTCTTGTGTATCTTTTAAAAAATCCTGATATGTTAAAATGTCACTTGCCAACATGGTTTATCCTTTCAGATTGGGGAATCTTGGATAAATTATACCAACCTGTTTCAGTACACTTTCGTACTTCAGGTGGTTACCATGTTGGTGTACTCTCCTAGTAAAGCACGGATAGTATTGATATACTAACTGAAATGTGTTATAATATATTTGTAAAACCAGATAGCGTCCGTTGTAAGACGTAAGTTTGGGGATTACTCAAAGAGTAAGGCATCAAACCACAGCTATCAACCTTCCGGTAGTTTTTGGTCTACCGGTTATCTTTCCTAAATATCGTTTTCAGTGACAAGCATTTTTTTCTCATATCTCTCAACTTAACAAGCTTGACAATATCATTAGAGTATCGCTTCTCAAATACAACAAAAACTTCAGTTCTTTTTGTTCTGCGATTTGGTTCAATACTTTTACTGACTCTATCAAAATTAGCTATGATCTCAGGGATAAGGCATATATATTCGAGATCATCTTTATGACCATTTTTAACATGCCTTACATATTCTTCAGTAATGACCACATCATAATTAGTCAATGTGATTGGAATAATCTTTTTGATTCTTTGAGCTGTACGATTATCGATCGTGCATAAATAGAGTTCACTATTAGAGGTTGAAGAGCAAGCATTTTTTACAAAGGTACAAATATCTTCTTTTGTAGGTATATCCATCTAATAGCCCAATGATTATTTAAAACAGAAGTCTATCATACTTATTCTGTAAACCTGTCAAACATATTCCGCAGTACTTCTGTAGCACTTTCAACTTTCATATTGGAATAGCGTTTAGTTGTAGCTGTAGAAGTGTGCCCTAAAACAGATCCAATCTGTTCCAAACTGTAACCACTGTTAATCCCAATAAAGCCGATTAGGTGTCGTATATCATGAAGTCTCATTTTAGGTACACCGGCAAGTGATCTGATATTCCGCCATTGAAAATCTATACCAGTACTGGAGATATGACCACTTGATCCGGTACCTTTGAAAATATATCCCGTGCTATCAAGATCCATAGCCAAAAGAGCATCTTTGAGCAATACTGTCATAGGTGCTGTGATTACCTTTTTGGCTTTATTGTGATCAGCGGGAATATGATAAACCATATTGTCGAAATCAAGCCATTCAACTTGCATAGTGGCTACTTCCATTTTTCGTCTGCCGTGTAGGAGCCAAATAAAATAGGCTTTCCATTTAGGGTCATCATAATTGAGAATGACATCAAAGAGCTTTTTAGCTTGAACATCGGAGATAGTAAAATAGATCTTGTTGTCAAACTTTGGAATTACAAGTTTGTGTCCGATATTTTCACACTTGATACCAATATCATTAAGATAACGGTATAGACCACTTACAATATCTTTTATCTGCTTCACGGTAGAAGGTTTATACTTTTTGTGTTTTGGATTTTTCCCTAAGAGCATATTGTCTATGATAATCTGAATTTCAGATGTTGTCACACTGGTTGGATATTTGTCTTTGATATGATTCCGTAAATAGAGGTTGTAATTTTTTATGATATTGTAATACCAAGAATGAGAAAGTGTTGCGCGTCGAGATTCTACATACTGATCAAAAAGTTCATCAATCTTTTTACCGTGAGCCATAATCCCTATTTGTACTTCATCTATCATCTTATCGCGAAGTTTACTTGCCAATCTTGCAGTAATGTCCGGCTCAGATCCTATGACCCGTTTATATGATTTACCGTTAATTGCAAAGCGTGCAACATATGTTTTTCTTTTTCTCCTATTGATACGATAATACACACCCTCATATTTGGTAGGTTTCAAACTCATTATAGATCAACCTTTTTAATACGCTGCAATTCGATGTAATCCATGATAGATTTACGACTGTAGGTATATGGTTTTGATGTAGTAAAAAATTCGATAGAACGATCTGCACGAAGTGCTGCTAATCTTCGCTTTTTACATCCAAGTAATTTCATTGCCTCATCTTCACTGATTTTATCATCTTTTTGCGGTACCAGTTTGGAAAGTGCAAGTTTGGCTGCCTCTGCACCCGCAAGACGTGCAGTATCCTCAATGATAGATCTAAGTTCATCTTGATCCAATACGATAATTTTATTCATTGGTATATCCCTCCTCGAAATTGAAATAGGTTTGTTTCGGGTGATCCTGTATCGGTTTATCATCTGTTATAGTGTCCTCATTTTGAGAAGTTTTGTTTTGTGCTGCATACTTGCGTTTCAGGCGATTTGCCCAAACTTTCCCACCATGAGGACTTTTTAGGATAATTTCATCTATTATCTGTTCAGTTGTTTTCATATTGCTATCTCCTCATCATAAAAAATATCAGTATTGTATTGATCCAGTGAAACAATCTCCCCCTCAAGTAATCCGCGCTCAATCATCGTATTTTGAACTAAACCAAAGTGCTTTAGATTAAGTGTAGGATCATCAGGATCTAAAGAATGGTAATAGTTCCATAGCTGCACCATCTTCATCCGTGTTACTGGTGGGATATACTCATCTTGATCATTGCTGTCCTCAATTTGGGAAGTTTTCGGATAAAGCTTTGAGCCTGAACGATACATATAGAACTCTTCACCGTCAATCTCGACATCTATTGTTCTAAGTTTGATTGGCTTCTCTTGAGGTTTACGATCATCTCTGTCATATTGTTTTAGCTCGAACTCTTTTTTTTGCCACATGATCACATCTTCATACTGTATGATTTTTGGTTGGCTGGTTTCAGGATCGAGCCATACTGTTACAGTATTATCTTTGTATTGCTGGGTAAGTTCTAATAGTGTGTAGTTAAATCTACCGGCAAGAGGTCTATAGACATTGAGACTTATCAGCGTTCTGCTTGTGTAGAAACGACAGATACCGTGATAGATATACCACATGGTTATTTCTGTAATACCTTTGCCGTCTCGGAGATCATCGAGTGTTTTGTAAATATACTTCATGAGATAACTTACGGCGTTATCAATATGTACTTTGATATAGCTTTTGCTATCGGGATCAGGCTTGTATGCATCGTGCCATCTGCCATCTCTTTTGTATACTTTTGAGTAAAGTTTATAATTATCGGGAATATAGGATGTAGAGACATCTGCAAGGGGTGCAGGGTAGAGGCGGTGAATAGCCTGAACCAGTCTTGCTACTGCGTACTTTGGCACCCAAGCGGAAATATGTAAGTGTGGCGTGCCGTCTTTGTGCGGTTCTGTTACTCTAAAATAGATGCGGTCATCTTTGTCGAGATCTTTCCATGCACGGTCTTTTCTGATGGTTGTCCACATATCGGTAAGTTTTTTGGATGCAGCGGGAGGCATATAGTCAATAGGATTAAGAGAAATTTCTTTAAGCTTACCAGTCCAGCGAATACGACCTAACGTTTTATAGTACCTGAAAACAAGTTGATTATAAGAGGAGGCTCTCTTTTTCGTAAAAATATCAAAAAGCCTAATATTTTGATGTGCAAACTTTGGATTACGGATCAGCTTACCGTTTCGTAGAGTCTTTTTTCTATGATACTCACTGGGTAAGGTTAGGGTAATGAACACATTGACAAGATCCCTATCTTCAGCATAATGAACGAGAGACCAGACACGGTTTTGTAGTTCTGCTATGTAGCGATCGGCATTGATGAATGTATTTTTGAAGAATGAAGCCAGTTGGACTTTTTCTCCGTTTAACTCGATGTAGTGGCTGTAGAGAAAATCTTTTTGCTTTTCGATTTTATCCAAAACCTCTGATCTGTTTTTCTTTGTCAATCCGTACATCACAGCTCCTGAATAGTAATTTTGTATTTCTTGCCTGGCTTAAATATATTGATCGAAGCAGTAACGCGTAAATGAGTCTTCGCATTAGT
>JALTVI010000064.1 GCA_027049035.1 Sulfurovum sp. | reverse complement strand
TCTCCCCATACATATCGGTCAGTGTTACCAATCTACCCATATTATCATATCCAAACGTGGTTTTGGTTTTTTGGGTATAGAGGTCTCGGATGCTTTGGAGTTTGCCCTCGGCATCAAAGAGAAGCTCTTCTGTGCCATAGGGGATGACCTCGAGTCCACTCTCGGTATAGGATCTATCTACCGTGAATATCTTTCCTGAACCAAAATAGATTTTTCCATCTTTCAGTTTGGCATAGATAGAGATGCTCCAACCGTGTGCGATAGTGGTATTATCAAGATTGGCAGAGGAGTAGTGCAGGGTAAAGTCAGCTCCGGTTACTTGTATATCCTCATGGAATGTGCCGTTGTGGGGTGAGACGTAGGAGCCTACGGTTTCGTCACACTCTTTTGGGGGTTCTTCTGTTGTTTTCGTACAACGGTATTCTTTGTTACAGCTAATCAGATGTTCTTGCACGGTAGCATTGTTTTCTGTACACTGTGCACTTCTGTTGTCCGGTTCATGCCATACGTCGATGACGTTTTGGTTTTGGGCAAGTGGCGGGAAAGCAGTGTCGTTTTGGTCACATACCGGCGGATTGTCAACGCAAACAGGTGGAGTTGCGTTCGTATCCAAAGTTTTGTTCTCGTCACAAGGAGTTTTACACATGTATAACTCAGGAATATATTCTGTTCCTGCCAAACAATGACCACAAATATATATATGTTGATAAATATCCTTTTGATTTGGATTATCAGGGGCAGTTTTAGTTGTATCATATCTAAAACCATAAATATCACATGATGCTTGAGCACCATGATTTTGTGAATTATCAATACGAGCAACCCAGCGTGTACGATCAAATATTAAATGTTGTCCCTCCAAACAGGTATCTGTACAATTATAATCTTCAGGAGGACTAGCAAACAACAAAAAAGGGAATATGAAAAAGAACAAATACCTCATGTTATCACCTGATTCTAAAAAGTATAGTTATGAAAAAAGTCCTATAAGCCAATAAGCTAAATTTAATAGATAGTATCAAAACTATTTATCTTTTGGAATGTATCCAAGATAGTGGAGTCTTAACAGAATGCAAAAAATAAAGTTAACAGCAAGAAAAAGTTAAACGAAGTATATTGCTTTTTTTCAAATAACTTATATAGCCTTCCTAGATTTTATATAGAGGATAGATTCTAACCAAAAAATGGGGGGGTGTCAAGCAGTTTTTCGAAAAATTGAGGAAAATAGGCTTCAGAAAACAGTAGAGAAATTGTTTTTTAGTGGAAATACATTGGGAGTGAATAGGAAGTAATAAATTTTTTTTTGGCTATTATTCTACCAAAAAAGTCGGGAGAGACAATGAAAAGAGTGACTTTCGTTTCATGGAACGTCAACGGCATCCGTGCGGTGGCAAAAAAAGGTGCGCTCAAGTGGGTGGATGAGATGCCTATGGACTTTCTGGGACTACAGGAGATCAAGGCAGAGGCCGATCAGATCCCCGATACGCTCTTTGAGCGAAAATTCAAGTTTCACAGCATCAACTCCTCTTCGAACAAAGGGCAGTCGGGTGTGGCGCTCTTTACCGACATACGTGGAGAGGCATCAGCCTGTGAAGAGGTGGACATCCTGCATGAGGGGCGAATCAACGAGTACCACTTCGGTAACATTGCCTTTTTCAATGTCTATTTTCCCAACGGACAGCGAGGAGAAGAACGGCTTGCCTACAAACTGGCATTTTACGACCGTTTTCTCGATTACATCAACCGTTTGAGGGATGAGGAAAAATCGATCATTTTCTGCGGGGATGTCAACACAGCCCACAAAGAGATCGATATCGCCCGTCCAAAGGCCAATGAAGGTACGTCAGGGTTCCTGCCCATCGAGCGGGCCTGGATGGACAAGCTGGTGGCAAACGGCTATATTGATACTTTCAGGCATGTACATGGAGACAAACCCGACCGCTACACCTGGTGGAGCTACCGTGCCGGGGCCCGCGGACGCAATGTCGGCTGGCGTATCGATTACTTCTTTGTCTCGGACGACCTAAAAGAGCAGATTGTCGATGCGGATATCCTCGACCAGATCATGGGCAGCGACCACTGCCCCATCACCCTGACGATCGATTTGAAGCTTTAACGCACTTTGTAGTTAAGCAGTTTTTTGACAGTGCCGATGGCACAGAAGAAGAGTGCGTCAAAGAGCGGATTGAGTCTGGTCGTTTTTTCATCGACAACTTCGAAGGGCTGAAAGAAGAAGCCCGGTCCGCTCTCTCTGTCGGCAGGTTTGACGTGAAAGACGATGGGTTTGAGTGTGCGGACGAGGTTGAGGGACTTTTTATACCCTTTGTCCGATTCGGGAGGCAGCAGATTTTGTCGTTCGCCCTCTCCGGTTCGTATCTTCTGCAGCAGCTGCAGTTTGTCCTTGAAAATCGTTTTGTTCCACTTGATTTCACCAAGTTCCATGGTAAAAATGCGGTTGGCAGCGATGATCGGATGGGGCTTTGTTTCGCGTATGGCTTCAAGCAGATGAAGAAAGAAGTTCTTCCCGCCAAATTTCTCGGTAGCCTCAAGCAGCAGTTCGTGGTAGTGAAGTTTCTCTTCTTCAGTAAGGGAGTTGTAGTCGCACATAGATTACTTTCGTGTTTAGGTGTGACATTATAGCCAAATAAGGAGGAAAAAGAGTGGGGGAGGAAAGAGCCTACTGCTCTTTCCCGTTCCCGTAGTGTTTGAAGAGATAGTCGATAATGACTTTTCTGTCCTTGTCGGTAATAGGTGCTTTGAAGTGGACGATCATCTTGTCCACCTTTCCTGCCCAGAACTTTTTGGATTGTCTGCCCTGGTTGATGATGTATCCGAACGAGTGGCACATCAGGCAGTTGGCCTGAACGACATCGAAACCTTTCCCCATTTTGATAGGGAAGGCGATGTAGGGCACCTCGATCTTCTCTTTAACCTGTGCCATCATCGGTGTGGCGGCGATCAATGCTGTCAACAGTACTTTTTTCATAGCTTTCATCTTCACTTCCTTATACGACTTCTACGGTTACGACATCGATACCGTTGTATTTGTACCCGCCATGGTTCCACTTGATATCTTTGGAAAGCGGCTGCTCCTCACCCAGCTTGTTGATGGCTTTTGCCATGATCTCAAGTTTGCCGAGTTTGTTTGGCTTGAAGCCGTAACGGAAGGTTCTGTAGGCGTAGCGTCCCAGCTTTCCGCTGTCAAGGATTGCTTTGTCCCAAGTCTTCCCGCCATCGAGCGAGATCTGCACTTCGCGGATACCTGCGCCACCGTCAAAGGCGACACCGCGCACAACTGCCTGTGACTTGAGTGTCAGCTTCGCACCGTTTGTCGGATAGCCGATAACCGATTTGACATTCATGCGGTAGATAGGCTTTGTTTTCGGAAATTTCTTCTCAGGTGTTTCACATTCGCACTCGTTATCAGGTACGACATAGGCGTGATCCATGAAAAAGAGCTTTTTATATTTGTCCGTTACCGTAATGTTGGTGATCATCTTGATCCAGCTGTCTGAATAGACCCCAGGAATGACCAGTCTGACAGGGAAACCGTTAAGGTAGGGCAGGTCCTCACCGTTCATCTGGTAGGCGATGATGACGTGGTCGTCGAGTTCATCAAGGTGCAGTTCACGAATGAAGTTCGGTGTTTCATAATAGGCGGCTTTTTCACTTCCCTGTACGGCAAGCCACTCTGCACCCTTCTTGATGCCGGCTCTGTCTAGGATGTCACGGAGTCTGACACCTTTCCAGAGTGCACAGCCCATTGCGCCACTTCCCCACTGGATACCGCCTGCAGTCGGTTCGAACGCCGAACGGCTGTTACCGCCGCACTGGAGTACCGCGGCAACTTCAACCTGCTCAAAATCCTCTTTGAGCTCTTTGAGCGTGATCTTGAGCTCTTTTTTGACCATCCCGTTAATATTGATGGTAAACTTGTCCGTATCGATATAGGTCGGAATGTCCGGCATATGCCAGCGGACAAAGAACTGGTCGTTTGGTGTCAGTGCACAGGTAAAAACCTCTCTTGGTGTCTCAAGCAGCGGCGGACGGTCTGAATAGGTGATGAGCGGACGCTTTTCAGGGAATGCAATATTGCCGACTTTACGGTTGTCGACAGGCTGGTGAGTGACACCCGCTTCGGCAGCGGTACCGCCCAGTGCAGCAGCACCGGCAGTCACGGCAGCCGTTTTGAAAAATTCTCTTCTTTTCATAAAAGTACCTTTTGGGGAGATGTTCATAACTACAGCTATGATGATAGGTACGATTATGCGGTGACAATGCTTAATTGGGACTGAAAAGGAAGATTTTTGTAAGAGATTTGAGGCAAATATTCATAAACGTAACTGAATTCTTTTTAAAATAAGTAAAAAAATATTGATTGATTATTTTTTCTGAACGAAAATCGCCTGCTTTCTCATGCTGTAGAGCTCATACGCTTCATTCCAGAACTCTTCGTAAGCTGTCACACTAAAGCTGTTGTCAAAAAAGGTTTTGAGTTCACCTGCTTTGAGCAGAAAATCGGGGTTGGAGTCTTTTTTTTCGTTTTGCGGATGTGCCATATAGGTCTCAATGAAAAAACAGGCACCTGACTTGAGGCTTTGTGCCGTTCTGGCAATGAGCGGACGGTCGAGGTAGTTGGTCATCACTGCAAGGTCGTAACGTCCGTATTTCGGTGTAAAATCGTCAAGATCAGCCTCGATCAGGGTTACAGCGCTGTTTTTGAGTTTGCCGGCAAGCCTTTTGAGGGCGACAGAGGAGATATCAACCGCATCAACACAGAAGCCTTTCTCCGCAAGGAAACGTGTGTGTCTGCCGCTGCCGCAGGCAAGGTCGAGTGCGCAGTTGCCCTTGACAAGATGCAGGTGTCTTACAAGCATTTCACTTGGAGGCCTCTCTTCAAGCAGTGCCGGCTTCTCCTGATACTTTCGGTTCCACTTCTCTCTGTCTTTGCTGCTCATATTTCTCTTTCTTTCAGTGTGTTTGCAAGTTCCTGGCAGAAAATTTCAAATGAGGGGAGTGAAAGCGTGCTTTCACGCTGCTTCTTGCCCCACATCGGTTCGGGAAAGTAGCTGTCCTCTTTGAAGCGGGCCATGATGTGCCAGTGTACATGCGGCACATAGTTGCCAAATGAAGCGATGTTAATTTTGTCAGGCTGGTAGTAGTCAAGCATCGCTTTTTCGATGGTATCGAGCATCTCATAGATTTCAAACTTTATGGCTGCCGGCACTTCACTCATCTCTTTATACGGGTGTTGCGTGAAGAGTTTCAGCCAGGGAATCTCACTCTCTTCGGTTTCGATTCGGATTGTGTCGTTTTCATAAATGGCAGACATCAGCGTATCCTTTTTATGGTATGGGTACCAAGCTTCAAAATGACAGAGGGGCTGCCGTCATTTGTTAGCGGATGGACCGTGACATCGGCAGCCTCCTGTGCAAACCTTTCATCGTATCTCTCGCCGCTAAGGTTGGCTGATGTGGTATAGGCCCACTTCAAGCGAGATAGCAGAAGCAGATGCCCCGCTGATTTCACGACACGGTAAGAGTAGCCGTTTGGCATGATAAAAGTGGTTTTATGAGCCCGTCTGATACAGTTTTTATGGGAGGAAGGTACCCTTGTATGTGCTTTGAGTGTCTGCAGCGAATCGACCGCTTTGATGTAGTGTTTGTGGGGAGGGCGCTGTTTGATGGTAGTCAGCCGATTGGCATTCTGCGATAGAAAACCGACAGTGGTGTCGGTGGTGGTGAGAAAGACAAGCCCTGTGAGGGCGCAGTTTTCTCTTCTCATTTTAGGCAAGATAGTCCTGAAGCGCCTTTGGTTCGACACAGCCGTCATGTGCCTTGAGCTCTTTGATGGCCAGTGCCGTAGCGCGTGCCGCGGCGATGGTGGTGAAGTATGCGACATTGTTGGCAAGCACCGACTGGCGGATGGTTTTGGCATCTGCCTTGCTTGCCTTGTTGTCACTGGTATTGATGGCAAGTGCAATCTCTTCGTTTCGGATCATATCGTCAATGTTAGGTCGCCCTTCGCTGATCTTGAGTACTTTCGTAGAGGGTACGCCTGCAGCTTCGAGTGCCGCGTGGGTACCGGACGTGGCGACGATCTCAAAGCCGAGTTCAACGAACATTTTACCGATCTCTCCTGCATGCGGTTTGTCTATCTCAGTCAGAGAGAGGAAGAGCTTGCCCTCAAGCGGAATATTGTTCTTTGAAGCGAACTGTGATTTGGCAAAGCTCATACCGAAATTCTCCGAAATTCCCATCACCTCTCCGGTAGATTTCATCTCAGGTCCAAGAATGAGGTCAGAACCCGGGAGTTTGTTGAACGGGAAGACCGCCTCTTTGACCGCGATGTGATTCTTGAGGTTCGGCTCCATAATCTTCTTGTCAAAGTTGACCACATTGAAGGTATCGTAGAACTTCAGTGCTTCTTTAAGGTCACCCTGGATCATCACGCGTGTCGCGACTTTTGCAAGCGGTACGCCGGTAGCTTTGGAGACGAACGGTACGGTTCGTGAGGCTCTCGGGTTTACCTCAATGAGGTAGATGTCGCCGCGGTGAATGGCGTACTGGATGTTGAGAAGGCCGACGACACCAAGGCCCAGAGCGATTTTGGCAGTCTGCTCCTTGACCTCCTCGATGAGCTCATCGGAGATGCTTACGGGAGGCAGAGAACATGCGGAGTCTCCCGAGTGGATACCCGCCTCTTCGATGTGCTGCATGACCGACCCGATATAGACATCTTTGCCGTCACTGATCGCATCGACATCAAGCTCGATGGCATTGTCGAGGAACTTGTCGATAAGTACGGGCGCTTCGTTGGAGACGCTGACCGCCTCATCGAGGTATTCACGCAGTTCGGCATCGTTGTAAACGGTACGCATACCGCGTCCGCCAAGTACGAAGCTTGGGCGGATGAGTACCGGGTAGCCGATACGGTTTGCGATTGCCATTGCCTCATCTTTGGCAAATGCCGTACCGTTGTCGGGCTGCTTGAGACCGAGATCCTTGATGAAGTTGCTGAAGAGTTCACGGTCTTCGGCAAGGTCGATGACCTTGGCGGAGGTTCCGCTGATCTTTGCACCAATTGCCGTGAGATTCTTGGCAAGCTTCAGCGGTGTCTGGCCGCCGAAGTGGACGATGACCCCGTCAGGGTTTTCTGTTTCGATGACATTTCTGACATGTTCGAAGTCGATCGGCTCGAAGTAGAGGATGTCGGAGGTGTCGTAGTCTGTAGAGACGGTTTCGGGGTTACAGTTGTACATGATCGACTTGATGCCCATATCTTCCAACGCAAATGCGGCATGGACACAGCAGTAGTCAAACTCGATCCCCTGTCCGATTCTGTTTGGGCCCCCACCGATGACCAGCACCTTCTTCTCGTCTGATTGTGAAGCGGCACGGTTTTGTGGCAGGTCGGTGATATTGGTGGTGGAGTAGAGATAAGGGGTGAGTGCCTTGAATTCCGCCGCACAGGTGTCGACCTCGTTGTACTCAAGCTTGATACCGAGCTTCTCTCTGGCATTGTAGATATCGTTTTCCGTCAGCGAGAGCCCCTCTTTTTTGTTGATGATCTCGGCGATCATCGTATCAGAGAAGCCGTTTGCCTTGACGCTGCGAAGCAGTTTGGCATTGGTCAAGAGCGAGACATCCATCGCTTTCTCTTTTTCGACAAGCTCTTCGAACTGGTAGAGGAACCAGCGGTCGATTTTACATAATTCGAAGATCTCATCTACGCTCATGCCGCGGCGCAGCCCTTCGTAGACGTAGAGCATACGCTCCGCATTGGGGCGGCGGATTTCGCGCACAAGCGTTTCGTCATCACAGTCAAGCGGGTTGAAGCCTGTAAGACCGGTCTCGAGCGAACAGAGTGCTTTCTGGAAAGACTCCTTGAAGGTTCTTCCCATACTCATCGCTTCACCGACAGATTTCATCGCAGTCGTCAGTGTCGAGTCAGCAAGCGGGAACTTCTCGAAGGTGAAGCGGGGCAGTTTTGTGACGATGTAGTCGATGACTGGCTCGAACGAAGCAGGCGTACCGGTGATGTCGTTGGTAATTTCGTCGAGTGTGAAGCCCACAGCCAGCAGTGTCGCAACTTTGGCGATGGGGTAACCGGTTGCTTTGGAGGCAAGGGCAGAAGAGCGGCTTACTCTCGGGTTCATCTCGATGACGATCATACGGCCGGTGTCTGGGTTGATGGAGAACTGAACGTTCGATCCGCCCGTATCGACACCCACTTCACGCAAAATAGCAAATGATGCGTCACGCATGCGCTGGTACTCTTTGTCTGTCAGTGTCAGTGCGGGCGCGATGGTGATGGAGTCACCGGTATGTACGCCCATCGGGTCGAAGTTTTCGATGGAACAGACAATGATACAGTTGTCCTCTCGGTCACGGATGACTTCCATCTCGTACTCTTTCCAGCCAAGCAGCGACTCTTCAATAAGGATTTCAGAAATTGGTGAAGCTTCCAGGCCGCCCTTGACGATCTCTTTAAATTCGTCCATATTGTATGCTACTCCCGAACCGCCGCCGGCAAGGGTATAGGAGGCACGGATGATCATCGGGAATCCGATCTCCTTTGCCGCTTCGAGCGCTTCATCCATCGAGTAGGCGTAGCGTGAAATGGGCAGGTCCATGCCGATTTTGATCATTGCTTCCTTGAAGGCCTGTCTGTCTTCACCTTTTTTGATTGCAGCAGGGTTGGCTCCAAGGAACTCCACGCCCTTCAGCATCCCTTTTTCGTGCATACTCATCGCGACGTTGAGTGCCGTCTGGCCACCCATGGTCGGCAAGATCGCATCGACATTCTCTTTTTCGATAATCTTGGCGATGACCTCTTCGTTGATCGGCTCAATGTAGGTTCTGTGTGCGAACTCGGGGTCGGTCATAATGGTTGCAGGGTTGGAGTTGATGAGCACGACACGGTAGCCAAGCTCTTTGAGCGTTTTGGCCGCCTGTGTTCCGGAGTAGTCGAATTCACAGGCCTGTCCGATGACGATAGGTCCTGATCCGATAAGGAGAATGGTTTTGATATCTTCGCGTTTTGGCATGGAGAAAGGCCCTTTATTTTTAGTTTAAGATTATACTACAAAAGGGTAAAAACCGCCCTTAAAACAGGGCGATAAAGGGGATGTGTGCTAGAAGAGATCGAGACTGCGGTAAACCTCTTTTTTGCGTCGTATCTTTTTGGTGACCGGTTTTGGTTTGGGTTCGACTGTTTGTGTCTCAGCTGGAATTTCAGGTTCGACTGTCTCCTCCTGCGTCTGGTCGATACGGCTTGGAATGCTGGAGATTTCAGGCAGTTTTGCTTCAGTGGTATTCTGTTCTACCGTAGCAATGTTTTCAGGCAGTACTGAGATGTTCTGTTCACCAGCTTCCACAGGCAGCTTCGGACAGATATCGGCAAAGGTGGTGGCATTGGCATCGAAGTTTTCTGTCAATGTTGCTTTCGCATCGGTAATCAGGAAGAATACCTTGGGATGGTAGAGGTCGGCATAGGTTTTAATGTATGCGACTTTGTAGGCGCTTTGTGTTTCGACCTTGGTGACAATGCCTACGGGAAGTCCCTGAAAGAAGATGTTGTCCAGTCCTGAAGTCTCAACCGGGTCTCCCTCTTTGATTTTGTGCCACTTTGGAATGAACTTGACGATCATTCTGTTTTTTTCGAGTCCCATGGCAATACCCGGTGCATGCTCATCTCCTACAAATACAGCAAATCGGCACATCGGGTCGGAGGTAAGATAGCCGTAGAGTTGATTGTGCTTGAGCTGGGCGATACCGGCAACGACACTGTCCTGCATCAATCCGTAGATTTTCTTCTCTTTCAACCCCTTCGGTTTTGTCAGGATAATCTGGGAAAAACTGTTGAGCTTGACGTAGGAGATCGTAGAAGTCAGAGCGATGTTGCGGTAGGGAAGTTTGCTGAGTCTGGGGAGTACCTTGTAGACATCCTTGACCTGTTTGATGTAGTGTGTCTGTGCCAAAAGGCGTTTACGTAAAATCCGGTTCTCTTTACTCAGTTTTTCGATAGACTCTTTCTGGAAGAGATAGCTGTGACCCTTGTCTTCGATATCCTGTGTAAAGGCTTTGTAGTTTTGCTTGATGGGGTTGACGACATTGAGAAGCGTATCGGTGATACGCTCGTCATTTCGCGTCAAAAGTACTCCCAGGATAAGGAGGAGTATGATGATAATGAAGATTCTAGTCTTCATATGCCATTTGCTGCAGTATATCTATCTCATCGAGCGCTTTTCCCGTTCCTTTGGCGACAGCCAGCAGCGGATCTTCTGCAACATAGACCGGAAGTTTGACAATATCGGAAAGATATTTGTCCAGTCCACGGATGAGTGCACCGCCGCCGGTAAGCACAATACCGTTTTCAACAATATCTCCGGCAAGTTCCGGTGGTGTGTGTTCAAGCACATCTTTGAGTGCTTCGGCAATCTCTTCGATGGAGTCTTTCATCGCAGAACGGATATGTTCGGAAGTGATCTCGATGGAAGTGAGGCTTCCTTCAACCTGATCTCTACCTCGTACGGTGGTAACAAGCTCCTCTTCAAGCGGGATTGCTGTACCGATCTTGATCTTGAGCTCTTCCGCGACACGTTCACCGATGAGGAGGTTGAAGTTCTTCTTAATGTAGTCGACAATCGCCTGATCGATGTGGTCGCCTGCAATTCGGATCGATTTACTCTGTACCAGACCGCCGAGTGATGTCACACCGATCTCCGTTGTACCGCCGCCGATATCTACAACCAGGTTTCCGTTGGGGTCTTTAACCGGAATACCTGCACCGATCGCCGCTGCCATAGGTTCTTCAATAAGATAGACGTAGCGTGCGCCGGCATTCTCGGCAGAGTCTTTTACTGCACGACGCTCGACCTGTGTCAGTCCGTAGGGAACACAGATGATGATGCGCGGAGAGAAGAAGCCTTTACGCTTGTGCGCCTTTTCGATGAAGTAGCGGATCATCATTTCGGTCACTTCAAAGTCGGCGATAACCCCGTCTTTCATCGGACGGATCGCACGGATGTTGCCCGGCGTCTTCCCGACCATGTCTTTGGCTTCCTGGCCGACAGCAAGGATACGCTGCTGACCGTGTTTGTCATACTGAATGGCAACGACAGAGGGTTCATTGATGCTGATGCCCTGTCCCTTGACCAGTACCAGTGTGTTTGCTGTTCCCAGGTCGATGGCGAGGTCGTTTGAAAACATTCCCAAGATTTTTTTAAACATCATATCTTCCTTTTTCTATGCTGACTTTTTGTCTTTGATGTAGAGTGGTTTCGCACCGTTTTCGACAACATCGGGAGTGATGATCACTTCATAGCCTGCCAATTCGGGCAGTTCGTACATGATGTCAAGCAGTATCTCTTCCATAATGGAGCGCAGACCCCTCGCACCGGTTTTTCTGTCAAGTGCTTTTTGGGCAATCTTCTCCAGCGCCTCCTTTTCGAAGGTCAGTTTCACATTGTCGATCTCGAAGAGTTTCTGGTATTGTTTCACCAGCGAGTTTTTCGGTTCAACAAGTATGCGTACCATATCTTCAAGGGTGATCTCATTCAGCGTAGCGATAACATGGAGACGCCCGATCAGCTCGGGGATGAGCCCGTAGGCAACCAGGTCGTCAGCTTCAACCATCGGCAGCAGATTCTCCTCCTCTTTCTTGGAGCGTTTCTTCTGACCGAATCCCAGGACATTTGCACCGAGGCGACGTTTCAAAATGTCGTTGAGACCGTCGAACGCACCGCCGCAGATGAAAAGGATGTTGGAGGTGTCAATCTGGATGAAGTCCTGGTTGGGATGCTTTCTGCCGCCCTTTGGCGGGATGTTGACCACTGAGCCCTCGATGAGTTTAAGGAGTGCCTGCTGCACCCCTTCTCCGGAGACATCACGGGTAATGGAGCGGTTTTCGCCCATACGTGCAATTTTGTCGATTTCGTCGATGAAGATAATCCCCTGTTCTGCACGTTTCGGGTCACCGTCGGCTGCCATCAGCAGTTTGGTAAGGATGTTCTCTACATCCTCTCCGACATATCCCGCTTCCGTCAGGTTTGTCGCATCGGCAATGGCGATGGGCACATTGAGAAAACGTGCAATGGTCTGTGCCAGCAATGTTTTACCCGATCCGGTAGGGCCGATGAGAAGGACGTTCGATTTGGCAAGTTGTGTATCATCTTCGTCAATGTTCCTGAAGATTCTCTTGTAGTGGTTGTAGACGGCCACAGCAAGTGTCTTTTTTGCATTCTCTTGTCCGATGACATACTCATCGAGCATGGCGTAGATCTCTTTTGGCGTATAGAGAATCTGTGCACTGTCGTCATAAACGGCTTCCTGCTCCTCCTCTTCTCCGAAAAGAATCTTGTACGCAGAGATGACGCAGTTGGAGCAGATGTAGGCACTCTCTCCGGCAATCAGCGGATTCTCTTCGCTTTCGGTGGCAGCACAGAAACTGCAAGCTTTATGTGACATATATAATTCCTCTTTCTGTTTAATTCTCTATTATACTATTTTCTGGTAAACGGGATGCCGCGCTTGGATGTTTTGATGAACATACAGAGCGATTTGACGTAAGGTGAAGTGCTGGATTCAAAGAGCTCCTGGGCCACTTCCTGCAGCGGTTTTCCCTGTTCGAAAAGTTCACGGTAGGCGCTCTTGAGCGCATTGATCTCTTCACGCTCGATCTTGCGTCGCAGACCCGTCAGGTTCAGCCCTCTAAGCACTGCACGGTTGCCCTCGGCCAGACAGAACGGCGGAATGTCCTGCGCTACGGCACTTGCTCCGCCTATCATCGCATAGTCGCCGATATGCACGAACTGATGCACCGGTGTCAGCCCGCCGATGACAACATGGTTGCCCAGTTCAACATGGCCGGCCAGGGTGGCGCCGTTTGCAAGAATGCAGTGGTCTCCCAGAATGACGTCGTGCCCAAGGTGCACATACCCCATAAGCAGGTTGTGGTTGCCTATTTTGGTGACCATTCCTCCGCCTTTGGTACCTGGATTGAGCAGTGTGAACTCACGGATGCTGTTGTCGTCACCAATGATCAGTTCACTCTCCTCTCCGTCATATTTGAGGTCCTGCGGGATGGTGCCCACAGCAGCATAGGAGAAGATACGGTTGCGCTTGCCTATCGTGGTAAAGCCTTCAATGTGTGCATGGGCGGCGATGGTTGTATCGTCTCCGATCTTGACATTGGCACCGATGGTGACATAGGGACCGACGGTGACATTCTCACCAAGGATAGCTCCCTCTTCGATGATGGCGGTTGGGTGAATGTTTGACATCAACAGCCTACTTGTCCACGATCATGGCTTTGAGCTCCGCCTCGGCGACAAGTTTGTCGTCGACATACGCTTTGGCATCAAGCATCCAGATGGCACCCTTGTTCTTGATGACACTGATCTTGTAGACCAGCTGGTCTCCCGGAGTTACAGGGGAGCGGAACTTCGCTTTGTCAATGCTCATGAAGTAGACGACTTTGTTTTCTATCTCTTCCTGTGAAGCATTGTCCATACTCTTGAATGCCAGTACGCCGCCTGCCTGCGCCATACCCTCGATGATCATGACACCGGGGTAGATGGGGTGTCCGGGGAAGTGCCCCTGAAACACAGGCTCGGAGATGGAAACGTTTTTGTACCCCTCAATGTATTCACCCTCTTTCAGTTCGGTGATACGGTCAACAAGAAGAAAGGGGTAGCGGTGTGGAAGAATATTTTGAATATCAACTACATTGTATAGCACGGTCAAACCTTTATCGTATAAAATTCGCTTATTTTATCGTAAATGGGGTAAAAAAACGATTAGGCGACAGGCTTACGGAGCTGTGGGAATCAGCACCTCTTTAACGTCGCTGTAGGTTTCGGCATCGAGCATCAGTTCGATCTTGTTTTCAGGCACCGTTTCAACGACAATTACGGCTGAAAGATCGTATGGGTCCAGCTTCAGCATACTGCGCAGTTTTACCTCCTCTTCAAACGGCGGCGGTGAAAAGATAAGTTCGGTGATATTTTCATAGTCGGTCTCAAGCAGTCTGTTGTAGTCAGCCAGGGTAAGAAACTTCACCTCGTCCCTGCTCATGTGGTGCAGTACACCCGTGGCATACTCCACCTTGCCCCGGGTGTAGGTGCCTTTGAGGGTGGAGTAGGGGAGGATGTGTGCGGGTACCACCGCTTTGCGTACCTTCAGTGTCGCAAATTTCAGCCGCCAGTTGAGAAAGCGCTGTTTGACGATTTTGTAGGCAACGCCTTCTTCCTCCAGCTCCCACCGCTTTTCATAGAGCGCGATGCGCGCTTCGATGGATTCAGGCTGCACCTGCCCGGAGAGTGGGACAAAGAGTTCATCGGCGAGTTTCTGCTGCTGGTCGCGTTGCATCGTAAGGCCAAAGAGGCAGCCGCAGTAGTCCTGCCGGTAGAGCTGGTCGGCTTTGGCAAGGATGTTCTGCTCTTGTGTACCCGAAGCTTTGCGGTAGTCGGGTGCAACAAAGGCAATGCCTTCTCTTTCAGCCAGTGCATCACCGGCAGCTTTGAGCTGCTTGAGAGATTTTTTGGGCGAGGTCAGCAGGGTAGAGGTGAAGGTTTTTTCACCAAGTTCGGCTGCCTTTTTCGCACTCACTTCAAAGCGCCTGTCAAAACAGACAGCACAGCGTGCTCCCTTTTCAGGTTCATGCTCCAGCCCCCGTACCGCCTCAAGCCACGCTTCCGTGTCATACTCCCCCTCTATCAGCTCTATACCGAGCATTTTGCAGCTTCTCTTGACATCCAACAGCCGCAGGTAGTACTCCGAGTAGGGGTGGATGTTGGGGTCGTAGAAAAAGCCTACAAGCTTTTCATCCGGGTAGTCTTTTTGGAGCTTTTGGAGGAAGTAATGGCTGTCAACGGCGCAGCAGATATGCACTAACATATTCTCTCCTGTGGAGAGAAAGTGAGTAGGTAGGAGGTAGGAGGTAGGAGTTTTTGTTTAGTGAAGAGTGAAGAGTGAAGAGTGAAGAGCTTTTGTTTGGTGAATAGTGAATGGTGAATAGTGAATAGTTTTGGTATGCGTTGCTTTGCAACGCTTTTATTGATCGGTTGCTCATTTCTCATTGTTCGGTTACTCATTACTCACTGCTCCTTCCTACCTACTCATTAATATTTTCGCTACGTTTTCGCTGCTTCCGTGCCCCAGATACGCTCTGAGCTCTGCAGCTTTGTCGGCAAATTTTTTTCGGTCGGTATTGTAGTATTCTGCAAGCAGATTGTCAACTGTGACATTTTCCTGGAGCAATTCGTTGTGAAGTGTGCTGCCGTTGTAGTGTGAGAGGATGATGTTTGCCAGACCTACCTGCTTGATGCCCAAAATCTTTGTGCCGATGAAGTAGTCAAGCTTCTTTGCGATGTAGGCAAGGGTAAACGGGGTGCCGATGAGTGCGGCTTCCAGTGTGGCCGTGCCGGAACAAATGAAGGCGAATTCGGCACGTTCAAGTGCCTGCTGGGTGTTGCGGACAATTTCAAAGTTACGGTTCCCTGTATAGAGCTTTGCGATCTGCTGACGGCTGAAGTGCGGCGGAATGACAAGCAGCGGTCGGATATCGGGCATCCGTTTGCGTACCTCGAGAAAAACGGGCATCAGACGTTCTATTTCACTCTTTCTGCTTCCGGGAAGAAATGCGACGCACCCTTTGTTCTTTTCGGGGTTGCAGGTAACATCGATCTCATCAAGCAGAGGATGTCCCACATACTCCGCTTTGCCGCTTGGGTAGCAAGATGTCTCAAAGGGTAGAATGCCCAGCAGTCTGTCACAGTAGCGCTCCAGTTTTTCCACACGTTTGGGACGGCTTGCCCAGACCTGAGGGAGGATGTAGTAGATAATCTCCTTGTCAGGATAGGCAGTTTTGAGCTTTTTTGCCAGAGGCAGGTTGAAGCCTGAACTGTCCATCAGCAGGACTTTGTCGGCCTCTTTGACCAGGCCCACCATCTCATCGGCAACCTTGAAGAACCAGGGCAGTTTCTTTATCGCATCGACCACTCCCATAATTGCCATATCACTGATGTCATACAAGGGGATACCCGCTTCAATACGCTTATCGAAAATACCGGTAAGCGTGACATTTTCAGTCTGTTTGAGTACTTCCCGCAGATGCAGGTTTGAGGAGGGCTCCAGTGCAGAAACAAGCAGTTTCATGGTGCTTCCTTTTGCTTTTTTGTGAGTATACCCCAAAACTTGACAATTACAAAGTTTAGTGATATAATGAAATAAACTTTAGTCAATAAGTATAAAGATTTAATCATGACGCATCATCCAAGATTTGAATATTATACTCCCAAAGAGAATGGGAAGATCATCTGCAATCTCTGTCAGCACAGCTGCCAGTTGAAAGAGGGGCAGGTGGGCATCTGCGGAGTGAACCAGAATGTTGAGGGCAAGCTCAAGACACTGGTTTACGGGCACCCCATCGCGGTACATGTCGATCCGGTAGAGAAGAAGCCGCTCTACCACCTGTTGCCCAATTCGAAAGTCCTTTCGTTCGGTACGGTCGGTTGCAACTTCAAGTGCCCTTTCTGTCAGAACTGGGATATCTCCCAGAGCAAAGAGGTGAATGAGAACATCGAAGTTACCCCTGAACAGATGGTTCAGCTTGCCATCGAACACGGTGCAAAATCCATCGCCTACACCTACAACGAGCCGACCATCTTCTACCCTTATGCCAAAGATATCGGTCTGATCGCCAAAGAGAAGGGCATCAAAAATATTTTTGTCAGCAATGGTTTTGAGAGCAAAGAGATGGTAGACGATATGGCAACATGGGTCGATGCGGCGAATATTGACCTCAAGAGCTGGGATGACAAGTACTACAAAAAGGTACTCAAAGGCGGGCTTGAAGAGGTAAAAGATACCCTCAGACGCCTTGTACAAAACGGTGTATGGGTGGAAGTGACCACACTGCTCATCGAAGGAGAGAATGACAGTGCCAAAGATCTTGAAGAGATGGCATCTTTCATCGCCAACGATCTGGGTGTCCATGTGCCATGGCACTTGAGTGCCTTCTATCCCAACTACAAAATGCGTGATCATCAGGCAACAGCACTGGCGACGCTCAAGCGTGCAGAAGCCATCGGTAAAAAAGCCGGTTTGAAGTATATCTACCTTGGCAATGTTGGGCTTGACTCTCCGACCCGCTGTCACCACTGTGAGACGATTCTGATTGCGCGAAACGGTTACGGACAGATAGAGAACAGGGTCAATGAAGACGGCAGCTGTCCGGTCTGCAGCAGTATTATAGAAGGAGTATGGAAATGAGTATGAGAGAGACAGCCGTTGCCGGACAGTTCTACCCGGCAAGCGGCACTGAGATTGGGAAAATGATAGAGCACTACAACGCACTTTTGGACCGTCATGCGGACATGGAACAGCTTCATGCACTCAAGACACGGGCGGTTATTGTGCCGCATGCAGGATATGTCTACAGTGGGTTTACGGCCAATGTCGTACTGCGCATATTGGCACAGCAGAAGCTTAAACGGGTCGTGGTCATAGGGCCGAGCCACCGTGTTTACCTCAAAGGGGTTTCCGTTGCAGACTATGACAACTACGAGACCCCGTTTGGTACGCTGCCGGTAGACAAATCGCTGGTAAAAACACTGGAGAGTGCGTTCGGTGTCAGTTTCGTACCTGATGCACACCATGAACACAGCACAGAGGTGCAGATGCCTTTCATCAAATACTATATGCCGGATGTCAGTGTTGTGGAGCTCGTCTATGGCGATGCTTCACCTGAAAAGATCGCAGAGATGATTGATTTTCTGCTGAACGATGAAGAGACAGCCGTGGTAATCAGTACGGATCTTAGCCATTACTATGATATTGAAAAAGCCAAGCAGCTTGACAGCATCTGTCTGGATGCGGTGATGCATCTCGATCCTGCCGAGCTCCACCAGGGGTGTGAGGCGTGCGGCAAGATCGGTGTGGAGGCGATGCTGATTGCTGCACGGCACAAAGGGCTCAAACCGCATATTCTCGACTACCGTACCAGTGCAGATGCAAGCGGCGATACGTCACAGGTTGTCGGGTATACAAGCATAGCATTTACAGAGGAGGATTGAGATGGATAAAAAAGAGGTATTGCTGAAACTGGCACGTGCTGCCATTGCGGAGGAGTTCGGCATCGATTACGGTGTAGACAAGGAAGCGCTGCGCAGGGAGAATCCATGGCTGAATGAAAAGGGTGCGGCATTTGTAACACTCAATAAAAAGGGTGACGGTGCACTGCGCGGCTGCATCGGTTCGATCATTGCGCATCGCACACTCTATGACGACATCATTGAAAATGCAAAGAGTGCGGCATTCCATGACCCGCGTTTTGTGGCGCTTTCACCGCAGGAGTTCAACGACATTACTCTCGAAGTTTCCCTGCTGACTGACCCAAAGCCGTTACCCTACAGCTCTGTGGCTGACCTCAAGTCAAAGCTGAGACCGGGTATTGACGGGGTGATTCTGCGTAAGGGCAATTACCAGGCGACATTTCTGCCGCAGGTGTGGGAGCAGTTGCCGACGTTTGATACGTTCATGGCGCATCTGTGTCAGAAGGCGGGCATGCCCTCAAACTGTATTGAGATGCATCCGGATGTTTATGTCTACCAGGTGGAAGAGTACCACGAGTAGGGTGCTACCCTTTCATTTCACGAAACAGTTTCTGCAGTGCTGTAAGAGGCAGGGTGTTGATCACATCCGCCTTTTCTATCCAACCGCGTCTTGCTTGCCAGATACCGTAGCGCATAAGTTCGAGATCGTTGAGTGAATGGGCATCGGTTGAAATGGCGATGCGTATCCCCATCTCCTTTGCCATTTTGCTGTGGATGTCGTTTAGGTCGAGTCTGTCGGGCTGTGCATTGAGCTCCAGGATACATCCCCGCGCCTTTGCCTGCCTCATCACCGCCTCCATATCGATATCATAGGGTTCACGCAGCCCTATGAGCCTGCCTGTCGGGTGGGCCAGGATAGTGAAATGGGGATTTTCCATCGCTTTGAGGATGCGCTCTGTCTGCTTCCGGAGTGAGAGGTTGAACCTGGTATGTACGGAGCAGACGGTAAGGTCGAGTGCCTCCAGGATGGAGTCTGGCATATCGAGTGAGCCGTCTTCAAGAATGTCTATCTCCGCAGCTTTTAAAATGGTTATGCCATCTAGTTTTTCATTGAGCACATCGATCTCTTCAAGCTGTTTTCTGGCTCGTTTCTCATCCATACCGTGGGCAACTTTCAGATGCTCAGTATGGTCGGTTATGGCAATATATTCGTAGCCGAGTCTCTTAGCCTGCAGTGCCATCTCCTCGATGGAGGCAAGACCGTCACTGTAGGTGGTATGTATGTGCAGATCGCCTTTTATGTCAGCACGTGTTATGAGTGTTGGCAGCTGATGATCCTGTGCAAGAGCGATCTCCCCTCGGTTTTCACGCATCTCGGGTTCTATATACTGCATGCCAAAGAGATTGTAGATATCCTCCTCTTTGTCGCCACCAATACGCTTTTTACCCTGCCAGATACCATATTCGTTGATCTTCATCCCTTTTTCGACTGCCATTTTGCGCAGGGTGATGTTGTGTGCCTTGGAGCCGGTGAAGTGGTGCAGTGTGGCACCGAAACTCTCAGTGGAAACGACGCGAAGGTCGACGCTCATGCCGTTTTCAAGCAGTATCGTGGAACGGGTAGTGCCTTTCATCACGATCTTCTGGATTTTGGGAAGGTTGAGAAAGTAGACCATCGTATCGTTTATCTCTTCGCATGCAGCAACCAGGTCGATGTCGTGCACGGTCTCCTTTCTGCGCCTGAGGCTTCCGGCAATCTCCACATGTATGGCGCCTTTGGTCTTTTTGAGAATCTTTACAATCCACTCCGCTACTGGCAGCGCTTCGGAGAGTTTGAAACGGTGTGCTTCATAGCGTCGTGTCTGAATGCCGTTTTCGATCTTTGCAATAAGTTTCGGGCCAAATCCGGGAACCTTTTTGAGTTTTCCCTCTCTGAGTGCGTTTTCAAGATCTTCAAGCGAGTTGATACGGAGAAGCTCATGCAGCAGCCTTACACGTCCAGGCCCCAGGCCAGGAATCTTCAGCAGTTCTTCGAGCTGTGGGGGATGGGTTTTTTTCAGTTTTTCCAGATACACGAGTTTCCCTGTTCTGACTATTTCGGTAATCTTCTTGGCAAGCTCTTTGCCGATACCCCTCAGCGTCGTCAGGTCGAACCCCTCTTCAACCAGGTCGGCCATTTCACGGGGATACCCAAGTATCGTACGTGCGGCATTTCTGTAGGCACGCACCTTAAAGGGATTGTCCCCGTCTATGTCGAGTAGATCGGCAATCTCATTGAAAATATCGGCAATTTTACGATTGGTGACTCTGGGCAACTTCACTCCTTCGTTTGTCATCTGTCATTGTAGCATTTTGGGGGTAAAAGAGTTAAAGTCGATATTAAATATAGATTAAGTAGTATTTTGATAAATTTCTTTTTTGAATAAATATGGCTTATGCTATTTTATTCAAAAAAAGCACAAGGAAGAATGAATGGCAACACTGTTTTCGGATGAATGGATCAACGAGCTTAAAGATGCGTGGAATGCGGAACCTGAAGTAAAGGAGAAACTGGCTGAGATCGATTTTGACTCGGTCATTACTTGTGGCTTCAAGGATGAGGAGGAGCCCAGATGTGTCTTTGTCGTTGAAAAGGGAGAGGCGGTACGTGCCGGTCTCTATAACGGAGAGAATCCTGACTGGGATATGCGTGCCGATGTCGATGACTGGATGAAGTGGGTACGCAAGCCTTTGGGGATGGCAGGCATGGGAATCGCTTTTTCTACAGGAAAACTGAAGTTCAAAACGGGTGATTTCAAATCTATGATCAAAAACCCCTCAATGGCCGGGCCGTTTATCAAGAGTTTTTCACTGATGAACAAAATAGGCGCGCAGGCATAATAAAGGTTTATAGCGGTTTCACATGTAAGCTTTAGCCTCTGAACTGCTTTGGGTAGAGGAAGAAGCGCTGATGCCCCTTGAGGGCATCGATGTTGTTCTCTGTTTTGAAGTCAATGGCGACGATACCTGTGGTGGGGATATTGAAGATGGGTCTGTCAGAGATATCGTCGTTGAAGATGGTAAGACCCGGGTTGTGGGAAACGATCATTATGCTGTCGTATGTTCGAAACGCATTGCGGACAATCTCTTCGAATGCATAAACTCCTGCGTCATAAAGTTTCTTCTCAAGTACCAATGGTACGCCAAGGGTTTTTGAAAATACTTTTGCCGTTTTTCGTGCACGCTTTGCAGGACTTGAGAGAATGATATCAGGTTTTATACCCATTTGGGCAAGTTTCTGTGCCATAAAGGGAGCGTCACGTTTTCCCCGCTTGTTCAAGGGACGGTCAAAATCATTCAGTGAGGCATCTTTCCAGCTTGATTTTGCGTGACGGAGGAGGTAAAGCGTTTTCACGCAGCTGCACTCTCTTTGTTGTAGCGGTGCCAGGTCTCCCAGATCTCATCCGCCATCTTTTCATATTTCTCTCTGCTGCCGACTGCATCTTTCCCGTACCAGCTCTGAAACTCTTCATAGACTATGTCAGTCAGCTCCTCTTTAGAGTGGACCTCTTTGATGCGAGAGAGGATAGTAGCTGCTTCCAGGTCGTATTCGTCCGCTTCAACGGCAGAGCCGATCTGCATAGGATCGTACTTAAGAATAATGGCACTGATATCCAGATGGAGTGCTCGGTTTTTCTTTTTCATTGCATGTCCTCCCAGTTCTTTTCTGAAAAGATATTATAGAAAGTGAAGATTTATGGAGAGTAAACAGGTACGCAGGAGAAAGAAATTTTCTCTCTCCTCTTTCTAAAGAAAGTTATTCGAGGTCGAACGCAGCTTCGCTCGCCCACTCACTCAATGTCTTTTTATCAGCTTCGCTGAGCTTGGCATCTTTGTGGATGAGCAGATAGCTTGGCAGCGGCATTTTCTTTTCGATGGCCTTAGGAATCTTCTCGAGATACTTTGCCTTCTTCTCGTCACCGTAGCTGTTCCACTTGGAGAAGTTCAGGTGCTCGCGTCCCTCTTTGACATGCATCTTGGTAAAGAAAGATACCGGTGCGACAGAGCTGTACCATGGGAAGTTCGTATGGTTTGAGTGGCAGTCGTAACAGGAGCGCTTTAAAATCGCTTCCACCTCTTTTGGAGCCTGGAGAGGCTCTCCGTCCTTATCCGGAATATTTGCAGGTACGTCATACGGTATGAACTGAATACCCACAACGAGAATGATGATGGCTATAAGTAACTTTTTCATGCAGTAACTATAGAGAATAAATTCTTAAAATGCAGTTAAGAAAGATATAAAACGGAATCTGTCTGTACTATTTGCCATGAAGCGTTTCATCGCGTAAAAAAACCTGCAATGAGAAAGGCAAAAACTGCCAAGAGTCCACCCAAAAGGGCATAGGGCAGCTGTGTTCTGACATGCTCCACATGGTCGCAGCCTGCAGCCATGGAGGAGATGATGGTGGTATCAGAGATGGGTGAGGCATGGTCGCCAAAAATACCGCCGCTGATGACGGCCGCTATTACAAGGGGAATGTCCAGCCCCATACTCGCCCCCAGTGCCAGCGCGATAGGCATCATAATGGAAAAGGTTCCCCAGCTTGTACCGGTAGAGAAAGCGGTCAGTCCCGAGACAAGGAAGATGAGCATCGGCATTACTACCGGTGAGATGTTGCCGCTAAGGATGGAGGCAAGGTACTTTGCCGTTCCAAGGTCTCCGATGACCTTGCCAATGAAAATGGCAAAAAGAAGTATGGCGGCGATGGGGAGCATCTCCCCCATACCTTTGAAGAGTGTATCAAAAAAGCTCCTGTGTGTCAGTCGTCCGGTCGTAATATAGTAGATGTACATCAGTGTCAGCGTGACAATGGTGGCGTAATAGACCGATGTGGAGCCAGAGCCTTTGAAAATGTCGCCGTCCCCTGTGATGTAGAGTACGGCAGGAACGGAGAGGACCATCGCAAGAATGGGCAGCAGCATAGGCAGGAGTGCGGGCACAGCAGTATCATCGTGATGCTCCGCTTTGATGCTTGTAACGGGCAGTGCATCTTTCATGGGGCCTATTTCCCACTTCTTGTAGATGACGACAAGGACAATGATGAGGGTGAAGATGGCGTAGAAGTTGTAGGGAATGGAGGCGATCAGCAGACTGATTCCCTCACCCTGTATCACTTTACCATCCACTGCGGTAACAATGAGACCCAGCAGCAGCGCACCCCAGGCGTTGAGCGGAATCAGCGAACAGATGGGGGCCGAGGTGGAGTCGCAGATGTAGGCGAGTTTTTCGCGGCTGATACCGTTTCGATCACACAGGGGCTTGGCGACGGTTCCTGCCACAAGTGAGGTGATGGAGGATTCAATGAAGATGACCACGCCCGTAACATAGGCGAGCATCTGTGCACCGATGGGGGAATCTATTTTTTTTGAGTATCTGTCAAGAAATGCCACAAAGCTCTTGACAGCACCGCTTTGTTCGAGGAGGGTGATGATGGCGCCGACAAAGAGGGTGAAGAGAAGGGTTTTGGTGATCCACCCCTGTGCGAACTGCTCGATAGTGCCGTTGAAGAGGGCGGTGAATGCCGTGAAGGGGTTGTAGCCGTTGAGTACCAGCAATCCGGCGAAGATGCCGCCCATCAAGGAGACGATAACATCTTTTGTTATAATAGCCAGAACGATCGTAAGCAGCGGGATGGCGATACTGAGAATGCCAAACTCCATGAAGTCTCCCAAAAAACAATTTGAAGGATTATAACACAATGAAAAGAATTTTACTTGTAGTGACACTGATGAGTGTAACACTTTTTTCCAACCCGGTCTCCCAAAGCCGGCAGCTTGTCGTCGTGACGACAAAAGGATGGAACGACAATAGCGGTCTGCTGCAGCGCTATGAGAGAAATGCCAAAGGGTGGCACAAAGTGGGCAGGCCCATACACATCAGACTGGGAAGAAACGGTTTGGGATGGGGCATAGGGCTGCATGCAACACCCCAAGGGGCACAGTATATCAAAAAAGAGGGTGACGGGCGTTCCCCTGCAGGTGTTTTCGCCCTCAAACAGGCCTTTGGGTATGAAGCATTTGATGTAGATTATCCTTTCACTGTCTACAAAGAGACAGACCATTGTGTCGATGATGTCCATTCGAAGTTTTACAACAAAATCGTCGACAGTACAAAGATAAAAGTCGATTACAAGAGCAAGGAGCATATGAAGTTCCCCAAGGACTACTACAAATACGGTGTGGTGGTCAACCACAACCACATTGATGAAACAGGGGCAGTGCCGGGAGCGGGCTCATGTATCTTTCTGCATATCAAAACGGTTCCGACAGCCGGATGTACAGTCATGCGTGAAAATGAAATGAAAGTGCTTATCCGCTGGCTGGATGCATCAAAACATCCGCTTCTGCTGCAGGGACCCAAAGCGGAAGCTGCACAAATGGCGAAGCGTTATTTCTCTTTGAATCTCAAGTGAACATCATGTTACCTAATGGCTATGATATGATGGAAATTTTTTAAATTTTAGAATAATTAATTATATATAAAAGTTAAACCCTTTATAATTTTTGTTGTAGAAATACACTAACAGAGATAGTGAGGTTTGAAAATAGTTTAAACTCAATAGATCCTGTAAAATATAACTTAGGGAGAGAAGATGAAAAAGATTGGACTATCGTTAATTGTGGCAATGGGGCTTGGCAGTGCACTGATGGCAGGAGGAGATATTGAACCGGTAGAAGATGAACCTGTGGTTGTTGAGAGTTGGAGTGGTTTCCATCTTGGTCTGCAGTTTGGTGGTGTATGGAACGGTGTAGATGTAGATTATAGGAATGCAACTGTTGGGTATGGTTTTTATACGACACCGAATATGAATGCTGACGGTATGGTTGGCGGTATTTACGGTGGATATAACTGGCTTCTTGGGAATGACTGGCTTGTTGGCGTGGATGCAGAGTGGAACTACAGCAATGCTGATGCTACGGCTGTCATTCAAAATGATCCAACATGGCATTCGGTCGTAGAGCAAAACTGGGATGCTGCGTTGCAAGTGAGGATTGGGAAGATTGTTGAAGAGTATCTCTTTTATGCAACTGCCGGTGTGGCATGGGGTGACTTTGACCTGAAGGCGGTAGATAGTCTGTCTGGAATGACAATTGATGAGGCTGGAGGGTACAGAATGACAGGTTGGACAGTCGGTGCAGGTATGGAAAAAGAGCTCGATGACAACATTTATGCCCGTCTGCAATATCGCTATACAGACTATGGTGATGACATCGAACGTGTGTACGATAACCCCCCTTCTTATGTTGATGGAAAATTAGAGGGTACATCACATATGTTGACACTTGGGGTAAGTTACAGATTTTGACTTAACTTAAACACCCGGTATTGTACCGGGTGGATAAACTTTATTTCTCCTTGAGTTTGGAGTATACGTTCTTCTCTTCAAACTGAATACGGTCGCCTACCGCATCGACAATATCGTTGAACTGTTTGAAAAATTCCTCATCCAGCGGCACTTCAGGCTTCGAGTAGTGGCTTAGAAACTCCATCAGTGCCAGTTTTGTTTTTTTAAAGCCTTGTACGAACTCCTTGACCATTCTTTCGGTCTCAAAATCCAGGTTTTTGTCATCATGCACCAGTTTGAAGAGTTCGATATCTTCATTCATGACATGGTCAACTGTCAGATCGTTGAGTTGCTTGAGGTACTTCTTGGCACCCTCCTGGTTGTTTTTGGCATACTCCGCCATCACTTTGTGTGCAAGATCGACAATCTCGCCGTGCTCATCATGCCACTTGTTGACCAGCTTTTTGTTCTTCGATGCAAAAAAATTGAACATTCTCTTTCCTCCTCTAGTGAATATAACAAAGTCATATACCTCCGGCAAAGCCGGAGGTATGAAAATATGAACCGCTCAAAGCGGTCTTAACCGCCTAAAGGCGACAACTCAAAACAATGGATAGTTTATCCAACCTTCTGTCTTCCTGCTCTTGATGTTGAATATACTTCCGTATCTTTTCTTCATCTCTGCCAACTGTAGACACATGATACCCTCGTACCCAAAAGCTTTGCCCTGTAAAATTCTTTCTTCTCCCAAGGAAAGTTCGTGAAATTGTAATTGCACTCTTCCCTTTGATAAATCCTACAATCTGTGCTACCGAATATTTCGGTGGTATTGAAATAAGCATATGCACATGATCACTCATCAAGTGTCCTTCTTCAATCTTGCACTCTTTTTGTTTCGCAAGCTCATGGAATATCTCTCCCAAATATTTTCTTAACTCACCATACAGTTTCTTTTTTCTGTATTTGGGTATCCATACGATATGATACTTGTACTCCCAAACACTATGTTTCAGGGTTTGTTGTATAATATCCATTCTGTGGCATCCTTTTCTTTTGAACTTTGAGCGGATCAAAACCATGATACCACAGGGGCTCCCGGAACTGTCAAACTTTGGGAGTCCACCAGTAGAACGATAGCGTCAAAAATTTTCTGTAAATTCTTCCTCAGCCTCCTCAGATTGTACCAAATTATCCCAAGAAACATACTTTCGATCCACCCACTTGGCATTGGTGTCCACTGCCAGCGGCACTAACATGCGTAGCACAGAGTTATCCCCAGGGAAAGCACCGACCACTTTCGTTCTTCTTTTGACCTCCTTGTTAAATCGTTCAAGCACATTGGTAGAATGGATTTTCCTGTGATGGGGTTTGGGAAATGACAGGAAGGTCAGTACGTCCATTAGGTTGTCTGAAAGAAATTTAATGAGCTTAGGATGAGATACTTCATACACTCCTGCCATACCTGGTGGTTTACTCAAGGAAATTAGCTATTTGTTATAATTTAGATATTTTTATGCTATACTTCCGAATCATTATTATAATGATAAAATACATTTAGTAGGAGGCTATAATGGCTTTAGATATCGGTAAACTGACAAGTGAGGGTGAAGAACTCCTTCAAAACTTTGTAGACAAAATGGGACTGGACGGTGCAGTAATTGCGACTGCAGAAGGTTTGGAAATGGCGAGTTATTTCAAGTCAGACAAAGATGCTGACCTGATTGCAGCAGATACTGCATCACTCCTTTCCGTACTTACAAGTGTTCTTGAAAATGCAGGAAGTGGTACGCTAAGTGAAATGGTTATCAGCGCAGACAACGGCTCTATTGCTATCAAAGACCTTGGTGAAGATGTTGCATTTGCTGCAATGGCACCAAAAGGATACAAAATGGGTGGATTGATTGTTTCACTGAAAACATTCATGAAAGAGATTCAGGCATTTTAAATAAAGGTGTTTCGCAAGAGACCAATTTTCTTTTATTATTATTGACAATTTTAATTTGAGAAGGATGAAAACCATGGGAGATGTTAAAGTGGCTAAAGAGCATTTATTAACGTATATCGAAGAGATGAAAAAAGGTGAGATTGAACCTGTAGAGTTTTATAAAAAACTCATGAGCGTTCTTGCTGAACTTGATGTAACAAATGAAGATCTGAAAGGGGTTACGCCTCAGCTTCTTTCTTTTGTGAACGGATTGATCCGCAATATGAGTTAGTAAATGTAAGGTATATCGGTAGTTTATTACCGATATACCTTATTAAAGGAAAATATTTATCTTTTTAAGTAAAATACCACTTTTTATTTAAAAAAATATTTATAGGACAGGTAGAAGTCATTATGAGTTTAAAGCAAACTCTTCAAGAGAAGCTAACACGTTACGACGAAATTTTTTCTGATATAAAAGAAATATGTGCAATGTATGTTGTCAATATTGATAACAGGAAGTACGTGAAAAAAATTTTCAAATATGAAGCAAAAGAACATCAGTACAACACACTGCTTCAAAAAGGTTTTGTATTGTTCACCGATCCGACAATAGAACAAGCAGTACTGGAAACGACAGAGTACAATATGGCATTAAGAAAAGTAGATGAAAAAATGTGCTTTGTTCTGATTTCAGAAAAACCTTTAACATTGGGAAAAATAATTGTTTTACTCAAACAGCATGTTTTTTCTAAAGGAAAAGAATAATGGAAGATCGTATTGTTGTAGATGGAAAAAACTATTATCTGAGAACATCAAAACAAACAAATACCATAGTGACGCATATTAGTCTTGAAGTGAATGGAAAAGAAGAACAGCTATTAACAATAAAGCACAAAAAATCAAAAAAGGAAAAATTGATGAAATTTCATAAAAAAGCTTTGTCCCTCTTCTTTCAGGCACTCCAAAAAAAAGAGCCTCTTTCTGAAGAATCGTTCCAGAAAACAGAAGACAATGAAACCGTTCCTGCAGAAGAAGACAAAATGATGACAGAGGAGAATATCCGTTTCCAGAAGTTTTGTGAGAATGTGCTGCATCAAGAAGTTTTTGCCTGTTTCCTCCTTAAAGACAATGACCTTTTGAACTACGTTAGGGAAAACAACCTTACCGATTCGGGTGAGTTGATTGTGCAGATTTCTGCGATGATTGATTTTATCAGAGACAATAAAAATATCAATCAGTTGGTTGGCAAGTGGCAAACAGTGATCGATGTCTATGATACATTTCAAATTTATTGTAAATTAATCGTTGAAGACAGTATTTTAGTGATTGTGAGTTCACGTGATCTTCCTGTCGGTTCTATGATAAAGATAAATGAAGAGACAAAAGAAATTATAGAAAAAGAATTTATAGAAAAAGAATTTTTTAACCAGGAGACTAAATAAATGCAAAGCATTATTGATATTGGCATATTAAATACATTGAAAAACAGCTGTAATGCTGATGATATTGCCGCATGTATATATCGTAATGATGCATCGTTGGGATTTTACCATGCCAACAAGCATATGGGTATTAAGGATATAACTTCTGTTCATCATGCTGCAATATTAACTGCGTTTAATACCCGTATGCCTCTTATCATTAATGATGTGACCAACAGTTTTCTATACAATAAACATATCGACAACCCTTTTAAATTCAAAGTTGAAAATATTGCGCTTGTTCCGTTATATAAAGACACATGCGGTACATGTATGTTAGGTTGTGTGATGATGTATCAGCAACCAGGTAGTAAAAAAATATTTTATAAAAAAGATTTGGAGAGCATAGAGAAGCAGGTTGGCATACTCTCTTTAAAGTCTGACCAAGAGAAAGATCTGGCTACAAAGTCATTGGTATGCATAGAAGAAAAATCTCCAGAGGTACTTGAATATAAACTCAATGCGGCATATCAGTTTTTTTCTTCCGTGGTACATGATATCCGTACTCCCATAGGTGCAGTGATGGGGTTTTTAGAGCTTTTGGACAAAGATGTCAATGATACAACGCTAAAAGAGTATATCTATGCGGCATACCGAAGTTCTGAAATGATATCTGCGTTAATCAATGATGTGTTGGACTTCACAAAGATAGAGTCAGGAAAGCTTGAGTTAGACAAGCACTACTTTTCTCCTATGGAAGAATTTGAGAACACTGCTATGATGTTTTATCATACTGCCAAAAAAAATAAAATTGATTTTACCATTTATTATGATGTAGACATTCCCTTCATTATTCTCTCTGACCCTTACCGGATCAAACAGATATTGAACAACTTCATTAGTAATGCACTTAAATTTACACCTGAAAACGGAACGGTTGCTGTAAGTTTTTTGTATGATAGAACCAATGACAAGCTACGCATAGATGTAACCGATAGCGGCATAGGCATTTCAGAAGATGCTATTGAACAAATATTCAAGCCATTTCAGCAGGCTTCTAAAATGACTTCAGGAAAATACGGTGGTACCGGACTTGGCTTGACCATATCAAAGCAGTTGGCAGATATGCTTGATGCCGAGTTAGAGGTAAAAAGTAAAGTAGGTGAAGGAAGTACTTTTTCTCTTATCTTACCTTGCCATACTATTGCGGGTACTCCTGCATTGCTCAACCGGGAAAAACTTGAGTTGTTATCGCATGCATCAATTTATTGCATGAAAGATGACAAAACTGATATTGAATATCTGAAGCACATAAAACAATACTTCGATAAGCTGAAGATTGATTTGAAGATTATTGCATCAGATGATCTGAACATAATAGAAGAAAATGGCATTCTTTTGTGTATTGAGAAAAACTATGAATCTTCTTACTTCGAGCACTGTTATCAAAAGTTCGCTTCACGTCTTGTTATTATAGAATCGTCTATGTTTATAGAATCAAAGCAGTCTTTCGGGGAAGCAGTATTGCTGCATCGTCCGTTATTCCCACACAAGCTTTTTGATGCAATTGCCGGACTTTTGAAAGAAACAGATACTATAAATGTAAACCAGCAAACGGATACCACAGAAAAGAAAGTCCTCAATGTCCTTATTGCTGATGACAATATTATTAATAGAAAATTGATGCAGGAAGTGTTGAAAAAATATCACACTGTACCTATGAGTGCGGCAGACGGAAATGAAGCAGTAGAAATATTTAACGAAAACCCTATTGATCTTATTTTTATTGATGAACAGATGCCTGGTATGGATGGTAGTGAAGCTATCCGTCTTATTAGAAGAACAGAGAAAGGGAAAGATATTCCTATCTACAGTTTGACAGGTGTATCTGAAGAGAAATCGGTTAACAAGATGAAAAAAGCAGGCGTTACAGATATTTTGTTGAAGCCTATTAAAAATGAAGTGCTTCAAGAAATTATTTTGAAATATAATCAATAAAGCCGATAATTCACATAAAACACAATCTTTGTTTTGGTTTTGGGGCGCGGATAATCTTTGTATGCGATTTGTATGACAGCAATAGTGTTTTTATCCAGTGCCTCATACCCCATAGGGCGTACCAGACGCAGGTTGCTGATGGCACCGTTGGGGTGCAGATAGAAAGAGACAACATTGGTGCCCTGCTGGCCGGTACGTATGGCTACATCAGGATAGCCGTTGATAACAAGTGTGTTTTGTGTAATACGGTAAATTTCATCAAGATGATTCTTGATGAACTGCTGCTGTGTTTTTGTATAGCTGTAAAACTCCCGTCCATAGAGCTGGTTGATCATTCTCTGTGTACGGCTGCTTGGTGCCGAAGCTCTGTGTGCAGGGCGCTGTGTGCTTGGTTTGCCGCCAAGCAATGCATTGGCGAGTTTGTCTTTGGAACGCTTCTTGGGGAGATGAAAACTTGTGGGCAATGGTTGCTGCTTTGCCACTTTTTTCCTGACAGGTTTTTTCTTTTTGACCAACTTCTTTTTGGGCTTCTCTTTTTTGACTTCCTGTTTTGCAACCTTGGTGACGTTGTTCTCCTCTTTAGACTCTTTGGCTACCTCGAACCCCTTTTTCTTCTCTACGTGCTTCTTTTTTGCCACAGGCATAGGTGGTTTGGGTTTTGCAACAGGCTTTTCGGGTACAGGCTCCGGTGTTGGCTGTACTTTCGGTTTTGGCGGTACGACAGGCGGTTTTGGTTTGGGTGCTGGCGGGGTAGGTTTGGGTGCTGGCGGGGTGAACTGTGAAAGGTTGAGGGTAATCTTCTTCTCACTCTGCGGCGGGGGAGGGGTGAACTTCATCTTCTCAAAAGAGAGAAAAAAGAGCGCAAAGATCAGCAGGTGAAGCAGGAACGAGAGTATAAAGCCTTTGAGCGTCCGTGTATCCCTCACCTTTTAGTCCCTCTGTTGTATAATCTGCGATATTATACTTAACAAGGATTAATGCATGGCATACGACAAGAGCATCGCGGCATTTAAAGAGGCATACAAGGTCATTCCCGGAGGCGTGGACTCTCCGGTAAGAGCATTCAGCGGCGTGGAGGGAACCCCTCCGTTCATTAAAAGAGGTGAGGGCGGATACCTCTACGACATCGATGGCAACCGCTATATTGACTATGTACAGAGCTGGGGGCCGCTCATTTTCGGCCACTGTGATGCGGATATCGAAGCGTCCGTCATCGAGGCTGTTAAAAAGGGGCTTAGTTTCGGTGCGCCCACTACAGTGGAGACCGAGCTGGCCGAAGAGATCGTCTCACTCTTCGATACGATCGACAAAGTACGTTTCGTAAGTTCCGGAACCGAAGCGGTCATGAGTGCGATCCGTCTGGCGCGCGGCTTTACAGGGCGTGACGACATTGTCAAGTTCACAGGCTGCTACCACGGCCACAGCGACTCACTGCTGGTACAGGCAGGTTCTGGTGCGGCAACCTTCGGCAACCCGAGCAGCCCCGGTGTACCGGCTGACCTGACCAAGCATACACTGCTGGCAACCTACAACGATATTGAGAGTGTCAAGCAGTGTTTTTCCGATTCCAAAGAGGGAATTGCCTGTGTCATCATAGAGCCGATTGCCGGCAATATGGGGCTTGTTCCGGCTGAAGAGCAGTTCCTCAAGGAACTGCGTGCTCTCTGTAACGAACACGGAACCCTGCTTATCTTCGATGAGGTGATGAGCGGATTCAGGGCTTCACTCAAGGGTGCGCAGGGGATTACGACAGTCAAGCCCGATATGGTCACGCTTGGCAAGGTGATCGGTGCGGGAATGCCTGTAGGTGCCTTTGGGGGTGCCAAGGAGATTATGGCACACCTCTCTCCTGAGGGGCCTGTCTACCAGGCGGGTACACTTAGCGGAAATCCGGTGGCGATGGCTGCGGGACTGACCAGTTTGCGAAAGCTCAAGAGCAACCCGGCACTCTACGTAGAGCTTGGCAACAGGGCCAAAAGATTGATGGAGGGCTTCAAGAAAGCAGCTGACGCTGTGAACGTACCGATGGTTACCGACGTTCGCGGCAGTATGTTCGGCTTCTTTTTTTCCGACAAGCCTGTCAAAAATTTTGCCGATGCGCTTGAGAATGACCAGAAGCTCTTTGCCAAGTTCCACAAAGGGATGCTTGACCGCGGTGTTTACCTGGCCTGTTCGTCGTTTGAGACCGGTTTCATCTCAACTGCTACAACCGATGAGATGATAGAAGAGAGTATCAAGGCTGCCTACGAAACACTCAAAGAGATCACCGCCTAAGATGGAACAGAAGCTCTGTTACTGCAAAAGCGGCAAACCCTTTAGTGAGTGCTGTGAGCCGATACTGCGGGTATTGGAAGTCGCACCCAATGCGTTGGCACTGATGCGTTCCCGCTACAGCGCCTACTGCCTTGGAGATGTCAACTACCTGCAGGCGACGACGCACGACCACACCTGGAGTGACGAGGAGCTCAAGTTCATTCAGGACTGGGCCGACAACAGCCACTGGCAGCATCTGGAGATCATAGACCACAGCGACGATACGGTGGAGTTCAAGGCCTACTACATCTACGACGGCGTACAGCACGTTCACCACGAAAAGTCTGTATTCAAAAAGATAAACGATATGTGGAAGTATGTCGACGGTGAGATTTACGAAGACAAGGTAAATTTTTCGCGCAATGAAGTGTGTATCTGCGGCAGTGGGAAGAAGTACAAGCGCTGCTGCGGTGCACTTTTGAAATGATGTCTGTTTCTTTGCGTTCAATACTTTTGGTTATACTAATTGCCACAATAGAAAGGAAATCGAGTGTCTGAAAAAGAAGAACCCAAATTCAAAAAGATTGTTGACGCCGCTGACGGATTGAGCCTCGGTATTTCCATGGTGGTTGCTGTCCTTATAGGTATCGCCATCGGTGTGGGGCTCAAGAAGATGACCGGAGAGACCTGGATGCTCTGGATAGGGGTGGTGATCGGTGTCGGGGCGGCAGTAAACAATGTCTATATCGCTTACCGAAAGCAGAAAGCATCACTTGATGAGCTTGCACGTGATCCGCGCTACCGTCACCAAAGAGAGATCGATGCCGAAGATAACGACGATGAACGTTACTGATAGAAAGATTTTCGGTGCCCTTGTCGGTATCGATGGTCTTTTACTGCTTGCAGGTGCGCTTTTTTTCAATGAAAAGGTACTGCTCAATACCCAGATAGGTTTCCTCTCCGCTTCACTGGTGATGCTTGGTTCGATGAAGAGCTACAAACGAATGGTCGATGCCCGGGTGGAGAATGAAATCGTTACGACCGATATTGACAGGGATGTCATCGACAAGCTTGAAGACCCACACGACCTCTACTCCGAAGAGAGTGAGGAGGAGCCTGTAGAGGATATCCGTGCGGCAATCAAAGAGGAGAAACAGCGTCTCAAGGCAAACCGCCGGTCGCTCTTCGAAGTGCTGCGCGATACCAAAGGGGCACTTTCTCTCTACCGTATCGGTGCCTATGTGGTGCTGATTCTGGGCTTTCTTTATCTTAATCGCCACGGAGTGCTGCATCTGCCATCCTATCTGCTTTCCATCGGACTGCCGCCGCTGATTGTAGCCTTTATGCTGGTGAGTGCCAAACACACAGTGAGTGAATCAACCCAAACAAAGGAAAACGGATGAAACGACTGTTCCTGCTCGCCTCTTTTGCCCTTACGCTGACCGCCTGCGCAACACAGACAGAGCCAAACCGGTGCCAAACACAGCCCATTGCACCGCCGCCGGCCGCTACCAAACTGAAAATTGTCGACAAACCCATCGATTTTGGCCCAAAACGTGTCGTCCTGACCAAAGCCTATATCAAACAGCACTACGGCAAAGATGTCAACTCCATTGCCATTACGCCAAAAGTCATCGTACTGCACTACACCGCAATAGGGTCACTCAAAGATTCGTTCAATGCTCTCAAGCCGGAGATGCTCAGAGGACGTAAAGATATCGCCAAAGCCTCCGCACTCAATGTCTCGGCACACTATCTCATCGACAAAGATGGCACCGTCTACCGTCTGATGCCGGATAACCATATGGCGCGCCACGTCATTGGCCTTAACTACAGCGCGATCGGTGTCGAGAATGTCGCAAAGAATGCAAATGACCTTACCCCTGCACAGGTAAAAGCGAATATCGCACTGGTGAAGTATCTCAAGCGCAAATACCCGACTATTGAGTATCTCATCGGTCACCACGAGTACCGTAGGATGGAAAAGACACCGCTGTGGCTTGAAAAAGACAAAGGGTACCGCACGAAAAAGTACGACCCGGGTGTGAAGTTCATGAATGAGGTACGTTCGGGTGTGAAGTTGCTTGGGCTCAAAGAGCCGCCTAAATAGTGAAGAGTGAATAGAGAAGAGTGAAGAATTTTGGTATGCTTTTCTGATGAAAAGCTATTTTTTAGGAGAGGGTGATGGACTATCAGGCGATACTCGATGAGATATATGAGGAGATACAGCCCGAACTCAAACGGGGGAAGGTAGCTGACTACATTCCTGCACTTGCCCAGGTAGAGCAGGAGCAGTTCGCAATGACGGTGACACTGGAGGATGGCTCCGTCTATTCGGTTGGTGATGCCAAAAAGCAGTTTTCCATCCAGTCCATCTCCAAAGTCTTTACCTTTACGCTGGCGCTTGACATCTATTCGACCGAACTCTACAAAAGGGTAGGGGTGGAACCCTCCGGGAACCCCTTCAACTCTCTGGTGCAGCTTGAGTATGAAAACGGCATTCCACGTAACCCCTTTATCAACGCCGGTGCTATCGCCATTACCGATTCGCTGGTATCTCACTACAAAGACCACTACAAGACGCTTGAAGTCATTATGAACTTTGTGCGGGAACTTTCTGGCAATCCGTCCCTCTCCTTCGACCCCGAAGTGGCCAACTCCGAGATGGAACATGGTGACCGAAACCTCTCACTAGCCCATCTGATGAAGAGTTTTGGCAACTTCGAAAATGATGTTACCAATACGGTGATGACCTACTTCAAACACTGTTCCATTATCATGAACACCGAAGAGCTCTCACGCGCTTTTCTCTTTCTGGCATTTGCAGGCAAAGACCCCATCAGCGGCAGGGAGTTCATCACCTGCCCCAAGACCAAGCGTATCAATGCCGTAATGCTTACCTGTGGACACTACGATGCCAGCGGTGAATTTGCCTTTCACGTGGGACTTCCCGCAAAGAGCGGTGTAGGGGGCGGCATTGCCGCCGTAGTGCCCGGCAAAATGTCCATTGCCGTCTGGTCTCCCGCGCTCAACAAATACGGCAACTCCCACGCCGGTACACTGGCACTGGAGAAGTTTACGACAAAGACTGGTGTGTCTATATTTTAAAAATGAAGGAAGCGTAACATGCATTCTGCTTTTTCCGTGCTTGACTGGAGCGTTTTTGTTGCCTACTTTCTGGTACTGGCACTTACCAGTGTCATCTTCTCCCGTATCAAGATAGAGAACTCCCGCGACTACTTTGTCGGGGGCAACAGTGTGCCGATGTTCGCTGCGGCGATGTCAGTACTGGCCACCTCTCAGTCGGCGGCGACCTTTCTTGGCGGCCCGGAATACAGCTACTCCAAGGATTTGACCTTTCTTGGCTTCTACGCTTCAGCCTTTCTTGCGGTATGGTTCGTGGCGCGTGTGCTCATTCCCCGTTTTTATGCCATAAATGCCGTAACGGTCTATGAACTGCTGGAGAAATGCTACGGGAGTGCTGCAAAGAAGCAGGCGGGTGTGATGTTTCTGATGGGGCGGCTCTTTGCCAGCGGTGCGCGGCTCTACATCGGTGCGCTTGCCATATCGATGATCCTCTTTCTGGACATTGCCGCTGCACACGTGGCGCTATCCATCATCATTTTGATGGGCGGCGCGCTGGCCTACGCCTACTTTGGGGGTGTAAAGTCAGTCATCTTCTCGGACATCATTCAGGCGGTGACCTACATCGGTGCGGGTATCGCGGTGCTAATCTACCTGTATGTTTCACTCAATACTGACTTCGCCACTGTGGTCAGTACCCTTGAAGCGGACGGAAAGCTGCGGCTGATAGATACTTCGCTAAGCGGCGGCTTCAGCATCTGGGCGCTGCTTGGGGGCTGGTTACTGCTGAACATCGCCGCCTACGGGCTCGACCAGGACATGACACAGCGTGCACTCACCTGTAAAAATGCCAAAGAGGCGCAAAAGTCGCTGATGATGAGCATCTATATGACCATACCTGTTGCGATGCTCTTTCTCTTCATCGGTCTGCTGCTCTACATTTTCTACCACCATCCGGAGCTTTCCGGCATGGGCAAGAGCGTGGTGCAGAAGTTCGATGGAGAGAAGATTACCATCTTTATGTACTACATTCTGCATGAGATGCCGGAGGGCATGCGCGGGCTTGTTACTGTCGGAGCGGTGGCTGCAGCGCTTAGCAGCTCGAACTCCGTACTGGGTGCAATGGCTTCGGTAGCCGTCGAAGACCTCTACCGTCCCTGGAGAGAGAAGTATGCAAAAGCTTCTGAAGCGCACTATGTCAAAGCGGGGCGTCTGGCGGTGCTGCTCTTTGCCGTAGCACTCAGTATCATGGCGATGCTCAGCTACTACTGGCAGCGCTACACCGAGCTGCCGCTGCTGAGTTTCGCCCTTGGTGTCATGGCCTTTGCCTACACCGGACTGCTTGGGGTTTACGGTGCCGCGCTCTTTACCAATCGAGGAAACCGCATCACCGTACCCCTTGCGCTCCTTGGCGGCTTTTTGGCAGTCCTGCTGCTGCAGCCCTATATGCTTGGTGCAGTCTTTGACTTTAAACTTGGGTTCGCGTGGCAGATTGTTGCGGGGACTGTGGTGGCGTTTGGGGTGATGATGACAGGGAGTAAAAATGACTAAAGATGCAGCCATACGAGTAGCAGTAGGGTTTTTGATATTTGGTATTTTTTTTGCTTTTTTTGGATTTCTTTTTGGGATAGAATCAAATAGAACAACATATGCTCTTTGGAGTTTTTCTTTATTGTTTTATATCATCTCTTTTTATGTGAAGCCTGCCAAAAAAGAGTGGATATGTCAAAACTGCAATGAGAAACTTGCACGGAGCCAAATTAAATTTGGTTTATGTCCCAAATGTGGAACAAAAGTAGAGGGCTTTAGAGGTTTACGACCGAATGGAACTATTTATGGTGGTTTATGATTTATAGCAGCGTGTAGGGTGCGTAATCACGCACCATGATTGAACGCCAATTGGCTGATATAGGCCAACCAAAGCGTTAAGGCTTCAGCACAAGCTCCGCTTCGATATGATCCCCTTTTGATTCCCACGAACATCCATAAGCACGGTACTGGGCGATCTTTTCAAGGTTCAGCGCTTCCTGCTCACGCTCTACGATGACAGTGAGTCTGTCGCCTTTGTAGCCGTTGAGTACCGCTTTGACTTGGTGCATCATATCGGGAACCGGGAGGCCGCGGCGGGGGTCAAGCGGCATGCCACGTGTGTCAAGCACGCCGTTTTTGAGATTTTTGGGAACCTGATACTCCTCCATCAGACGCTTGGAAGAGGCTTTCCACTGTTCTTTGCTCAGATCGGCCGGTCCGAAGAGCGCACAGTGGCAGGTGCCGTACTCTGCAATCTCATCTTCGATGTACTCACACGGGCACATCATCTTCTTGTCGAGCTCCTTGTCACCTGAGGGCTCGAAACAGGGGCAGTAGCGCTTGCCGAAGGTCGCTTCCATTTCACAGAGGTTGCTCTTGAGGTTGGTTGCCATCATCCAGCTGGGGTTGATGGCGTAGCCCTTCTGCTCACAGAACTTCTCCATCCACTTCTGCTGTTTTTTTGCCGCCTCTTTGTATTTGAAATAGTCTTTGAAAAAGCCGATCATCATGTTTATCATCTCTGTACACCCCACTGTTGAAAATTTCGCGTATCATAGCATATCATTCCAAAGAGCGGCAAGGCGCTTTAGGCTATAATGGACTCTATGAAAAAGCAATACTACATTGGTCTTATGTCGGGAACATCGCTTGACGGTGTCGATGCGGTGCTCTGCCGTATCGATGCTGACAGCTGTGACGCGCTGCAGACCCATACACACCCCTTTCCTGAAGCGCTCAAGGCACGTGTGCTGGCAGCCATTGGCGGTGAAACGACACTGCAGGAGGTCGGCACCATCGACCATATGCTTGGTGAACTCTATGCCGATGCAGTCAAGGCACTTCTTCAAAAGAGCGGTATGGAAGCAGAGCAGATTGAAGCGATCGGCTCACACGGCCAGACCTTGTGGCATGAACCGACAGGGGCTACACCCTTTACAATGCAGCTTGGTGACCCCAACATCATCACTGCGCAGACCGGCATACCCGTCGCAGCCGACTTCAGACGCAAAGATATGGCTTTTGGCGGCAGCGGCGCGCCGTTCGCGCCCGCCTTTCACCAATTCCTGCTGGGAGAGCAGACCAGTGGGGTGTGTATCGTCAATATAGGCGGTATTGCCAACATTACGGTGCTGGGCGATCCACTTACCGGTTACGATACAGGCCCCGGAAATATACTGATGGACCTCTGGATATCCAAGCATAAAGGTGTTTCCTATGATGAGAATGGCAACTGGGCAAGAGAGGGGAGAATCGACTACACATTGCTTGAAGCGATGATGAGCGATGACTACTTTGCCATGCCGTACCCAAAGAGCACGGGTCGGGAAAAGTTCAACGAAGGGTGGCTGGAGAGCGTTCAGCGTTTAGCGCTTAGTGTTCAGAAAAAAGAAAAAGCATCGCCACGCGATGCATACCAAAATTCCTCATTCCTCATTCCTCATTCCTCATTCAAATCTGTTGACGTCCAGCGCACCTTGCTGGAGCTAACCGCACAGACCATCTCCAATGAAGTACTCAAATTCAACCCCGATATGCTGCTGCTCTGCGGCGGCGGGGCGCAAAACGGTTTTCTGGTCGAACGTATCGCTGCACTGATGCCCAATGTGCAGGTGGGGGTGATGGAACACGCAGACAACCTTGAAGCGATGATGATGGCGTGGCTTGCCTATAAACGGATGCACAACGAACCGGTCGCACTTAAAGATGTGACGGGAGCAGAAGAAAATACGATACTTGGAGGTCTCTACAGATGAACGAGAATGAAGCACTGGAGCGCTGGCTTGAACGGTACGGCATAGATGCCGAGCTCAAACCTCTTGCCGGAGATGCGAGCCTGCGTAAGTACTACCGTATCGAAGATCCGCTTCACAGCGGCATTGTGATGGATGCCTCCGCACAGCCTGAGTCGGTGGCACCCTTTGTCGACATTGCCCACCGTCTTTACGAGGCAGGAGTACGTACCCCTAAGATCAACGCCTTCGATCTAAAGCAGGGATTTGTCTTTATGGAAGACCTTGGCAGCCGACACTTCTACGATGCCATAGAGAAAGAGGGGACACACTACTACCCCAAAGCGGTCGAGACGATCGTAAAGATGCAAAGAGCAGACACTTCCGGCCTGCCGCCTTACGATAGGGCGTTTCTGCTCTTTGAGATGGGACTAATGGAGGAGTGGTATCTTGAAAAGCACCTTGGCGTGACACTCTCAAGCGATGAGAAAGCACTTGTTGATACGACACTTGAGAAGATCGCTGATGTGGTAGAGCAGCAGGCGCAGGGACTTTTCGTACACCGTGACTACCATTCACGCAACCTGATGTTCGACTGTAAGGATGACATCGTCGTTATCGATTTTCAGGATGCAAGGGTAGGCGCGCTCACCTACGATCTGGTCTCTCTACTCAAAGATGCCTACGTGGAGCTGCCACAGGAGGAGGTAACGCGTCTGGCTCTCTATTTTAGAGATATCAGCGGCGTTGATGTGGACGATACAACCTTTATGAAATGGTTTGACTTCATGGGACTGCAGCGGCACATCAAGATACTGGGTATCTTCGCCCGCCTTGCATTGCGTGACGGAAAAACGGGATATCTCAACGATATTCCGCTGACACGGAAGTATGTGCTTGAGAGTGCCAAAAAGTATGAAGAGACACGGGCATTTGCCAAGTGGCTGGAGGAGAAAACACGATGAAAGCGATGATACTTGCCGCAGGTTTGGGCTCCAGAATGCGCCCACTGACCAACCATACGCCAAAACCGCTGCTTGAAGTGGGCGGCATACCGCTGATCGTGTGGCATCTGGAGAAGCTGGCACACTACGGTTTCAAGGAGGTAGTCATCAACATCGCCCACCTTGGCTATATGATCCCTGAAGCGCTGGGTGACGGTTCGGAGTGGGGATTGACAATTACCTATTCTGATGAGCAGGAGGAGGGAGGTTTGGAGAGTGCCGGCGGCATCGTCAAGGCACTGCCGCACCTGAAAGACTCAGATCCATTTCTAGTGGCCAACGGGGATGTCTGGACCGACTACGACTTCGATGCATCACTGAAACTTGATGAGGGGATATTGGCGCATCTTGTGCTGGTGCCAAACCCCGAACACAACCCCAAAGGGGACTTTGCCATAGAAGCCGGCAAAGCGGTGAACAGACCGGAGTACACCTTTTCCGGCATCGGCTACTATTCGCCGAAACTCTTCGAGGGAGTATCCTATGGAAAAAGTGCGCTTGCACCGCGGCTTAGAGAAGCGATGAAAGAAGGCAGAGTTACCGCAGAACTATACGATGGGGAGTGGTACGACATCGGTACGCCGCAGAGACTTGAGATGCTCAACAGTATGCTTTTCAACCGCTATTAGGCAGAAGGAAAAGTTTAATCCGGAAAGACTATAATATCTAAAACAGATTGAGGAGAAAAAGATGAAAACGATCACAGCAGTCGCGGCAGCAGCACTTTTGATAGCAGGATGCGCTCAGACAGAGCCGAAGTTCGACCCGACGGTAACATCAGTACAGACAATCGACGGCAAGAAGTTCAACATTCCTGAGGGAGCAACGCCGTCACCGCATTTGGCGACAAAAAAAGAGATCGAGTTCTACAAAAAGTCCGGTGTAGCTGACTGTAAAGAGGGAGATGTGCTCTGGGATGCCGAAGGCGCCAAAGCGAAGATCGCCGAAGCGATCAATGAGGGGAATCCGAACATTCACAAAAATCTGGCACAAAAAGGGCTTATCGGGTGTGCGCATCCCGTGAAGTAGCGGCCGCTACTTTGTCATAAAATTCCATAACCACTCCATCTCGCTCCCACGTTTTAAGTGGGAGTGTATATGTAACATATTAGACTCATATATGCATTCCACGCATAGCTTGGGAACGAGTTTAAGTATTTATTTTTGTGTGCTAAGATAGTGCGCCACCGCATCCTCGTCGTTGGTATGTGGCAGTACCACATCGGCAACGGCTTTGACCTCCTCAAGGGCGTTCGCTACAGCGACGGAGGTGCCTGCAAGCTGAAACATCCCCACATCGTTTACCGAATCTCCAAACACCGTGACATCGGAAGGCTCTCTTCCCAGATACTCCATTACCTTTTTAAGGGCATGTGCCTTGTCGCCTTCTGGATGCAGCAGGGTCAGAAACCAGCCTCCGCCGTACTTTTCGGGCGAGAGTTTCGCTTCTATCGTATCGCCGAAAGTGGAGAGAAGCGCTTCGTAGAGCGGACGCAGCTGCTCCTCATAGCCAAAGTAGACGATCTTGAGGTTCTGTTCCATCGTACGGTTGTGCGGATTGAACTGCATTCTTGGATCGTCTTTGTAGCCTTTAAGCACCTCTTTTTGGTAGTCGTTGAGCTTTCTTGGGTAGAGAAAAGATTCATTTAGATTCTTGTCTTTGAGCCCGATAATGAAGGGGTCAATATCGTACTCCAGCCCAAGCTGCACGATGGCATCGCCCGTCTTTTTGTCGAGTGTCTTGAGGTCTATGAGTTCCCGCTGGGCAGTGACAACAATGGCACCGTCAAGCAGGATGAGAGGTGCATTGATATGCAGTTTGGAGAGAAGCTCTTTGGACTTGGTGAAGCTGCGTGCGGTCGCGACCCCCATCAGCGCGTTTTCTGCCTTGGTGTTCCAAGCTTCGATGCTGAAGGGGCTCAGGCTGAGATCGGAGCGCAGAAAGGTATGGTCGAGGTCTGTGATGAAAAGCGGCTTCACTGCGGCGGCTTTGTGGCGGTTTGGTGTTTGGAGATGTCGTAGCGCTTTGCAAGAGAGAGGAAAAAGGCTTCAAGTGCGTAAGCAGTTGCACCGAAGACTGCTTTGGTCTCTATGGAGACGGCGGGTTCCTGTGAGAGCTTTTCCAGTTTCTCCAGCTCCTCCATGGTAAAGTCTCTTGTGGCATAAAGCACTTCATTCTGTGTCTCTTTTGTCATACGCTTGATGTAGGCTTCACGGCTCTTTTCAAGCATTTTAGGATCGAGCTTGTCACCGCCGGGTGCGTTTTGCAGCATCGGCTTGATGAGCTTGTCGAAGACCAGCGCCATAGAGGATTTGTCATACATCTGGGAAGTGATCTTTTTGACAAGGTCGATACGCACACCTGATTCAGGGTCGGACTCCAAATTTTTTACATAGGCTTCCACACTCTTTTCATCGGGCATCTCTTCGGCAGTCGCGGAGACAAACTGCAGCATGATAATATTTTTGTAAAGTTTGAGAATATCTTCCATCTCATCTTCGCTGATATGCTTTTGGAGGTACTCCTTGAATCGGATGGGAAGCATCTGCATGTCGTAACTTTCCGGGTCCTCCTCTTGGCTGATGCGGTTGATGTTCTCCTGCATTTTACTAAACTGCGACTCAAGTTCGAGCAGCTGCTCGTCGGCGTTGGAGACACTGAGGTACTTGTCAATCTGTTCAGGGGTGGCGGCAAAGAGCAGACCGCCAAAGAGTAGTGTATAGAGTAATCGTTTCATAGGGCGGATTATACCATAGCAGGTGAGAGGAAGGTTAACAGCCTTCTGTTTAGGTGTTCAGCTTCTTTCCGTTGATGAGTACGGCAAAGAAGCGGACGCCCCAGAGGATGAACATTATCATCCATACGGTGGCAGAGATGTCGAAGAGTACCATGAAGTTCCACCCGAACGCTGCGGCAACGGAGACAAAGAGGCGCATGACAACGACCACCTGTGTCCAGTTGAAGAGTACCTTCTCCCATATGCCTGCCTGCATCATGTTGCCGGAGTGTCCGATGGTCACACGGGTACCGAAGCCGATGAGCATCGTAAAGACAAAGCCCAGCATCAGCACGTGGATGTCCAACTGCAGAAAGCTTGTGCCTGTAAGCATTCTGGTGAGGTTCGCCATGGCACCGAATATAAAGGCGACCGGCACCCAGTAGAGTGCCAGATGCAGTATCCAGAGCAGCGGATTGAGGTTGGGGAAGGGCAGGTTCCATGAGAGAACCTCTTTGCCGATGACGTAGGCCAAAAGCAGATCGACGATGAAGGAGCTGTTGGTATAGATGCCTTCAAGAATGATATGCAGCAGAAGGAGTACAAAGATATTTCGGAGCAGTGTCATATTCTTTTCGTGCATCACATGGGAGAAGAAGGGCACCATACGCTGCGCGACGGAGAAGGTGAGCAGGAAGAGGTAGAGATAGACGGCAATCTCCGTGGCAAGCCCCATCAGCGGCATATAGAAGAGGGAGGCGACAATGAAGATGAAGTGTGAAAACAATCCCCACCCCATGGCAGTAAGTATCCAGAAGACATCATGGGTGTCCGGCATTGTGGTTGTCTTGTAGATACGGCGAAGTGTCATAAAGACCATTGTGTGTCCGGCAAAGAGAAGGAGCATCCCCGCATGCGAGAGCAGGGGAGAGACGATGCTTCCAAGCACGAAAAGCACTGCCCCCAGATAGAAGAGGCTGAAGACCCGCATGTAGGCTGTCTTGGGTATGGCGGGTGTAGATGTGAAACGGGGGAAAGTGGTAAAAAGAAAGGCGGTAAATGCCGGCGTGAAAATCAGGTAGAACATGCTGTAGGCATGAAACGTCGTGGGGGCGATACCAAGGTGCAGCACACCCTTGTAGGAGAGCATGAAAATAAGCATCGTTACAATGGCGTTGACGAAGGCCAGCAGAAAAAAAGGCTGGTGGGGTTGTGAAAAGAAGTAGTGAGATTGGGCCTCTTCGCTGAATTGCATATACATGGCGTCACCTTTGGTAGGGAATGATAAAGCATATCATAACAAAAATGGGTATAAACAGGGATGAAAGAGAGGTTGGAGCGTGTCTCCATGCAACTCCCGAGCCGATGCCGCCAGTTGGGGAGGGAGAAATTTCATTCAGGAAGAAGAAATGGTCGACGACATCTTCTCGGGAGATGCATAGAGACATTTTGCAGCGCAACGCGCCGCAAAGTATTTAGTTCATATCGGGCTTTGGTGTCTTTGCCGTCACTGCCGGAAGCTGAGGATACTCAACTGCGGGTTTGCGTCCTTTAAGCGCACCAAAGAAGGTTACGATCTTTTCAGCATCCGCATCGGAAATGGTCTTTCCAAGCTGTGTCTCACCCATGATCTGTACTGCTTCTTTAAGTGACCAGACTGCACCGTTATGGAAGTAGGGTGCCGTCTCGGTAATGTTTCTGAGCGTCGGCACTTTGACCATACCGTTTTTGTCACCTTTGAAGTCACCGACATTGGCGTACTTGTAAGGTTTGACAAGCGGGAACTTCTGCATGCTCCCTCCCAGAGCGATGCCGGTATGGCAGGCAGTACATCCAAGATCAATAAAGCGAGCCAGTCCCTCTTTTTCGGCATCGGTAAGTGCATCCGCCTTGCCGTTAAGGAAATCATCGTATCTAGAAGGGGTTACCAGCGTTCTTTCAAAAATACCGATTGTTTTTGCAATGGTTTCAAAGTCAACTTTCGTATCTTTACCGTACGCCTTTTTGAACGCCTCCACATACTCCGGCATGGAGTTGACACGTGCCTCTACCAAAGAGGGTGCTGCTGCCATTTCAGGTGCTGCCTGCATAGGGCCTTTTGCCTGATCTTCAAGGTCAGGACTGCGTCCGTCCCAGAACTGTCTTTGGGCAAAGACAGCATTGTAGACTGTCGGCGAGTTGAGATGATGTGGGTTTGCTGTCCACTTATGACCGGTTGCAGCCGGAACACCGTCTACACCACCGGTTGCCAGGTTGTGACAGGTGTTACATGAAATCAGTTCACTCTTTGAAAGGCGTGGATCGAAATAGAGTTTCTTCCCCAGTTCGACACGCTCGGGTGTAACGATTTTTTTAGGATCAACCAGCTTCTTCAGCTCCGTTTTGTCCGTCGGTATCGCTGTCAATCCTGCACTTTTTGCTTTCTGTGTCAGGTCTGATGCACCAAGCAGCATGCTTGAAGCCAGCACCGAAACACCGATGATATAGGTCATCTTCATCTCTATTCTCCTTCGTTTTGTGATTGGGTTATTCTACAATAAAAAATATTAAAGGAAAATAAATATTATCTAATAGTAGTTTTTTGAAATAATGCTATAATTAAAAAAAGGTGTGTAATAAGGAGTATCGATGGCTCGGTGAGTGACCGTGTTCCTGTTTTTATCTTTTTCGATACTGCATGCGGAAGCGTTGACAGTTATAGATAAATGCCCTGTTCAGATGGATGATTTTACCATAAACTACATGGTAGACCATAAAGGTACATTGAAACTCGAGGAGATAAAAGAGGCCGATTTTAGTGAGGGATCGAACCGTTTGAGCCTCGGTATAAATGCCCATACAACATGGTACAAGATTGTTCTCTACAATGCAACAAAGGAGAGACTTACACTCTATTTGCAGGATGAGTATGTTTTTCATTCTTCGAGAACAGCCTTTTATCTGTTTAACAGGGCAGAGGAACTGGAGAGCTCTATTGTCTTTGAACCCAGAAACAAAGTGAATGTGGACAAACTCGATGGAGCTATAGCTTCTTTTTTGATCGAGCTTGCACCTGATGAAACCAAAACAGTTTATGTGCAGTCACAGTTTCTTGCCTATCAACTGGTACACTTCAAACTGAACGATACAGAGCATGCTGTCAAAAACCTGATAGAGTCTTTTTTCTGGATTGTCGTACTCGCCAGCATCCTGATGACACTGGCACTCTACTACCTGATGCTCTTTGTTGTTTCAAAATACAGAGACTACCTTTATTATAGTCTTTACCTGATCGCTTCGACGATCTTCATCTCCTATAGCTATGGTATGGTAACGCACTATTTCCACCTTTTTGGCAAGGTAACACTCTATCTCAACGCAACGATCATACTCGCACCGGTCTTTCTTGCACTCTTTGTCAAATCAGTTTTCAACACAGCCAAAAAACATAAAATAGAAAATGCCTTCCTGAACAGTCTGATTGTGATTTTCGGCGGATTGTATCTCTACAGCTTCTACGACTACTATCGTGCTATCGAGTGGACATCGTTTATCTATATCTACCAGCTGATCGTGATGCTGGCCGTCGCACTCTCGCTCTATGTCAAAAAAGAGAAACTGATTGCCTTTTTTCTCTATGCCCACCTCTCCAACATCGTTTTCAGCATTATCGCACTGCTCTATTATCACAATATGATTCCATGGACATTCCTGACATCGCATGCCATCGCCATCGGTACAATGATAGAAGCACTGTTGCTGGGTGCCTTGGTCTCCTACCGCATCAAAATACTCGAAGAGGAGAATCTCCGAAAAGATGCCATTTTGCGTACCGATATGATGACGACACTCTATAACAGAAGCTACTTTGAAGAGGAACTGCAGCGGCAGATTATACAGCATCGGAAATAGCAGAAGACACTCGGGTTACTGGTAATCGATATCGACTATTTCAAGCAGTACAACGACACCTATGGTCACAGTGCAGGAGACAGTGTACTGGGAATGGTGGCGGTGGTGCTTAAAGAGGTTTTGGAAAAGGAGCAGGACAAGGCATTCAGAATAGGCGGTGAAGAGTTTGCTGTTTTGTGTATCAACACATCAAGAAAAAAGCTTGAGCGATGTGCGCACAAGATCATGGAACGGATTTCAAATCTGAAAATCACACATGAAAAAAGTGGTGTTTCTGATCGGCTGAGTGTCTCTATCGGCGGTTTCTATACTGATAAGACTGTTCTGAAGAGTGCTTTGCAGGTCTACCAGCTCGCTGACAAGGCACTCTATCGTGCCAAGGCAGAGGGAAGAAACAGGGTAGTTATTCTTGATGTCGACGAGGGTGTCAACACCTAAAAGGGTTACCCCCTGTTGCCGCCGCCGTTTCTGCTGCCGCGACCGTTTCGGCTGTGACGGTTTCCGCCACCGCCACCTTGTCTGCGTCTGTTGTTGCCGCGGTAGTTTCCTCTGCCGCGTCCTCTGTCGTTGCCGCGCTGCTGCATCGCACGCTCGATAAGCAGTTCCACCTCTTCAAGTCCAAGTCCGATGATATCTTTACCCTTTACGGTATTTTCACTCTGTATCATCGATGCCAGAAGATGGGCGATGGTGACGATGTCAAGATCGTGCTGCAGCGTTTTTACCAGTTCGATCGCCTTGTCGGTGATCTGTGTCTGTGCGATTTTGGCAATGAGTTCGTCGTGGCGGTTGTTCTGCACTTCGATACGTGTAGGGATCACCTGCGTAGTCAGTTTGGCACCGACATCCTTTTCGATACGCTTGATGGTACGCAGTTCGTTGGGACTTACCAGTGTAATGGCCTCACCGCTTTTCCCGCCGCGGCCCGTACGGCCGATACGGTGCACATAGCTTTCGGAATCGAAAGGGATGTGGTAGTTGAAAACGTGTGTGACATCGTTGACATCCAAACCACGTGCCGCTACATCGGTAGCGACAAAGATATCGATGCCGCCGCTTTTGAAGGCGCGGATGGTCACTTCTCGCTGTTTTTGTTCCATATCGCCGTGCAGGCCGCTGACCTTAAAGCCCTGAGCGGTCAGGTGGGCTGTGAGTCTGTCCACTTCCTTTTTTGTTCTGCAGAAGATAATACACTTGTCCGGATTTTTGAAGTCTATCAGACGTACCAGGGCATCGTCACGCTCACGCTCCTGTACCACGTAGTAGTATTGGGTGATCTTTGAGTTGGTGCTCTCGCTCTTGGTGATGGAGACAGTTTTTGGATCGTTGAGGATCTCTTCGGCCAGTTTCCTGATACCCTTTGGCATCGTTGCCGAGAACATCAGTGTCTGACGCTCTTTCGGCAGGAAGGTGAAGATGTTCTTGATCTCGTCAAGAAAGCCCATATCGAGCATCTCGTCGGCTTCATCGAGTACGACGAATTTCGGGTTGAGTTTGATCTTTCCGCTCATCAGAAGGTCCTGCAGTCTGCCCGGCGTGGCAACGACGATGGATGCCTGCTTGATACGTTCTATCTGTTTGCCGTATGCTGTGCCGCCATAGACGGTAGCAGTCTTTAGACCTGCGAATTTACCGAAACGGTAAAGTTCGTCACTTACCTGCATGGCGAGTTCGCGTGTCGGAACGATAACCAGTCCCTCCACACTGCCGTCGGCTTTCATTTTGCTCATGATGGGCAGTCCGAATGCAGCCGTTTTTCCTGTTCCCGTCTGTGCCTGTGCGATCATGTCGTGGCCTTCGAGTACCAGAGGGATAGCCTCTTTCTGTACGGGGCTTGGCTCTTTGAATCCTGCTTCGGTTACGGCCTGGAGGATGCTCTCTTTGAGGTTGAAATCTGTAAATGTCATTATATTGTGTCTTTGTGTTGAAATGGTCGGTGTTGAAGTTGTCTTGTTTCGCGCAGAAAAAGTTCTAACGGTATTAAGAGGCGTAAAACCCTGTTTTATGCAACCGATACCAAACTTGTGTCACACGTTTTGCTGTTCGTGGAAAAGAGGAGATAGGAAATCTCAAATTATAGGGAGTTTAGTACACTCTTGCAGAAAAGTGCCGTATTATAGCGGGTTTTTTTCCAAAAAGCCAGACTTTTTCCAAAAAAGAGGAAAAATCTTTTTTTATCTACTTTTTTCATTTTATGATAGAATATAAATAGAGAAAGTGAGGTATACATGCGAACTTTTCGCTACTTTTTGATTTTCGCATTGCTTCTTTTTGTTATGTTGGGCTACAAGACGTATGAGCAGTATCAGCGGATATCGCATACGCAGGATGTGATTGTAGAGAACGAGACCGCTTCGTTGGGAGAGTTCATCTCCGCCTTCAGACAAACCTACCAGGAACTCTTTCTGCGCCACGGGATCCCCATAGATGACAAGACACTCAATCTGCTTCCTGTCAAAACCATACATGAGATAAGCAGACGTTTTTCCAAGCGTGTCAAGGGAGACATTGTAGTAAGAACGGTCTCCGACAGGCCTAGAAACCCTGCCAACCTGGCAAATGCTTACGAAATGCAGATGATTGAGTATTTCAGAAAGCACCCCAACGCCAGGGAACACTTTATCCAAAAAGGGAACGAGTATCTCTATACGAAACCTCTTTATATCAAAGAGAGTTGTCTGAAGTGTCACGGAAAACGGGAAGAAACCATTCCAAGTATTCGTAAAAAGTATGATAGCGCTTACGGCTACAAGGTAGGAGATCTGCGTGGACTGCTCAGTATCGAAGTGAAAGAGGATACACTCTTTGATGTACTCTACGAGGATTTTAGAAATACGGTTATTACAACGATGCTGATCTATCTACTCTTCCTTGGCATTATCTATCTACTTTTCAGAAAGATGCGCCAGAAAGAGGAACATCATACAGTGACGCTGGAAAAAGAGGTCAAAGCAAAGACAGCAGAGGTTGAGAAGCAGCGTGATACCTTCGAAACACTCTTTGAAAAGGCATCGGACGGTATTTTGATCATACGCGGAAAGAGCATTATAGAGTGCAACGAGCGTGCGGTTTCACTGTTTGGCTGTCCCTCAAAAGAGGCACTGCTCGCTGCGCCGCTGCACACACTCTCTCCTGAAATGCAGCCTGACGGTACCCCTTCTGCCGATAAGATCAAAGAGATGGTTGCCCTTGCCAAAGCACACAAGGCGCACCAGTTCGAGTGGCTGAACCGGACCGCTTCGGGAGAACTCTTTTTCAGTGATGTGACCATAACCCCCATCGTGCTTAACGATGAAGATGTACTGCATATTGTCATTCGTGATATTTCCGAAAAGAAAAAAGCGGAGCGTAAGCTGATTGACCAGAAGAACTATCTGCACTACCAGGCACATCATGACCACTTGACAGGACTTCCCAACAGAACACTTTTCAAGGACCGGCTTGAGCACGGCATAGAGGTTGCAAAGAGGCAGGAGAGTATGCTTGCGCTGCTCTTTATTGATCTTGATCACTTCAAGCACATCAATGATACATTGGGACATCACATTGGAGATATGGTCCTCAAGGTCGTTTCCGAACGACTGAAAGCGAAACTGCGTCCGGAAGATACCCTGGCCAGGCTTGGCGGAGATGAATTCACCATTGTGATAGAAGATGTCAAAGCCCTGGATGAGATACAGATACTTGCAGAGAGAATACTACAGGTGATGACACAACCCATCCATATGGGAGGGCATACACTCTATACAAGCTGCAGTATCGGAATCAGTGTCTATCCTCAGGACGGCAAGAATCCTGACCACCTTGTCAAGTATGCTGATGCGGCGATGTACCGTGCGAAAGAGGAGGGACGGAACAATTACCAGTTCTACTCCAAAGAGATGACGACACTGGCCTACCAGCGTCTCATTTTGGAATCAAGTATGCGTCAGGCGATCAAACGTGATGAGTTCATTGTCTACTATCAGCCACAGTATGATGCCGGTGACAACAGGCTTGTCGGTATGGAAGCGCTGATCCGATGGCAGCATCCGGATTCAAAAATGGGTCTCCTGAGTCCTGCCCGTTTCATTCCGCTTGCGGCAGAGAGTGACCTCATTATTGAAATTGACCGCTGGGTAATGGAAAAAGCGATGACACAGTTTGTCGATTGGTATGCTAGGGGACTGGAACCGGGCAGACTGAGTCTGAACCTCTCCATCAGACAGCTGAATACTCACAACTATATTGAGGTGCTCAAAGAGACGATGGAGAGACTTCACTTCAACCCTGCATGGCTGGAACTTGAAGTGACGGAAGGTCAGGTGATGAAAAAACCTGAAGAGAGCATTGACAAACTCAACAAGATCGCAGCATTGGGTATTCGTATCTCCATCGATGATTTCGGAACGGGCTACTCCTCACTGGCCTATCTCAAACGTCTGCCTGTCAGTGTACTGAAGATCGACCAGTCATTTGTACGCGAGGTGCCTGAAAACAAAGATGATACCGCCATCGTAAAAGCGATTATTGCCCTGGCTGAGAGTCTGGGTATCGATATTATTGCAGAAGGTGTCGAAAATGAAGCACAAAAGATATTCCTGCTTCTACAGGGATGCAGCACTATGCAGGGATATTTTTACGGTAAACCGATGCCGGGTGTTCTGTTTGAAGAGCGGTTTTTAACAAAGGAGGATCAATCTTAGGTACCGGCCGGAGAATGGAAATGTACGAGGGTAGTCGATACAACAAAAACTTTTAAAAAGGAGGAAGAATGAAAAAAGTCTTTGCCGATACCTAAGATATGTCGAAGTATAACCTAAATAAGATAAAATTTGTCTTAATTAAAAAATTATAATTGTTTTTTGTGCAGCTTATCAGGCTGTCAGCCATTGGCCAAGGTCAAAAACCTCCCGTGTAGCGGGCATTGCCTTCCATCCGTGACTCTCAAGATACATCATCTTTCCTCCAAAAAATCCTACGATATACTTCTCTTTATAGATTGCAAAGGCACCGCTCTCTAAGGTTTCAAAGAGTGCGTCGAAGCTTTTTGGGTGTGCATAGAAGCGAAAGTCGTAACTGTGCAGAGCAATCAGTGCACTGTGGAGCATTTCATTTTTTGCCAAGGAAGACGATAAGGTGTAGTAGGCAGGATAGGCGTATGCGGGGTCTTCAACGAGATCGGTGATATAGAGTTTCTCTTTTTTCTTCTGATACATGCCGGTATTGTAGCGATTAAACTCACCCAGGGGGTAAAATATGTCAAATAGACATTTTTACTCCTCCAGATGTTCTTTTTCCTCTTTGAGAACATAGATGCAGGTATCGACATCGAGCTCATCGTAGCGTTCCACCGTAACCGGCATACGTACGAACTCTTCTCCTTCGAAGGCATCGAGAAACTCCCAGTGGTCGCAGAGGTTGTGCGAGTAGAAGAGAAAACCGTGCACGATGTCGCCTTCCGGGTCGAGTTTGATGCCGGGATATCCCATGGAAGCGGACCACCCCGCACCGATGAGATTGCCTCTTACTGTAGCGGGTACGAACTTCCCGATAATGTTCTCCAGTACGTGGCCGTTGGGGCATCCGGGCATCAGGGTACCGTAGACAAAGAGGGTTTCCATGTATGCTTCCTTTTTGGATGCGATTGTAGCGAAACTCTCTTAGGGGCTACCAGCTTCCGCCGCCGCCACCGCCGCCACCGCCGCCTGAGAAGCCGCCGCCTCCGGAAAATCCGCCGCCACCGCTGTTTTGAGAAGGTGGTGTGGCGGCACGGTGCATATTGCTTCCAAAATATCGTAGATCATCGATGTCCCCGTGATACCAGGCGGGGGTGTCGATCTGCATCAGCGAGTAGAACTCAAGCCAGTGGTTGGTATGGCCAAAGAGCATTGCGTAAGGAAGCATCTTGTCCAGATAGAGCGGATCAAGTGCGAGTCGGCGTTTGATTTCGTCGGTTTTGACACGTTTGACAAACTCCTCCAGCCCCAGGAGCTGCTTATGGGTATAGGCACCCTTTTGGGTAAAACGTCCTACCTGTTTGTATTGGTAGAAGAGTACGCCAAGCAGAAGCAGCAGGACACTGAAAGGGCCTGTAAGCAGGGTAGGCAGATCAAGCCCGTTGATCCCGGCAAGTATAAGAGGCATGAGACCTGCACCAAGGAAGAAAAGCCCCTGAAGTTTTGCTCCCCATGACGGTTGGCGCAAAAAGAGGTGGATACCGACAGCACCGAAGGCAACCGGAAAGACAAGAATGAAAAGGTCTTCTCCAACCTTTCGATAGAGTGTGTAGAGGGTGTAGAGAATCATCGGTGAGAGCAGAAGCAGGTTTTTCATGAGAAAACGTCTGCGTGTCTGTTTGGGATTTTCGCTCATATATCCCTCTTGTACCGCCCAGCTGTAGAGGTTGTTGTTGATATAGGCAAAGCCGCTTTTGAGACGCTGTGCCAGTGCCTCACTGCCCCGCTGCATTGTAAAGACTTTCAGTTTTGGAAAGAGTATGGCATTGAGCAGGTAACGCTGGTTTGCAGTCAGCCCTTCCTCCTCTTTGTCTGTGCGTATCAGTACGGGTTCGCTGTGGGCACCTGCCTGTTCTATCTCAATATAGCCCTGTTGTGCCAGTTCAATGACCGCTGCGGCGAAATCTTCATCGTCGGCATGTTTGTCAAGGAGCAGCCCCGACTGCAGTACACTGAGTCCTTTGGGCGGCAGGTAACGTACAGCTACGGAGCGTTTGTCCTCAAAACCGACATAGCGCTTGAATGTATTGACGAAATAGAGCAGGTATGCCACAAGGGCTGCCCAGTGCCAGTACTGTGAAAACCAGTCGGCAAGTGTCGGGGTGACATTCTCAAGACCGTTTTGATCGAGCGTGCCGCCTGGAAATGCAAGTTCTACGGTCAATCCTTCGTAAGGTGTGAGTTGAGGGACATGGACAAGGAGCGTTGTGTCGTTGATCCACTCGGTATGTGCCGAAGAGGCTGTTGTTCCGTATCTGCCGGTGTAGGTTGAGAGCGCAATATCCGAACGTGACAACGATGGCGGCAGGTGAAATGTGGCAGTGATATTGGCGATGGGTACAGCCCATCCGGTCCCTATGACATTCCAGCGCACCGCATCGTTCTGCGGGTTCTGTGCCGCAGGAAGCACACCCAGCTTGACACGGTAGGCAATGGTGTAGCGGTGTTGGCCGCTCAGGTAGGAGGAGGCACTGCCGATCTTGATGCGAAGCAGCTCTCCGGCACGTGGAGAGTGCTGTGTGCTTTTCTCCCATTTGACCGGCATGCCGTCCATCATAACTTTGAAGTCGTAGAGACCGATATCTTTGAGCACACCGTCATATTTGATCTGGTAGGGAATATCACGGTAGATACCGTGGCGGCTCTGGGCTTCGAAGTTGTAGTCGATATGCTCTTCAATGGCAAGTTCACCGCTCTGTTCGATGACGACATCGACACTGAAACGGTCGATCTTTTCCGCATAAAGTGTGATACTCAGCAGGAGCAGCAGAAAAAGTGAACGCAGCATCACGGTTAGAAACTGATCTTTGGCATCTGCTTGACCGCTTCGGCTTCCGATTCATCCAGTTCGAAGTAGTCACGCTTGGTGAAGTTGAACTTCTGTGCTACAAAGAGATCCGGGAATGATTCGATCTTTGCATTGTAGTCACGCACAATGGCGTTGTAGTAGCGTCTGGCATTCTGGATTGCCTCTTCGAGGTTGCTGAGCTCCTCCTGGAGTTTGAGGAAATTGGTATTGGCCTTGAGGTCGGGGTAGGCTTCGGCAAGGGCGAAGAGTTTGCCCAGCGCTCCGCTCAACATATTGGCAGCCTCTGCCTTCTCTTCGACACTGTTCGCACTCAGGCCCTTCTGGCGTGCGGCAATGACCTTTTCAAGCGTTTCTCCTTCATACTCCTTATAGCCTTTGACCGTTTCGACAAGGGCAGGAATGAGGTCGTAGCGCCGTTTTAGCTGTACGTCAATGTCTGACCAGGCAGCGTCGATACCTGCACGCAGTGAGACCAGTTTGTTATAGATGGCAACGAGGTAGGCTCCGACACCTACGATAATAAGCAGTACGATATTTCCAAAACTCATAAGGTTTCCTTGTAGTTGATTTGCATAATTTATTATAGCGCGTTATACTTACTTAAAAAAAGAGTACCCATGGCATATGATTTGAAAAAGAAACTGGTGATCGCGATCTCTTCGCGTGCACTTTTCGACCTTGAGGAGGAGAACCGCCTGTTTGAAAAAAAGGGACTGGAGCGCTACTACCGCTACCAGATACGCAATGAGGAGAAGCCGCTCAAGCCGGGTGCGGCATTCGAATTCGTCAAGAACATTCTGCGTATCAACAGGGCCTTTGACGATAAACTCATAGAGGTGATTGTCCTTTCACGCAACAATGCTGCAACTGGGCTTCGCATCAAGCACGCCATCGACCGGTACGGTCTTGATATCGACAGGGCAGGGTGGACAGCAGGTGCACCGATTTCCAATTATCTCAAAGTCTTTGAGGTAGACCTTTTTCTTTCGGCACATGAAGAGGATGTGCAGGCAGCTATCAACGAAGGTATTGCCGCTGCGCGCATCATCCCAAAGAAATACAAAAAGAGAGGAAAGCGGCACGATGTGCGCATTGCCTTCGACGGCGATGCAGTACTCCTTTCGGATGAATCGGAGAAGATCTACAAAAAGCACGGACTTGAAGCCTTTCTGGCACATGAGAAGAAAAATGCCAAAAAGCCGCTGCCAAAGGGACTTTTTGCCAAACTGCTCAAAGTTATCTCACAGATACAGCAGCGCTTTCCCATGGAGAAGGCACCCATCAAGACAGCGCTTATCACCGCCCGCAACTTCTCTACGTTTGAACGTGTCATCCGTACCTTCGATGCCTGGGGTGTGCGGGTGGATGAAGCCTTCTTTCTCGGCGGTGTAGAGAAGCGGAGGATAGTCAAGGCATTCAAGGCCGACATCTTCTTTGATGACCAGGATGTCCATCTTGACAGGACTTCCAAGTCGACTCCCTCTGCAAAGGTTCCCTATATAAAAAAGAAAAAATAATAGTTAATCATTAATTAATGTGTGTTATAATGGCTTGACGACAACAATCACAACATTATAAAGGGGCAGATATGCTGAGTATTACGCTCGATAAAGAGAAGGCCATCGTGACACTGGAACCCGAAGGGCCGCTAAGTGAAGAGGATTTTCAGACAGCTGTAAAGGTAATAGATCCGTTTATCGCCGAGCACGGAAAACTTTCCGGACTTATTATTGCAGCAGAGAGTTTTCCTGGATGGGAAGATTTCTCAGCATTTACCGAACATTTGAACTTCATTAAAAACCACCATAAAAAAGTGAAGAAACTTGCGTTCGTGACCGATTCGCCCATAGGGAAGTTCGCAGAGAAGATTGCTTCGCATTTCGTTGCAGCGGAAGTGAAAGAGTTTCCCTACGCCCAGAGAAAAGAGGCGCGGGAGTGGATCTTGGCCAAGTAGCCTATCTATTCTACAGTATCGGGTGTAAGTCCTACCTCTTCAAGCCAGTGGCGCAGCATAACCACTTCGTCTTTGGTCAGGTGATCGCCGTGCGGCAGGGGCAGCACGAATTCACTCTCCTTGTAGAAGAGTTTTGCTTTGTGTTTCTTTGTTAGCTCTACTTCGACACCGTAGTGCTCCAGTGCCGAAATCAGTTTTTTGACGTCGATGTTGGTAGAGATAGGGTGCTCGAAAACTTTTTCGATTTTTGCCTTGTGTCTGTGACTCATAATCTATCCTTTAAAATGATTTTGTGCAATCATACCGTACTTTTGTTTGAAGTGATGTAACCTATGTTGCATTTCAGGGAGCCGTTGTGCCACGCTTTTCGTAAAAGGCTTTTCTGAACGCTTCGAAACGCTCCTGCAAGATCGCCTCCCTCATCTGCTTCATCAAGTCGAGATAGTAGTAGAGATTGTGGATGGTAGCCAGACGGAAGTAGGTGATCTCTCTTGCGCGGAAGAGGTGGCGAAGGTAGGCGCGTGAGTAGGTGCGGCAGACCATACAGTCGCATTCTGGGTCGATGGGCTCCACATCGGTCGTGTAGCACGCCTTTTTGATGTTGACCTTGCCAAATGAGGTAAAGAGTGTTCCGTTTCTGGCGTTACGCGTGGGCATGACACAGTCGAACATATCGATGCCGCGGTAGACATTCTCTACCAGGTCTTCCGGTGTCCCCACACCCATCAGGTAGCGCGGCTTCTCTTTTGGCATGAAAGGGGTGGTCCAGGCAACCGTTTCGTACATATCTTTGTTTGACTCCCCAACGCTAAGCCCGCCGATGGCAAAGCCGTCGAAGTCGAGTGTGCAGAGCTCTCTGGCCGACTTTTCACGGAAAGCCTTGTCGGTACCGCCCTGAATGATGGCGAAGATGTTCTGGTCGACACCCACCCCCTCTTTCTGTTTGGCACGGAAGTAGTCGATGCTCTCTTTCGCCCATCGTGTCGTTCTGTCGATACTGGCGGCGATACGCTCCTGTGTTGCAGGCAGTGCGACGAGGTCGTCAAGGATCATCATGATGTCTGAACCGAGGTTGTGCTGGATATCAATGACTTTGGTGGGGGTAAAGTAGTGTTTGGAGCCGTCAAGGTGGCTCTGGAAGGTGATGCCTCCTTCATCTATCTTGACGTTATCTGATAGTGAAAATGCCTGAAAACCGCCGCTGTCGGTAAGAAAGCTCTTTGGAAATTTCGTAAAGCCGTGCAGTTTTCCCATTTTTGCAACGACATCGTCACCGGGACGGATGTACATATGGTAGGTATTGGCAAGAATGATTTCCGGTTTGAGAAAGGTTTGCAGGTCTGTTGCATCGAGTGCCTTGACCGCACCGACAGTGCCTACGGGCATGAAAACGGGGGTTTGGATGGTAGAGTGGGCCGTTTTGATGGTACAGGCTCTGGCGTTGCCGTCGGTTTTATCTATCTGAAATTGCATTGTGTTATAATTTCCTTCTATATGAGTACGCGATTATATCGAATTAGGGCATAAATGAAGAATATACTGATACTTGCCGATGGCAGCATCGCAAGACATTTCATCGAATGGATAGGACGCAAGCGCGTTTCCGAGAACCGCTACTATGTTACCTGCTTCACTGACAATGCCGTCCCCGAGAAGATGGGAAAGAATATCACCCTCATCAAAGCCGATCCCACGAGCTATGCCCGTATTCGGCACATCATGTCCGAAACTTCGTTCAGCCAGGTATTCATCATTATTCAGGCGCATGAGGATGCGCAGTATGTTCTGAAGAATGTACGGCTGGTGGATGACAAGATCCGTATTGTGCTGGTCAATCCGTGGGATGACGATGCAATAGGGAGTGATGACAAAAACATCACCGTTCTCAATGTCAATGAGCTGATAGCTGCACACCTCTACGACCACCTGCCGAACGTGCCTGTAGTCGCACAGAATGTCGGGCTTGGCAAGGGAGAGATCATGGAGGTGCTTGTTCCTTTTGGCAGTACCTTCGCCTTTCGACATGTCGGTTCGATTTTGCAGCGTAAATGGAAAATTGCCGCCATCTACCGTAAAGAGAAACAGATACTGCCTACCAATGCAACGACGATCCTTCCCAACGATACACTGCTCATTGTCGGAAAGCCGCTTGTGCTCGACGGGGTATACAAGACGATCAATGAGCGTATAGGACTCTTCCCGGAACCCTTTGGAAAAGAGCTCTATCTGCTGCTCGATCTGCGCTTTGACAGGGAACACACGATGCTCTATCTTGAAGAGAGTCTCTATATGCTGAAAAAGCTTGAGAACCGTAAACTTTTTGTCCGGATACTCCATCCCAATGACTTCGGTTTGATCGAAAAAGTGAAGTCATACGAGAGTGAACAGGTAAGTGTCTCGGTCTGTTACGACAACAGCAGTGTAGAACACCTTGTAGAGTACGATATTCAGGAGCATGATATAGGGCTTGTACTCGCAAGCCGTGAAACCTTTCTCTCCGGCTCTATGCAGCAGACACTTTATTTCCTTAAAAAGGTGATTTATCTTTTTGGTATGCAGCGTCTCTACAACATCAAAAAGAGTGTCATTCTGATGGAGAATGAGCAGAAGATGGAGTCGATCTCCTCCACCGCATTCGATGTTTCCGAGTCTTTGGGCTTGGAGCTTTCACTCTGTGACTTCGACCCGGAGGGGGAGTTCGAAAGCAAGAAAATTATCATCGAACATTACGAAACGCTCGCACACATTTTCTCGATGGAGATAAAGATAGAGCAGAAAGTCTCCAACCCTGTCAGGGAGCTTGCCCAAATGGATAATGTGCTGCAGATTGCTCCCTTTGAAAAGAATATGCACGGCGCAACACTTTGGAAGCTGATCTCCACACGCATCAAAGACTTTTTGCTCACCAGTGACAAACACCCAAAACTGCTTGTACCGTATGCAGCAGACGAGGAACATCAGGCCTGATCTGCCGATCACCCCGGGATTTAAGTGCTTATAAGATAAAATAAAGCAAATTATTATCGAGCAAGGTTGACACGTATGATCGTCCCTATTGAACTTCTCCCTCCCAAGCCTGTAAAGTATGACATTACCATCGATGCACTTCCAAAACTCTCTTTCGATACGAAGGTGGTGGTAGTTACCAACCCGACAGTGGCCGGATTCCACCTCGATAGACTACTGGAAAAACTTGAGGCGAAACAGCTGCATGTAGTCACTGTCCCTGACGGGGAACAGTACAAGACACTGCAGACTGTCGAGCAGATTCTTGACGAGTGTTTTGAGCAGAAGCTGGACAGAAAGTCGCTTCTTATCGCCTTCGGCGGCGGTGTTATCGGAGATATGACGGGGTTTACCGCAAGCCTTTACCAGCGCGGTATTGACTTTATTCAGATCCCAACAACACTGCTCAGTCAGGTCGATGCCAGTGTAGGCGGAAAGACCGGTGTAAACAACAAATACGGCAAGAATCTCATCGGTGCCTTCTATCAGCCCAAAGCGGTCTACATTGACACAGCCTTTTTGGAAACGCTGCCAAAAAGGGAGTTTGCTGCGGGTGTGGCTGAAATTGTCAAGATGGCGGTGATGTTCGACAGGGAGTACTTCGATTTTCTCAAAACGGCAGACCTAGGCGATGAAGCGCAGCTAAAAGAGGCCATCAGACGTAGTGTCGAGCTTAAAGCATGGGTGGTCAATCAGGATGAGAAAGAGGCGGGCATCCGTGCCGTACTCAACTACGGCCACACCTTCGGACATGTCGTGGAGAATGAGACAAACTACACGACCTACCTGCATGGTGAAGCGGTTGCCATCGGTATGGTCATGGCGAATGCACTGGCGGTAGAACATGGTCTTATGCAGCCTGAAGAGGCTGAGGAGGTGAAGGCGCTGCTTGAGAAGTATGCGCTTCCGACCGACTATACCATTGAGAACATTGATGATTTTTACGAACACTTCTTCCTCGACAAGAAGAGTGCCAACAACAGTATCAAGTTCATCCTTCCCAATGGAATTGGGAACCACAAGATTGTCAAAGACCTTGATGAAACGGTGGTAAAACGTGTTCTGGCGCAGTTTGGAGCAAAACAATGATCCTTCGCCTCCTGAGCATACTGCTTTTGCTTGCCGGTGTGAGCCTGATGCCGGCATTTGCCACAGGAGAGAGCCGTGCCGGTGAGAATACACCTGCAACCGAAACGAAGAGTGCTGACCAGAGCATCAAAAAACATGTCGAGACACTCTCCCGGCTTATCAGTGAGAAAGACAACCTGGATGTGCAGCTCAAAGAGAATAATATCTGGTCGAAGATCTACAGCAACTACCATGTCTACAAAGAGCTCAAAGAGCAGGAAACGGTACTCGACAAAAAGATCGCTGAACTGGAAAAACTGTCACGAAAACGCCTGTTGAACAAACAGCAGCGTGAGATTCTCAAAGAGCTTCGCAGTAAAAAGGAGATTCTGCTTGGCAAACTGCAGCTGCTTAAGGAGTATGAGAAGGACCCTTTCAAAAAGTTCCTCACACCGCCACCTGTGGGCGAGATTCCTACCGTACAGAATCCGCTTGCGATCATTTCGGCTCTCTCGTTTATTGAGAAACTCAAAAACGATGCTAAAGAGTATAACGACCGCTATCTCTCCATTCAGCAGGTGATGCAGGAGCTCAAAGAGAAGGAGCGTATTCTGCGCTCGCTCATTGAAGTCAAACCGGACAGGTTTGAGTATCAAAAGGAGCTTAAAGACACGATCGAGCAGATCAATACCTTCACACCGGTGGTGGAGATCTTCAAGACCACACAGAATGTCTACACCAAAAAGCTCGACGAGATTATGCTTAATCTGCGCGCTGACATTAAAAAAGAGGTAGAGAAAGCGACAACGATCGGCATCATCATCCTTGTTTTCCTCATCATCATCTTCCTCATCAAGTATCTTGTACGCCGCTATATGTCAGACAACGAGCGCTTCTACACCATCAACAAGGCGCTCAATTTCACCTTCATTACACTGATCGTACTCATTCTGCTCTTTGCCTATATCGAGAATGTCAGCTACCTTGTCACCATTCTCGGGTTCGCCTCAGCCGGTATCGCCATTGCGATGAAAGACTGGTTCATGTCGATTCTGGGCTGGTTTGTCATCATTGTAGGCGGTGCCATTCACGTAGGTGACCGCGTGAAGTTCGTGCGCAATGGTATGGAGTACGTTGGTGATGTGGTTGACATTTCGCTCCTGCGTATGACGATTCAGGAGGACATCACGCTGACCACCTACATGCACAACCGCAGGGCGGGGCGTATCATCTTCGTGCCCAACAACTACGTCTTTACCGACATGATCGCCAACTATTCGCATGCGGGGCTCAAGACAGTGTGGGACGGCATTGATTTTACGATCACTTTCGATTCCAATGCCAGCAAGGCAAGTACCATCGCCAAAGAGGTGACAAAGAAGTACTCCAAGGGATACACCGACATTACCCGTAAACAGCTCAACAAGCTGCGCAGCCAGTACAGTATGAAAAATACCAACGTTGAGCCGCGCATCTACAGCTTCATCGAACCCTACGGCATCAAAATCTCCGCATGGTACCATACCAACGCCTATGCGACATTGACACTTCGAAGTACCATCTCCATGGAGATCATCGAGCGCATTCAGGCGGAAGAGGATATACACCTGGCATACCCTACACAGTCTATCTACATCGACAAAGATGTACGCAAACCAGCTGCACCGCAGCCGACACTCTTTGATGGGGAGCAGGCATGAAAAAAGTCTTTTTCAAAACGTTTGGCTGTCGTACCAACCAGTTCGACACACAGGTGATGATGTCCAAACTCAAGGAGTTTGAATTGACTCAGGATGAGAACAGTTCGGACATCATCGTTGTCAACTCCTGTACGGTCACCAACGGTGCGGACTCTTCGGTGCGAAACTACATCGCCTCCATGAAGCGCAAGAACCCGAATGCCAAGGTGATTTTGGCAGGGTGCGGCTCTCATTCCAAGGGGGAGGCACTCTTTGAGGACAACAAGGTCTTCGGTGTCATGGGGCACTCTGAAAAAGAGAATATCAACGAAATTCTCAAAAAAGAGACGCGCTTCTACGAAATAGGCGATCTTGAGCATATCGATTCGACGATTGTCGAAGAGTTCGTAGGCAAGAGCAGGGCATTCATCAAGATTCAGGAGGGGTGTGACTTTCGATGTTCGTATTGTATCATCCCCTCTGTCAGAGGAAATGCGCGCTCACATAGAGAAGAGACCATTTTAGAGCAGATACGTAAACTCGCCGCCAACGGTTTTGGGGAGTTCATCCTTACAGGCACCAATGTGGGAAGTTACGGCAAGGACCACGGTACAAGCATGGCGAAGCTGCTCAAGAAGATGAGTATGATCCGCGGCGTACGGCGTATCCGTATCGGGAGCCTCGAGCCCATTCAGATAGACGACGAGTTCATGGAGCTGCTCAGTGAACCGTGGATGGCGAAGCACCTGCATATCGCCCTGCAGCACACCAGCGACAGAATGCTAGAATTGATGAACCGCCGCAACCGGTTTGAAAGCGACATCGAACTTTTCAACACCATTGCAAGCCGCGGCTACGCACTGGGAACGGACTTCATCGTCGGCCATCCTGGTGAGGGCGAAGCGGAGTGGAAAGAGGCCATTGAGCGTGTAAAGCAGCTGCCGCTGACCCATATTCACGCCTTCTCCTACTCCAAGCGCGACAACACCGCTTCGGCAACCATGAAACCCGAAGTACGCGGCAACATCGCCAAGGAGCGCCACCGCGAACTGACCGCACTTATCAAGGCGAAAAACTATGCTTTTAGACGTTCGCACAACATCAACCTCGAGGTGCTGCTTGAAACAGGCAAAGAGGGTATCTATAGCGGATTTGACCAGTACTTCAACCGCGTGGAGGTGGCAAGCGAAGAGGACCTATCAAGCAACTGGGTACTCCTGAACGACGTGGAGGTAGGACCGGATGGCAACCGTGCGACACTTTAAAAGAAGACTGCTTGCGCAGAAAAATCTCAAGATCATCATAGGGCTGCTTGCCGTACTGCTGCTGTTGGTAGGCTTTGCCCTGCTGCGAGACAGTGCGAAACTTATCACCCATAAACAGGCCAATGCACTCTACAAGAAAGATGTGATTGAAAAACTGGTGATTGATGGCGACTATGTGCGTCTGGTAACCCCGCAGGGTGTCTACAAGGTCTATAAAGATGCGATTAACAAGAACGCCTTTTTCAGCAAGTACCCCGTAGAGGTCAAGGGCTCTAATGAAGATTTTTATAACATTCTGACTTTGCTGCTGCTCCTTGGTGCATTTGCCTATATGTTCCGCTTTATAGACAAAAGCAGACAGCAGCAGCTTGAACGCATAGAAGCGGTGCAGGAGGGGAGTGCCAAAGAGCAGAACAGCCCCATACGTCCCATTACATCAACGGTGACCTTCAAGGATGTCGCCGGCATCAAGGATGTCAAAGAGGAGCTCGAGGAGATCATTGACTTTCTGCGCGAGCCGCAAAAGTACCGTGAACTTGACATACGCCTGCCAAAAGGGGTACTGCTGGTGGGCCCTCCGGGGGTGGGAAAGACGCTCATCTCCAAGGCGGTCGCCGGTGAGGCGGGCGTGCCTTTCTTCTACCAAAGCGGTGCATCGTTCGTGCATATCTATGTGGGAATGGGTGCCAAGCGCGTAAGCGAACTCTTTCAAAAAGCCAAGCAGCATGCGCCGAGCATCATCTTCATCGACGAAATAGACGCGGTGGGCAAGAGCAGGGGCGAGTTTAGAAACGACGAGCGGGAAGCGACACTCAATCAGCTGCTGACGGAGATGGACGGATTCGAGGAGAGTTCGGGTGTCATCGTCATCGGCGCGACCAACAAGATAGACGTGCTCGATGAAGCGCTGCTGCGTGCAGGACGTTTCGACCGCCGCATCCACATCTCACTGCCCGACCTCGAAGACCGCAGGAAGACGCTGGAGCTCTACCTTGCGCACAAGCCGCACAATGTGGACATCGACGCCATCGCCCGCATGACGGTAGGTTTCAACTCCGCCGCGCTCGATACGCTTACTAACGAAGCGGCTATCCACGCCATGCGGGAAGGCCGTAGTGTCGTGGAGACTGCCGACTTCGAAGCGGTCAAAGAGAAGGTACTGCTTGGCAAGCGAAAGATCATGAGTTTTACCGAAGAGGAGCGCAAGATACAGGCGTTCTATCAGGGTGCCAAGGCGGTTGTCGCCACATGGCTGGATGTGGAGTTCGAAAAGATCGGCATCGTCAACACGCGGCTGATCATGCAGGAGCATGAGATACTGTCGCGCTCTACACTGCTTAACCGCATCAAGGTCTATCTTGCCGGAAGCGTTGCGACACAGATGCACTATAACGAGCAGTTCACCAATGCCAGCGAGGACATATTACATGCAAAAGAGCTGATACGCAAGGTCATCTATGAGTATGCGATGAGTGAGAACTTCGTCGTCTCCAGTGTCGAAGAGGAGGTGCTGATGAAAGAGTCCGTCGCGGAACTCAAAGCGCTGCTCAAGCGTCTTGACGGTGCACTGGCACAGGTTTCGGACTACCTGCTTACCCATGAGAACATCACCCACGAAGAATGCAGGAAGATACTCCTTGAGATATTTTAACGGATTCTCCCTCCGTGGCGAGGAGCGCTTTTTCAAATCCTGGCTGATAGAGAGTGACTATGCAGTGGCAGGCTTCAGCTACGGTGCACAGCTGGCGTTAGAGCATGTGCTTCAGAGCCAAAAGCGCATCGACAGGCTGCTGCTCTTCTCTCCGGCCTTTTTTCAGAACCAGAAACCTGCTTTCATCCGCGCGCAGCTGCGCTATTTCGATGCCGGACATGAAGCCTATGTAGCGCAGTTTCTCAAAAATGTTGCCTACCCCTCCAGTGTCGATATGGAAACCTATCTTGATACGGGAAACAAAGAGGAGCTTGAAGCGCTTTTGACATACCGCTGGAAGGAAGAGGAGCTTAAAGCATTGCAAGAGAGAGGTACGGTCGTTGAAGTCTTCCTGGGAGCCAAAGACAAGATTATCGATGCCGAAGCGGCAAGGGATTTTTTTGTACCGCTTGCGACAACTTACTATTTTAAAGAAGCAGGGCATCTGCTTCAAGCTTGAGGGAAAGCAGGCAAATGTCAACGTATACGATTTTAAAAGGAACATAGAGATGAAGCGTACTGTAATGCTATTGATGGCAAGTCTACTGATGATAACCGGATGCGGGGAATCAAAAGCAGATAAATCTGCGCAGAAGCCTGTGCCAAAGGTCAAGGTAAAAGTGCTCAAACCCGAACCCCATGCGATATGGGTAGAGTATCCCAGCAAAGCCGAAGCGTATGAGGCGGCAACTGTAACGGCGAGGGTCGAAGGAGAACTGCTCAAGCAGATGTTCAAAGCGGGAGAGTCTGTCCATCATGGTCAGATACTTTTCGAGATTGACAAGCGGGACTATAAGGCAGCGTATAACAGTGCACTGGCGCAGCTTGAAAAAGACAAGGCAAGTCTGGAGCTTGCCGAAGCGGATGTCCGCCGTTATGCTCCGCTGGTAAAGGAGAAGCTCGCCCCCAAACAGAAACTCGAACAGCTGGAGGCGGCACGCAAGGAGCTTGAAGCAACGGTTAAAGCGGATAGGGTGCTGATCGATGATGCCAAACTCAAGCTCTCTTACTGTGATGTGGAAGCACCGATCGACGGTAAAATAGGAAGGGAGTTCGTCAAACCCGGTAATATGATCACAGCCGGACAGTCACTTGCGTCTATTGTAGACGGACGTGCGCTGCAGGTGAATTTCTTCCCTACAACACGTGAAGTGGCAGAGATACAGAAGTACAAATCAAAACCTTTTCCCGACGTGGAGATCTATTTGCGGGACAACCCCGCCATTGTGCTGAAAGGGAAGGTGGAGTTCATTGCCAGCCGTGCGGATGAGATAACCGATACCGTCGCCATGCGTGCCAAGGTTGCCAACGGGGAGGAAGTGATTCTTCCCGGAAGCTTTGTAACGGTTCGCCTGATCATCCATGAAAATATGCCTGTCATTGCCATCTCTCCTGACTGGGTTTTCCAGGATCAGGAAGGGGAGTTTGTCTATATGGTAGATACCAACAACACACTTCAAAAAGAGCACTTCCTCTCTCCCTTTTCCAATACGCAGATTGTGATACTTCCCGATACACTTGCTAATAAACGGGTGTTGGTGCAGCCTGCCGGAAACCTCGTCGAGGGCAGCCGCGTAGAGCCGGTCACCGCCAAGGCCGTGACGCAAAAAGGAGCATAGCCTTATGTTCTCGCTCTTTTTCATCGACCGTCCGGTTGTAGCGAAGGTCATCTCCATTCTTATCGTACTGGTGGGACTGATCGCGATGAAGGTGCTTCCTGTTGCTCAGTTTCCGGAGATCGTCCCGCCTACGGTGCAGGTGGTAGCCAGTTACACAGGAGCATCGGCAGATGTGGTGGAAGAGGCAGTGACACGTCCCATCGAAGAACGTCTTAACGGTATTGAAGGGGCGATTTACACAGAGTCTATTTCCGTATCGGACGGTACCTCTGTCATTACGGTCTACTTTGAACCAGGTTACGATCTTGACACAGCGGCGGTAGATGTGCAGAACCGTGTGGCACTTGCGATGCCCCGTCTGCCCGACATGGTTAAGCGGACAGGTGTCAGTACCCAGAAATCGGCAGGTAATATTATCCAAATAGTGACGGTACGCTCGAAAGATCCCCACCACGATCTGCTTTATCTCTCCAACTTCGCCACCCTCAATCTGCTCGAAGAGCTTCAGCGTATTCCGGGTGTAGGTGAAGTGAAGAACCTTGGTGAAAGAAAGTATGCACTGCGTGTCTGGATAGATCCGGACAAACTCAGCTCCCTTGGGTTGACTGTAACCGATGTTGCCGCTGCGCTCAAGAGCCAGAGCGTCCAGAGTGCGCTTGGAAGGGTTGGCGATACGACACTGACCGCTCAGGGGCGTTTTCAGTACACCCTTGTTGCCAAAACGAGGCTTTCAGCTATAGGTGATTTTGGTAAAGTGGTACTGCTCAGCCGCCCTGACGGCTCGAAAATACGCCTTCGGGATGTTGCACGCATCGAGCTTGGTGCGGAGAACTATCTTGCCTCTGCATACTACAACGGCAAACCCTCTGCACAGCTTGCCATCTATCAGCTTCCCGGTGCCAATGCGCTCGATGTCGCCAAACGGGTCAAAGCCAAACTCGAAACCCTTAAAAAGCGTTTCCCCAAAGATATCATCGTAGAGCCGACGTACGATACCACCCGTTTTGTGGAAGTCTCCATAGAGGAGGTGGTACAGACGCTTATTGAAGCGCTGATACTGGTACTAGCTGTGGTGTACCTCTTTTTGCAGTCGCTGCGTGCCACCATCATTCCCGCTGTGGCGATCCCTGTTTCGCTCATCGGTACCTTTGCCGCACTGCTTGCTGTCGGTTTTTCCATCAATACACTGACACTCTTTGGGCTGATCCTTGCCATCGGTATTGTTGTGGACGATGCCATTTTGGTTGTGGAGAATGTCGAAGCCAATCTGGAGAAAAACCCTGACATCAGTGTCAAGGAGGCGACGCGTACCGCGATGAAGGAGATCTCCGCACCGATTATCTCTACAACGCTTGTACTGCTTGCCGTGTTTGTGCCGGTAACCTTTATACCCGGTATCTCAGGAGCACTCTATAAACAGTTTGCCATGACCATCGCCTTTTCGGTACTCCTCTCTGCACTGGTGGCACTGACCCTTTCGCCTGCTATGGCTGCAACGGTACTCAAACGCCGCCCCGAGGGCAAAAATATTTTCTTCAAAACCTTTGATGCAGGACTTGAACGGTTCAAGGAGCGTTATGAGAAGGTGATACGCTTTCTGATCGGACACTGGCGACTTGCCGTTGGGGGCTTTGTGCTTTTGTTGGTTGCGACATGGTTTCTGTTCAAAACACTGCCTACGGGCTTTCTGCCTGAGGAGGATCAGGGAACGCTCATTGCCGCTGTTACATTGGAGCCTGGTGTGAGGCTGCACAATACCGAAGAGATTGCCAGGCATGTGACGGAGATTATCCGGAAAGACCCTGGTGTGGCATCGGCAACGACAGTCAACGGATTTAACGGCATTATGGGAACGCTGGATTCCTCTACGGCAACGACCTTTGTGGTACTCAAGGACTGGAGTGAGCGGGAAACTGAAGAGCTGAGTGTTCCTGCCATCATCTCCCGTATTGAAAAAAAGGTACACAGTGAACTCCCTGACATCACCGTGCGCCTCTTCAACCCGCCATCCATACCCGGACTCTCGGCTACCGGAGGGTTTGAGTTCAAGCTTGAAAACCTCGAAGGCATCCCGCTTCGGGAGTTTGAAAGCAGGGCGCGAAAATTCATCGCGTCACTCAACAAAGACTCCCGCATCGCCAGCGCCTACACGATGTTCAATGCCAACTATCCGCAGCTGCGCATCGACATTGACCGTGACAAAGTAGCGAGTGCACAAGTGGATCTGAGTGACCTTCTTGGAGTGCTGGGAAGCTATCTTGGCTCACTCTACGTCGATGACTTCAACAAGTTTTCCAAAACCTACCGTATTTTTGTACAGGTAGATGAGAAGTACAGAACCCATGCGGGAAAACTGGAACACTTCTTTGTCAAAAACAAAGACGGTGTTTTGATCCCGCTTTCAAGTTTTGTCCACATCGAAAAGAGTGCCGGAGCCAATACCATTACCCACTTCAACGGCTATCAGAGCATTGCGGTAAACGGTATGCATAATGCAGCCAAGGGGTTCAGCTCTGCAGATGCCATTGCCGCCATCGAGGAGCATGCCCAAAAAGAGCTTCCTGCAGGGATAGGTATCGATTATTCGGGTGTGACTCTGCAGGAGAAAGAGGCGGGCAATGCCGCCATGTACATTTTTATGCTTTCACTGCTGATGGTCTTTCTCTTCCTCTCTGCACAGTATGAGAGCTGGGTCATTCCGCTTACGATCATGCTTCCCATTCCTGCGGTTATGGCGGGTGCACTGGGTGCGAACATGATGGCGGGACTGCTCAATGACATCTATACACAGATAGGGCTTGTACTGCTGATCGGTATGGCATCGAAGAATGCCATTTTGGTGGTGGAGTTTGCCAAAGAGCTCAGAGAAAAAGGCACAGACCTTGTCGAGAGTGCCGTCATGGCTGCCAAACTGCGTATGCGAGCCATTTTGATGACTGCTTTTGCCTTTCTGCTGGGTATCTGGCCGCTGGTGACGGCAACGGGAGCCGGCGCGGCATCGAGACAGTCTCTGGGAACGGCCGTCTTTGGGGGGATGCTGCTTTCGACCATCTTGACATTCCTCTTGACACCGGTGCTCTTTGTACTGTTCGAGCGGATGCGTGAACGATTTGGAGGGAACAATGATAAAGCGTAAGTCAATAGTGATCTGGGTAGTGACGGCATCGGTACAGCTCTGGTCGGGTACGCTGAATGTGGACGATCTTGTACGCATCGCCCTACGCCACAGCCCCGACATTGCCATTGGTCACTACAATGAACAGAATGCACGGGAGTACAGCCGTTCGGTCGAGAGTGCACTTTTGCCGCAGCTGGGACTATCGGTACATGCAGACAGGGAGTATGACCACTACCGGCACAGCGGTGGAGAGCACTTCGATACAGTCGAAGGGACACTGAGCGCAAGCCAGCTTCTGTATGATTTCGGCAAAAGTGCAGGTGAGATTGAAGCGGCGCATCAGGGTGAGATGTCGGTGCATGCACAAATGCAGCAGCTGATATCGGACAAGATATTCGAGGTCAAGCAGCGCTACTACGATGCTCTGAAAGCAAAAACGCTCATCTGGGTGTACGAGAAGAACTACAGGTTGCAAAAAAAGCATCTCTACCGTGCCAAAAAATATCTCAAAGCGGGTATCAAAACGATCATTGATGTGACCGATGCGAAGCTTCAGATGGAACAGGCACGAAGATCACTGACCGATGCCACCTATCTTTTCAGAGCACGACGCACTCTGCTCGAAGAGAGCATAGGCATGGTTCCAGAGCACGGAAGGTACAAACTCTATATGGCACAGAGTGACCCGACAAAATGGCAGCTTCCAAAGCATGAAGAGGCACTGAGATCACTGCTTCAGTATGCACAAAGACACCGGCCTTTGCTGCTTCAGAGCGAACATGACATTATGGGAGCCCGGGCATATGCCAAAAGCAAATCACTGCACTACACCCCAAGGCTTGAACTCTATGGCGAGGCAGGTGCGAAAGGAGTCAACCCTGCAGGCGATGACCTGATGTGGCGCCATGAGAAAGCGGGAGTACGTATGAGCTGGAGCCTCTTTAGCGGATATAGGGAGTCAGCCGAAGCCGAATCTGCTCGCGTCGACGTGATGAAGGCGTATGCATACAAAGAGCAGGCATCGCTTGCCATCCGCAGGGAGGTGACAGAAGCATATCTGAATCTGCAGCACATGCGTGAGAATTTTTTCCTGAACAAAGAGATCGTCAACCAGGCACGCAGCAAGTTCCATCAGGCACAGAAACGCTACACCAACGACCTCTCGGACTATGTGGAACTGCAGGATGCCAGACAGGATTACATCCAGTCACTCGCAGGGCTTGTCAACAGCTATTACGAATATTTTACCGCGCGTGCGGAGCTTAACAGAGCGGTTGGGAAGTAGGCAATTCTCTTGCTTCCCATGCTCTGCGTGGGAGTGTATATGTGCGTTTGTGTGGAATGGCAAGCTTTTATCCAAGATTTACGTATGCGTTCCCACACGGGAGCATGGGAACGAGTGTAAGTAAGCAAATGTTTTCGATTGTATGAACCAAAGGAGGTGAACGTATGTCTGAATATACCTACCCGTTCGAACCCAAAACCCCGTACCTGACCACTGACGGCATCATTGAAATGTATGACGGCGACAGTTTTCTTGGCATTGTGCTGATAGCACGAAAAAATCCGCCTGTCGGACTGGCGCTTCCGGGCGGATTTGTGGATGTGGGTGAGAGGGTCGAAGACGCACTGGTGCGCGAGATGAAAGAGGAGACCAGTCTGGATGTGCAGATAACCGGGCTGCTGGGTGTCTACTCCGACCCAAAGCGAGACCCTCGTTTTCATACGGCAAGTGTCGTCTATGTCGCCCGTGCCGAAGGTACTCCAAAGGGCGGTGACGATGCGAAAGAGGCGCATATCTACACCTTGGATGAAATTGCGTTCGATAAACTGGTGTTTGACCATGCCGATATACTTCGCAACTACCTGAAGAGCCGAAATGAACATCACAAACAGTGCTGAACTCCTTGCCGCACTGAAGCGGGCAGGCTACCTTAAAAGCGAACGCGACCCGCTCTGGTGGCCAAAGAGCGGCAGTTTCGAAGTCATCGTCGGCGCGCTGCTGACTCAGCAGACAAAGTGGGAGAGGGTGGAGGAGTCGCTTGAAAATCTCAAAAAAGCCGGACGGCTTTCTCTTGACGCCATCAGCACTGCTTCAGAGCCACAGCTTGCAGCGCTCATAAAACCAAGCGGCTTCTACAACACCAAAGCTGTTCGCCTCAGGCAGCTCTGCATCAACATCAAAGAGGATTTTGGAGATTTTGAAACCTTTCAGGAAGAGGTCGACAGGGCATGGCTGCTTTCACAAAAGGGCATCGGCATGGAGAGTGCCGACTCCATCCTCTGCTACGCCTGCTTTCGTCCGGTTATGGTTGTCGACAGCTACACCAGCAGACTGCTTGGAGCGGTTGGCTACACCTTGAATGACTATATGTCAATACAGGAGTGGCTGCATGAGGGGATAGAGGATAATATGGATGTGGTTACTGCCCTCTATGGTGGTGATGTTTCTCTGAATTATGTCTATGCCCGTTTTCACGGGAAGATCGTGGAGTTTGCCAAGGAGTACATTCAAGGTCGGAAGGTGGATCTTTCGGCGCTTGATGTTGAGTGAAGCAACTATTTGGAACCGGGAATTCCCGGCAAGGGCGCGAATGAATTCGCGCTTCCATTTCTCTGTTATTTGGGTCTTGATTTGAGACCTTTATCTTGAATGACGTTTCAATTCCCAAGCAGCGTAGCGATCCAACGGGTATCTTCTCTGGCATCGAGTAGAATTTTAACTACGATTGTCAGAGGCACGGAGAGAAGCATCCCTACAGGCCCAAGCAGCCAGCCCCAGAAGATGAGTGAGAGGAATACCACAAGGGTGGAGAGCCCAAGCCCTTCGCCCATGATGCGCGGTTCGAGAATGGAGCCTATGGTGACGTTGATGGCTACGTAGAGGCCGGAAACGATCAGAGCCGTGGGTAGATCGAACTGTACCAGTGCCATGAGCACGGCCGGCACGGCGGCAAGGATGGAGCCGATATTGGGGATGAAGTTGAGCAAAAAGGCGACCACGCCCCAGAGTACGGCGTAGTCCACCCCGATGAGCTTGAGCGCGATGGTGACGATGATGCCCGTCGCGGCAGAAGTCATTGACTTTAGCAGAATGAAACGTTTGATATTTTCGCTTACATGCAGCAGCGACTGGAGGCTTTCGCTTTTTGAGTTTTCAAGCTTGCTGCGGAAGTTGGAGATTTCCATCAGCATAAAGAGTACGGTGATAATGATGAGCATCGAGTTTGTCAAAAGCCCGCCGAGCGATCGCAGCGTACGGGCGATATACTCCATAACGCTGTCGGTGGCAAAGACGGAGAGAATGTCTTCTTTGGGAATCTTGATATTGTAGTGGTCAAGAAAGCCAAGAAAGTCCCTGAAGTCGGTACGTAGTTTCGCTTCGTAGAGGGGGACGTTCTGGGTAAAATCCTGCACCGAATTGCCAATGAGCATGACAAGCGTCGCGATGGTGCCAAAGAGCAGAAGCACCACCACCAACAGCGCAATGCCCTGGGGCAAGCCTTTGCCCTTTAGCCACAGAAAGAGAGGGGAGAGGATGATTGCAAGAAAGAGGGCAAGCAGGAAGGGGACGACAATGACGGAAGCCGCCTTGATACCTGCAAGCACAATGACGACAGCAGCCATCACAAGCATGCTGTAACCGACACTCTGTGTGGCACGCTCTCCCATCTTAGCTTCCTCTGATTTGAATTACATTATTATACCCAATAAAGCAGGAACAAAGGTAAGAGATGGAAAATATTGTCATCACAGGATGCAGCAGCGGTATCGGGCTTGCGACGGCACACTACCTCAAAGCGCGCTTCATTACGGTCTATCCTACCGCACGAAAAGAGAAAGATGTACAAAAACTCAAGGCGATAGGGTTTGAGAACGCGATGCGGCTTGATGTCACCAAACCCGAAGAGATAGCTGCAGTCATCGAAACGGTGCTGGAAAAAGAGGGGAGAATCGATGCATGGTTCAACAATGCCGGGTATGGGCAGGCCGGTGCCATTGAGGATATTCGCACTAATGTATTGCGAGAACAGTTCGAGACCAATGTATTCGGCCTGCATGAGTGTACTAGACAGATCATCCCCGTGATGCGAAAGCAGGGCTACGGCAAGATCATCCAGCACTCTTCGGTACTGGGGCTCATCTCTCTTTTCGGGCGTGGGGCCTACAATGCCAGTAAGTATGCCATAGAGGGGCTGACCGATACACTGCGCCTTGAGCTTGCTGACACGGACATTCATGCCGTACTGCTCAACACCGGACCCATTACGAGCCGTTTCAGGCAGACAGCGATGCGCAAGCTGCGGGAGAATGTCGACATCGAGCATTCCGTTTTCAAAGAGAAGTACAAACAGACACTGGAAGCCAAAAAGAGTAACGTCCCTTTCAATGAAGGACCGGAAGCGGTGGCGAAGGTGGTGCATGAAATCCTACTTTCACCAAAGCCAAAACCGCGCTACTACATCACCAAAGCGACGACGCTTTTAGGCTTTTCAAAGAGAGTTTTGAGTACAACTCTAGTAGACAAAATATTACTGAAGATAGGATAGCACATGGATACCATCAGAATCGGTGTGGTCACCACCAGCGACAGAGCCTCACAGGGCATATACGAAGATATTTCAGGCGTTGCCATCATGGATACGATGAAAGAGTACTTGCTCAACGAGTGTGAGTACGAGTACCGCTGTATTCCGGACGAACAGCCCGTCATCGAAGAGACGCTCATTGAGCTTGCAAGAGACCGAGACTGCGATCTCATCGTTACCACAGGCGGTACGGGACCGGCACCGCGTGACGTGACGACCGAAGCGACGGAGAATGTCTGCCAGAAGCTGCTGCCAGGCTTTGGCGAGCAGATGCGCGCTGTAAGCCTGCAGTACGTTCCCACCGCCATTCTCTCCCGCCAGACTGCGGGCATTTGTGACGGTTCTCTCATCATCAACCTGCCGGGCAAACCAAAGTCCATCAGAGAGTGCCTCGATGCCGTCTTCCCTGCAGTACCGTACTGCATCGACCTCATTGGCGGACGCTACATGGAGGCCAACGAAGAGGTCATCAAAGTTTTCCGTCCAAAGGCGAAATAATGGATATGGAGCTTATCGAAAAGAACATCAATGAGATCGTCGATTCGCTCGAGCAAGAGGTGATGGCACTGGTAATGGATGAGAGCATCGACAAGCAGATGACTAACATCCACATGAAGCCGCTCGCCTCTACCAAGAAGATTCTGCTCAATGCCCTTGAGAGCATCAAGATGGTCGACAGGCTCCACAAAGAGGAGTTGGAGAAGCTCTCATGACCGATACGCTTTTGATCGCCATCTTTTTTGTGACGCTTGTACTCTTCTTCTGGGGCGTCTGGAAGGCGCTGCGGACACAAAAAGTGGTTTACATGCTTGCAATGGTACCTTTTTTCGGGCTGATGATAGGGATCTTCTTTTTGTAGAAAGAAGTTGTCGTTTTACATAATATAAGAAAGTGAGGATTCATCGTCACCCCTTGCCGGGAATGAATTCCAGGTTCCGAAAGACTGTCACTCCTGCGAAGGCAGGTGTCTTTTCCTCACTTTATAAATCAGTGTCAAGATCCCCCGGATCAAGTCCGGGATGACAAACATTTCAACGCGTCATCGTATAATCCAAAAGTGACCGGAAGAGTCTTCACGAAGAAAGTGATAGACTAAGAAAGCACAATAGACAGAGAGTGATAAAAGACTTATTTGTCATTGGTTGAAAAGACCGTCAGGAATGT
>JALTVI010000063.1 GCA_027049035.1 Sulfurovum sp. | reverse complement strand
GTTCATTTGAGCAAGATTGGACTTGACAAAAATTTAAATTTTAGCTATTATTTTTATCGCACACAAATTTGGGGTTTGTTGGGTGCCTATAAGGGATTGAAACCTACTACCTGAGAGGAGAACGGGAGAAATTTGAAAGGTTTGTTGGGTGCCTATAAGGGATTGAAACTATATATCCCCCTATTTTTTTTTCACAAAAAAAATAGTTTGTTGGGTGCCTATAAGGGATTGAAACAAGAATTCTTCAATAGGTATTACAGCGACAAGCTTTGTTTGTTGGGTGCCTATAAGGGATTGAAACTCTGAAAGTTTGTGGAAAACAAACGGATACAATCTCTGTTTGTTGGGTGCCTATAAGGGATTGAAACAGTTATCATTACTTAAATTAAGGTAAAACCAGCCACGGGTTTGTTGGGTGCCTATAAGGGATTGAAACAATCAAATAAAACAGAAAGTTTCTATGAGAAAATAGTTTGTTGGGTGCCTATAAGGGATTGAAACATTACAAAAACTCTTTTGAACTTCGTCATAGCTACCGTTTGTTGGGTGCCTATAAGGGATTGAAACAAACAAAAACAACAAAAACAACAAAAAACATTTAAAGTTTGTTGGGTGCCTATAAGGGATTGAAACCTCGTGAAAGAAAGCGGAGCCAAACTGAGCTCTTCTAGTTTGTTGGGTGCCTATAAGGGATTGAAACAAAGCTATCATAGAAGCAACCATATACTTGTTTCTTTTCGTTTGTTGGGTGCCTATAAGGGATTGAAACTTTCATAATACTTCCTCAAAGCTAAACGTAACGCTGTTTGTTGGGTGCCTATAAGGGATTGAAACTTGAGCTTGCAAGGGTAGGAGACTGGAACGGAGAGAAGCGTTTGTTGGGTGCCTATAAGGGATTGAAACTACTACATGCTTTTTTGTCATTTTAAAATTTGCGGTTTGTTATGTACTTATAAAGGTTCAGAGCTCTTTTACAAAACTATTTCAGTCCCTACGCCCT
>JALTVI010000061.1 GCA_027049035.1 Sulfurovum sp. | reverse complement strand
GATAAGTAGATAGGTAGATAGAGAGATAGATAGATAGGTAGAGAGAGAGATAGAGAGGTAGATAGGTAGATAGATAGATAGATAGATAGATAGATAGGTAGATAGGTAGATAGAGAGATAGATAGGTAGATAGATAGATATGTAGATAGGTAGATAGATAAACAGATAGATAGACAGATAGCTAGATGGATAGATAGATATGTAGATAGACAGGTACGTAGATAGATAGGTAGGTAGGTAGGTAGATAGATAGAGAGATAGAGAGATAGATATATAGATGGATAGATAGATATATAGATAGGTAGATAGATAGGTAGGTAGATAGATAGGTAGGTAGGAAGGTAGATAGATAGATAGACAGATAAATAGATAGATAGATAGTTAGACAGATAGATATATAGATATAGAGATAGGCAGGTAGGTAATTAGGTAGATAGATAGAGAGATAGGTAGGTAGTTAGATAGTTATATATATAGATAGACAGATAGCTAGAGAGGTAGATAGATAGATAGATAGGTAGATAGGTAGAGAGATAGATAGAGTGATAGATAGGTAGATAGGTAGATATATAGATAGATATGTAGATAGGAAGATAGATAGAGAGATAGGTAGATAGGTAGATATAAGGAGAGAAAGATAGATAGATAGATAGATAGATAGGTAGGAAGATAGATAGGTAGGTAGGTAGGTAGATATATAGAAAGATAGATAGATAGATAGATAGATATATAGATAGGTAGACAGATAGGTAGGTAGATAGATGGGTAGCTAGGTAGGTAGGTAGATAGAGAGATAGAGATAGGTAGATAAATAGATATATAGATAGATAGATAGGTAGGGAGTTAGATAGATAGATATAAAGATAGACAGATAGGTAGAGAGGTAGATAGATAGATAGATATGTAGAGAGGTAGGGAGATAGATAGATAGATAAGTAGATAGGTAGATAGATAGATAGATAGATAGGTAGAGAGATAGATAGAGAGGAAGATAGGTAGATAG
>JALTVI010000060.1 GCA_027049035.1 Sulfurovum sp. | reverse complement strand
TACAGCCTATACAGTCCACCCAGACTTTCTACAGCCTATAGAGTCCACCACACTATATACAGCCTATATAGTCCACCCAGACTTTCTACAGCATATATAGTCCACCCACACTTTCTACAGCCTATATAGTCCACCCATACTTTCTACAGCCTATATAGTCCACCCACACTTTCTACAGCCTATATAGTCCACCCACACTTTCTACAGCCTATATAGTCCACCCACACTTTCTACAGCCTATATAGTCCACCCACACTTTCTACAATCTACAGAGTACAGTCAACCTTTCTATGTAATACAAACTATAACCAATATTCAACATTTCCACAGCTTACAAAGTACAATCAGCCTTTCTACAGCCTACATTCTTTCTAATCCTTCCATAGCCTATAAAGTATATCCAACAATTCCACAGCCTATTAAGTTCAACAAAGCTTTCTACAGCTCATAAAGTTGACCCACATTTCCTACCACCTATAAAGTCTACATAATCCTTCTACAACCTACAAAGTCCAATGTGTTCAACAGACTGCAAGGTTCACTCAGTCTTCACAGTCTATAGTATCCATCCAAGCTTCTGATAGCCAACAATAACCACTGAAATAGTCCAGACTAAAATGTCCAATGAGCTTTCTACTGCTTACAGAGTCCACCAATATTTTTAGAGCCTACTAAGTCCACCAGTATTTCTACAACCTACAATGTCAACCAAGTGTTCTACAGCCTACAAAGTCCACTAATATTTCTACAACTTACAATATCCACCAAACTTTCTACAGAGCAGGGTTTTAAGGACTCAGTGGGTAGGTGTAAGGCCACTACACCTTCTTCTCTTCTCTCTCAATTACTAACAACTAACCACTAACTTCCTCTCTTAAGACAGGCATGCACTACAAAAGCTTGCTCTGAATGTGCATGTTAAACCCTACCTAACACACACAGTGACTTTATTATTGTCAGTCTCACTTCTATGAGCTACTTACATGAGCAATGCCAATAAACAA
>JALTVI010000058.1 GCA_027049035.1 Sulfurovum sp. | reverse complement strand
TCTCTATCCATTGAAGCTATAAGATAGAACGTAGTGAAAAGAATATACCGTCTATAGCCACTGAAGCTATATGATAGAATATAGTGAAATTAATATATTCGATATAGACGCTGAAGCTATATGATAGTATATCTTCAAATTATTATACCGTCTATAGCCACTAAAGTTATATGATACAAAATAGTGAAATTAATATACCGGCTATAGCCACTGAAGCTCTACGATAGAATATAGTGAAATAATTATACCGTCTATAGGAACTGAAGCTATATGATAGAACATAGTGAAATTAATATACCATTTATACCCAATGAAGATATATGATAGAACGTAGTGAAATTAATATACCGTCTATAGATACTAAAGCTATATGATAGAACATAGTGAAATTAATATACCGTCTATACCCAATGAAGCTATATGATAGAACGTAATGAAATTAATATACCGTCTATAGCCACTGAAGCTATATGATAGAATATAGTGAAATCAATATATTGGATATAGACACTGAAGCTATATGATAGAACGTAGTGAAATTAATATACCGTCTATATCCACTGAATGTATATGATAGAACGTAGTGACATTAATATACAGTCTATAGCCATTGAAGCTCTATGATAGAACGTAGTGAAATGAATATACGGACTATAGCCACAGAAGCTATATGATAGAATAGAGTGAAATGAATATACCGTCTATATCCATTGAAGGTATATGATAGAACGTATTGAAGTTAATATACCGTCTATAGACACTGAAGCTATATGATAGAATGTAATGAAATTAATATATTGGATATAGACAGTGAAGCTATATGATAGAACATAGTGAAATTAATATACCGTCTATAGCCACTGAAGCTATATGATAGGACGTAGTGAAATTAATATACCGTCTATAGCCACTGAACCTATATGATTGAATAGAGTGAAATTAATATATCGGATATAGACACACAACCTATACGACATTGCATGGTGAAATTAATATACCGTCTATAGCC
>JALTVI010000057.1 GCA_027049035.1 Sulfurovum sp. | reverse complement strand
CTCGACGGCTACTCCCACGGCTACTGCGACGGCGGTACCATCGGACATAACAAGGTCGCCTTTTTTGGCTCGGGAAACGGCATCACCTACTACCTCGACTACAATGCCGATACCTTTAAGCATGAGGAGCTACTGCTAACCCCTGAGAGACGCAAAAAGGGTACAGCTAGGATTATTAGGGGTATTAAACTCATAGGTAAACATTTTTATGCAGGGGATGGCGGTAATCATATTTGGCGACGAGACGCCCCCAAACAGTGGACACTGATCAGCCAAGAGCCACGCGCATACTGCAATCGCTTCTCAAATGCTTGTGACACAAAAAGCCTTGACGGCTTTAGCGAAGAGGAGATATACTTTGGCGGTAATGACGGCAACTTCTGGGCACTGCTTAACCATACGTGGCACAAGATACCCCTTAAGCCCGATTGGAATATCGAAAATGTTATCTGTGCAGATAACGCCAAGGTGTATGTCGTTGATACCAGAGGCAGGGTAGCCATAGGCAGAGGAACGAAGTTTCGTCTCATCGAACAGGCTCATGCCGATGATATCATGCCCTATCTTTGGGAGGCGTGTGTCTTTCAAGGTGTGCTTTACGGCGGCGGTGCAGGCGGACCGCTTTATCGCTTCGATGAACAAAAGGGTGTGTGGATCAAAGCCAATCTCCCACTCATCGGTAGCGTAGAGTATGTCGCAGCCAAAGATGGTATGATGCTCATCGCCGGGGCATGGACACTGAAGGTCTATAACGGTAAAGAGACCATAGAGCTTTACGGAGGCGAAAAGGAGCTAAATGAACTGCTGCTTCAAGGCTTTATGCAATCTGCCGCTGAAGTGATGGAGCATACCGATAAACTGCTTGATGGGATGAAGAAGCCTTAAATCCAAACGCTGCGAGCTTACCCCCCTATAAAAAGAGCAAAGCCTCTGTCTACCCCAGAGGTGCCAATCGTGCACCTATGGATCATCTCTTAGGACTCGATAAACCTGATGGCTGCTGCCCGGGGC
>JALTVI010000056.1 GCA_027049035.1 Sulfurovum sp. | reverse complement strand
GATAGATAGGTAGATAGATAAGTTGGTAGATAGATAGGTTGGTAGGTAGGTAGATAGGAAGATAGATAGATAGATATATATATAGACAGACAGACAGATAGATAGATAGAGAGATAGATAGTTAAATAGGTAGAAAGGTAGATAGATAGATAGATAGAGAGATAGATAGGTAGGTAGGTAGGTAGGTAGACAGATAGATATATAGATAGACAGATAGGTAGAGAGGAAGATAGATAGATAGAGAGGTAGATAGGTAGGGAGATAGATATAGAGATAGATAGGAAGATAGGTAGATAGATAGATAGATAGGTAGATAGGTAGAGAGATAGATATAGAGGGAGATAGGTAGATGGATAGATAGATAGATAGAAAGATAGATAGGTAGATAGACAGGTAGGTAGGTAGGTAGATAGTTAGATAGATAGATAGAGAGAGAGATATATATATAGATAGATAGATAGATAGATAGATAGATAGATAGATAGATAGATAGATAGGTAGATAGATACGTAGGTAGAGAGAGAGGTAGGTAGGTAGGTAGGTAGATATATAGGTAGGTTGGTAGATAGATAGAGAGATAGATAGATAGATAGAGAGATAGCTAGAGAGGTAGGTAGATAGGTAGAGAGATATAGATATATAGATAGACAGGTAGATAGGTAGATAGATAGATAGATAGGTAGATAGAGAGATAGATATATAGATAGAAGGATAGATAGGTAGATAGATAGATAGATATATAGATAGATGGATAGATAGGTAGATAGGTAGATAGAGAGATATATAGGTAGATAAACAGATAGATAGGTAGGTAGGTAGGTAGTTAGATAGATAGATATATAGATAGACAGATAGTTAGAGAGGTAGATAGATAGATAGGTAGGTAGATAGGTAGGGAGATAGATAGATAGATAGATAGGTAGATAGTTAGAGAGATAGATAGATAGGTAGATAGGTAGAGAGATAGATAGAGAGGTAGATAGGTAGATAGATAGATAGATAGATAGAGAGATAGAT
>JALTVI010000052.1 GCA_027049035.1 Sulfurovum sp. | reverse complement strand
TCAATTAGAATTCTCGCAGAAAATTTTGTGGACTGTCCACACTTTTGCAAACCGTTGATTTACCTGGATTTTAATTCTTGCAAAACTTCTTGTGGACTGTCCACAGTCTCAATTAGAGGGATTTTTTTATGTCAAAAATTCTCGCAAAAAAATTTGTGGACTGTCCACATCCTCGCTAAACCGCATAACTTCGTGTGGACTGTCCACACTTAAAATTCTCGCAAAACTTTTTGTGGATTGTCCACAACTTATTTCTGCGAGCATTTGGTTGTATTTTGTGGTATAATAATAAGTTTTATTTTTACACAATATAGAGTTTCTTTAAAGTTCTTGTTTGATAAAGAAGAATGTTTTTAGGTTTTATTTTCAAACCTATATCGGCATCTATATCTTCAGTTATATTTACATTTCTTTTTTCTTTTCTGCTTTTAGTGTGAAAATTCCTAATATTGCCATTGTTAGACCTGCTAATATGACACTTCCAAAAATGATTAGATAATACAATGTTTCATTGCTCATTTTTGTTGCCTCATCACTTGTGTTAAGGACTATATAAAACCACCTCTACACTAAAATCCTTACCAGTCTTGGATTTTATAAAGTTTTCTAGTTCTTCTTTGAAGTTTATATCAAACCAGTCTAGTAATGTATAGTCTGGAGCTGGCACATATAAGGTTTGATTTTCTTTATCTACTACTGTATTTGTTAACATCTCTATTAAATGTGGCTTTAAATCTCCTAATTCATCTAACTCTCTTACAGTCTTTAAGAAAGCATTTACAAATGATTGGCTTACCTTGTTGTGTTTTTCAAAGATAGCTTTGTTTTTTTCGTATTCCGTTTGAAGCTGGTCTTTTTCTTCTTGTTGCTGTCCTTGCTTTACTTCACTTTCTATTAACTCTTTATCTGGCATCTCATCTGTAGTTGTTAACTCTGTATAGTTAGCTGTAAACATATCTATATCAAAGAAATCTATTAAAAATCCCATTGGATTTTTGACTTGCTTATTTAATACTGCTTTCTTTACTGCATTTACTACCATATTAG
>JALTVI010000051.1 GCA_027049035.1 Sulfurovum sp. | reverse complement strand
ACCTATACCGTCTCAGGAACTTGCACCCCATGAGGTTACATATTCGGAACATAAACCCCACTGGCTTATAGAAATAGTTTTTGGGCTTCTTGCCGTTATAAAAGACCTTATACCGATTCTTGCTGTAATATTCTTTTTCCAGTATATAATCATAAGAAGACCTATTCCTCACCTTAAGCTTATATCCCTTGGGTTTATATATGTGATTATAGGTCTTTATGCATTCCTTGTTGGTCTTGAGATGGGACTTTTTCCTCTTGGTGAAACAATGGCTTTACAGCTCACCCAGACTGGAAACTACTGGCTTATATATCTTTTTGGTTTTCTAATAGGTTTTTCTACAACGATGGCAGAGCCTGCTTTAATAGCGGTAGCCCTTAAGGCTAAAGAAGTCAGTAAAGGAAAGATTAATGACTTTTTACTCCGTACATTTGTGGCTATAGGTGTTGCAATTGGAATAGCCCTTGGGTGTTATAGAATTGTTGTAGGTGATTCGATACACTACTACATTATAGTCGGATATATCATAGTTATTATTATGACGTACTTTGCCCCGAGGTATATAATTCCTATAGCCTATGACTCCGGTGGTGTGACCACTTCTACCGTTACAGTTCCCCTTGTAGCCGCTCTTGGTATAGGGCTTGCTACCAATATTCCCGGGAGAAACCCTCTAATAGACGGGTTTGGTCTTATTGCCTTTGCTTCTCTATTTCCTATGATTACCGTTATGGGATATGGAATACTGTCTGAGTTTATCTATAAACTTAAAAAAGGAGGAAGGTCATGAGATTTTCGCTTCTTGTAGCAATTATTGATGAAGAATTAGAAGACAAAGCTTTAAAGGTTGCAAAAGAAAACGGTGCAGTGAACGTATCCGTATTAAGTGCAAGGGGGCTTTCTCTTCTTGAAGAAAAGAAAACGTTTTTCGGTTTTACCCTTGAAGGAGCCCAGTCTATTCTTGTTTTTGTTCTGGAAAAAACAATATCTATCAAAGTTATGAAAGCATTAAACAGGGAACTTGAGCTTGAAAAACCTGACAGGGGTATA
>JALTVI010000050.1 GCA_027049035.1 Sulfurovum sp. | reverse complement strand
AGCAAGCCGGTCAATATGGCAGGAAAACTGACACTCAAGCAGACAGCGGCACTCAACAAAAAGGCAGCCTTTTTCATCGGTGTCGACACGGCCATTATGCACATCAGCGCAGCAAACGATGTACCGGTACTTGCCTTTTTCGGCCCAAGCGGTGCAGACCACTGGGGACCGTGGGACAACGATGAGAAGGGATCCGGCTACAGACAGAGAAAAGGCTTTCAGACGATGGGGCGTCACCGTGTCATACAGGAAAGCTGGGAGTGTGTTCCGTGCGGCAAAGACGGGTGTGAAGGGACCAAGATCAGTGACTGCCTTATGCGGCTTGATATGGCTTTCATCCAGCAGAATATCGATGCAATAGATCAAACAACAAAGGTGGCAAAATAGGATGGCAATAAAGGTTTTACATACGGAGTGGTCCGACGGCTGGGGCGGGCAGGAGATACGTATTGTCAATGAAATGATTGCAATGCGTGAAAAGGGGGTGGAGCTTTTCCTGGCTTGCCGGGAGGATGCGACTATTAAAGAAAAAGCCCAGGAGGCCGGCTTTAAAGTCTTTACTCTCCCTTTCCGCGGAAATACGGATATAAAAACGCTCTACAGGCTGATAAGAATCATCAAAACATACCATATCGATATTGTCAATACACACAGTGGCAAAGATACATGGGTAGGCGGTATCGCCGCAAAGCTTGCCGGAGCCAAATTTATCAGAACCAGACATCTCTCCAATCCTATCAACAGCAGTCGAACAAACTTCATCAACGAACTGGCTGACTATATCTTTACAACAGGAGAGAGTGTCCGAAATGATATGATTGAACATAACAGGATCGATCCTGAAAAGATTCTGTCGGTACCGACAGGAATAGATGCGGCACTGTTTGACCCGGAACGTTATGACAGGCTGGAAGCAAGAAAAAAGTTTGGATTTGAAGAGGGTGAGATTGTCATCGGTATCGTTGCTGTATTGCGGCAGTTCAAGCGGCATGACCTTTTTTTGGAAGCAGCCAAAACCTTACTGGATGAATCCAAGGGTAAAAAACTGAAATTTGCTATTGCGGGGGACGGCCCCAAGAAAGAAGAGATTGAAAACCTCATTGAAAGTCTAAATATAGAAGAGCATGTAGTGATGTTTGGTCACCTTGACAATGTTCCGGAGTTCTTGCGTGCCATTGATGTTTTTGTGCTTTCCTCTGATTCAAAAGAGGGGGTGCCCCAGTCAGTGATGCAGGCACTTTTGATGAACAAAAAGGTTGTGGCGACCAATGCCGGAAGTACGGCAGACCTCTATCATGATGAAAATTTTGTTTTAATCCCTGTGAAAGACAAAGAGGCAATCGTAAAAGGTATGCGTCAGCAGATTGAATCGGAAACGAAAAATACAAGAGCATATATGCTGGAAAACTTCACAACCCAGACGATGGCGAATACATTGGAACTGGTATATAAAGAGTTGTTACATGAAAATTCTGAACCTGGTCAATAAAATCCTTCTCAAACGGACGGCTTACACTACGCAGCCCAATAGACTTAAAAATGTACTGGTGGTTTCCAATACGGGGCTGGGGGATACCATTTTGTCTTCTCCTGCGATCAAAACACTTCGAAAGAGTTTTCCTGATGTAAAAATAACCTTTATGATCAATACAATGATGTATCCGCTCTATAAAGAGTTTGCATATGTAGATGATTTCATCTTGTATCGTACCGGTATACTGAATCAGTTGAAAATTGTGCGGGAGATACGCCAAAGAGAGATAGATACCATCTTTTTGTTTCACTCCAATGGCCCTGAGGATGTATTCTTTTCAATGTTGAGCGGAGCAACGAATATTTTAAAAGTTACAGACAATGTGAATCACCCGTTCAAAAAGATATTTTTGAACCAGCCAAACAGGAAATACCAGCATATGATTGAGAAAAAGATCGATCTGGTACGGTTATATGCACCGAAAGTGATTGATACTACCATGGAGATAGGGTACGTGCCGAAAACAGAGAAAAGGGCTGATCAAAACCGAAAGAGGGTAGGTTTGCAGGTGGGGGCACAGGATCTGTATAAAATCTGGCCTATTGAGAAGTTTATCCGTTTGGCTCAGGAGCTTGACAGGGGAGAGAATATCCAATTCGTACTGCTTGGTGCAACACCGTTGGAAAAGAGCTATACGGACCGGTTTATGAAAGAAGTAAAGTCCAGGAATAGTATAATCAATGTATGTTGTAAAACATCGATTACCGATTTGGCCGATACAATCAAAAATCTTGATATATTAATCACCAATGATACAGGTGCCTTGCACCTGGCGGTTGCACTGAAAGTACCAACGATTTCACTTTTCGGACCGACAGACCATAAAATTTTTGGTCCTTATCAGGATCCTGATCTGCATACGGTCATACAAAAAGATGGTTTTTTTGTGAATGACAAGCCCAAAAAGAAGCGGGGCCAAGAGGGTATTGATTTGATATCGGTAGAGGAAGTAGCAGATGCATACAGACAATTTGAGAAAAAGCGGCACAATGATTGACCTTGAAAAGAAAAAAATACTGTTGGTCCGAAATGACAATGTAGGGGATCTTATCTGTACAACCCCGGCCATTGAAGCTTTGCGCAAAAAGTATCCCAATGCACAGATAGATATTGTCGTCAACTCCTACAATTATGATGCGATCCATAAAAATCCTTTTGTCGACACCATCTACTGCTATACGAAGCCAAAGCATAAAAAAAAGCTGAGTGAGAAGCTTAAGGCGGGGCTGGGCAAGTTGCAAATACTGTTTGATATCCGCAAAGAGAAGTATGATGCGGTGGTAGTATTCAGAACCGGCTACTCGAAATCGGCAGAACTGTTTGCCTCGGTTGCAGGTGCAACACACAGCATAGGTGTGAAAAATCCAAAGGGACGAGACCGTTTTACCATGCATATTCCATTTTCAGGGGATCGTCATGAGGTTGAATTCTGTTATGACTGTCTGGTACCCTTTGGAGTTGAACCTGGAAAAGAGCGTACAAGATTTTATATAGAAGAGGGTATGCAAAAGAGGTATGATGATATGAAGACACAGATTGTGTTCCATATCTCTGCCCGTATGCAAGAGAACAAGATGAGTTACGAAAAGCTCAAAGCACTTTTGGATTTGCTTGGGAAGCCGGTGGTTATTACCGCAGAACCGGATGATTTTGCACTGGCAGAAAAACTGGCAAAGCATACAACATCACGCTTTATCCAGACAGAATCTTTTTTGGACCTTGGTGCTTTGGTGATGAGAGCAGAACTCTTCATAACGCTTGAGGGAGGGGCCATGCATCTTGCCCCGGCCCTGGGCGTACCGACAATGGCTCTGTTTGGAAAATCTCCTTTGGAAAGGTGGTACCCCTGGGGCTACAAAAACCTTGTTCTGCAGGACAAAAGCAAAAAAGCCGAAAATATTGAGAATGAGAAAATAGTGGCAAAAGTCAATGAAGTATTGAACAAACACAGTGCCGGAGTAAACGAAGATGGTTAAGCAGTTGTTGCGAAAAAAGGTTAAAACCCATGCACAGATGCATTGTGAAGTCACCCCTCATGATATTGAAAATGCAGAGTCAGTACTCTTTTCTGTGTTTGCACGGTATGGTGACGGGATCATTTCATTTAAAGTTATTAATGCGTTTATCGCCCAATATCCCCGAAAGCGCTACGCTGTTTTGACAACTCGACAGCATCTTCCCTATGCAAAAGCGATTATCAAATCAGAAAATGTTACTTTTTTAAAGGTGAACAAACGCAATCCATGGGAACTTTACCGTACGGTAAGGTACCTCAGAAAAGAGCATTTTGATTTGGGCTTCAACCCATGGGGACATGGGGACGACAGCGAATTTTTTCTTACCTACTGCAAAAAGTTTTCTTTCTTCAAAAAGATGGATAGCTTTTCAAAGACAGACAATCTTTACGACAGAGTCCGCCACTATTTGCATTTGCCTGTGCAGACGCCGAAAGTGTTAAGAGAACCGAAATTCACATCGGTTAACAATATCCTGATCGCACCTATCTCTTCGGATGTTACGAAAAACATAGATACGGTTTCGCTGGAGAGGCTAATAGGCCAGCTCAAACAAAAGTTTGACAATCCGGCAATAACAGTTTCCGTACCAAAGGGGTATGAAAAGATGGCTGAAGGTGTCGAGCAGTTTGTCTTTTCGAAAAGCACAAAGGCTTCCTCTGCATATGTGGGGAAAATGCTCAATACTGATCTCTTTGTAGGTGTCGATTCCGGCCCGTTGCATCTGGCATTGGCACTGGGAGTGGAGAGCATAGCAGTGTTTGGCCCAACAGCCCCTTTTACTATTTTGGACAACAATGACTGTGTCAAAGTAGTGAGAGACCAGTCGCTTCACGGCATATTCTGTTTTGTCAAATCCTGCAAGGATCCGGTCTGTATCAAGAGGCTTTTTGAGAAGGATGTTTTTGGTAATACATATGGTGAGGAAACGACAGTTGAGCTGGAGGAAGCGCAGTGCCCTCTAAAATAAAAGTATGCCAATATGTTCCGCATGGCGCGATTCCTGATAAGAGAGGGTTTGCTCCGGCAATCGTGGCACAAAATTATGCGAAGTATATCGATAAAGAGAAGATCGATATCTATTTTATTGCGAACCGGGAGAATGATCCTCTCTCACATGAATATACAGAAGTAGGGGAAGTGTTCAGAATTCAGGAGAGCAGACTCTACAGGCGGCTCTTTAGAAAAATAACGAAGCTTGATCCCTATCCTCTCCATGTGCGTGCTGCCAAAATCGTCAATCAGCATCCGGTTGACATTGTACATGTGCATCAACTTGAGTTTCCGGTAGCGGACTTTAGAAAGCGGCTAGAGAATAGATCCGAAAATACAAAAATAGCCATTGAGGCTCCGGTAACAGTCAACAGGTTCAAAGAGCATCTTGGTGTAGCAGACAGATATATTGCTGTTTCAGAACATGTACGGAACATTTTGATTGAAAAAGGGTATCCCGAAGAGAGAATTGTTACGATAACCAATGGTGTCAACACAGATGTTTTCAAACCATTGGATGATACCGTTCATCTGAAAGAGAAATATCAGATAGCGAGGCGTGATGTAGTTGTATCGTTTATCGGGCGAAAACAGGAGGGGAAAAGGTTTGATCTTTTTCTGTCTTTAGCGGACTATCTGCTTGAAAAGTATTCTGATATTACGGTTCTGGCAGTAGGACCGGAACCGGAAGATGCAAAAACGGAAAAAACCTATGAAGAACGGCAAAAAGTAAGGCAGAAACTTTTAAAGCATCAAAAATACAGGGAACTGCCTTCTCAACAGCACTCTGCATTGGCTGAAATTTTTCAAATGACAGATATATCTGTATTGATGTCGTTGGATGAAGCACAGGGGATGACAATGGTAGAATCCATTGCATCGGGATGTGTAACGGTCAGTTCTGCTGTTGGCGGCATCAAAGAGACGATTACAGATGGCTATAATGGTTTTCTGCTTCCGGAAAATGCCTCTCTTGAAGCGGTGATTGAAACAGTAGAAGAGGTATTGAACACTTTGGACTCTGATAAAATGAAATCAATACGTCTGAACGCAAGAAAGGTAGCCGTTGAGAAGTTTGATATGCACGTAATTGCTGACAAGTTGGAAAAACTCTATCAGGATTTGAAAAATGAATAATCTTATCTACTTTTTGACAGGTACACTGCTGTTTGTTTTACCGATACCGCACACAATTGCAATACGGAATATTTTGGCACTTTTACTGCTGGTGACAGTGGTGTATGCATTGGTAAGAGATAAGGCATATCAACGTTTTTCAATGGAAACAGAACTGAAAAAAGTGCTTACGCTGCTTGGTGTTTTAACACTGTGGATTTTCGTTGTTGCTTTTTTTGTTTCCGATGAGACAAGCTGGTCACTTCAGGAGATAAAATCCCAGTGGCTTACCCCTTTGCTCTATTTTGCAACCTTCGCCGGTTTGGGAGTCTATACAACTTCCAGGGAGGCATCGGTATGGAAAAACATGTATGCACTTATATTCCTTATTCTTTTTGTGCATGTCCTTTATGTGGACCTCTTTGGCCTGCAGTATTATATTAAGCACAAGGCGATGGTTCATAGGTTCAGAGGCTTGACAGATGGCCCAGACAAGTCGAACTATATTACAAATATTCTGCTCTCATTTATTATGGCTGAGATTATTTACCGGTTCAGAACAGGGAAAAAACTTTTGAATATCAACCATTTCGCCATCACACTGATACTGATACTTACACTGGTGAGTTCCATTTTTGAAGGCATGCGCAACGGAATGATCGCCATTGCTTTCCTGGGGATTACAAGTATTGTGTTTGCACTGTATAAAAACAGGGCTTTTTCCAAAAAAACGAAACTTCTGATATCGGTATTCCTGATTGTTGCTGTTACGGTCCCTGCTCTCTACAGCGTTAAACATGACAGCCGATGGAAAACGCTTATTCAGACTATTCCGATTGCAATGGATACGGAACACCACAAAACCTGGATAGACAGGAGTATTCCCTACCCGACATTCGAGAACGGAAAAAGTGTCAATGGTTCAAACTACCTTCGGATTGCCTGGTTTTACGAGGGAAGCAAAATCATTAGGGAGCATCCCCTGGGTGTAGGGTATGGGCGGAATGCCTACGGTCATGCGATCGAAAAAAAGTATCACCTCGATAGGCAAATGGGACACTCTCACAGCGGTTTGATTGATCTGGGTATCGGTATCGGGATTCCCGGAATAGTGCTATGGCTGGCATTCGGCCTCTACCTGATGTATCTTTCGTCAAGCTATTTTTTCCGTTACCACAGCTATTTTGCCATCATTGTTTTTTTCAATGTAAGTGGTTTCTTCAGCCGTTTTGTGGTTGACAGCAATATGCGAGATCATATGTTTTTAACTTTTATGGCAATACTTGGGTTGTCTTTAATCTATATGTTCAAGGAGGAAGAAATGTCGCTAAGTTATGTGACTGAAAATAGAGGAGTGAATAAATGAAGCTAAAACGAGACAGTATCTATTTTGTGTATAAGATCATCTCTTTTTTCCCTGACAAGTTTATTTTCGGTTTTTGGTTTAAGGCAATTGTCCGGCTCCGTGCACGAATTTTAAACCTTATGCCTGACATGCATATTGGAGAGAATGTAAAAATATATCGTCATGTAAAAATAACACGAAAATCAAAAATAGCGATACAGGAAAAAACAGTTATTAAAGAGAATTGTCATTTGGCAGGAAATATCGAAATAGGGAAACGGTGTAATATACTCAACAATACTAAAATAGACGGAACTGGAAAGGTTATTATAGGGAATGATACGCATATTGGAAGAGAGAACGATATCTTTTCCCATTATCATGATATTAGTAAAAAAGAGATACTTGTGAATCAGTCAAAGGAGGTCCCCCAGACAACATTGATTGGAAATAATGTTATGTTGTTTAGCCGGGTGGCTGTAATGAGTGGCAAGACAATTGAAGATAATGTAGTTATTGCATATGGAAGTGTCGTTACAAAAAACTGTACTGAAGCAGGAATATATGCCGGTGTGCCGGCTGTTCAGATTGGAATGAGAGAATGAGTCGGTTTTTCAACAATGAAACAGTCTAGAGAAATGATTACATTTATCAGAGCCAATCAGACAAGATTCGGTGGTGCTGAGATCTACCTTTCGAGACTCTCTTCCCAGTTGAAAAAACAGGGAGTGGCACATAAACTGGTTCATTCAAATATACCGAAGTGGTTGCCTTCTTGGGTACGAGTGCTGCTTTTTAATACAAAAGTGTGTTTTGTGAAAAACGGCAGTTTTTATTTTTCCCTTGAAAGAATAAGCTGCCCTGATATTTACAGGGCAGGAGACGGCGTACATAAAGTGTTTATTGAAATAGAGAAAAAGTCATTTTTAAATCCTTTGCACTTGGTCTATCTGTATTTGGAAAAAAAAGCATTTCATCGGGCAAAAAAGATTATAGCAATCTCGAATATGGTAAAAAAGAATATTATAGATTCATATGAAATCGACTCTGCCAAGATAGCTGTGATTTACAACGGGATAAGCCTGCAGGATTTTGATAAAGCAGAATCTATGGCAAAACTGAAACAAGAGTTTACTATAAAAGAGAATGAAAAAATTATTTTATATGTAGGCAGTGGTTTTCAGAGGAAAGGGGTAGCATCACTTCTGAAAATTGTAGCACAGTTGCAGTATACAGATTTCAAAGTATTTATAGTCGGAAAAGAGAAAAAAATAGACTATTACAAAAATTTGGCATCTTCACTGATGATCGCAGACAAAGTTTTTTTTACAGGGCCCAGAACAGATGTCAATGATTTTTATGCAGTGAGTGATATTTTCCTGTTTCCCACAAAGTATGAACCATTTGGGAGTGTTGTTTTGGAGGCGATGAATTTTGCCAATGTGGTGTTTACAACCAAAAGCTGTGGTGGTGGAGAGATTTTGGATAGTGAATATCTTATGGATAGCCCAGATGATTTATCTGTCGTTCCGAAAATAGATGCCCTGTTGTTTAATGAAGAGATGCTACAAAGGGCACAAAAAAAGAATTTGGAAACTGTAAAACACTATACTATTGAAAGAAATGTCGAAGAGACACTGAAGGTTATCGATGAAGTTGTTCGTTGAGTTGCCGACATGGATGGGTGATGCTGTCATGGTAACACCGGCACTGGAGTGGATTGTCGCTGTGTATCCGGATGTCAAAATCACGTTTTTTGGCTCGTATGTGGCGACGCAGCTGTTTCTGGCGCATCCCAATGTCGAGTCAGTCATTGTCGATGAGAGCAGAAAGGGTAAAAACCGCTACCTCTGGCTCTACAGCTTTGCCAAAGAGGCAGGCAGGTTCGATGCGGCACTCTCTTTTCGCAGCAGTTTTGCCAGCCGGTTTCTCTTCTGGTTTCTGAAGGCTGGGAGAAAGTGTGTCTACCGAAAGGCACAAGATATCGTAGAGCATCAGGTGGTGCGTTACAGTAGGTTTGTCGAGCGCTGTTTTGGCTGGGATACGGCAGAACCGGAAAGCCTGAAACTCTATCTTCCTGAAGATAATACAGAGAAGCCGGACAGAAAGCAGGCAGGCATCAACCCCGGGGCGAGTTACGGTAGTGCAAAACGGTGGTATCCGGAGAAGTTCGCCGAAGTGGCTGCGGCACTCTCACAAGAGTATGATATCGTCATCTTCGGAGGGCCGGGTGAAGCGGATATCGCGGCAGATATCGAAGCCGGGCTGAAGCGGGAAAATGTGCATAACTATGAAAACCTGGCAGGCAAGACAAGCGTACCGGAGCTTATGAAAAAAATTGCATCGCTTGATCTGTTCATTACCGGAGACAGCGGTCCGATGCATATGGCAGCGGCATTCGGTGTCCCGACCGTAGCGCTCTTCGGTCCTACAAAAGATGCCGAAACATCACAGTGGAAAAATGACAAAGGGGTGATTGTCAAAAAAGAGATGGTGTGTGCACCCTGCATGAAGCGTACCTGTCCGCTTGGACATCACGAATGTATGACACGCATCGATGCCAACGATGTTCTGGATGCGGTCAAAACCATATGTGTTTAAAACGCATCGTCAATGATCTGGCAGATGGTGTGGCCAAAGAGAATGTGCATCTCCTGAATGCGGGGAGTGTCGTTCGAGGGGACAACGAGGTTAATATCACAGATTTCGTTCATTTCCCCGCCGTCTCTTCCTGAAAAACCGATGGTAGCACATCCGATCTCTTTTGCAAGCGTAAGTGCAGAAAGAACATTGGCGGAATTCCCGCTGGTAGAGATGCCGATAAGCAGATCCCCAGGCTGTGCAAGTGCTTCGACTTGACGGTCGAAGACGCGGTCGTAGCCGTAGTCGTTGCCGATGGCTGTCAGTGCCGAAGTGTCCGTTGTCAGTGCAATGCCCGGAAGTCCTCTTCGTTCGCTTTTATAGCGTCCGGTGAGCTCTGCGGCGATATGCTGCGCATCGGCAGCCGAACCACCGTTTCCGCATAGCAGGATCTTGTTGCCGTTTTGGAGTGTTTTAACAGCCAGTTGGGAGGCATCGGCAAGTGTTTGCGGCAGTGCTTCAATGGTCTTCTCAATGGTCTCTTTGTGTGCGTTGAATTCTTTTGAGATGGTGTCGAGAGAAGCTTGCATAGGTGTTCCTTTTAGCACTGTGTGCTTATTTTTTCAATGATCTTCGTTGTGCTTTTGCCGTCTACAAACTGCACCAGGCGAAGCTCGTCGGCGATATCCTGCCCAACGACACTTTTACCTTCGTAGTCACCGCCCTTGACCAGAATATGCGGTCCTACAGCTTTGATGAGGTCATAGGGGGTATCGTCTTCGAAGATCACCACATAGTCTACCGCTTCAAGCGCGGCAAGAATATAGGCGCGGTCCTCCTGGGGGTTGACCGGACGGGAAGGGCCTTTTAGCCGTTTGACGCTGGCATCGCTGTTGAGCCCGACAATCAGGACATCACCGTAGCTTTTGGCCTCTTCGAGGTATTTTACGTGGCCTACATGGAGAATATCGAAGCAGCCGTTGGTAAAGACAATCTTTTTACCGCGCTTTTTGAGCTCATCACTTAGAAGCGAGATCTCATCAAAAGTTTTAATGTGCGAATCGCTGGTCGATTTGTTCAGGCTCGACTCATACTCGATGATCTCATTGAGGGTGGCTGTGGCTGAACCGATCTTACCGACGACGACACCTGCAGCGAGGTTGGCGAACTTTACGGCACTGTCGATGTCATAGCCGCAGGAAAGCGCAAATCCGAGCGAAGCCAGTACAGTGTCGCCCGCGCCGGTAACATCGTAGACTTCACGCGCGACAGTAGGGTGGATACGCAGGGTTTCATCGTAGACTGCTATGCCCTCTTCACTGAGCGTGATGAGTGAGACACTCAGGTTGCATTGTGATTTGAGGTGCAAAATGGCTTTTTGGAGCGCTTCGGGAGTATCGATATCGATACCGGAAGCTTCTGCTGCCTCTTTTTTGTTGGGGGTGAGCAGGTAGGCGCCGCTGTATTTTGTGTAATCCTTTCCCTTGGGATCGACAAGCACCTTTTTGTCTGACTGCCTGGCTTTTGCAATAAGCGCTTTGGTAAGTTCGACAGTGAGTACCCCCTTGCCGTAATCGGAGAGCAGTACAGCGTCATAGTCGGCAAGCAGAGCACTGAAACGGGCCAAAAGTGTTTGCTGCGTCGTCTCATCGATATCGTCGGTACTCTCTTTGTCGTAGCGTACCACCTGCTGCTGGGAAGCGATGATACGGCTCTTTTTGGAAGTAGAACGCCCTTTTTGGGTAATCAGGTGTTCGTCACTGACGCCGATGCCATGAAGCAGGGTGCGCAGCTCATTGGCACTCTCATCATCCCCCACGACACTGAGAACATCGACTTTGGCACCAAGCGCCTTGAGATTGTTGATGACATTCCCGGCACCGCCAAGGACGGAAGTCTCTTTTTCAACTGCGACTACCTGTACCGGGGCTTCGGGAGAGATGCGCTCACACTTGCCCCAGAGGTAGTGGTCTATCATCAGGTCGCCGGCAACGAGAATACGGGGGGTATGGGATTTCAGCTCTATCATTGGGCAGGTTTGACCTCTTCTTCATACATGCGGATGATTTCGGGCAGATAGTCTCTGATACCCTCTTCAAGTTCCCACTCCGGTTCGTAGCCAAGCGCTTCTTTTGTCGTGGCTACTTCTGCCTGTGTGTGCATCTGGTATCCGGTATAGGGGTTGGGGAAGTACTCTGTACCGTAATCGGTGCCAAGCTCCTTTTGCAGAATGTCTGCAATATCCTGGAAGCTTCTGGGTTTCCCTGTGCCGACATTGAAGACACCGCTTTGTTTGGCATCGCACGCTTTGATATTTGCCTGAATGACATCTTTTATGTAGACAAAGTCCCGTACGATCTTGTCACTTCCCTCAAAGAGGCGCGGCGCTTTGCCTGAAAGGATCTGGTGTCCGAACTGAATGACGGTGGAGGCGGTCTTGTCTTTAAAGAACTCGCGCGCACCGTAAACGTTGAAGTATTTCAAGCCGACGATACGCATGTCGGGGTGTTCCCTCATGTATCGGTAAGCGATCTGGTCCATCGCATACTTGCTGAAGCCGTAAGGGTTCTCCGGCGACTCCTTTCCGACAGTCTGGGGGGAGGGAAGTGAGCCGTATGTAGCGGCAGATGAAGCGTATACCAGCGTGGCGCCGCTTCTTCTTGCCATTTCCAGAATCGGGTAGAAGCTGTTGACATTGGTACGCATGATGGTCTCCTGATCATATACACGCGTATCGGAGATGGCCGCTTCATGAAAAATGTAGTCAAATGTGTATGTCTCTTCAAGCTTTTTCAGTGCCGCTTCGTCATTGAGGTCACCGCAGACGATGTCGCCATGAAAGCCGATGAGGTTTTTGTAGTGTCCAAAGCTTTTAAGGTTGCCGTTGGAGAAGGTCTCCTCACTGCGGAACTTGTCGAAAACAACGATGCGGCTTTGGGGAAAGTGCTCCTGAAAGTAGAAGGCGAGATTGGCGCCGATGAAACCTGCACCGCCGGTGATGAGAATGGTTTTGTGGTTGAAGTCGATATCGTTGTAGCGCATGGTACTCCCTGCTGAAAGTTAGGAGTTAATTATATCTATACTCTCTTTAATGGAGTCTAAGAGATAGTCGGCTTTGGTCGCTTTTTCATCAACGGCATGGCCGCTTCTGACCAGAATGGTATGGCCGACTCCTGCTGCTTTTGCCGCTTCAATGTCACTCTCTTTGTCTCCGATCATCCAGGATTCGGAAAGATCGAGACCGTGCTCTTTTGCAGCCTGAAGCAGCATGCCAGGATTTGGTTTGCGGCAGCTGCAGCCTTTATCTGGCGTATGGGGGCAGTGGTAGATGGCGTCAATCTGTATGTCATGGCTGTGAAACTGTTCGAGCATCCAGGTCGTTACGCTTTCAAAATCATCTTCTGTGTAATAGCCTCTGCCGATACCGGACTGATTGGTGACAATGATGAGCCCGTAGCCAAGCGTTTGAAAGTGTCTGCATGCTTCAAAAACGCCGTCGATGAACTCGAAGGCATCAATGGTGTGCAGGTACTCCTTTTCTACATTGATGACACCGTCCCTGTCCAGAAAAACCGCCCGCATCGTTCTACCTTTTTTATTGGAAGTATAGCGAAAATCATCCCTGTAAGGTTCAAATGATAAAATTAGGCAATGAAAAAACTCTTTCTCTATTTTATTCCCTACCTCTCCGAGTACAAACGGGAGTTCTCCTATGCCGTACTGGGTATGGTTGCAGTGGCTGTCGGTACGACCGCTTCGGCGCATCTTCTCAAACCGGTGCTCGATGAAGTGTTCATTGCCAAGGACAGGGAGATGCTCAAGCTGATTCCCTTTGCTATTGTCGCAGTCTTCTTTGTCAAGTCGCTCGGTAAGTATGTGCAGACCTACTATACTGTCTATATCGGCAATGATATCGTCCGGAAGATACGCAACAAGCTCTCTTTGCATCTGATGTATCAGGATATGGCTTTTTTGAACAGCATGCGTAACGGGGAGCTGCTCAGCCGTACCACCAACGATATCGGTCGTGTACAGGGGGTGGTATCGGGACTGATCCCGGAAGTGCTCATCAACGCGATGCTTATTGTGTCATTGACGGGATATGTCATCTGGATGAGCCCTAAGCTGGCATTCTATTTTCTGGTAGTCATGCCACTGGCACTCCTTCCGCTGCAGCTGCTCGCAAAACGGATGAAGAAGTACTCCACACGTTCCCAGGAGAGTAATGCGGACCTGACTTCGCGCCTGACAGAGATATTCAACAATATCGAGATCATCAAGTCGAACTCTTCGCAGAAGTACGAGCAGCAGCGCTTCAGCGATGAGAATATGAACTTCTTTAAGCTCTCCATGAAGCAGAGCCGTACCAATGCGCTGGTGACACCTGTACTGGAGTTTTTCGGCTCAATCGCCATCGCCGTGGCCATCTATGTGGGGGCTAATCAGGTGATTGATGAGAAAATGACAGTGGGAAGCTTCTTCGCATTCGTGACAGCACTCTTTATGCTCTATGATCCCATCAAGAAATTCTCCAATATCCACAACAAAATGCAGGATGCCATTGCCGCTACCGAGCGGATTGATGAACTGTTCAAAACAGAGCCCACCATCGTCTCCGGTCCGAAGGAACTGACGCATATCGAGCGTATCCGCTTCGATGATGTCTCTTTGAAATATGACGATAAAACAGCGCTGGAGCACATCAACATCGATGCAGTCAAAGGAAAGGTCTATGCACTGGTAGGAGACAGCGGTGCGGGCAAGAGCAGCCTTGTCAACCTGATGGTACGCTTCTACGATGCTACTTCGGGGACCATCTATGTCAACGATGACGATATTAGGGACTATACCCTCCATTCACTGCATCGAAAGATCGCTTTTGTCACTCAGCGCATCTTTATTTTCCAGGATACCGTTGCCAAAAATGTTGCTTATGGTGAAGCAGTGGATGAAGCGCGTGTTATCCGTGCGCTCGAGCGTGCACACGCCTGGGAGTTCGTCGAAGCGCTGCCGCAGGGTATCCATACACCGCTTGATGAGTTTGGGACAAACCTCAGCGGCGGGCAGCGTCAGCGTATCGCACTGGCGCGTGCACTCTACAAAGACCCCGATGTGCTCATTCTCGACGAAGCGACATCCGCGCTGGACAACAAGAGCGAAAAGGCGATCCAGCAGGCACTCGAAGCACTCAAAGAGGAGATGATCACCTTCATTGTCGCGCACCGACTGACAACGATCGAGCATGCCGACGAGATTTTGGTATTCAAGAGTGGCAAGATCGAGAGCAGGGGTACATACAAAGAGCTGCTTGAGAGTTCCGAGGAGTTTAAAAAGTTGGCGAACAGTGCATTGAAGCAGGCTGACTAAAGCCTCTTTTTCAGCTTCTGCTTCAGAATGATTTTCCCCGCCTCCACACCCGGCTGGTCGTATGTGTTTACATCGATTAGTTCACCTACCAGTGATGTAAGCAGTTCATAGTAGAAGATGAGCTCCCCGATCGTCGCTTCATCGATACTCTCAAGCACCAGCGTATCGACAGGAATGTCTCCCTGATCGAGCAGCGCTTCGGTGACCGAATCACACTGCATGTTGATCAGCTCTGCAAACCCAAGACTGTTGAGCGCATCGAGTGATTCAAGGTGTGCAAGCGAGAGGTCGGGAATCTCTGTTTTGTCGTGAAAATCCTCCACCTTGATGAAGGTTACCGATTTATCGCGGGTCCCCTCCATAATAAGCTGCAAAAAGGAATGCTGGTCTTTGGGGCCGATAAGTCCGATGGGGGTAAGCCCCACATTGAAAGCGGAGTGGCGCTGATGTTTGCCGAGACTCTCCCCCCACAGCTGCACGTACCATTCACAGAAGTATTTGAGCGCTTCGGAGTAGGCAAAAAGGCAGTTGATATGGTACTGCGCATGGTGCTTTGCATAGAAGGCCGCCTTGGTCAGCAGCGTCTCTTTGAGGTAACCGTCGTTAAAGAAACTCTCTTTGACAAACAATGCACCGGCAAGCAGTCTGTCGATGTCGATGCCGCAGAGTGCCAGCGGTACCAGTCCCACAGTGGAGAGTACGGAGAAACGGCCGCCGACATTGTCGGGCAGGTGCAGTACCACCGCATCGATGCTTTTGGCATACTGCTCCAGAGGAGAGCCCGGATCGGTAATGAAAGTATAGCTTCCAGGGTTACTGTGCAGGTTGAAGAGATATTTGTAGATGGAGAAGGTCTCTACCGTGGTACCTGATTTGGAAATGACCAAAAAATGGCTCTTTTCGAGCGCTATCTTTTCCAAAAGCGCAGCGATATTGACCGGATCGGTGCTTTCAAAGAAGTAGAGTTTGCGTTTGAGCGTACGGGTGGGCTTAATGAACTCGTAGACCGCCTTTGCCCCAAGAGAACTCCCTCCGATACCGATAACGACAATGGTGTCGATGGTATCGTCGATGGTTTCACAGTAAGCATGGATAGGTGCCGTATCCTGTTCCGGCAGGGCATAGTAGCCGATGTGCTGCTGCTCCTGCTGTATGGCATCGAAAGCGTGCTGCTTGGTTTTTTCGTCACTGAAGGTGAAGTGGAGACGGTTTAGCATAGCTTGCCTTTAGGCAAGTGGTTACTGGTGTATTGGTGTATTGGTATATTGGCTGTCATGCTTTATCTCCTCGTCGCTTTATGCTTTGAATGAAGTTATTTAGTTTTTTACCAAGTTGCTCAAGTAACTGCATTGAAGTATCGTACTGCTCTTTTGCAATGAGATCTCTTTTGTGCAGTAAGTAAATCCAGTGTTTTGATTCCCACAGTGAACCTCTCGCATTATAGTAAAATTTAATACTGTCTTTGTAGTGGTATCGTCCGTACCCTTCAGCAATATTTGCACCAATTGAGTCTGCCGATCTAATAAGCTGATCACCCATATTGTACCGAAATGGTTTGGGCAGTTTCTCATAGATGCGCCATGCAGTGTCACTAAATTTGATGGAGAGAATATAGATTTCAAGTTTACCCAACTCAACCATAGGCTCTTCCCAATAACCAATAACTAATGACCAATAACCAAAGAGGCTCTAGCCTCTTCAATCAATTCATTGACTTTTGTTTCGTACAGTTTGGCAAGAGTTTTGTCGGTTGATTCAAAGCGTGTCACTAGTACGGGGGTGGTGTTGGAGGCACGTACCAGTCCCCACCCTTTTACGAAGTTGATACGTACGCCGTCGACATCGATGATGTTTTTGATGGTTGGGAAGTCTGAGGGCGGATTCTCAAGCAGTTTCTTCACTGCATCGATAATGACGAACTTCTCCTCTTCGGTGGTCTCCACTTTTATCTCTTCTGTGGAGAAGACTTCGGGGAGTGCCTCTATTTCGGCATCGAGGTCGATGCCCTGCGCGATGAGTTCAAGCATTCTGAGCGTGGCATAGATGGCATCGTCGTATCCGAAGTAGCGGTGCTTGAAGAAGATGTGGCCGCTTACCTCACAGGCGAGGTCTGCGCCGGTCTCTTTCATCTTCACCTTGAGGTTGGAGTGGCCAGTCTTGTACATGATCGCTTTGGCACCGCGGCGCTCTAATTCATCATACATCACCTGCGAGCACTTCACTTCACCGATGACAGTGGGATTCTCCATGCCAAGGGCGAAGAGCAGTGCCATCTGGTCGCCTTTGATGTTGTGTCTGTGTGTGAGTACCGCGATGCGGTCAGCATCGCCGTCGTAGGCAAAGCCTATGTCCCCCTCTTGTGCCAGTGCCGCTTGGAGGTCGGCAAGGTTCTTCTCTTCGCTGGGGTCGGGATGATGGTTTGGGAAGGTGCCGTCGGGTTCGCAGTAGAGACCGCGGTACTCAAGCGAAAGTGTATCGAAGATGTCGGTGATGACAGTCCCGGCCACGCCGTTTCCGCAGTCAAGGACGATCTTCTTTTCAAGCGCCTTGAGGTGAGAAAACTCATTTACCATGAAGTCGATGTAGGGCGTTTTGACATCGATGGATGCCGTTCGGGTATCATCCTCAATCACCCTCCCGATGTCGGCGACCACTTCGTCTCCCAGGGCATAGATGGCATCACCAAAGAAGGGGGCACGGTCAACTGTGATCTTGAAGCCGTTGTATTCGGGAGGGTTGTGAGAACCGGTGATCATAATGGACGCATCTATCGATGCGTCCAAGTGTTGAGTGTTGAGTGTTGAGTGAGGAGTGGGGGTGAGGTCTTTAATGGGTTGGTAGTTTGCAAAGTAGTTGACTGGGGTGGCGACCATGCCCATGTCAAGCACCGTACAGCCTGCGGCGTTTAGTCCCGAAGCGAGGTAGTCACGTAACTTTGGCGAGTGGGAGCGGGCATCATAGCCGATGGCGACAATGCGGTTGCCGCTGATCTTTTGGCCAAGGTGGTAGCCGATAAGCTTGACACTCTCTTCGTTAAGCTCCTTTTCGAAGATACCGCGAATATCATATTCGCGGAAGATGGACTTTGGTACAGACATGTGAAACTTCCTTTGGCGATTGTGTACCGCTATTATACCCTACGCTTCATCAGGTTCAAAACGTTCTCCGCGTTTTCGCGCGACGATGTCAAGCGGTACGCCCTCGAAATCGAAACGGCTTCTGATGAAGTTGGCCAGGTATCGTTTGTAGCTGAAGTGCAGCCCGTCGGGGCGGTTGGTGATGAGTGCGATCTTTGGCGGCTTGCTCTCATACTGCGTGGCGAACTTGATCTTGACGACTGCACCGTTGTGGCTTGGCACATGGTGGCGTGCCATCGCTTCACGCAGCGTATCGTTGAGTTTGGAGGTGGGAATGCGCTGCTTGTAGCGCTCGTAAATGGCCGTGATCTGGTCGAGGATCTTGTGTACCCGCATACCGGTCTTTGCCGAAATGGTAATGAGTGGCGCGTAGTGGAGAAATTTGAGTTCATCGCGGATGTCGTCGACCATCTCCTCGTAACTCTTCTCTCCGCGGATGTCCCACTTGTTGACCACGATGAGCGCGCCAAGGCGGTACTTCTCTATCAGCCCCGCGATACGTTCGTCAAGTTCGAGTACACCGGTGGTCGCATCGATCATCAGCAGGGCGATATCTGCCTTCTCAAGCATCGCTTCGGTACGTCCGAGCGCATACTTCTCTATGCCCACGATCTTTCCACGGCGCCTGATACCGGCGGTATCGACGAAGGTGATCTTATAGTCGTTGTACTCCACCGATTCGTCGATGGGGTCGATGGTCGTCCCTGCAACATCGGAGACAACAGAGCGCTCTTCACCCAGCAGGGCGTTGAGGAGCGAGCTCTTGCCGGTATTGACACGGCCGATGATGGCGACGTTGATCTCTTTGTCCTCTTCTTCTACAGTAGCATTGATGTCGGTAATGAATTCACCAAAGGGGTCTGCCTCCTCATCGGCTTCGAGCTGAAGTTCGGGCTTATCCTCCCTTGGCGGAATATACTGTTCCAGCCAGGCGTAGAAGTCGTTGAAGTAGCGGTTGTGGCTGACGGACATGGGGAAGGTCGCTTCCGCACCAAATTCGTAAAAGTCGAAAAAGCGCTCTTCAAATTCCCGGTCGTTGTCGATCTTGTTGACCACAAGTGCCAGCGGTTTGCCAAGTTGCTGCAGATCGTAGAAGAGCTTTTTGTCCTCTTCGTCGGGAATGGTCTTGCCGTCTACCATGTAGACAATCACATCGGCCTCTTTTGCAGCGTTGAGTGAAAATGCTGCCACCTTGGAGAAGAGTTCGCTGCTGTAGTCGATGCCGCCGGTGTCGAGGATTTCGAAATCGCGGTTTTCGCTGATGGTAACAATACGTCTTTTTATGTCACGTGTTGTACCGCTCATGTCGGAGGTGATGGCGTCACGCTGCCTTGCCAGACGGTTGAAGAGCGAGCTTTTACCGACATTGGGACGGCCGAGTATGGCGACTTTTTTAAGGGGTTGTTCTGATGTCATGGATGTTTCTTTCTTTGGGTAATACGAAGTGTATGTGTTTATTGGAGGTATTATACCATATTATTCAATGCATGGTGCGTCATCATGCACCTTTTGGGTTGTCATGGAATGATGGTTCTGTTTCGGCAGGCAGGCTTTCTACATAGATACTCTGCGAAGGGAAGGCAAAAGTGCTGCCGTTTGCCTCAACGATCTGCATGATCTTCACATGTACATCTTCGCGGATCTCCAGGTATTTCGCCCAGTTCGCCGTAGCTGTGAAGCAGTAGATGAAAATGTTCAGCGACGAGTCTCCAAAGGAGTCGAAGTAGACCATCAGTGAATCTTTCTGGCTGATCCCCTCATGGTTGCCAAGCATCCTTTCAATGTCAGCTTTGATCTTCAGCAGTTGTTCGGATGTGGTGTCGTAGGTAAGACCAATGTGCATCTTGATACGCCGGATGCCGCGTCTTGAGAAATTTTCGATGGGCTGATTGGCGACCAGTTGGTTGGGAACAGTGATAAGGGCTTTTTCAAATGAGCGTATTTTGGTTGTGCGCATCCCGACATCTTCAACGACTCCCTCAACGCCGCCAACCTTGACCCATTCTCCTATGCGGATCGATTTGTCTGCAAGCAGGGCAAAAGAGCCAAAGAGATTGGAAGCGGTATCTTTCGCTGCGAGGGCGAAAGCAAGACCGCCCAGTCCCAGTGAAGCAATAAGTGCGGTGACATTGATGCCCCATACAGTCAAGATAGCCGCCAGTCCGATACCGGCGATAAAAATTTTGAGAATAGCAAGAATGAAGTTCCCCATCTCCTGTGAAAGATCCGGATTGAATTTTTCTGTTGCGGCATATGCCAATTCTCTGAGTGCATCCAGTGTATTCAAAATAGCCCAGAAGAATACATAAATAAGCATTGAATCAAGGGTATGCTTGATAAACTCCGTCTCCTTAAAGGTCAAAAGAAAAAATACATGCAGGGCAATGATGATAAACACGAACCGTATGGGCTGTTTCAGTGCAGAGATAATACGGTCATCATAAAATGTCTCAGTCCGTTTGCTGAGTCGTTGCAGGAAGACAAGTACGATTTTGGTAAAAACTTTGCGAAGAGCGAGAATCAGCAGAAAAAGAAGTGTTGCAACTATGAGGTTTGCAAGAGGAATACCCCAAATCATTGTTGTCAATACGGGATAAGCCTCATAAACGGGAGCAAGCTGCCTCTGTACACTGCCGATGATATTGCTGTCAAACGAGTTGATGACATTGAGCTGATTTTGTGTCAGTAAGGTGGTGTTGGTTTCTGTCGCTGCCATAAATCTCTGCTTTTTCTCCACAATGATGCTGTACAATCATACAGTAACGATCACGGAAGGATTGATAATGATGAAAACGATTATATCGCTTATGGGCTTAATCGTATTCTCTTTTACGGCACTGCCAGCCAAAACATTGAAGGCCCACTATGATGTAACCTACGGTATTGTCGGCAAAGTCGGTGAAGCGAGAGCCCGGCTTGAAAGCAGCGGAAACACCTATACCATCGATATCGGTATGGCAGCGACAGGTCTGGCTGCGACACTCAGCGGAAACCGCAAAGAGCACCATCGTTCTGTAGGACATATTGAAAACGGTTTGCTTGTCAGTGACCGGTACGAAGTGGTACGGCGTTACCGTGATACGCGGGTTGTGAAAACGTATACGATCAACCATCGAAAAAAAAAGGTCTTGAAAAGTTACAAAAAGTATCGTGGCGGCAAATTGCTCAAGGATGAGCACAATGTGCTGGACTTCTACAGCAAGGATGATCTTTTGACACTCTATTTCAATCTCGACAGACACCTTCCGGACAAACACAAAGCTGGTACTTATCATTTCACAGCTGTGGGTGCCGAGAAGCAGAAAGGGAGAGTGACGGTCATTTTGCCCACACGGGCAGAGGAAAAGGTGTATGCTTCAAAGCTTGGCAGCGGAGCGGCATGGTATGCAAATGCAATCATTCACCAGAAGATTTTTACCAGCAGGGAGGGACATTTGCAGCTTGCGGTTGGCAGGGACGGGATTGCAGAAAAAGCACTGCTTGAAGATTTGATTCTTTTTGGAGATATTACCGCAACACGTACTGAATGAAAATCAGTCTGTTTTTGCATGAATAACAAAATCGATCACCTTTTCGTCGCTCATTTCACACGGTTTGAGCAGACCGTTTTTGAGTGTGGTGTAGTAGTTTCCGCTGATAATGTCGTTGTCTCCGAGGGCTTCGGCATAGAGTTTGATGAGTCTGCCCTCAAGCAGCGTCTCTTTTCGCAGCAGGTAGCGTTTGCCGTTGTAGTGTACATAGCCGGCACCCTCAGGCAGGCTGAGGAGGCGTTCGAAAAAGAGAGAACCGTTCATCAGAAACTGATTTTGAGTCCGCCGTACCAGCTGTCGTTCAGGTTGTAGTCATGGGCTTCGTAGTCTGTATCGATGTTACGGTAGCCGCCATAGACATGGACATTGTTGATCACTTCGACATCGGCTTCAAAACGATACTCCAGATACTGGTCGGCATCGACAAATGAGAGAACGGAAGGTGCATAGTCGAACCGTGCGCTCAGTGAGGTTGCCGGAATCGGCTCATCAAGAGGAAGCCGCAGTTTTGCTTCGCCAAAAAGCGGCATGGCTACATAACTGTCCCCAAAGACCCCTTCGAGTCCAAAGGTAAAGGTAAGCCCCTCCGCACCGCTGAGTGTATTGGAAGCGCCAAAGCCTGCTTTGAAAAGGTTGTCATCATCGGTATGCAGATAGTCGCCGCTTAAAAAATAGCTTGTACCGCTGCCGAAACCGACGGCTGAAGTGATATCCAGTTTTCCGTTTACTTCGACATCATCGCTGTTGACATTGATCCCGAGGCTGCTTGCCTGTACCAGAGTTATTCCTGCTATCGCTGCCGTACAGATAAACTTTTTCATGAATCTTCTCCAAGATGTTAATATTTATTCATATAATAGCATCTGTTTGGTTATTGCTCTATTAGTTTATGGCGGTTTTGAGGAAATTTTTAATCAGCCGGTCGGTACTCTTTTTTCTTTGCTTCCTCTCTCTTCTTTTGACGCGCTTTCTTTTTCTCTTCCATCATCACCGCATCGCGCAACTCTTCTTCGTTGTCGAAGCGTGCCGCATCGATGAACTTGGACTTGTCGTCAAACTGTCCGGTCTTGACTCCCCAGAGCAGTGCGGCAAGTCCTGTAGCACCCAGCAGCGTAGAGATGCCGATCATGACGATAATGACGTTTTCAGACATTTTGACTCTCCTGATGGGCGAGAGCAGGTAGCAGGAAGCAGGTAGCGGGTAGAAGATTGGAATGTTTCATGTTTTATCCCCTTAGCTGGTTAGAAGTTTCTTGTTTCAGTATTTGTATATAGTCAACAACACTTTCAAGTTCTTTGGTGGTCAGATCCCAGACAATTTTACTGTCGACACCGAAATATTCATGTACTATAAAGTTTCGAAAGTCTTTGATCATTCGCCACGGATAATCCGGGAATCTCTCTTCAAGTGTATCGATGAGGTGAGATACCGCTTCTCCTATGATGATGTACTCCCTGATAGTGGCACTGTATGTTTTCCTATCATTACAGAAAGTTTCAAAGTTTAAGTTATTTGTGTAGCTTTGTATTGCATCGGATGCCTCAAGGATATCATCGATATAAAGAGAAAGATTACGTTTAGACATAAATGATCTCTTTTTCGACCGATGACTTTACTGCCGGTTTGAGTGTATGTGCCATTCCCAGATCAACAGTGCGTTGAAAAGCTTTTTCCAGATACGCTTTGAGTGCAAAAAAGCTGCGGAATGTATTTTCGCTTTCCATCTCAATGGCAAGATCGATGTCACTCTGTTCATGCTGCTCATTGCGTGCATAACTGCCGAAGAGACCAATACTTGTGATACCATAATTTTGGGCAAGATCATCTTTATGTTCGGAAAGGAATGAAAGAATCATTTCTCTAGTCAGCATAAACATATCCTTTCATTGAAGCTTTATTGCAATTTTAGCAAAACTTTTATGGGTTTTATTAATGGTATATTGGTAATTGGTGTATTGGTTATTGGTGTCCAAATTATCGTCATCCCGGACTTGATCCGGGATCTTGTCGTTATTTGAGTGATCAGCACGTAGATTCCTGCTTTCGCAGGAATGATGAAGTAGATTACCTGTCATCCTACACTCGAAGCGGGATCTTGACGTTTATTGGCTAATTGACACAAAGATTCCTGATCAAGTCAGGAATGTTCTGTGTTAAA
>JALTVI010000046.1 GCA_027049035.1 Sulfurovum sp. | reverse complement strand
AGGACGCCCCTGCCGCCTATGGCCCGCACAAGACCCTCTACAACCGTTTTCGGCGCTGGGCGGAGAAAGGCGTGTTCCATCGCATCTTCGCCGAGCTTGCCGGCATGCATGCCCACGATGGCACCGTTATTCTCGATAGCACCCATATCAAGGCCCATCGTACCGCCGCCAGCCTGCTGCTGAAAAAGGGGGCTTCCGTTGCCTCGGTCGCACGCGCGGAGGACTGAACTCGAAACTGCACGTGGCCTGCGACGATCAAGGCAAACCACTGATTTTATTGCTCACGGAAGGCCAGAAGAGCGATGTGAAGGGGGCTGAACACATGCTCGAACATCTGCCCCGCAATGCCGTGCTCATTGCCGACAGGGCCTATGACAGCAAGGCTTTTCGGGATGCCCTGGCCGAGCGTGAGATTACCGCCTGCATCCCTTCTTCCAGGACACGTAAAATCCCCATCCCGCACGATGAACGCCTCTATCGCAAACGCAATGCCGTGGAGCGCTTCTTCGCCAGGCTGAAGGATTTCCGGCGCATCGCCATGCGCTACGATCGCTGCCCAAACAGCTTCTTCGCCGCCGTCATCATCGCAGCCATAACCATTGCGTTCCTGTGATCGTTATGAGTCCTGAGCCTAATCCCGCCCAACCCCCTCTTTGCTCACGATCTCTGTCGCATTACACTTCCTTTCAAATACGCGAGGCGGTGCGCATCAAAGGAGCTTGAACTTGATGGCGAGTTCGCGCCAGAAAACAGCGTCCATATCCTCATATTCCTCAATCAGCCGCAAATAGGTCTTCCGGTGCATTCCTTTCGGCTTTCGGTATTCCATTCCATCCTGCCATCCGAGCTTTTTTCGCATCTTGTCCTTGCGCCTCAGCAATCGATCCAGATGCCCTTCCCTTTGGGATAGGTAAGCCAACAGAAGGCACTGCCGGCATTGGAACAGGCTATCCACGTAGAGAATGGCCACCCGCCACCCACAGCTTGGGCAAAGAAACCACGGTCGCTTTCCGCCGCGATTGCATTCAGTCCAGTCGAGCAGGACGGAATAATGCTCTTCGCGCCAATCTTCATCGGGCTTGCACCATCGATATGATAGGATCACTGTAAGCGTTGCGGAGAGACTGTTTGGGCTTCAGCTTGACTTTTTGTTGAAGACCCGGGACATGAGGTCGTCGAGCCTGGATTGGGGGGGTGGCCGTTGGCGAGGGCCTTGAGGGTGGCCTTGAGATAGTCGAACGGATTGACGCCATTCAGTTTTCAGGTGCCGATCAGAGAGGCGATCAGGCCCCAGTTTTTTCCACCCTCGTCATGACCAGCAAAAAGATCGTTCTTTCGGCCAGGCGCGATCGGGCGGATCGCGTTTTCTACCGGATTGTTGTCGATCTCGACGCGGCCATTGGTGAGGAACACCTGCAGGCCGTACCAGTGGTTGGCGATGTAGCTCAGCTTTTCACCGAGCCGCGATCTGGCCGAGACACGCGCCCTAACTCATCCAGTCACGTGCCGAAAGCCGTAACAATGGGTGTGGAGCGGCTCTGGCGCACGGCCAGCCGTTCGTTCGCCGGTTTGCCGAGTATCCCGGCCTCGATCTCGTAGAGTTTGGCGATCTGCGTGAGACCCTGCCGGGCGATCGGCGAACTGCCAACAAGATCGAACAGCTTGCGCCGGGCGGTGCGCCCAGCAATAGGCCAGCACAACGGGCCTGCCGCCATTCCGCTCCTTTTTGGTCAGCTGGTTGTATCCGCCATAGTCATCCACCTGCAAGGTGCCGTCGAACCCGCTCAGGATATCCTCGGCATGTTCTCCGCTCCGCCCCGGCGCATAAGTGAAGATCACGCCGGGTGGATCGGGGCCGTCCCGGCCACGGTCGTCACGAGCGAGCGCCCACAAATAGCCGGCCCTGGTCTTGCCTCCCGGGTCGAGCACCGGAACCAGCGTCTCGTCCATGAACAGCTTGCCGGACGATTTGAGATGCTCTGCCATCCGTTCAACGACGGGCCTCAGGTGAAAGGCACGCACCATCCGGCCAGGGGCGAGCGATGCAGGTCAAGCCCGCTGTTGTGGGCAAAGATCTGGCTTTGGCGATAAAGCGGCAGATGATCAGCGTATTTCGATACCAGCACATGGGCGACAAGCCCCTCGCTCGGCAAACCGCCTTCTATCAGATGGGCCGGGGCCTGCACGACCTTGCCGCCGCAATTGCAACGAACGGCATATTTGGGGCGGATGGTCACGGTGGCCCTGAACCGCGCCGGGAGAATGTCAAGCCGCTCCGAGCGGTCTTCACCGATCTTCACCATCTGCTCGCCGCAACCGCACGGGTACATGAGGCTCTCGGGCTCAATGATCTTCTCGATGCGGGGCAACCCGATGGGCAGACGGCCGAGATTGCGCCTGGCGGGCTGTTTGGGCTCTTTGCCTGCGTCTCTTCCTGCGCCGCTTCTGTTTCGGCAAGAGCGGTTTCCAGATCTTCGAAGGCTAGCTCCAACTGGTCTGCGCTGATCCTTTCGGACTACCTGCCAAACCGCGTGCTTGAACTCCGCCAGCAGATATTCCAGCCGCCGGGCACGCTCCTCAAGCTGACTGGTGGATTTCTCGAGCTGGCTGGTAAATTTCTCAAGCCTTTCGGCCCGCTTCTCAGCCGCTATGCGGGCCGCGATTTTGGCCAGGAAGGCTGCTCTGATATCAGCTGGCAAGGCATCGAGGCTCAGAGTGTTCCGGCTCGTTTTCATGGCTGTAATTCTACGCGATTCGGAGCTGCAAGACTTGTTCTTAAGAGCCGCCTGAGTCACTCTGCCACAGTCGGCCCGCGCACCCGCCGCACGCCATAAACACGTCGACAAGTCCAGCCCCTCGAACAGGGCTTCGAACTGCGTCTTGCTCAAACGTATGACCCTGTCATGCACACCCGGCCAGGAGAACTTGTCCGTCTCCAGACGCTTGTAGATCATCTCAAGTCCGCTGCCGCCCCACAGCAGAGCCTTGATGCGGTCCACCCGCTTGGCCCGGAATACCACGATGATCCCGGAGAAGGGATCAAGCCACAGTTCGTTCTGAACGACGGCGGTCAGTCCGTCATGGCCCTTGCGGAAGTCAACGGGACGGGTGGCCACGAGAATCTTGACATGCTGGTCAGGGACAATCATGACGCCGCCGCCAGGGCTCTGACAATCCGCGCGACACGTTCCGCCGGAGTATCCGGGGAGAGCCGGATGGTCATCCCTCTGCCGTCACGATCTCCACGCTATGAAAACCGTCTCCAGCAGAGAACGACGGCGGCCCGTCATCAACCACGGTCACTGGAACGAACGCGGGCCCGGGATCCTCAGGCAGGGCCAGTCTGCCTTGCCGCGCCGTCCGCCGCCATTCGCTCAGATGATTGGGTGACAAACCATGGCTGCGGGCCACGTCGCAAACTCGTACGCCGGAAACAGGGCTCTCGGCGACAATCCGCGCCTTCAAATCATCAGGCCATCACTGCGCCCTGTCAGCCCTTCCAGAACCTCCAGAGGAACTCAGTTGTTCCTTCCTGAGTCCAAATGGTGCTTGGTTTGTAGTCCCTTACCCATCCTCGCTTCCTCCCCGTGAAATCAACGGAAGAAGAGCATGGCAGATCACAATTCCGGGCGAAAGATGGGAGGCAAGCATCGCTTACGGTCATCAGCCCCGTAAACGGGCGCCGGGAACGCGGAAATTCGCAAAGGCTACCACGCAAATGCTCCAACCTACGCATTTTGGCCATGTTCAGGGTGTTTCCGGAGGTGTCCGATTGCTTAATATATCATTATATATATCCAGCAACTTTTTCTTTTGTGAATCCCATGAATATTTTTCAAAAAGAACGCCCCTTTTCTCATCAGATAGTGTGTATCTATCTTTATTATGCAAGAAACTTGATATTTCATATCCTATATCGCACGAATCAAAATCAACAGCCTTTCCATTATTTATTTCGGATAAAAATTCGGATATTTCAACCAAATCATTAGATAATATGGGTAGTTCTGCAAAAGACATTTCGAATAATTTGTTGGGCATGGCTAATTCATAAGAAAGTGTTTCTTTTTGTACAGGCAAAATGCCCATATCGGCACTGCGAATATAAGCAACCACTTGCTCATAAGGCACCGGTGGTAACAAGTGCACACGTTCTGCCAGCTTAAGGCGCTCGATCAGAGATTTTAATATTGAATGACTTCTTGGATCAGAAGGCCCCACGGCAGCCAGGTGAATGTCTCGCATCTGGGAGAGAGCCCTGACAATTCCCTCCAGCCCCCTGCCTGCTGCAATTTTTCCAACATAGACAATCAACGGGGTATCTTCAGGAATTCTCAAATCTTTTCTAATATTAGTAGGGCATGGATGCAAAATAGGGGAATTATAAATCACATGGATTTTTCTACCTAAATGTTTTTCAAGTTCCAGTGCACAATGGCGACCAACGGTTATTACGGCTTTGGCATGTATAGAATAGCGCCGTTCAATATAAGATACCCAAAATTTTTGAGCTCTCGAAAGAGGAGGATTTCTGTGGACTTCCAATTCATGTGCATCATAAACTAATTCCGCTCCACATTTTTTTGCGGCATGGTATCCTGCTGGTAATGTTATTAAGTCATGCGCATGTATAATATCTGGTTCTATATTTTCTATATATGGAGAAAATATCTTCTTGTAAAAGTGATATTTAATATAGGGGGCCAATCGTTTGGCAATATATCCAGCCACTCGCGAAGAAACTGACTTTCCCAGCACTTCCTTCAGGGCAGGGCCTAGTTGCCAAACGAGTCGATGAAATGTAATGCCATCCTTGCACTCATAATTAGGCAATTCATTTTTTGCAGTAGCAAAAATATGTACTTCATGGCCAGCCTCTCTGGCTGCATGCGCCATTTTCAATATTCGAGCATCTGCGTTGCACGGATTGGATGCTAACATGACAATGCGTTTCATAGCCCCTCACTCCATCATATATCAAATCATTCCTATAGCATTTAGTGGATGTATTATCATTTTTTGAAACACTTCACAATATAAAGAGAGCACACAATATTTCCATTATTCTCCATACTTTTCAAGTTGAACTCTTTGAATGTGTACGCCCATCTCTTTGCAATCTACAAATCTTGCGCCTTTGAAACTGGTGCCCAAATAGGACCCGTGGTAAAATCTGCATTCCTTGAAGAATGAATTGCCGAAGTCTGTGAATGTAGAATCCAAGTGACGAAATAATATATTGGAAAATATTGAACTTCTTATTTCTGACTTTGTGATTTTTGTGTGATCAAATACGCATTTATGTATAAATGCGTCTCTCATTAATATGCCTTCTAGGCTTGCGTATGAGAAGTTTACTTCGGACAGTTTGGCCTTATCAATCTTGGCTTTACTTAAATTTGCGCACTGCAAATCTACGCCCTGCAAATCAGATCCAGTAAGATTTGCGCCTTCCAGATTGGCCCTTGAGAGATTGACGTTGCGTAAACTGATCCAGGATAAATTTCTATGAGATAGATCAGCAAGCTGTAGGTCAAGACTACTTAGAGAGGCGCGCCTACCCTCTGAGTGATTTGAAACGAGCCAAAGTTCATGAAGATTAATAATTTCTTCAATCCTCATTTTTTCGGCGCTCATGTCTTTCTCCAACTGTTTTCTGGTTATCTATTTTATATCTTCATATCTATATAAAATGCTTAATAGGCTTGAAAACTCATTGTTTGCCGTTTCTGTTCGTGCAAATGATTCCTTCGCGGGTGGATATTTTCATATGCAGTCTTTTTGTGCAAGGGGGTCGTATTGATGAAAACGGAAAAGAGCGGGTGCTGCGTGAAGAATGTGCCCGGGCGGGCGATCAGTCGCTCAAGGTGCTGGATACGTGGATCAGCCGCGAGCGGCCCGGCTTCGATCCCGGTGCCGGAGAATCTGGAAGTGCCGGGCAGGGCACTGATGCGGGTGACG
>JALTVI010000043.1:448-1080 GCA_027049035.1 Sulfurovum sp. | reverse complement strand
AAAAGCACACTAAGTAGATCACATCCATCTTTAGTTTATTTTTGTTTACCATTACCGCTATGGACTTTACAGCGCCGAGTCTTACCAACGTGTGTTGCGATCCAACTCAAATTTTCATCAACACTGATGACATCTTGCATATCACACATGACACGTGATTTCCTTCACGTGCAACCACCAAACAGTGACCTGGAAAGCTCTCTCCGAAAGTCTAGGTGGGTAAACCTATTGTGCTGAATTCTTCTCCTTGATGAAAGACTGTACAACATGTATGCAGTTACAATGGCAGAATGAAAGAAGAACAAGTACTTTCGTCATCGTTTACTTTGACGAGAAACATCATATTTCAGTCGATATTGGTTATGTTTATCCACTCCATTCACGTAATTATTGCAGCTGTGTAGAGAATGTGACAGAGCGATCTGGACCCTGTTATTTCCAATTCTCCTGTGTGCTTGTTCGATGTTATCTGGCAAACTCAAACTACTGAGCACAGTCACTTTGTTGTTGTTGTTTTGTTTGTTTGTTTGTGTTCTTCTGTTGTCAGAGGTAAGCAGTGGTGTATTGGAGGGGGATCGCGGGGGATCGCCGTCCACCCACTTTTTTTTAGAAACACTTCACTGGAGGGCCTC
>JALTVI010000043.1:0-438 GCA_027049035.1 Sulfurovum sp. | reverse complement strand
ATGTTGAGGCTAACCGTCCACCTACTTTTAAATTTAGCAATACACCACTGGAGGTAAGGTGTGATTTTGTCGTATTTTCTACTGGCTGACTCCACCATTTTGCAGTCCCCACGCAGGAAGATTTCGGCGGATTGGTCTAAGAGTTCAACATGAATAAATCCCATCCTTTTAGTAGCTTTACACTAGTAAAATAGTTGTCAGAGTAGATATGGCGATGCGTTCCTTGTAGGTCATTTGTGAGTTCAGTTACCACTCCATATCCTAATCCACGTTCGTGTTTCTTATGTGATGTTCCCAAATAAAACTTATGTTACTTATACTTTGTTAGATAATAAGTTTTAGATTCGCATCCCATCCAAACGCTTACACAGCGTTTTAGTGCTTTTGCAGGTATGTATTTTTTCACTGAGTTTCTTCCTGCAAAATTAAACATGCCTT
>JALTVI010000042.1 GCA_027049035.1 Sulfurovum sp. | reverse complement strand
AAGGTTGAAGTTGCTTGATCAACTAGAAGAATGAAAGAAACAGTGTGAGATATAGATATGCTTTGTGTAAGTGATAATCCTATTCAAACTATGGATAAATTTGTGTCTTTGGATAATATTGACACAGTACTTGCAAAATGAATTACTAAAACATCTGTATTTTTGAAGCAACCTCATATTCAAGTAGATTTGAGAATAGTTCCAGAGCAGGATTGGTGAGCAGCTTTGCAGTATTTTACTTGATCTAGACAACATAATATTCATCTTAGAACTATAGCTAAGGAAAAATGATTTAAAATTTCTGAATATTGAATATTTAAAATAAAAGAGGTTTGAAGGGGATCGTGAGCTCAGAAGAGTGAAGAAATTCAAGAAGTTAGAGTAGGAGGTGAGAAAGAGGAAGATATTTATAATGCTTTGTGAATGGATTGGATACCACCGGAAATGAGAGAAGATCAATGAGAGATAGAGTTAGCTATAGAACATAAGCTGCCGAAATTAATTGAATATTGAAGTTTGAAAGGAGATTTACATACACATTCTACTTGGTCTGATGGTCTCAATAGTATAAAGGAAATGGTAGAAGCAGCTATTAGTCTAGGTTATGAGTATATAGCTATTACAGATCATAGCCAATCATTAGCTGTTGCTAATTGATTAGATCCAAAAAGATGGGCTGAAAGATTGAAAGAAATTGAAGATTTAAGGAAGTTTTATAAAGATAAAATTCAAATTTTAGTTTGAACAGAATGTGACATTTTAGCAGATTGAACATTAGATTATCCAGATGAAATTTTAGCTCAATGTGATATTGTAGTAGCTTCTATACATATGTGATACAAATGAGATATGACAGCAAGATATCTAAAAGCTATGGAAAATCCATATGTAACAATAATTTGACATCCAACAGATAGACTTTTGGGGGAAAGAGATCAATTACAGGTAAATTGGGATATAGTTTTTCAAAAAGCTATTGAAAAAAATATAGCTATGGAAATTAATTGTCAGCCTTTGAGATTAGATTTGCCAGATGTTTTGATTAGAAAATTTAATCAAATGTGATGATATTTTTCAATAGA
>JALTVI010000041.1 GCA_027049035.1 Sulfurovum sp. | reverse complement strand
TTTTCATGGTGTGTGTGTGCAAATTTTTTTGTTACATGAAATGAAATGTTCTTTCAAGTTCCATCTTTTGCACATAGTATACATGCTATTGAGACCATGAACATCTGGAAGAAATGAATTGAAATGATGAAACGCTGTCAAGACTTAGACTGCCCGAGCCCATGTTTCTGTGTATATCAGCAACCTATTGATCTTTAGTCCAGCATGGTACCACTAGGCCTTGGGTGCCCCTCCATCATTTCTAAAGAAACTACAGTTGCACTTGTAGTATAGTCTTCCCCCATGCTGGTTTCAGCAGATATCAGTTCAATGTATAGCATCCGTACACTAAACAAACAAGTGGTGTAGTGGTAAACTGTCGTTATTAAATCTGGTAGGTACTGGGTTCGTATCTCAGTACCAACCTTGGTAGTGTAGTGGTAAAATGTTGCTATTAAATCTGGAAGGTACTGGGTTCGTATCTCAGTACTTGCCTCAGTGTTGTGGTAAACTGTCGTTATTAAATATGGTAGGTACTGGGTTTGTAACTCGGTACTTGCCTCAGTGATGTAGTGGAAAACTGTCGTTATTAAATCTGGTAGGTACTGGGTGGGTATCTTGGTACTTGCCTCTGTAGTGTAGTGGTGTGATGTTATTATTAAATCTGGTAGGTACATATTGCTATTTACCAGAACAAAACTACCACATAATTGTTATATTACAGAAAAACTGTTAACTTACTAAATTATGGAACTTTTCCCAAAATTTAAGGCACTGTATATTCTCAAACAGTTTAGTCTTGTGAAATTCACTCTTATTTTGGAATACTGTTAAAAGAAAAGAAAAACATCTGTTGGGTTGGGGGCCCAGCTGTTTCAGCCAATAGGTGTCAGGGCACCGCAATCTGGTTTCAACATAAGCGACATCAACCTTGCTTGTATCACTTGTATAGTACTTTTACTGGATTCTTGCTTGGTTACTTCTTCAAAAATAAATGATCCAGAAAATTACATAAAATATTCACCAAAACACCCGGTTCCTTTCATTATTATTATTATTTATTTTTGTTTTATTTACCCACATAATAATTTGTAAAACGGTGTCAGTGATTTAT
>JALTVI010000040.1 GCA_027049035.1 Sulfurovum sp. | reverse complement strand
TATAGACAGTGAAGGTATATGAGAGAACGTAGTGACATGGATATACCGTCTATAGCCACTGAAGCTATATGATAGAACGTAGTGAAATTAATTTATTTTATATAGACACTGAAGCTATATGATAGAACATAGTGAAAATAAGATACCGTCTCTAGCCACTGAAGGTATATGATATAACTTAGTGAAATTAATATACCGTCTATAGCCGTTGAAGCTATATGATTGAATATAGTGAAATTAATATATCGGATATGGACACTGAAGCTATACGACAGTGCTTGGTGAAATTAATATACCGTCTATATCCATTGAAGCTATATGATAGAACGTAGTGAAAAGAATATTACTGTCAATAGCCACTGTAGCTATATGATAGAATAGAGTGAAATTAATATATTGGATATAGACACTGAAGATATACGACAGACCAAGGTGAAATTAATATAACGTCTATAGCCACGAAAGCTATATGATAGAACGTAGTGAAATTAATATACCTGATATAGTCAGTGATAGATCGCAGTGAAATTAATATACCGACTATAGCAACTGCAGCTATATGATAGAACGTAGTGAAATTAATATACCGTCTATAGCCACGAAAGCTATGTGATAGAACGTAGTGAAATTAATATATCGTATATAGCCACTGAAGCTATATGATAGAATATAGCGAAATTAATATATCGTTTCTACCCACTGAAGCTATATGATAGAACGTAGTGAAATTATTATACCGTCTATAGACACTGAAGCTATATGATAGATCATATTGAAATGAATATACCGTCTATAGCCACTGAAGCTATATGATAGAACGTAGTGAAATGAATATTCCGTCTATAGCCACTGAAGCTATATGATAGAACATAGTGAAATTAATATACAGTCTATAGCCACTGAATATATATGATAGAACATAGTGAAATTAATATACCATCTATAGCCACTGAAGCTATATGACAGAACGTAGTGAAATTAATATACCGTCTGTACCCACTGAAGCTATGTGATAGAACATAGTGAAATTAATATATCGTTTCTACCCACTGAAGCTATATGATAGAACCTAGTGAAATTATTATACCGTCTATAGACACTGAAGCTATATGATAGA
>JALTVI010000036.1 GCA_027049035.1 Sulfurovum sp. | reverse complement strand
GCTTCTCTTTATTCAGTATCAAACTATTAAGCTAAGGTTCCTCTATGTTCAATGACAAACTACTAAGCTGATGAAGTTCTAAAAGTGGCTTCCTTTCCCCAGAAACAATAAAGGGTTTTTACAAAGGCTTCCTATTCAAATACATGACAATGGCATTCCCCTTATTAAACAACTTTTACACTGGCTTCATTTTATCCAGTGGCCTCCCAATGATTACATATTCACTATATAACCAGGTGAAAGAAATGTTTTAAATTCAGATCTACATGCTTCTCAAACATGTACTGACAGTGCCTTTGTGTTAAACTGGAATCTTTTATCACCAAGTTTACATTTATTTTTTCATCAATTCTATTCAAATCACAATGCACAAGGGTGGTAGACCTCGTGACATCATTTGGGAACACTTTGTTTCTGTGACAGTTGCAGGAAAAGAGTATGCTAAGGCAGCACTTCGAATGGATCCGGTTACTGGTGGAAAGCAGTTGAATCCAATGGTGTAAATTCTGACTTTGTAGACTTTGTGATACATCTTCTACAGGCACCAGCTTCCTCAGCCTCAGTAGAACATATATTTTCAAACTTTGGACAGATCCATAGTAAAATTAGGAACAGACTAGGAAATCAAACAGCAGAAAAATTTGTGTTCTGTTTCCGTCTTCTGAGAGGTGATAATAAAATTGATTATTAACTGCTGTTTGACATAAACAGTGTGCTATATGTAAATATGTAAAAATGTGCTCTATAGTTGCTGCCAAAGATGCAATAAAGAATATCACACCTTTATTCTTAGTTTCTTCCTAGTTTCTTCCATTTCTTCCGGGAAGAAAGGTGTTTCTTCCTTTTCTTCCCTTGTTTCTTCCCAAGGAAGGGAAGAAATACCTTTCTTCCCGGAAGAAAGCCAACCCTGGTATGTGTGAGTGTGTTTGTGTGTGTGTGGGGGAGTATTTCTGTATGTATGTATGTGTGTCTGTGTGTGTATGTGTCTGTGGGTGTGTTTGTGTGTGTGTGTTTGTAGGTATTTACGTATGTAATTATGTGTGTGTATGTGTTTTGTCTATGTGTGTGTGTGTGTGTGTATGTGTGTGTGTATGTGTGTGTGTGTGTGTACATGCTATTTATAAACTTAAATTATACTGTAGTTTTTACACAAAACCAACC
>JALTVI010000035.1 GCA_027049035.1 Sulfurovum sp. | reverse complement strand
TTGTCAAAGATCACTCACTTCACACTCTCTCAACCCACTTGGTTAAGGTCTCTGTGTTTGTGGACGCGTATTATAGCACCCAAACTCTTTATTGTCAAGGGGTTTTTCGGTTTTTATGAAAATTTCTTCGATTTTTTTTATTGCTTACATTATATAGGAAAATTTTTTAGTGAGGAGGTAGGAGGTAGGAGGTAGGAGGTAGGAGGTAGGAGGAAATTTTGCATGGGTTGACTGAAGAGGAGCTTAGAACCTCTTGGAAGCGAAGATTCATCTTCGCCCAAGGCCGGAAATGCACCTAAAGGCATACACTTCGTTACATTTCCGGTTCCAAGTTATGGTAGCAATACTTTTCTTGATGTTTAAAGCAGAATCTTCGCCGCTGCCGCACAGGCGGCACTTTCACTTTTGAGCACAAGCGGTGTAGTAAAGCCTACAATCCTCTCCTTTGCAAAGAGACTCGTCTCCTCATCCGTGAAGCCGCCCTCGCATCCGATGACAAGTGTCTCAATATGCTCACGTACAGTGTCAATCGAGGTTTCACTGAAATTCAGCATATAACTCTCAGGATATTCTTCAAGAAAAGATTCCAGGGTCTCTGCCGTCTCAAGCGCCATCATTTTGCTGCGGCCGGACTGCTGGGAGGAGTTGATAAGAATTTTCTCAAGCCGTTTGAAGTCAGGCTTGAAACTCTTTTGCGATCGCTGGCAGTAGATGAATGTGATCTTTTCTACCCCCATCTCATTGAGTGAGGGGAGTACCTTTTCGATACTTTTGGGGTCGATGACACACCAGCCTATATGCAGCGGGCGCGGCGGCTTGACTTCGTGCAGTCTTTTGGAGAGCAGAGAGAGTACGACCGAACGCTTATCAATAGATACCACCTCATAGGTGTAGAGGCAGCCATCTTCAAGGTTGCGAAGATGAAGCTTCTCGTTGGCCTTGTGGCGGCGTACCTTGAAAAGATAGCGGTGCTCTTCGCCGGTAAGTGTCAGTGTAGAGGCGCCGGCCTCTTTATGATAGAGATATAACACCCTTGGCTTCCATGATTTTAAGTACGACCATCATCACGACAAGCATGATCTGGACCAGTGATATTTTCAGAAATGCGCCTCTGAGAAGTTTATGGGTCGCTTCATCCTTGAGGTTGGCAACCTTGATCAGCTTGTACTTTTTGATCTCGATATACATCAAGAGTGCCCAGACAATGATCATGACGATGACACTGAGCGTCCAGTGAAAGTCGCTCATCGCCATAATGACAAGGCCGGTAAAGGCGATCATCGTTGCAAGTGCCTGAAAACTCATCGTGTAGATGAAGCTTGCCTTTTTGAATCCTGCAGGATTCTTCTTTGTCATAAAAGGGATAAAGAGTCCCGCAAGCAGAAAGACCAAAAAGATCTTTACCAAAATACTGTGTGCCGTAATCATCTGTTCTATCATTGTGTGTTACCTTTGTTGGTTTGAAATGTCGAAATATATTCCGCAAGCGCCAATATATCACTTTTTTGCAAAGAGGCAAGCTGGGTCTGCATCAGTGTACCCATTCCTGCCGTGTTGCGTTTGCCCGCTTTGTAGGCTTTAAGCTTGTCTGCAAGCTCCGATGCCGACTGCCCCGCAAGCAGTGCCGATTTGCCAAGTGCATGCTTCTGCCCCTGCTCTCCGTGACAGCCGGCACACGCCCTGTAGAGCTCTTTGCCACGGTCTCCGGGAGCCTGTGCGACGACTACATTCTGAATTGTCTCTTTTGCCTTAGAAAGTGTCTTCTCTGCATGTACCTTGACACTCTCTACCGCCTCTTTGGCAACCTGTGTCGTATCTTTTGCCAGCTGCGTTGCCGTCTGCTTGGTTGCATCACTAATCTCTGTCTCATGCGCCTCCTGGAGTTTGGCGCTCTGCTCTGCCGCCTTGGCGACGGCCTCTTCAGTCCGCTTGTCCTTACAGCCGGAAAGCAGAACAATCCCCATGAAAAGTGTCAACAAAACGATAAAAAGTTTTTTCATAACCCCTCCTAAACCTTTGAGGGTACCGTAAGCGTTTCGCCTGCCAGCAGCTTCGCCCAGAGCTCGCCGTCATCCCACTCACTGCGTACCTGTGCCGAAAAGGCTATCTTGTTCAGATCAATCGTTCCCATCAGTTTGCTGTGTGCATCCGCTTCGAACGCCTGTGCATACCCCGTATCGGTCTCATGTACGATGACACTGTGCAGCTTCACCTCTTTTTCGCCGTTTCTCTTCTGTGTGGAGGCAAGCACCTTTTCGATCATCAGAAAGAAGACTCTGGAAAACTGCTCTGCCGAGGGGGAGACCGGAAGCTCTATCCATCGATTGGAGTGCTTCTTCATCGCCTCGATATACGCTGTATCGTCCTCGCTCCAAAGGGTGATCGCATGGTCGAACGAATCGATCAGCGTTTTGATGTAGAGCTTCGTCAACCCGAAATCGTACACCATCTGCCCGTTGTCCAGATAGTTGGACTCCAGCAACACTTCGACCTTGTAGGAGTGCCCGTGAATGTTTTCGCTGCAGCGTCTGGTACTGCAGTCTCTGACGATATGGGCGTTTTCGAATTTGAAAAGTTTACGGATCAACATCGCTGCCTCGCTTCTGCTATGATCACTGATTTTAACAAAAGCGACTTAAGGTATGGGCGGCGGCGTGACCGCTTCATCCAAAAAGGCATAACTTTTCCCAATACGTGCTACCGGATCGAACGCAATGTCGAGTTTTTCCCTGTCGGTAACGATGCTGTCATCGACAAAGATCTCCTTGATCTCCAAAATCACCGGTACTGTCGCGCCTCCCAGGTCGATCTCCTGCATCAGTTCGCAGAAGTAGACCACCGGAGAGGTGACGATTTTTGGTGGGAAACCCTCTTTTGCAAACGCAGTAGCGATATCGAATACATCAGCTTCACTCTCCTCGTGTCCAAGCGCCTTGGAGCTGTAGTGCATCTTCTCAATGTCACTCTCTTGCACCATGCAGAGTGTACAGCGCTTGTGCTTTCTGAGATTGGCCAGTGTATCTTTCGGTGTTCCGTCACTCTTATGGCCAATAGAAACAAGTACTGTCGCAGGGCTGGATGAAAGCCCTGTAAAGTAACTAAACGGGGCAACATTGACAACCCCCTCATCTTCGGTCACTATCCACGCAATGGGGCGCGGAATGATCGTCTGGGACATCAGTTTGTAGATATCGGTCTTGTTCTCCATGGCTGCAATATCAAAATACATCGCTATTTCTCCTTTGAAAAAAGACTTTTGGCTTTATCCCACAAAGAGATCTCTTCATCGATCTCCTCTTCGGCTTCAGGCTCATCTTCACGGTAGACATCATCCGGAAGCGCGTTTTCGGGCGTGCCGTCGACATTGATGACTGTCAGTTCAGGATGAATGAGCTCCCTTAAACGTTTTTGCACGACCATCTTGGTGGTCATCAGGCTCATCGCGCACCCATGACAGGTTCCCGCAAGTTCAATATAGACCGTACCGTTCTTGACCCCAAGCAGTTTAATCGTACCGCCGTGTGAAGCGATATATTCGTTCACTTCGGGCAGGTGGTGCTTTACCGCTGCATAAATATCTTCATCTGAAAATGTCATGGTTACTCCTTCGTAGTATTGTACCTTTTTTTGAATGCAAAGAGGCGCTTCAAACACTCAATCCTAAAAGAGACCATTGGCACACTATTGCGGTACTCCCAGTAGGATTCACAGAACTTCCGCTCCGCTTCCCGCTCTTCAAACACAATGACCATCACAACGATAAAGAGCATCTCAAACGGTGCGACTACTGTAATGAATGTCGGACTGCCTATCAGCAGTGCCCAGCCAAGCGGAAGCAGTGTCAGCCCAAAAAGCATAGGGTGGCGCATACAGCTGAAAAGCCCGGTAGTAACCAGCCGGTTCGTCTCCAGCCTGGGAATGTCACCCACACGCCCCTTGGCCAGCTCGCGCCCGCCGTTTGCTGCGGCATTGAATGCCAGTCTAAGCACAAGCAGTCCAAGCATCCCACTGAAAAGATGAAACGTCACACTGGAAAAAAGCGGCGTTTTCCAATCCTGGGTAAGCGCGTACACACTCCCGCCAACAATCAGCACGAACCATAGTAGAAGACGTACAACAACGGAGTATGTAGTACGCATTTTCACGAAAGACTTCCTGCGATAAGTATCTCTTTGGATAGCACTTTACGAAGTAGTTTTTTCAATTTGACGTTTATCAGAACGAAAACCTCTTTCATGAAACAACTCCCGGCTTTTATTGGGACAATATTACGCCTAAATATATTACACACCCTGAGTAGTATCAAATACTCGTATATGCAGCCTGTCACTGTATCGGAAATTGTGCTGCATACAGAAGTGAAACACAGCCTTGTCGTTGCGCCAGATAGTATCTCTGCTCTCACCTACGGGCATACAGTAGACATCAAGTTCAGGAAGTATGCCTCTGATCTCATCGATCTCTTCAAATGCAGTTGTCTCCACAAGCGCTTTGTCGATCGTAAACTTCAGAAACGACTCTTTGGTGTTTGCCTGAATCTTTTTCAACGCCTGCGGCTTGATACGCTTCTGCCTTGGCTCACCGGAGTTTGCAAGCTTGAGAGAGAGGGCAAAAACACAAGCACGGTATGCAGGATAAAGATCGAAATCGATCTCTATCGTACCATTGGTCTCAAAGGTGATACGGATATCTTTTGCAACCAGCCAGGAGACAACACCATAAAAGACATCATCGTTATGGTACATCAGCGGCTCCCCGCCGGTGATGACCACATCGGGCAGATACCCAATCTTCGCAAACGCACTTTCAAGCTTTGCAATCAACGTTTCGGCCTGTTCCACCCTGCTCCAACTTTTTGAAAAACTGCTGTCTACGGCAAAATAGGTATCGCACCCGTAACGGGTTTCGCCATCCACTTCATAGGTGGCGCCAAAGCCCGGACAGGAGAGATTGCATCCGCCTGTTCTCAAAAAGTAGGAGGGTGTTCCCGCATATTTCCCCTCACCCTGAATGGAGAAGAACTGCTCGGTTAGATAAAACAAAAGGGATCCTTTTGTTTTATAGTGAGGAGTGAGGAGTGAGGAGTGAGGAGTTCTGGTTTGCATTGCTGTGCAATGCCTCTATTTGATGAAAGCTTTTCAAAGAAAAGCTTACCATCATTCCTAATTCCTAATTCCTCACTCCTCACTCTATCATCCTCCCGTCTCATAAAAGGCGCGGCTTGAGACCTCCTGTCCCTCTTCAAGCTCTCCCTCTATCCATCGGTTCTCTTTGGGTTTGTCTTTGAGTACCTGCGCAAGTACCTTGGAAGCGCTCTCTACATCACCCTTTTTAACATGCTCAGCGATGCTCAGTGCCTCATCAAAATAGAGACACGGTATCAAAAAGCCCTCGGCGGTCAGGCGAATGCGGTTGCAGCTTTCACAGAAGTCATGTTTATGCGGATCTATAAGACCGAATTCGTAACCGTTCTCTTCGATAATGTAATTGAACGACGGGCTTGCCCCCTCCCGTCCCAGCGCACGGATCGTATACTTCTCTTTGACTTTGGCAAGAATCTCCTTTCCGTGCATTCCACGAAGATCGATATTGGCATGACGGTTCTCCATATACTCAATAAAGCGGATCTTCATATTGCGCTCCATACAGTACTCCATCACATCGATAATCTCATCATCGTTGATACCCTTGAGCGGCACCATGTTGATCTTGACACCAAGGCCCACTTCAAGCGCTTTGTCGATACCCTCAAGTACCTGCTTGAGCACATCTTTCTGGGCGATCTTGTGTGCCACTTCCGGCTTGAGCGTATCAAGCGAAATATTCAGCCGCTTCAGCCCAGCATCTTTGAGCTTTTTGGCCACCTGTGGCAGCAGATAGCCGTTGGTCGTCAGCGCAAGATCGATGTCAGGTTTGTAGTCATGGATCATTTTGATGAAGGTGTCAAGGTCTTCACGCAGTAGCGGTTCACCGCCGGTGATGCGGATCTTGTTCACCCCCTCGTCCATTGCCACTTTCATGAACAAGAAGAGCTCTTCAAACGAGAGCAGATTCTCTTTTGGTACCCATGAAAATGGTTTTTCGGGCATACAGTACTGGCATCTGAAATTGCACCGCTCCGTTACCGAAACCCTCAAATAGTTTACCGTTCTGCCGTGTCCGTCTATAAGCATATCTTTCCAATCGTATCAGTTTTCGTTAGGGTAGCGAAATGTAGATAAATCGGGGGTTAGGAATGAGGAATGAGGAATGAGGAATGAGGAATGAGGAATGAGGAATGAGGAATGAGGAATGAGGAATGAGGAATGAGGAATGAGGAATGAGGAATGAGGAATGAGGAATGAGGAATGAGGAATGAGGAATGA
>JALTVI010000033.1 GCA_027049035.1 Sulfurovum sp. | reverse complement strand
ATGGCAAAGGAAAAGTTTGAACGCACGAAGCCGCACGTAAACGTGGGCACCATTGGGCACGTAGACCACGGCAAGACCACCCTGACAGCAGCGTTGACCATCGTTCAGGGCAAGAAGTTCGGTGGCGAAGCCAAGGCCTACGACCAGATCGACAACGCCCCTGAAGAGCGTGCGCGTGGTATCACCATCTCCACTGCCCACGTAGAGTACGAATCAGAAAACCGTCACTACGCCCACGTAGACTGCCCCGGACACGCAGACTACGTCAAGAACATGATCACCGGTGCGGCCCAGATGGACGGCGCCATCCTGGTTGTTTCTGCTGCTGACGGCCCGATGCCCCAGACTCGCGAGCACATCCTGCTCTCCCGTCAGGTGGGTGTGCCCTACATCGTCGTCTACCTCAACAAGGCCGACATGGTTGACGACGAAGAACTGCTCGAACTGGTCGAAATGGAAGTTCGTGAACTGCTCAACGAATACGACTTCCCCGGTGACGACGTCCCTGTCATCATCGGCTCCGCGCTGAAGGCCATCGAAGGCGACCAGTCCGAAATCGGCGAACCGTCCATCCAGCGTCTGATCGAAGCCATGGACGAATACATCCCCACGCCCGAGCGTGACACCGACAAGCCGTTCCTCATGCCCATCGAGGACGTCTTCTCCATCCAGGGTCGTGGTACCGTCGTAACCGGTCGTATCGAAACCGGTGTGGTCAAGGTGGGTGACGAAGTTGAAATCGTCGGCATTCGTCCCACCCAGAAGACCACCGTTACCGGTGTCGAAATGTTCCGCAAGCTGCTGGACGAAGGTGTGGCCGGTGACAATGTCGGCGTCCTGCTGCGCGGCACCAAGCGCGAAGAAGTCGAGCGCGGCCAGGTGCTGGCAGCCCCCGGCACCATCAACCCCCACACCAAGTTCGAAGCCGAAGTCTACGTCCTGACCAAGGAAGAAGGTGGTCGTCACACGCCCTTCTTCAACGGCTATCGTCCGCAGTTCTACTTCCGCACCACCGACGTCACTGGCGAATGTCAGCTGCCCGAAGGTGTGGAAATGGTCATGCCTGGCGACAACGTACAGATGACCGTTGAACTGATTGCACCGATCGCCATGGACGAAGGTCTGCGTTTTGCGATCCGCGAAGGCGGTCGCACAGTCGGCGCAGGCGT
>JALTVI010000031.1 GCA_027049035.1 Sulfurovum sp. | reverse complement strand
CTAGGGGAATCATTTTCCCCTAGCGTTATAAGGTTATTCGGCGTCACGTTCGATTGCAACACCGGTTTCCTTTTCCAAACGATCATAAAATTCTGAATCATGCGCCAATTCGTTGGCGTACCATTCAATTGCAGACCACAACAATTCCCCTAAAGAATGTACGACAAACCCTTCTCCTGTTGCGTTTTCAAAGTCCTGTAGAAATTCGTCGATAGATTCCAGGTAAACTGGGATATAAGTTTCGAAGTGTTTGTAAGAAAAAAGATTATAGTCTAGCGGCAAACTGCATGCTGACCCATCAGCTTGCTCAAGATAATGGGCAATATCTGATTGTTTCGGCTTTTCGCCAAAATAATCGCCCTGATTGATCATGTTGATAACGTGTTCAACAATATCATTAATAATAGTGTTTTCTTCCATTGTCTTTTCCCTCTTTTGTATGTTAATGTTTACTCAAAAACAGGAAAATAGCCGTTTTCCCTGATTTTCTCAAGCATAGCATACAAATATTTCCTCGCAGTTTTTGCGGTTTTGTATGCTTGCTCAGCATCGGGGCGATAGATTGCTTGACCAAGACGGTCAAAAATCACGCCCCGATAAATTCTCTCCCCTTCCCAAGCAAAAGGAAGGGATTCGATGATATAGAAATATTCCCCCTCGTGTTCAGGGTTTTGGGCGCGGGTCGGGAAAATGCCCGCTTCAAGAATCCGCGCCCCAAAGAATTTTAGCGTGTCCGGATCAACATAATGGGTGCGCCCCATTAACTGATCCTGCGCGTAATCGACGGGGCGGGAAAAATACTTTTCCTGATAAGGGGTTCCGGGTTTCGCCATTGTCTTGATTCCTCTTCTTGATGATAATAAAAGCAAGGGTGGGCTTCGCTAGTGTTAATTCACCTGCCTTGCCCATTGATAAATGGACATACTCACCTACGTTGTCCGGACATGCATTTGTCCGCCTTGCATAAATTTGATTTTATGTCTTTATACGCCAATGTCAAGCAATTTTTACATGCTTGACGTCAGTATATTTCTTAGCAATTCGGTCAGAAATGAATTCCGCTGAATTAACTTTACAAGCCAAGGACTTATAAAAGTCCATGGCTTTTTTCTTATTGTCTGTATAATAGACAACAAACCCTTTTCCTACGGTATAAGTAAGAATCTTATACATAACTCAAT
>JALTVI010000029.1 GCA_027049035.1 Sulfurovum sp. | reverse complement strand
CAGAGAACACACTGTTACAGTACAACACAATATGTTTGATGATCTATGAGATTGAACACACTGTTACAGTACAACACAATATGTTTGATGATCTATGAGATAGAACACACTGTTACAGTACAACACAGTATGGTTGATGATCTATTACAGAGAACACATTGTTACAGTACAACGCAATATGTTCGATGATCTATGAGAGAGAACACACTGTTACAGTACAACACTATATGTTTGATGATCTATGACAGAGAACACACTGTTACAGTACAACACAATATGTTTGATGATCTATTACAGAGAACACACTGTTACAGTACAACACAATATGTTTGATGATCTATGACAGGGAACACACTGTTACAGTACAACACAATATGTTTGATGATCTATGACAGAGAACACACTGTTACAGTATAACACAATATGTTTGATGATCTATGAGAGAGAACAGACTGTTACAGTACAACACAATATGTTTGATGATATATGATAGAGCACACTGTTACAGTAGAACACAATATGTTTGATGATCTATGAGAGAGAACACACTGTTACAGTACAACACAATATGTTTGATGATCTATAGGAGAGAACACACTGTCATAGTACAACACAATATGTTTGATGATCTATTACAGAGAACACACTGTTAGAGTACAACACAATATGTTTGATGATCTATAGGAGAGAACACACTGTTACAGTACAACACAATATGTTTGATGATCTATTACAGAGAACACACTTTTACAGTACAACACAATATGTTTGATGATCTATGACAGGGAACACACTGTTACAGTACAACACAATATGTTTGATGGTCTATAGGAGAGAACACACTGTTACAGTACAACACAATATGTTTGATGATCTATTACAGAGAACACACTGTTACAGTACAACACAATATGTTTGATGATCTATGAGATTGAACACACTGTTACAGTACAACACAATATGTTTGATGATCTATGAGATAGAACACACTGTTACAGTACAACACAATATGTTTGATGATCTATTACAAAGAACACACTGTTACAGTACAACACAATATGTTTGATGATCTATTACAGAGAACACACTCTTACAGTACAACACAGTATGGTTGATGATCTATTACAGAGAACACACTGTTACAGTACAACACAATATGTTTGATGATATATGAGAGAGAACACACTGTTACAGAAC
>JALTVI010000028.1 GCA_027049035.1 Sulfurovum sp. | reverse complement strand
ATTATATGAAAATGATCATAGATTGTATTATGCACAATTAATTACAAGCAACTTGTACCCAAAACTGTACCAACAAGGAAATATACGAAGCAACAGCGATAAGTGAATATAACTTATCGTCGCTCCTGATAATTCTCTGCATTTTTGCTTTCCATAAATGTTGTCATTGCCTCTTTAGGCAGCGGTTTTGAGAAGTAATATCCCTGAATCAGATGACACCCGTTTTCCATAAGATATTCAAGTTGGGCTTTCGTTTCGACCCCTTCTGCGACAATATCAAGATTAAGACTTTGTGCAAGGACGATGATCGCTTTTGAGATGGCACGGTCCTCTTCGTCAAACGGCAGATCCTGAATAAAGGAGCGGTCTATTTTCAGGGTTTTTACCGGAAGACGCTTGATGTGCGCCAGCGAGGAGTATCCTGTCCCGAAATCATCGATGGCGACTTTGATCTTCAAATCTCTGAGTATCTCGAGGACTTCAATCGACTTTTCCGGGTCGTGCATCATTTGGCTTTCCGTAATTTCGAACTTGAGCATTTCAATATTGAAACCGATAATCTCCGCAGTTTCGAGAAGCTGGTGGATAAAGTGTGTGTTCATCAGCTGTTTGATGGAGAGGTTGAGTGAGAGTATGCCTGGATTGTATCCTCGGTCATACCACATTTTGATGTCACGCATAGCCTGCTGCATTACCAGCCGATCTACTTCAACAATAAGGTGGCTCTCCTCTGCAATGGGAATGAATGTTTCTGGGGTCAGGAGGCCAAGTGTAGGATGGTCCCATCGTACCAGTGCTTCCGTACCAATGATCTGCCCATTTGTCGCATCGATCTGGGGTTGATAGTATACGATGAAATCTTTGTTTTTAATCGCTTTTCTAAGCTCTTTCTCCATCATTGCCTTTTGCAGGGCAAGTCTCGTCATCTCCTCCGAGTAGAACTGGTAGTTGTCTCTTCCCATCTCCTTTGCTTTGTACATTGCGGTATCGGCATATTTGAGAAGGTCCTGTTTCTCCGTCGCATCTTTCGGATATATGCTGATGCCGATACTGGCAGAGAGGTGGAGTTCATGTCCGTTGACTGTGATCGGGGTATCGAGACTTTCGGTCAGCTTCTGTGCAATTGCTGCCGTAGCGGAGGCGTGTTCAAGGTTCTGAACGAGTACGGTAAATTCGTCTCCGCCAAGCCTGGCAAGTGTGTCTTCTGCCCGGATGCACTGCAGAAAACGTTTGGCAACGATCTGCAATACTGTATCTCCGAAATCGTGGCCCAGTGTATCGTTGATCTGTTTGAAGTTGTCAAGGTCTATAAAGAGCAGTGCAAGCTTTTCCTGTCGGCTTTTTGCTCTACTGATAGACTGCTGCAGCCTGTCTTCAAAGAGGGTACGGTTGGGCAGACCCGTAAGGGCATCATGATATGCCTGAAAATTGAGCAGTGCTGTTTGCTGTTTCAGTTTTGCTTCAATGGCTTTTTTATGAGTGATATCCTGGGTATAGCGCGTCAAACCGATAATTTCACCACTGTCATCCCTGAGAACGGAAACCGAAATATTGGTATGGATAATGCGCCCATCCTTGGTGCGTTTGTCAATTTCTCCTTGGTAGAAACCATTGGCAAGTACCTTCTGTTTTATTTTTCTGAGACGTATGACATCCTTTTCAAGATAGAGTTTGTCAATCGGTTTTCCGATCATCTCTTCGGCACTGTAGCCGTGAATAATCATGGCACCCTGATTCCAGTAGGTGATAATATCGTCAAGGTCGGTGGATACGACGGAGTCTTGAATCTGTTCGAGTATCTGGGCCTGCTCTCTCTGCCGTTTTTCCGCTTCAACCTGTTCACTGATATCGATATCGAAGATGATGCCCACCTCTTTGTCATGGAAGGTCCTGTATTGGACATAGGATTGTACAGGGTAGGTGCTGCCGTCTTTTTTGGTATGGATGGTGCGGTTGAAAATATGTCCCTTTTTGACCACTTCCTCTTCCATTTTCTGGACTTTTTCTCTGCTCAGACTGCGGTTGATATGGAAGATGTCCATCTGGTACATCTCTTCTCTGTTGTACCCAAGTTTGTTTAGTGCCGCCTGGTTGACGTAAAGGTAGCGGTAGGTTCCCTTTTCAATAATATAGACCTCATTGGTGGAGTGCTCAATAATGGAAGCAAGCTCCTGGTTATAGGTTTGCAACTGCACCTGGTCACTGATGTCAAGCGTGGTACCTATGAGTGTGACGGGGTTGCCGGAATCGTCGAAAAGGATCTTGCCGTTAAGCAGCAGGTGTATATGTCTGCCGTCAGGCCTGACAGCTTCTACCTGCAGTGTTTTGATCTCTCCGTCAAGCCCCTCTTGCAATACCTTCATGACTTTTGGTCTGTCACGGGGAATAACCATGGAGATAAAGGTATCGAGGGTAGGGTGTGTCTTTTCAGGGTCGAGTCCGTAGATGCGGTAGCTTTCCCGTGACCATTTGGACTGTTTCGTACGCAGGTCGATCTCCCAGCTTCCGAAATGGCCGATCTCCTGTGCTTTTCTCAGAGACTCCTTTTTTGCCCGTAATAGTTTGGCGTTGGCTTCAAGGCGTTTGTTCTCTTCGCTCATCTCCTCAATGGTGACATCAAGAAGGTGGGAGAGTGCCTTGATCGACTTTTGATAATCGTTAAGTATTAAGGCTGTTTCGTTCTCTATAGGGGGATTCACTTTTTGCTGAGGTGACGCATCGGATTCACTCAAAGCAAGCAGTGTCATGGACTGATTGAGCAGTTGCGGCTGTGTCGGAAAGGAGAAGAATTCACCATAAGTGAAAAAACCGGAAACATCGGCCAACTCCTGCAGCGGCTGTATCTCCTCCTCGATGAGATCAGGCATGAAACGCCGTCTTGCCATGCAGGAGTAGACAAAGATCGATTCTGTCGGGTGATGCTGCAGACAGGCTTTTGTCTGTCCAATATGCATCAGTACACTTTCAACATCCCCATATCCGAAGCGAACAATGTCGCCTTCCTGAAAATCTCCTGCAAAGGAGAGTGACCCGTCATCATGTTTTCCCAGTACTGCCCTTGCTACGGTGTTGTCTCCCCGCTGGATGATCAGTGGAAATTCGATACCGATAGCCGGGAGCTGCCGTGCTACCTCTTCTCCAAGATAGTGGCGATAAACATCGTATGCCGGTTGATCATCGAGTGTGTAGAGCCTGTTTTGGGAAACTTTTGTGACCCGCATGCTTTTCCCGATAGGCTGCCAATTGAAACAGTAGTCGGTGTGAATTTTAAGATCGGGATTATGGAAGGCAACGCCTACTGCCCCATTGTGTGAAAACTTGTCGTTTGAAAAGATAGAGGTTTTTTTAAAACGGTTGCCATCACCGGCCATGCCGCCGGCGACAACGGTTCTGGTGTTGAGAGTGTCAATACCTTTAATGAACTGCTCTCCATTGCAGTGCAGTCCATCCGTAAAAACGATCATCAGCTCCGGCTGGGAAGAGAGGAGATCTTTGGCAAGTGCCTTGCCCAATTGAAAACTGTCGGTACAGGATTCAATGAGGAGAGACTTCATAACCGTTTTTGCAAATTGTGTCAGTGAGACGACTGTATCTGCTGTGGTGACATGGCCGTTACAGATCTCGCCATCTGTGGTAACACCAATGAGGGTTGCACTTGGAAGGATGGAGAGAATTGTGTTGCGGACAGCAAGAATCTCTTCAGTATCAGTCAATGAGGTGAATACCTGAATAAAGAGGGTTTCGTTGTCTACAATATGGTGCTTCGCAAGAAACTTTTGAAAAGCTTCAGAAGAGTAAAAAGGGGTATTGTAGGTTTTCATGACCGTTCCTCATCTTTGTATAATTATAACATATATTTAATGTATAGTATTAAAAATATTCAATATTCATTTTGGATAGTTGCTATTGCGATTTAGAAACATTTAAAGGTAGCCAAAAGGTGACAATAAGAGAGATTTTTACTCTGAATTAAAGAATCTTGTCCTTGGATAAGATAGATTTACGTAACTTGGTTATAATAATCCAATTTTAGAGACAAAGGAGTTTGCAATGGGTATTTTTGAAGATGACGATGATGACTACGGAATGGATTTTATGGGAAGAACGCCCAAGTCGACCTATTTTGAGACGGCAAAAACTGCCAACCAGAACATTGTGGAGCAGGAGCTTGAAAAGGTTTTCAGACGCCTTGCAGTAGCAGAGCGTATGCTTGAGGAGCGGGGGCTTGACGAAGAGCTTGAGAAGCAGCTCAAAGCGACGGTGATAGACAAAGATATCGACGACAGAACTGCGACAGTCTTTATCGACCTTGTCTCCTCCATTGTTACACAGTGCGAGTAACGTCTGAAAGCCGGTAAAATGTGGAAGTCGCTGATTGTTCTGCTGCTGCCGGTGCTGCTTGCAGCCAAGGTGCATTATGCCAAAGTCGAACCCTTTGATACGGTAACGCTCAAAGCAGCAGCAAGTGGTGAGGTACTCGATGTCGATCTGGATGCCGAAGGCACACAGGTAGCCAACGGGCGCGTCATTCATATCGATGACAGGCTCAACCGCATGGACCTCAATACGACAAGGCAGAGTCTTGCACTGCTTGAACAGATGCTTGGTATCAATCAGGAGATCGCAAGCTCTCTTGTAGAGACCGTCAAACGTCAGGAGGGCTACTACAACCGCATCTCCAAACTCTCTACTACCTCCAAAACACAAAAAGACAACGCCTATAGCGCTTTTGCATCGGCAAAGACGCAGTATCTGAGCACCAAAGAGAAGATTGCCTCACTGAAGAAGCAGATTCTTGATTTGCGCTACAAGATCGATATGCTAAAAGATACGATTGAAAAGAAGTCTGTCGTGCTGAGAAACCGCTATCTTGACAAGCTGCTGGTAAGAGAGGGTGACTATGTTGCTCCCGGCTCACCGCTTGCGCGTGTGAACGATATGGCAAAAGCGAAGCTGGTACTTTTCCTTGAGGCTGAAGAGCTGCCGGGAATCGAGCAGAAGCGTGTATTCCTCAATGACAAAGAGACACCCTACCGTGTCGACAAAGTGTGGCGTGTGGCTGATGAGAAGTATATCTCATCCTACCGTGCGGAGATCTACATTCCCGCACCCAAATCCAATTTTTCAACACTGATGAAGGTGGAACTGAAATGAGTGACATTGTACATACCGCCTGCGGGTTGGACTGCTATGATGCCTGCCGCATTGTTACAGACAAAGAGAGTTTCCCCAAGATGCATGGCGACAAGGAACATCCTGCCGGCAACGGGGCGCTCTGTGCGCTGATCAACAAGTCGATCCATGAAACCGAACGCATTACACAGCCGCGTGTTGACGGTAAAGCGGTTAGCATGGAGGAGGCGATGGCGGCGGTTGCAGAAGCGTTCAAGGCGGAGCGTTCACTACTCTGGCGAGGATCGGGCAACCTTGGTGTGATGCAGGAGGTAACCAACCTCTTCATGGAAAAAATCGGCGGCTCTCTGACACACGGCTCGCTTTGTGACGCTGCAGGAGAGGCGGGCATTCTGCTTGGGCGCGGGGTCCACCGTAATCTTCCTGTCGAGCAGATCGCCAAGGCCGATACGGTTGTGGTGTGGGGGCGCAATGTCACGGTGACCAATGCCCACCTGATGCCGTTTTTGGAGGGCAAGAAGCTTGTGGTCATCGACCCGGTGAGAACACCTATTGCCAAGAAGGCGGATCTGCATATGCAGATAGAGCCGCGGATGGATTATTATGTGGCGATTCTGCTGGCGCGTTTTGTCTTCATGGAGGATGGTGAGGATCTCGAGTGGCTCGAGGAGTTCGCACCAGAGTTTGAAGACTTTTACGACTATACCAGAGAGCACCGCATCAAGGCGATTCTGGAGCATATCGGTACGGACCTTGGAGAGATGGGAAGCATCCTGGAGCTGATGCGTGACCGGAAGGTTGTTTTTCTAGTTGGTGCTGGAGTACAGAAGTATTCAACGGGTTCATACACCCTGCAGGCCATAGATGCCCTTGCAGCTGTGCTTGGACTCTTTGGCAAAGAGGGATGCGGCGTACACTACCTTGGAGATTCCAAACTTGGGTTTGATAACCCTTTTAAGGTCAAGACGACAAGCGTGCCCAAGGCGACGACCAACTTCTCCTACTTCGATACGGTACTGGTTCAGGGCGGAAACCCCGCTGCTTCCATGCCCGATACCAACCGGGTGAAGCGGGAGCTGGCAGAGGTTGATAACCTGATCTACTTCGGGCTTTATGAAAACGAAACATCACAGACGGCACGCATTGTCATTCCGGCAAAGAACTTCTTTGAAAAAGAGGATGTACGGCTTAGTTACGGGCATCACTATGTACAGAAGATGAACCGGGTGGTCGAAAGCGAGATTGGCATCAGCGAGTATGACTTTACCAAAACCCTCTTCGATGCCTTTGGTTTTGGGGGGCTTGAGAGTGAAGCGGCATACATTCAAAAGTGGCTTTCGCAGTGTGAAGAGAAGAACGGTTTTCTCTGCTCTCCGGGGCATGAAGAGATTCCCTACAAAGAGGGGTTTGGCGAGTCAGGCGATGACGAATTCGAATTCATCGATGATTACGACGATGATTTCATCAATCCCAAACGCTTTACGAAGTACAGGAAGAAGAGTACGAAAAAGCCAAAGGATGAGTCCTTTTGGCTGCTCTCTCCCAAGTCGTCCAAGTCGCTCAATACGCAGTTTTTCAGGGATGACAGGGTACAGGTTCACCCGGACTCAGGCTTTGAAGAGGGTGAAGAGGTGCGTCTGGTCTCGGAGCACGGTGAGCATACCTTCAGGGTGCATCTGAACGAAGATGTCCGCCCCAACTGTGTGGTGGTGACCAACAATACAGTCGGCATAAACTACCTTACACCGGCAATCTTGAGCGAAGAGGGACACAACGCCTGCTACCAGGAGGTTAAGGTTCGCATAGAGCCTGTTTAGCCGAAGTAGCTTTTGGTGAAGATAAGCGAAGCAAACAGCACGATGGTCATCGCACCGAAGAAGCGGATGTAGCGGCGGTTTCCTATCATCATCGCTACCAGTGTACCCGTAAGGTTCATTAGCACCGAAAACCCGAAGAGGATGAACATCAGCAGGGTTTCGTTCTGGGGCAGCTCAGTGGGACGCTCATCGGGCAGCACGAAAGTCTGCAGCCCCACTGCCAGCAGCCATAGGTAGACAAATACCGAAAAGAATGCCAGCCAGAAGAGAAACTGTATCTTGCCGCTTCTGTAACGCATACCCAACCTTTTTTGTTTTCTTGTTTTAGTTAGTTTTTGTGTGATAGAAAAATTATATCGTTTTTGTCTGTAGAGTTGAGATAACCAATTTTATATGATTGACAACGGTATAAAAAGTATGATATTATGTGTGAAATATCTATAGAGCGGGGATTGATATGGTACGAAAAACGGTTTCAATCGATGATGATCTCTTTTCGCAGTTGGAAGAGGAGGGGGTTCTGGAGCATTTCAAGAATTTTTCAGACCTGGTCTCTTCCTCTTTGCAGCAGACCATCAATACCATCAAAAAAGAGAATTACAGAAAGCAGATCGAGCAGATGGCCAATGATCCGATGGTCATTGAGGACATAGCAAAGATACAGGAAGCGTTCCAATATGCCGATGATGAAGCAGATGCATTTTAATGTTTACTGGGCAAACCTCAATCCGTCTGTAGGCCGGGAACAGGCTGGGCACAGACCGGTGCTCATCATTTCAAACGATATTGAAAACCTGATGGATATCGTGACGGTTATACCGATCACCTCTCGTAAACCGGGACGGAGGATTTATCCCAACGAGGTATTGTTTACACTCAACGGCAAGGAAGCGATACTGCTCTGTCATCAGGTAAGGACAATTTCGAAAAAGAGACTTGAGAGGAAAATCACTTCTCTCAACAGGAAGCTTCGGCAAAAAGTGCTTGATGTGCTTTGTATGCGCTTTGGATAGACGTATCGGGAGAATAGGATTACTTTTACGATATTGGGCTATGAACCAACCTAACAAACACTCTGCTATAATATCAACAATTAAATTTTAGATTCTAAAACTATTTTAGAATGACGAGAAGATGGATGGAAAACAATATGACCTTAGAAGAAATGGACAAACAGTATGTACTGGGAACCTATGCACGTGACTATACCAACTTCGTCAAGGGAGTGGGGTCGACACTCTACGATGAGAACGGACGTGACTACATCGACTTTGCCTCGGGCATTGCGGTAAATTCCGTAGGACACGCAAATCCGCGTCTAACGGATGCCATCTGCGAGCAGGCGAAGAAGATCATTCACATCTCCAACCTGCAGGTGATAGAGCCGCAGGCGAAGCTTGCCAAGCGTATGGTGGAGCTTAGCGGGTACGATATGGGTGTATTCTTCGCAAACTCCGGTGCCGAAGCGAACGAGGGGGCCATTAAAATCGCCCGAAAGTACGGTGAGACGAATTTCGAGAAGAAGCGCTACAAGGTTATTACGCTGGAGCACTCCTTCCATGGCCGAACCATCACCACTGTCAAGGCGACAGGTCAGGAGAGTTTCCATACACCGCATTTCTCTCCCTATCCGGACGGTTTTGGCTATGTTCCAAGCATCGAGGATGTCTACGATGCCATCGATGACGAGACGATAGCGGTACTGCTCGAGCTGGTTCAGGGTGAAGGCGGTGTGCAGCCGTTTGAAAAAGTGCAGGTGCAAAAACTCGCTGCACACCTCAAAGAAAAAGATGTGTTGCTTATTGTCGATGAGGTGCAGACGGGCGTCTACCGTACCGGAGAATTCCTCGCAAGCAACCTCTATGAGATAGAGCCGGACATCGTGACACTGGCAAAAGGACTTGGTGGCGGGGTGCCCATTGGTGCGGTGATGACAAAACACAAGGATGTACTGAAACCCGGAGACCACGGCAGTACCTTTGGCGGAAACTACCTCAGTACCGCTGCGGGACTTGCAGTACTTGATATCCTCTCCGAGCTCTACGACAGCGGCACGCTGCATGAGACGCTGCTCTATTTCGAGCAGAAGTTGCAGGATGTCGCTGCACGGCACCCAGCACTCTTTGAAAAAGAGGTAGGACTCGGGCTGATGCGGGGGCTTCGTGCCAAAGATGCCAAGGTTCAGGGGGATATTATCAAGCAGTGTATGAAAGAGGGGCTTGTGGTACTCAAAGCGGGACGCAACACTGTCCGCTTCCTGCCAAGTCTTACCATTACCAAAGCGGAAATCGATGAGGGGTTCAAGCGTTTTGAAGCGGCTCTTACTTCTGTGTAGTCTTGCACTGCTGCCTTTGGCGGCGGACGAGCTTAAAGAGATTCTCTCCAAGAACAAGACGCTGCTTTTTGAATACGATCAGCAGATCAATGAACTTGAAAGCGACAAGCTCTCCAACAGCTGGATCAACCCGATAATACTGCGTTACAACCAGAACCATTCGACACAGTTTCCCGGTCAGACCATCAAGACCGGCAACTATTCGGTATCGATCGATCAGCCTATCTTCCGCTCGGGGGGCATCTACTACGCCATCAAGTATGCCGATGCCTACCGCTCTGCCAACCGTACGGACATTGCCCTGCGGCGCCGGCAGATGATCGGTGATGCGGTCTCGATACTCTTTCAGCTCAAAAAGAACAAACTGCAGCAGGAGAAGCTGAAACTGCAGATTGCAAACGACAGGATCGATATTCGCCAGAAACGTGACAGCTATAATGCGGGATTGCTTGACAGCAGCTTTCTCGATCAGGCGATTTTGAAGAAGAGTCAGGATGAAGCGAACCTGCTCGAACTGCAGTTGAACCTGCTTGAACTCAAACAGCGTTTTTCACTGCTCAGTGACAAGCAGCCCGAGAAGCTGAAACTGCCGAAGCTGAAGCTCATCAGCAAGGCAAACTACCGCAGGGAGAACCTCGAGCTCAAGCGTGACACTCTGCTGGCTGAGGAGAGTGAGTATCAAAAGCATATGACCATTGCCAAATACCTGCCTGCTGTATCGCTGCAGGGGCAGTATACCGACGGTGATCTCAACCCGCTATGGGCGACAAGCCGTATCAAGGAGAGCTACTACAATTACGGCTTCTCTGTCTCGATGCCTATCGATATCAATGCCTATCCTGATATAGAGTCCAGCAAAGTGGCAAAGCTGCGTGCGGCGACACAGGTACTGGACCGAAAAGAGACGGTGGATGAAGAGTATGATTGGATCAGAAACTCTCTGAATATTCTCGACCGCAAGATTGCTCTGGCACATAAAGATGAAAAGGTCTATGCCAGCCTCTACAAACTGACAAAGAATCTGGCTGAAGCAGGAGAGAAGACATCGCTCGATGTCGCTGTCATGAGAAACTCCAGGGAGATTCGAAAGCTTGATCAGAAGATTTATTATATCGACAAGCAGATACAGCTGCTGAAACTTTATATACGGGTGGAAAATGTACTTTAGTGAGTATATGAATGAATGGCTCTACGGAGAGAACGGCTACTACCACCGTTTCAAGGCCATAGGAAAACATGGGGACTTCTACACTGCGGTGAGTACCAGCTCCTTTTTCGGTGCGAGTATCGCCAATGCGCTTTTTAAAATGCTGCAGGAGGGCAGGGCAGAAAGAAACGGCTGGCTCATTGAGGTGGGTGCACACCAGGGATATTTGCTGTGCGATATGATACAGTGGCTCTACACCTGTGATCCTACACTTGTGAAGACAATGCGCTTTGGCATTGTCGAGCGTCAGCCCGAGGTACGTGAGGCCCAGTTGGCGTACATCAAATCACGCTTTGGGGACGATGTGCAGGTGACACACTTTGAGGATCTCTCCGAAGTGAATGCCGAGTACGCTTTCGTAGTGGCCAACGAGATTTTCGACGCCTTCCCGTGCGAGCTCTACAAAGATGAAAAACTTGCCGTGGTGGAGAACCATACGATCGGATGGGTGGATGCTCCCGAAGAGACGAAAGCATGGGCAAAGAGCCACTATCTGCAGACTGGGGAGATCGCCACAGGATACGAAGCGTTTGCAAAGGCGATGGCGCGGGGTATCAAAAAGTGCGATTTTGTTACCTTCGATTATGGGGAGAAGTATGTCCGTAACGACTTCTCCATCAGGGTTTACCGAAAACATGAAACTTTTCCGCTTTTCGATGAGGCGTTGAAGCTGGAGGAGTCATTTCAGAATGATGATATTACCTACGATGTGAACTTTGCCCATGTGCTTGAGGCGTTTGAAGCGGCAGGTTTTAAAGAGGAAGCATACGAAACGCAGGCCCGGGCACTGGTGCGATTCGGGATCATCGATATTCTCGAACAGTTTGCAAAGCAGACGACGCAGGCAAACTACCTGAGAGAGGCGGACAAGATCAAAACCCTCATCGCGCCGACGATGATGGGAGACCGATTCAAAATGATACAGCTCTCAAAAGAGGGGTAGCTGGCCCTCTACCGCATCGATTTGAGCAGTACGCAGCGTTTGATGGCCGCCGCTTCACTGCCGAGCATCTGCGTATACTTGTCAAATTTCTCCTGGCCAATCATCGCCATACACTCTTCTTTGTTCATTTGTGCAGCTGCCACTGTAACAGGCTCAGGTACTTGTTTTGCATTTTTGGATTTCGTCTCGGGATACATATAGGCGGGATCGAAATTGTCATCCTCCACCTCTTTGAGTTTGTGGATCTTTTTGGGCTTTTCGGGGGTGATGACAGGTTTTGGTTTCGGGGCCTCTTTTTTGACCGGTACCGGTCTGTAGACAGGCTGCTGCTCTGCACAGCCGATGAAGAGAAGGGAGATAAGCGGTATCAATGGCCAATATTTCATCAAAATTCCTTTTTTGGAAAATGTTGTGAAAGTATTGTACACAAATTACTGTTCTATGACAACCACTGCAATAGCAAAACCGCCGTCATGACTGATGGAGAGAGAGCAGCTTTTGATCTGGTGTACCTTTTGTGCCTCTTTTGTCAGTTTGAAGTAGGGACGGCCGCGATGGTCTTTGGCAATGATGATGTCGTGAAAGCTAAGCTGCGCACCGATGCCGCACCCAAGCGCCTTGGAGATAGCCTCTTTCGCTGCCCAGAAGCCTGCGATGGACTCCACTCTTCTAGCAACGGCGATCTCTTTTTTTGAAAGGAAACGCTGCTTGAATTTAATACCGTAGCGCTTGACAAGTCTTTCGATACGTTCAATGGCGATAATGTCTGTTCCAATATGCATGGGCAAAAGTTTAGCGAAAAAAATATTAAGATTTCGCATTTTGTTATCTAAACTGACCGATTTACTCACTATTATGATTCAGGAAGCGTAACTCTGTAACCGAGACTATACCCGTTTTCGACAAGCTGCACTTCGGGAGAGACCGATGTGGCAATTTTTTTGTTGAGTCTGTAGACAAGTTGTGTCAGTTTTTTGTTGTGTCGATAGTCCGGCATTTCATCGTTCCAGACCCTATAGATGATTTCGTCATGCGAAATAAATTTGCCAACTTCGCTGCAGAGTACATCGAGAAGAAGCTGCTCTTTCTTTGTGAGTTGGATCTCTTCATCCCGTGGATTGAAAAGACGTCTTTTCCCAGATTCATAAGCAAGGCCTCCCTTCAGTTTAAAGAAGCTGCTCTGTTTTTCTTCAATAGCCAGGTTCAATGTTTCAAGAGTATGGCGTAACTCGGCGTCATCTACCGGCTTGAGCAGATAGGCAGAGAGCTGCAAATTGACTGCAGTAAGCAGCCGTTCTTTGTCTGAGTGTGCCGTAAGCATGATAATGGGAGTCGTGTGATCGTTTTTTCGGATCTCCTTTGCTACCTCAAGGCCATTTTTGACCGGCATGCTTATATCCAGCATTACAATATCGGGATGTTCGTTGTGGTAGAGAAATAATGCCTCACCGCCATCCCCCGCCTGATAGATTTCACTGAAATTTTCTTGAAGAATGAATGTGTAGTTCTCTCTGCTCTCTTTATCGTCTTCGGCATATAAAAGTGTGGGTTTACGCATTGTTCTGTTTTCCTTTTGGTAATGTGATAGTAAAGAGGACACCGTTATGTTGGTTTTGTGCTTTTAGTGTTCCCTTCATGCTTGTATGGACAAGCACACGTGCCATATAGAGACCAAGACCGCTGTTTTTTCCAGTCACATTGGCTGTGACGAAAGGATCGAAGATATTTTCTATCTTTTCTGTTTTGATGCCCCCACCGTTGTCTTCCAAAGAGAGTATAACCTCTTGCGTGGTTTCAGTGAGTGCAATATGGATACAGGGATTTGCAGTACGATGCACTTTGAAATTTTCGAGCATATTGTGAAGAATGCTGAGCAGTACCTGCAGATATTCGTTCTCATAACTGGTAATGTAAACCGGCGTGTCGGGGATATCAAAAGAGATGCCGACTTCTTTGGGTTCGATGAGCATCAGGGCTTTGTGTACGGTTTTGGAGGGTTCGAAAGTGAGTTTTTTCTTGTCCGGATGAAAAAAATGTGAAAAGTCCTCTATGGTTTCTGAAAGATAACGGGTCTGTTTCTTGACATTCTCTATTTTTTCATGGATTGTCGGGTTTTCTCCTGTAAGGGTATCGATAACAGCGATGTTGGCATTGATGCGGTTAAGCGGCTGGCGCCACTGGTGGGCGATCATCCCCAGAAGCTCTCCAAGACTGGCGAGCTTGGACTGTTCTGCAATGATGGCCTGCTGTTCGCGAAGGGTATCCACTTGTGCAGTGACCTGCTCCTCAAGGGTAAGATTGAGCTGTTGCAGTCTTTCCCGTGTGCGGCTGTTCTCATGATAGAGTGTTCCGACCACCAGAACGACAAGCACATGGGAGAGAAGATAGAAGTTGAGATTGATGATGTTGTCTGAGACATTGTAGACAGAGAAGATACCTGTATGAGTGTAGGCAGCTGCCATCGTAATAACGGACATGGTGACAACCAGAATAGTGCCGGTCAGCAGATCACGGAATATGGTAATGTAGATGACGATAGGCATGGTAATGGCAATGAGCAGGGGCAGACTGTAAATCTGGGTAAAGAAGAGCAGGGCATAGATCAGGGCTCCGAACAGACCGACAATGCCCAAAAGCGAAGTGTATCGTATCTCCTTTCTGTGCGCATAAAGAAGCAGCAGCATTGGTGTCCATAGCACCTGAGCCATACTGTTTCCAAACCACCAGGAGAAAAGTGAAAGCCAGTAGTTGCTTTCCAGTAAAGAGGCAAGCTGGAGGAAGAGTGTGCCGAAAAAGGCACTGAAGGGCTGTGCAGCAAAGAGAATAATGGCAAAAAGACCCATCACATCCCTAAGTGTCGACAGAGAACGATTCAAGCGCATGGCATGAAACAGATGCCAGACGATGATTGCTTCCAGTGAGTTGGAGAGTGCGATACCGAGGGAGGGGAGCAGCGGTACATGTTCACTTAAGGAGAGTACAAACTGCCCCAGAAAAATACCGGGCCAGATGCGGTACCCGTATATGAGCACTGCCGCCATGGCAAAGCCTTCGGGGACAAAGATGCCCATTGTGATGATATAGCTGTTGTTGATGACAGCGATACTCAGCTTCCCTGTTACAAAATAGAGAAGTGCCAAAAGGATGATATGCATAAGGTAGCGCCGGTGGTCTGTTTTGGCCGAAAGGGAGTCTTTCACGCTTGCATCCTCTTATCATGGGAGTATTTGGCAATAGTTTATGGTATATCCGAGTTAAATAATACTATCAAATTATCTGTAAAATATCACAAAATGGTGCAAAGCGTACCGAATGGGTTCATATCAGGCTCCCGAAGGAGCTACATCCATTCGACAACTTTGGAGACTTCGTTGGCGACATAGCACTTGACAGAAGTCTCTTCAAGCGGTGAATTGGGGATGACTGCCTTTGTAAAGCCCTGTGTCTCCATCTCTTTGAGGCGCTGTGTAAGGCCGGAGACTTCCCGGATCTCGCCCGTGAGTGATACTTCGCCTATAAAGAGTGTATGGGCACTCAGCTCACGGTCGCGGTAGCTGCTTAGAATGGCGGCGATGACGGCAAGGTCGGCGGAGGGTTCGTTGATTTTGATGCCGCCGGAGATATTGATGAAGACGTCGTAGGTGCCAAGAGGCAGGTCGAGTTTCTTCTCCAGCAGGGCAAGCAGCATATTCAGACGGTTGTTGTCAAAGCCGGTGGAGCTGCGTTTGGGGTGTCCGTAGGACTCACTCACAAGCGCCTGCACTTCGATAACGATGGGGCGGCTTCCCTCCATGATGACGGTCAGTGCCGAACCAGACTGCAGTTTCTCCTTGTTGAAGAAGCGTCCTGCCATACTCTTGGCGTCGCTGAGCCCCTCGCGGTTCATTTCGAAGATGCCCACTTCGTTGGTGGAGCCGAAACGGTTCTTGAAACCGCGCAGCAGCCGCAGTTCGGAGTTGCTGTCGCCTTCGAAGTAGAGGACGGTATCGACCATATGCTCCAGCACGCGCGGACCGGCGATGGAGCCGTCTTTGGTGATGTGCCCGATGATGAAGATGGGAATCTGCATGCTTTTGGCGATGCGCATCAGCTCAAACGTGATGGTACGCACCTGCGTGACCGAACCGGGCGCGGAGGGGTTCTCGTCGGAGTAGAGTGTCTGGATGGAGTCGATGACGATGAGGTCGTACCCTCTGCTGTTGATCTCTGCAATGACGGAGGAGAGGTTGATCTCAGAGAGCAGGTAGAGGGTGTCGGCATTGGCGCCCAGGCGATTGGCGCGAAGTTTGATCTGCCCTGCAGACTCTTCCCCCGAGACATAGAGGATGTTGCGTCCCTGCTGTGAGAGGTTCCCGGCAATTTTGAGCAGCAGTGTCGATTTGCCGATACCCGGACTCCCTCCGATGAGGGTCAGTGAACCGGGGACAATGCCGCCGCCAAGGACCAGGTCAAGCTCTCTGCTGCCTGAACCGAAGCGTGTGATGTTGTCTTCGTTCACTTCGGTGATCGGGGTGGCCTTTGCCTTGTGTGAAGCGGAAGAAGTGACGGTTGTCTCTTTGAGAAACTTAATCTGTTCCGCCGTAAGCTCGACCATACTCTCCCACTCGCCACAGGAGGTGCACTTTCCCATCCATCGCGGTGACTGGAAACCGCACGCCTGACACTCAAACAGGGTTTTCTTCTTTGCCATAGTATGCCTCTATTGTTTTTTGGAAGTATAGTTGAAAAGAGGGATGAAAAGTTGGAAATATGTCATATTGTCATGAAACTCCCACCGCCACTACTTAAGCGGCATGAGATCAGGCGAAGATTTCATCGAGGATGGTATTGACGTAGTCGTTTGCCTTGAAACGGATGAGGTCAGCGGGCTGCTCTCCTGTACCGATATAATAGATGGGCATCTGAAGTTCATCAGCGATACTGAGCACAGACCCCCCTTTGGCGGTGCCATCAAGCTTGGTGATAATGATACCGTCAATGCCGATCATTTCATTGAAGGCTTTTGCCTGATTGATAGAAGAGCTTCCCTGTGTACCGTCAAGAATAAGCATCTTTCTGTGCGGCGCCCTCTCCATTGCCTTGCCTGCGACACGAATCATCTTCTTGAGCTCTTCGCTGAGGTTGGTCTGTGTGTGCAGACGGCCTGCCGTGTCGATGATGACATGCTCCAGCCCTCTTGCCTTGGCCGCTTCGATGGTGTCGTAAACGACTGCAGATGGGTCGTGTCCCTGACGGGTGGCAACAATGGGGATGTTAAGCTTATCCGCCCAGCGTGTCAGCTGTTCGATGGCAGCGGCACGGAATGTGTCTCCTGCGCCAAGAATGACCCCCTTGCCCTCCTGCTTGTAGCGGTAGGCAAGCTTGGCGATGGTGGTGGTTTTGCCCGCCCCGTTGACCCCAATGATCATCTCGACGTACGGTTTGGCATCGCTCTCTTTCCAGTCTGCCTTGTACTGAAACACGGAGATAAGAGAGTTGAATGCCTGTATGCGGTTGATCTTCTCCGGCAGTGTTTCAAGCAGACGTTCGGCAAGTTCGTAGTTGACATCGGCTTCAAGCAGAATCTCTTCGAACTCCTCTTTGCTGATCTCTTTTTTCTTTTCCGGCGCAACCTCTTTGATCGCTTCAGTGGTTTTTCCAAAAACTTTTTTAAGTACATTGAACATGGTAAAACTCCTTCTATTTCAATAGTGTATGAATATCATGTTCCAGCATTTCGACAGGAACGACACCCTCATAGTGTTTGTAGAATCGGCCATTATGGTATATAACGGTCAGAGGAATGGGCAGCATCTCCGGGAGAGAAAGCTGCTTGACAACGCTCTTTGCAACAGCATCATTCTGGCTGCCGCTGGAGATAAAGTAGGCCAGACGGTTCTTCTCAACAAAGCTGTCGAGTTCCTGCAGATAGTTGTCCGGATGGAGCAGTATGCCAAGCACAGCAACCTCTTTTTTGTATTTTACCTGCAGATCGGAGAGGTAAGGTGCTTCACCGCGGCAGGGTTGTGACCATGTTGTAAAAAAGTGAAGTATGACAACAGGTTTGTCGATGTCGGGAAAGTCTATACGCTCTTCCTCAACCGTGACAGTATGGCTGATACCGTTATGGTCGGTAAGGGTAAAACTGTTGTCGTCAGGCTGTGAAGCTGTGGTAGATAGAGGCGAGCTGTTGCTTTCCTGTGAGATGACAGGTGTGCTTTTGTTGTGTTCAGCTGCAGATTTCTCTTTTTTTCCGCATCCGGAAAGTCCGAACAGCAGGGCAAATGTGACCAGGTATTGCAGGTAACGCAGGGGTGTATTCACAAAATTCCTTTGTTGGAGGTGCCCTTTTGGTATAATAGGTCAAAAATTATAGCCAAAGAGCACTAAAGAAGTATGGATAGCCACGCAGAAAAGAAAAAAAGATTCAGAGAGAGATGCCTCAAGCGACTGAAAAAAGTTTCGCAACGTGAGGCATACGGACGTGACAGAAGGGTTGTTGCAAAGCTGTATGAACTGATTGTAAAAGAGAGTGCAAAGAGTGTGATGCTCTATATGCCGCTGAAAACGGAGGTCAACCTCTTCCCACTGATACGCCGTCTGCGGCAGAGTGGGGTGACGGTTTATGTCCCCTTTATGGAAGGTAAAAGTTTCAGGTTGGTAAAATACAGATATCCGCTAAGGATCAAACAGTTTGGCATTAAAGAGCCGAAATTTTCAAACCAGTATAGAAATAAACAGATAGATATTGCGGTCATTCCCATTGTCGGCATGGATATTACCCGAAGAAGGGTAGGATTCGGAAAAGGAATGTACGACCGCTTTTTTGAAAAAGAGACGAAAAATATAAAGAAGAGAGTATTTGTGGCACGGGAACTCTGTTTTTCCAAAGAGATCGTGACCGACCGTTATGATGTAGAGGCAGATATTGTAATCGTGCCATAAAACAGTATATATTTGCGCCTTTTTCGCTGTAAAAAGGAAAAATGATGACAGGAATGATTGTGCTCTCCACTGCTGTGGGAGCAGTACTGGGGGCAGGTGCAGGCTATATGTGGTTTGCCAGAAATGCCCAGAAGCGGTATGCCCATCTGGAGCAGGAGGCAAAGGCAAAGGCCAAAGCGATCAGCCGTGAAGCCGAACTGCTGCTGCAGGAGGCGCAGATGGAACGCAAGCGCAAGGCGATTGAGCAGGAAACTGCCTATGAAGAGCGTCTTGCGAAGCTTGAGGAGCGTAACCGGGAGCTGATACGCAAGCGAAAAAAAATTGAAAAAGCAGAAGAGAGACTCTCCGCAGAAGCACAGCAGCTTGAGGTGCAGGCGGAGAAACTTGAAGCGCTCGAAAGGGAAAAACAGGACCATATTGATGAGGCAATTGCCAAGCTTGAAAATGTCGCTGCTTTGACCAAAGAGGAGGCAAAGGCATATATACTCGAAAAGGTCGAAGAGCAGAGCCGCTCCGAAGTCGCTGCCATTGTCAGACGCTATGAACAGACGGCAAAGGAAGAGGGGCAGAAGCGTGCCAACTACATCCTGGCCCAGGCGACGACACGCTATGCGGGCGAGTTTGCCGGTGAGAGGCTTATCAACCTCATTACGCTGCCAAGCGACGAGCACAAGGGACGCATCATCGGCAAAGAGGGGCGCAATATCAAGGCGCTCGAAATGCTGCTTGGTGTGGATATCGTCATCGATGAGACACCGGGCGTCATTCTGGTCAGCTCCTTCAACCTCTACCGGCGAGCCATCGCCACACGTGTGATCGAGATACTGATTGAAGACGGACGTATCCATCCGGGACGCATCGAAGAGGTGCACGAGAAGGTGGAACGGGAGTTTGAGCAGAAAACTTTCGAAGAGGGGCAGAATGTGCTCATCGACCTCGGTATCTACGGGATGCATGAAGAGCTTGTCAGGCTGATTGGACGGCTGAAGTACCGTGCCAGCTACGGGCAGAATGCACTGGCGCATACGCTTGAGGTGGCAAGGCTTGCACGCGTGATGGCTGCGGAGATGGGCGGAGACGAGAAGCTTGCGATGCGTGCGGGTCTGCTGCACGATATCGGCAAGGCATTGACGCAGGATATGGGCGGATCACATGTGGAGATAGGTGCGGACCTGTGCCGCAGGTACGATGAACACCCCACGGTCATCAACGCCATCTACGCGCACCACGGCCATGAAGAGCCAGACTCGGTCGAGAGTGCGGCCGTCTGTGCGGCAGATACCCTCTCTGCGGCAAGACCCGGTGCCAGACGGGAGGTTCTTGAGAGTTTCACCAAGCGTGTAGACGAGATAGAGGCGATCGCCACCTCCAAGCCGCATGTGCAAAAGGCGTATGCCATCAACGCGGGACGCGAGATACGTGTCTTTGTCAATGCCAAAAAGATGAGTGATAATGATGCGGCGCTGCTCAGTAAAGAGATCGCAAGGGAGATTGCCGAGAAGGTGCAGTTTCCCGGTGAAATCAAGGTTAATGTTATTCGCGAAACCAGGGCGACAAGTATCGCGAAGTAGCGGCTTAAAAATCGTATAATCTTAGAATAGTATAATATTGCCCATATTTACAAAAAGGGTCAACAGTGGACAGATGCAAAGAGATTGTCGCGAATGTGAGAATGGAAGAGTGTTACGAGGGAATGAGCCTCGTATTTGACGGCAAGAGAGATGATCTCAGGGATGAGATCAACATTGCCATCGAGAAAGCGTGCAGTGCTACGGGTCTGAAACCTCTGGTATTTGATAACAAAAAGACTGACAAGTCGGAACATGAAGCCTTCTATATCGAGTTTACCGATGAGACGCAGAGAGAGAGCGGTGCCTTTTTTGAGTTTGTGCTCAAAGAGCTTGGCATAGACAAGTGTGAAAATGATGTCATTGAAGGATAAATGATGAGAAGAAGATTTTTAAAACTCTGTCTTGCCCTGGCAGTAGGTGTAGGTGTGTTACATGCAGCAGACAAGAAAGCGCCAATTGTGGTGCTGAAGACCAATGTTGGGAATATCGAACTCAAGCTCTATCCCAAGGCGGCACCGCTGGCGGTAGAGAACTTTGTTACTCATGTCAAGAATGGCTATTACAACGGCATCATCTTCCACCGTGTCATTAAAGGCTTTATGATCCAGGGTGGAGACCCTACCGGTACGGGACGCGGCGGAGAGTCCATCTGGCATAAAGAGTTCAAGAACGAATATGCACCGAATCTCACCTTCGACAGACCCTTCCTTCTGGCAATGGCTAACCGCGGTCCCAACACCAACGGCAGCCAGTTCTTCATTACTACCGTGCCCACACCGCACCTCAATGGCGGCTACACCATCTTCGGTGAAGTGATCAAGGGCAAGGATGTGGTCAAGAAGATCGAAAATGTCACCACAGGCCCAGGGGACAGACCGATGTTCGACCAGAAGATCATCAAAGCGTACGTCAAATAAGTGAAGAGTTAATAGTGAAGAGTGAAGAGTGTCGGTATGCTTTTCTGACGGAAAGCTATTCTATCTGTAAAGTGGAATGCCGATGAATCTTCAGGAGCTTAGAGAAGAGCGCAAAAAGTGGCTGACGTGGAAAAACATCAGGCCGCTGCAGGAGGCAATTGGCGCACTTCCTGTGTTTGACGATGTCTCCGTTTCGCTTGGCGATACGGTAGCTGTCGCCATCGAAGGTATCGACAATACTCAAATGCAGCAGATCGAAGAGACGGCCAGGCTCCTGATGCCATGGCGCAAGGGTCCCTTTGCCATCAATGACCTTTTTATCGATTCGGAGTGGCAGAGTCAGATCAAATATAATCTCCTTGAACCCCACTTCAACCTTGAAAACAAAGTTGTCGGCGACATTGGCTGCAACAACGGCTACTACCTCTTCAGAATGCAGACGCACACCCCTAAAAAGCTTGTTGGCTTCGACCCCTCTGCCATCTACTACTCACAGTTTCAGTTCATCGACCATTTTATCGGCTCGGATATTGTCTATGAGATGCTGGGAGTCGAGCATGTGGCGTTTTACGAGCACAAATTTGATGTGCTCTTCTGTCTTGGCGTGCTCTACCACCGCTCCGATCCTGTCGCGATGCTCAAATCACTCTTCAAGGGCCTGAACAGAGGCGGCGAACTGATACTCGACACCTTTATGATAGACGGCGAGGATGAGGTGTGCCTGACACCCAAAGAACGCTACTCCAAAATTCCGAATATCTATTTCATCCCTACGGTTAATGCGCTGAAGAACTGGTGCCACCGTGCAGGCTTTGCCGAAGTGGAAGTGCTTGAGATAAAGAAGACAGACTTGAACGAACAGCGCAAAACGGAGTGGATCGCCACGCAGAGCCTTGAAGATTTCCTCGATCCGGACAACCCTGATAAAACGGTTGAAGGATATCCCGCACCAAAGCGTGTCTATATCAAGGCACTGAAAGCATAACCTCTCTTTATACAACCTCCAGAGTATTAAAATAACCAAAGAAGCTGAAAGTCACTTTTATTTTTAAATAAGCTAGATTCTGCTATAAATACGCTACAAACAGAGGGAAACCGGATATCGTTTAAGGTTTCTCTTCCAAATATGACGGGATAGCGGAACATTATGAGAATATTGACAGTTGGATTTGACGACGATTATGTAAAAGAGCTCGAAAAAGAGCTGGAAAAATACTTTATCTGCATCGTAGATAACGCAAAAGATATGTACGATGCGACTAATTTTACGGATTTCAGACACTATGAGCTGGTCATTATTGTCGATGAGGGGGTTAAGTTCTCTCTCGAACGCTATGTCAATGAGGTCAAGAAGAAGAAGAGTGAAACGAAGATTCTCATCTTGACAGATAACGTCAAGAACCAAAAAGAGCTCTTTGATCTTGGTATTGACGATGTCATTACCCATCATACCGAACACCCAGACCTGATCGCTGCGCGTGTACTTTCGAATATGCGTCATCTCTTCGGTACACAAGTGAATATCGACAAGCTGGTCATTGATATTGCCAACAAAAAGATAGAGTTCGACGAGAAGATCGTTTCTCTAAACGGAAAAACTTTCGACATTCTTGCCTATCTGGCACTGCGAAAGCAGCGCGTATTCAGCAAGGACGAGATCATCAACGCGCTCTGGGAAGAGCCGGAATATGTCAGTGACAACACCGTCGAAGTGGCGATTAACCAGATAAGAAAGCGCTTGAAGAGCATTCTCGGCTTCCAGGTCATCCACACCGTACGCCGACGCGGCTACAAGTTCTCCTACTAAACACTTTTTCTCCATCACAAAACTTTTCCGTCATTCCTGCGAAAGCAGGAATCTTTGCATCAAATGTTCATTCAACGTCAAGATCCCGCATCAAGTGCGGGATGACAAGTAAACAGGAAGTGAAAATTTAACGAAGTGTATACCTTTAGGTGCATTTTCGCCCTTTTTGGCAGAAAAGTATTTTAGCGGGAGTAAACTCTCCGATTCCAAAAGATACCGATACATTCTTGGTTCCAACCTTACTCCTTGTGCTATAATCCTTCTAAAAAAGGATATTCCATGAAGCAAAACACCCACTTGAATATTGACACCTCTCTCTGCGGCAAAGCGACACATATCGAAGAGGGCTATGCCGAAGTGGTACTGCATACTACGCAGCAGATGACAGCGGACGAGCGGGGGCTTGTACATGGCGGATTCATCTTCGGTGCGGCTGACTATGCAGCCATGTGTGCAGTTAACGATCCCAATGTGGTTCTTGGGGCGGCTGCAACGAAGTTCGTCGCGCCAGTAAGAGTTGCAGATGTTGTGGTATGTTGTGCTAATGTAGTTACAAGAAAGGGTAGAAAGTACGGAGTGGAAGTGACTGCCTCTGTTGCGCAAAAAACTGTCTTTGAAGGCAGTTTCACGGTATTTGTACTTGAGAAGCATGTGTTGGCATGAGAACTTTTATTGACAATATCCTTCAAATTGAGTAAAATGGTAATACCAAAGTAAGTAAAAAGGTTTTGCATGAAGACATTGACACTGAAAACCGATGAAAGTTTCTTTGAGCGGGTAGGTGTGTTGGCGCAGCGTCTTCATATCAGCAAGAGCGAGCTGATTAGACGAGCCATTACTGACTATGAAACGTCTCTGGCACGAAAAGAGATGCAACAGCAGATGCAAAAGGCTTCGATGCGTGTCAGAGAAGAGAGTGCCAGAGTCAACAGGGAGTTTGAAGAGACACTCCTGGACGGACTGGAAGATGCTTGATCGTGGTGGTATCTATCTGGCGAAACTTTACCCCACCAGAGGGCATGAGGTTGGCAAAAGAAGACCTGTACTGGTGTTGCAGTCAAATATTCTGAATCAAGTCGGTCATACCACAGTCATTGTCGTACCGTTGACGACACGGTGTATAGAGGGTGCATACCCTCTGCGTTTTACAGTAAACAAACGGGGAAAGCTGGAGAGAGATTCACAACTGCTGTGTGATCAGATCAGAGCGATAGATATTCATCGTATTACACATGAAAAACTCGCTTCCCTGACAGAGGCGGAGATGCTGCAGATAGAAATACAGATTGGTACGATCCTTGATTTTAAGATGATAAGTGGGGTGTGAAGCAGTTCATGTTCATATTGTGCGTTTCACCTGTTCGATCCAGAGGGGGAGGAGTTTCTGTTCGGCTTTGAGGGTGGTGGTGCCGCCGTGGCCGGGGTAGAGGGTGTAATCTTCCTGTATCTGCATCGCCTTTTGGAGACTCTTTACCATCGCTTCGCCGCTTGAAGCGGGAAAATCCCACCGTCCGATGCTTTGTTCGAAGATGAAATCGCCGCTGAACCAGGCATCGCCTATCTCGATGACGGAGCATCCGGGGGTGTGGCCGGGGAAGTGGCGGTAGCGTACTTTGATGCCGGCTATATCAAGCGTCTCATCCCCAGTCACTTCGTAGTCGGGTACGCTTTTGGGCGTTCCCTGTCCCAGCGGGTCGTCAGTGAGCATGAAGACATCCTCTTTGGGGCAGTAGAGAGGGATGTGCAGAGCGGACTTTACCGAATCGTTGCTCCAGACATGGTCGAAGTGTCCGTGTGTGTTGAGCACAGCTACAGGGTTGGTGACGTTCTCAAGTACCCATTCGGTGGCGTTGACACCCGGGTCGATGATGAGGTCTTTACCGTCGACAGTGACAATGTAACAGTTGGTCTGGTAGGGTCCCATGGGTTGCATTTTGATTTGCATGCTATAATTCCTTATGGATTTTTACGCCAAATTGGAAGAAGCGCTTACCAGTGACGATATTGCGGTCAAAGAGGCCATAACGCTTCAGGCTTTGGCGTATTGTAACCAAAATGAGGTTAGCTTCAATGAGGCGTTCGTTCCAAAGCGCTTCGATAGGCCCTCTTATGCTTCCAGATGCCGTATTGTTTCTCCAAGAGAACTTCCCGCACGGAAGGATTTCGATACTACAGAAGGGCTTGCGACACTGGTGCATTCCATCGCCCACATCGAGTACTCTGCCATAGACCTCGCACTCGATGCGGTCTACCGGTTTCCCTTTATGCCAAATGACTACAAACGAGACTGGCTTGAAGTGGCGGCTGATGAGATCCGACACTACAAGATGCTTACCGAAATACTGCAGACACTGGGCTATGATTACGGCGACTTTCCTGTACATGCCGGGCTCTTCGATGCTGCAGAGCATACGGCTGACAGTGTGCTTGACCGTATGGCTATCATCCCCCGCTATTATGAAGCTTCCGGGCTCGATGTCAATCCTCAGATCATGAAAAAGCTTGAGAACAAAAAGAAGAACCCTCATGTGGCGTCACTCCTGAGCGCCCTGCAGACGATCTACGAAGAGGAGATTGTCCATGTCCACAAAGGGGACAGATGGTTCAAATACCTCTGTGCCAAAGAGGAGAAGGACGAGAGTGTCTATTTCGAGATATTGGAGCGCTACAACCTGACGATGAAGCACCGACCGCATATCAATGTCGAAGCACGAAAAGCAGCAGGGTTTGCCTGTGAGGAGATTTTGAAGCTTGGGGCGAAGAAATGCGAATAGGTAGAAGGTAGAAGGTAGAAGGTAGAAGGTAGAAGGTAGAAGGTAGAAGGTAGAAGGTAGAAGGTAGAAGGTAGAAGGTAGAAGGTAGAAGGTAGAAGGTAGAAGGTAGAAGGTAGAAGGTAGA
>JALTVI010000026.1 GCA_027049035.1 Sulfurovum sp. | reverse complement strand
TGCCGGAAATTGAACCATTTAAGTATAATCTTGCAGTCAACTACGACTGGGATGCAACTTTCAATATGCGTGCGGAGCTTGTCGGTTCGGCAGCATGGAAGGATTATGATGAAGAGAACGGGGAACAATATCTTCCTTCCTATGCTATCGTGAATCTGAAAGCGACAAAGATATTCGCTGAGCACTTTGAAATCACTGTCGGTGTGGACAATCTCTTCGACCGCACCTATGCCGTTTCCAATACCTATAAGGATCTGATTCTTCTACCGACAACAGCACCTAACGATAAGGTGATGCTGATGAACGAGCCAGGACGTTACGTCTACACCAACCTGCGCTACAAGTTTTAAAAGAGGGGATCACTTCCCCTTGTGTAGGTGTTTCTCCAGCGCATCTATCTCATCCTGCAGACGCTGCATATTTTTCTTGTAGAGCATTGTATACTCCATCAGATAAGGTTTTTTTCTGCTTGAAAGGTAATACATGAGCTCTTCGAACATTTTGACCATTTCATTGGCATGGATGTTGCCATAGAGTTCAAGCATGGAGTGTGAAAACTCTTTGAGGGAAGTATACTCTTCGTGACGAATCAGCTCTTTGAGCTTTTCGTCACTTCCCTGTAGCAGGTCCATCGTTTCATGCAGTAGTTCAAGGTAGTTTTTGGGACTGCCCGCATCTTCCACACCCTTTTCAACATTGAGTACATAGGTATTGCATTTATAATCGAGATCTTTGTCGTTACAGTGTGTTAGACGCATCTCTATCTTCGGTGTTATGATAAGGAATTTCTCAAGGGCCATATAGACATCCTGTGCCGTGATGGGTTTGGTGATCGCGGCGTTCATTCCGGCAAGCTGCATGGCACGTACTTCATGCTTGAATGCCATTGATGAGATGGAGATGATGGGGATTCTTTCCCATTTTGTTTCGGAGCGGATTCTTCGTGTCATTGTCAGCCCGTCGAGCAGCGGCATGTTGATGTCTGCAAAGATGATATCGATCTCTTCTTCCTCGAGCAGTTTCATCATTTCGATACCGTTGTTGACCGTAAAGAGTTTGATCCCGTCGATGCTGTCAAGGATGTTCCGCATGACACGCATGTCGACTTTACTGTCTTCGGCTACGGCAATGTGAGCTCCTCTGAACTTTTGCAGCTCCTCTTCGCTGAAGTCATGGTTTCCTTTGATTGCAAAAGTATCGGTATCGAAAGTTTCCAGGTTGCTGATCCCCTTGACTGCTTTACTTTTGAGGATGAACATCTGATAGAGTATCTCTTCGACATCACCGATGATGGTGGGGTTGTAGAGTTCGGCATCGGCGATGGGTTTGGAGGAGTTGATGGTCTTTTCGTCTTCGAAGAGTTCATGGACAATGATAGTTTTGAACTCCTTGTTGCTGCTTTGACGTACTTTTTTAAAGAAACTGATATGTTTCGGAGTCAGGTTTGAAGAGCGGAGAATAGCCATGTCATACTTTTTGAGGTCAGGCTTTTTTGTCTCGAAATCACTGAGACTCATATGGTCAATCTTGATGCCAAAAGTATCGAAAATATACTGTGCTCTTTTGGTTTCGTACTTCGTCTTTCCAATAAAAAGGGCTTTTTTGCCGCTAAGGAACTTTTTGAGCTTCTCCTGATTACTTCGGTTATCACGGTCTTCGATATAGGGTATTTTGAAAATAAAGTGTGTTCCGGTACGCTTGCTGCTTTTGACTTCAATAGATCCGCCCATTGCTTCTGCTATGTTGCGTGCTTTGATAAACGAGACAAGGGCTTTATCTGCATGCTCTCCGGCTGTATCGGCACTCATATATGTTTCAAGCTCCGACTTTGGCATGACGGCAGTGGGGTTGGAGACATCAAAGACAATATGCTGTGCCTTCTCTTTGGAGACATGCAGTATGACCTCCTGGTTGCTGTTCATTGCGATGACATGCTCCATGAGAGCCTCGAGTACCTGTTCAATGTAGTCGTTATCGCCAACAATGTAGCGCCCTACCTCGTTGTCAACATCGTAGTGAAGCTGATGGCCGCTTGTCTTCAGCGGTTCACTGATCTTGTTTGTCAGAATATGCAGCATTCCGCTGAGGCGGAAAGGCTGATTCTCTATTTTGATCTTTTTCATATTGATGCGGTACTGTTCAACAAGATCAGGGTTAGCACTTTTTGCTGTTTTGGCCTCTTTCTTCTCTGTCGTTTTTTGCTTTTTGACAGTGGGTTTCTTAAGGCGTGAAAAGAGAATGAACCCGATAATTGCAACCAGTAAAAGCACAAGACCGTAGGCCAGTGCCATATAGGGGGAAGCAGACTCTTCTGCATGAAGAAGTGGGGTGGCTACGGCCAGTAGGAGAAGTTTTTTCATGGTGTGTCTTACCTGTTTTTATGAAGATTATATGTTTTCTTTATGTGTAAGTATAGCAAAAATGATTGTATGTTTGTCAATGTTTCTAAATAAAGGAGATATTTACCAACATTACTAAAACACAAATATCTGTCAGGGTAGAAGAGAAATGGAACAGTACGATAAGATTTTTATCATTTTTCTGCTATACTTAGGCGTATTTTAACACACTTAAGGAGTAATCAATGGCATTATTTGATGATGTAAAAGAGGTAGTTGTTGAGCAACTGAACGTGAGCCCTGATGAGGTAAAAGAAGAGTCTAAGTTCGTAGAGGATCTCGGGGCTGACAGTCTTGATGTCGTTGAGCTTGTTATGGCGCTTGAAGAGAAGTTCGATATCGAAATTCCTGACGATCAGGCAGAAGCGATCGCAACTGTCGCAGACGCAATCAAATTCATTGAGAACGCGCAGGCGTAAGCCTTTACCCTCCCTTTGGGAGCGGTAAGAGATAGCTGAGTATTTGTCCGGAATATTCGTCTATATCTTATGAACAACAGATAGGAGCAGCAGTGAAAAGAGTAGTGGTAACAGGTTTGGGAATGATCAACTCTCTGGGGTTGGACAAAGAGAGTGCGTTTTCGGCCATCGTAGAGGGAAAATGCGGTATCAAAGAGATTACATCGTTCGATACGGAGAAGCATACTGTAAAGATTGCCGGTGAGATCACCGATTTCGATCCGACGACAGTTATGGATGCAAAAGAGGTCAAGAAAGCAGACCGTTTCATCCAGCTTGGGCTCAAGGCGGCACAGGAGGCGATTGCCGATGCGAAATTGGGTGAGGATGTCGATATGGACCGTTTCGGTGTCGCTTCGGCGTCAGGGATCGGTGGACTGATCAACATTGAAAAGAACTCTGTCATCGCTGCGACACGCGGGCCGCGAAGAATCTCTCCTTTCTTCATTCCCTCTTCTCTTGTCAACATGCTCGGCGGATTTGTCTCCATCGACCACAACCTCAGAGGTCCGAATCTCTCTTCTGTTACTGCCTGTGCCGCAGGAACGCACGCTATCGGCGAAGCGGCGAAGTCGATCATGATAGGAACAGCGGACAAGATGCTGGTAGTAGGTGCCGAAGCGGCCATTTGTGCTGCAGGTGTTGGCGGATTTGCCGCGATGAAGGCACTCTCTACGCGTAACGACGACCCGCAGGGTGCCTCCAGACCGTTCGATGCAGGCCGTGACGGCTTTGTCATGGGTGAGGGTGCGGCTGCACTGGTACTTGAAACCTATGAAGATGCCGTAGCGCGCGGAGCGACCATTTACGGTGAGCTGATCGGCTTTGGGGAGAGCGGAGATGCCAACCACATCACGACACCAACCATGGACGGCCCGCTGCGTGCGATGAAGATGGCGTACAAAATGGCCGGTGAACCGAAAGTCGACTATGTCAATGCACACGGTACCTCCACACCGATCAACGACAAGAACGAAACAGCTGCACTTAAAGAGCTCTTTGGCGGCAAAGAGAACTGCCCGCCTGTCAGCTCCATCAAAGGGCAGGTGGGCCACTGCCTTGGTGCCGCAGGTGCCATTGAAGCGGTTGTCTCTCTGATGGCGATGCGTGACGGCGTACTGCCTCCGACCATCAACTACACGACACCTGATGAGAATTGTGACCTCGACTATGTACCGAACGAAGCAAGAAAAGCAGAGGTCAATACGGTCATGAGCAACTCCTTTGGATTTGGCGGAACCAACGGCGTCGTCATTTTCAAAAAAGTATAAGGCAAGGATCAGCCATGGCAACCTATCTGGATTTTGAGAGCAAGATTGAAAAGCTGCAGGAAGAGATTGTCTCTGCCCACGCCGTTGCCAACCTCGAGCAGGTGGAAAAGCTGCAAAAAGAGCTGCAAAAAGAGGTAGAGAAGACCTTCGGTTCGCTGAGTGATTATCAGAAACTGCAGCTGGCCAGACATCCGGACAGGCCTTATGCACTGGACTACATCAAACTGATTCTGGAGAACCCTTACGAAATTCACGGTGACCGTGCGTTTCGTGACGACCCTGCGATACTGTGTTACATGGGCTGGATCGACGGGCAGAAGACAATGGTCATCGGCGAACAGAAGGGGCGCGGGGTCAAGAACAAAATCAAGCGTAACTTCGGTATGCCAAACCCTGAAGGGTACCGCAAGGCGCTGCGTGCGGTCAGACTGGCGGAGAAGTTCAACATCCCTGTTCTGATGCTTGTGGACACTCCGGGTGCCTACCCGGGTCTTGGTGCGGAGGAGCGCGGACAGAGCGAAGCGATCGCACGCAACCTCTTCGAGTTTGCTGCAACGAAGGTTCCCATGGTTTCTGTGGTTATCGGTGAGGGCGGATCGGGTGGTGCGCTTGCCATCGGCGTGGCGGACAGACTGGCAATGATGCGCTATTCCGTCTTTTCGGTCATCTCCCCAGAGGGGTGCTCCGCGATTTTGTGGAACGACCCAAGCAAGGTGGAGACAGCAACCAAAGCGCTTAAGATCACACCGGACGATCTGCTTGAGCACAAACTGATCGACAATGTACTGGATGAACCGCTCATCGGTGCACACCGCGACAAAAAAGCGGCAGCCGAAGTGCTGAAAACCTACTTCCTTGAAACTGTCAAGGCACTTCAGGAACTTTCTACAGACGAACTGCTTGAGAAACGCTATGAGAGACTCACCTCCGTGGGTGCCTACAGCGAATAGCACCCATGCTTCACGACATTGCCGCCTATCTGGTCGACACCATCGGTGCGATGGGCTACTGGGGCATCTTTTTGCTGATGTTCCTCGAGAGTACTTTTTTCCCCTTTCCCAGTGAAGTGATTATGATTCCCGCAGGCTATCTTGCCTATCAGGGGGAGATGAATCTCTATATGGTGGTGCTTGTCGGCATAGCCGGATCGCTTGGCGGTGCGCTCTTTAACTACTACATCGCAATGCATTTTGGACGCCCTTTTTTACTGAAATACGGCAGATACTTCTTTGTCAAACCCGAAACTTTGGACAAGCTTGAAGCCTTTTTTACAAAGCATGGTGAACTCTCTACTTTCAACGGGCGGCTGATTCCCGGTATCAGACAGCTTATTTCCCTGCCTGCAGGACTGGCGCGGATGAACCTGCTGAAATTTTCATTCTACTCCGCACTGGGAGCGGGTATCTGGGTAGTCGTGCTGGTGGCTGTAGGGTATCTGGTAGGCTCCAACGAAACGCTTATTTCCCAGTACCTGCACACAGCGACACTTATTGCACTGGCAAGCATACTCTTCGTTACACTCTTTTATGTCATTCGCCAAAAACGGAAAAAAGAGATCCTTGGTGAAGATTAGTCTACCTGCCAGGCGATATATTTCCGTTTTTTGATACGTACTGATTTGAGCATGGAAAGTACCTTTTTGACAACAGCTTTGTCAATGGCGATGTAGGTACGGTTTGCCATCAGCGTAATGGCGCCTATTTGACCGGCTTCCAGTCCCATCTCTTTACAGAAAGTACCCAGTATGTCTCCCTTGCGAAGCTTCTGCTTCTTTCCGCCGTTGAGTGCAATGGTCTCAAGATGTGAAACCATCCTGAAGTTACGGCGGCTGCTCTCTATCGTGTCGATATCCAACGCTTTTGCCTCTTCAAGAATATAGGCTGTCTTTGTGCTGCCGGGCGTGTAGAGAGAGACCGCTTTGCCTGAAGCACCTGCACGCCCTGTGCGTCCTATGCGGTGGGTGTAAACCTCTTTGTCAAAGGGAAGGTCATAGTTGACAACGAGGTCGACATTGTCGATGTCTATGCCGCGGGAAGCGACATCGGTTGCGACCAGTACGGGACTTGAGCCGTTGGCAAAGCGTATAATGGCCTCCTGCCTTGCCTCCTGATCGAGATCACCGTGTATGGTTGTTACATCGTTGCCTGCCTGCTGCAGCTTTTGTGTCAGAGCGACGGTGTCTGCCTTGGTATTGCAGAAGATCAGCGCAGATGCGGGTGTAAAGATGTCGATGACCTGCTGCAGGGTTTTGTCTTTGTTGCGGGTAGAGATGACGAATGTCTCTATCTGCCCTTCGGTGTGTCGGGGCGTAATGGAGATGACCTCCGGATGCTTCAGGAGTGTCTGCGCCAGTGTTTTGATCTTTTCCGGAAAGGTTGCGGAGAAGAGCAGGCGCTGTTTTGTCTTTTTTGCCTGTGAAACGATGTTGAGAATGTCATCGTAAAAGCCCATATCGAGCATTCGGTCTGCCTCATCGAGGACGATCCGTTCGATGCTGTCAAGATCGAGTGTGCCTTTGGAGAGATGGTCCAGCAGTCGTCCGGGTGTGCCAATAAGCATATGTGCACCCTTGGTAAGTGAATCCGCCTGGGCACGCAGCGGCACGCCGCCATAGAGCGTCACGGCCTTGAAGTTCGGCAGTGTGGAAGCGAGTGTGCGTACCTGCTGGGCGACCTGTTCTGCCAGTTCACGGGTGGGGGTGATGATCAGTGTCTGAGGTGTGTTGCTCTCAACTTTTGTCTGTATTAACGATGGAAGTGCGAACGCCACCGTTTTTCCCGAACCCGTCTTGGACTGCACCAGAAGGTCTCTGCCTTGTAGAATGAGCGGAATGGAGCGCTTCTGTACGGGCGTCATCTCTGTAAATCCCTGTTCGTCAAGGGTAGTCAATAGTGCTTTTGGAAGTCTCTCAAGAGTGGAGAATGGTGTCATGGTAAATTTGCTCGTGTATGGGTGTAATGGGGAAAAGTAAAAAGGGAGAATGGATAAAAGGGCACAAGCGGCACAGGTCCGCTTCGGTTACGCCTCTTTGCTCTTTTTGTACTCAAGGATCATGCTGTACGCTTCGTCTTTGAGGCGAAGTTTCTCTTTTTTGAGAGTTTCAAGCTCAATATCAGTCATAGGCACGCGCCCCGTTTCGGCATCTTCAACTTTCTGGTCAAGTTCGTTGTGCTTTTCGAAAATCTTTGCAAAGTGTGCGTTCTGCTGCTTGAGTTCGTGAATTTCATCTCTGTATTCGTGTAACATCTGTCACTCCTGTATATAGTTTCCGTATTATAACTTTTTTGCAATAACAGAGTGGTGAAAACCTCTCCGTAACTTTTTAACTTTTAATTTTTAATTTTTAATTTTTAATTTTTTACGTTCTGTATTCGGCATTTATCTTGACATACTCATAGCTCAGGTCGCAGCCGTAGGCGGTAAAGCTTCCCTCTCCAAGGCCAAGATCACAGCGGACGGTGAACTGCTCCTGCTTCATGATGGCATAGGCCTGCTCTTCACGTTCGGGGTCAAGCTCCCGGTGTGCATCGGAGTAGATGAGCAGGTCGTCGTAGTGGATGGTAAGTGTCGTATCGTCACATGCGATGCCGCTGGCACCGATGGTGGAGGCGATGCGCCCCCAGTTGGGGTCTTCGCCAAAGAGAGCGGTCTTGACCAGCAGCGAGTTGCTCAGCGCCCTTGCTGCGCGCTCCGCCTCTTCGTCGCTGGCTGCACCCGTAACCTCGAAAGCGACAAGCTTGTTGGCCCCCTCTCCGTCACGCAGAATCATCATCGCAAGCTCAAAGAGCATACCGTTGAGTGCTTCGGCAAAGGCCTCCTTGTCGTAGCTTCCGCTGCTGCCGTTAGCCAGGAGCATCACCGTATCGTTGGTGGAGGTGTCCCCGTCGACACTGATACGGTTGAAGGAGTGGTCGGCCCCGTTTTGCAGCAGGGCATCCATATCGGCTTTGGGAACATCCGCATCGGTCGTGACAAAGCAGAGCATGGTTGCCATGGCGGGATTGATCATCCCCGCACCCTTACAGATGGCGGCAATATGGAAGCTGCTGCCGTCAGAGAGTTTCACTCTGCAGGCAAGCTCCTTTTTGAAGCTGTCAGTGGTCATGATAGCGCGGGCGGCTTCATTTGAGTTCTTTGCATTGAAATCGAGCCTGTCGAATGCGGAAGTGATCTTCTCAACCGGCAGCCGGTAACCGATGACACCTGTTGAACTCATCAGCGGGTTGAGCGGCTTGATGTCCTTCGGCAGTGCAGAGAGGATGGTATCGATATCTTCGATACCCTTCTCTCCGGTCATCGCATTGGCATTCTTGGCATTGATGAGCACAAAGTTGGTCTCGAACCCCTCCGGGTAGCGCTGATAGTGTTTGATGGGTGCAGCCTGAAATTGGTTGGTGGTAAAGACGGTACTGATACGGCAGGGAGTCTCCGATCGGATAAAAGCGACATCCCCCTGTGAAGCATCCGGGCGCATCCCGACATTGACTGCATCACAGTAGAACCCTTTTACGTTGGCAAGTCCGCCCTCAAGCGGAGTAATCGTATAGTTGGACATAAAGCCCCCTTTAATAAATAGCTTTTCATTTTAGATGAAAAGCATACCAAAACTCTTCATTCTTCACTCTTAATTCTTCACTTCACGCGAAAGCGTGACGGAGATCTTTGATTTTAAATTGAATGAGAGGACAAGGTTTCACTCGATGGCGACAAAGGTGCACTCAACCCGTAGGGCAGCTCTGCCGTTTGCACCTGCCAGAGCTATCGAGTGAAACCGCTATTTTCACAGAAGAGTATAATTAGACGTACTTAAGTTCTTCAGGTTTCTCTTTTTTCCTAATGATCTTCTTCGCTTTTCTTATCCCGTCTCCGGTACCGATCAGCAGCAGTTTGGATTCGGGCATAATGATCGTATCGCCCTTTGGCATCGGGATGAACTTGCCGTCTTTCTGGCGGATACCGATAATGGTAACGTTTGCAATGTCCCTGAAGCGTGCGGCTTTAATCTTTTTAAGTGTCAGCCAGGAGGTTTTTGAGACTTTCGCCTCCTCCATATCGAGTGGCGTATCCTTTTTGTAGAGGAACTCCTGCAGCAGGTTCTCCATGTCCGGGCGTGCCGCCATGGCGTTGATACGCTGTGCCATCAGTTTCGTGGCAGTAACAACCTTGTCGGCTCCGAGTTTCTGCAGTTTCTGCTCATCTTCGTAGCTTTTGGCATTGGCAATGATGAGGTATTTTCGCATCCGTCCGATTTCACGCTCATACAGACGTGCCGAGGCGATGGTGGCAATGTTGTCGGCAACATTGTCTGCCAGGGTGATCATCCCCTTTGCCGAAGAGAGGTGGGATTTGAGAATACCCGCTTCGGTGTGCGGCTCGGCCGAGACGTAGTAGGGGTATTTGTGCTTTTTGGCGATCTCTTCGAGGTCTTCGCGTGGGTCGACAACAACGAAAGGGATGTGGTTGGCACGCAGCTGTTTGGTTACCTGTACGGTAAACTCGTTGTGGTAGCAGACGACGAAGTGCTGCTTGAGCCTGGCGATCTCGTAAAGCATTTTACGCTCCTTGGCAGTTTTTTGAAACTCCCCTTTTTTGACCACTTCGGCGATGATTCCCACCGCGATAGAGAAGACGACAAAGCCGAAGATGATCAGTGTGATCGTAAAGATACGCCCTGCATCGGAGATGGGACGTATCTCGCCGAATCCTACCGTGGTGAAGGTGATTCCCGTCTGGTAGATAGCATCCATCAATGGGAACTTGTCTATAACCATATACCCGATGGTGCCCAGAAGCATAATCAGTACGGTAAGAATAAGGGGGAGTCTAAAGGGGGCTAAATGACCATAGTACTCGTCATTGAGTGTGATGTGCGGTTTGGGTGCGCTTCTCCAGCCGAGAAACTGTTTGAATTTTTCCAGTGAGGTCATGATAAGAGAGTATACCCTCTCCTATCTGAGAAATTAGTTAGCCGCAGCTGCCGCAGCCGCTTTCTTTTTCATGGTTCTGAGTGTAGACGCCGCTACTTTGATGCGCTTTGTCGTACCGTCTTCGAGAGTCACTCTAACCGTTCTGAGGTTTGGAAGCTGTCTTCTCTTCGTTTTGTTGTGTGCGTGAGACACGTTGTTTCCGACCAGTGGACCTTTGCCACTTACTGAACATTTTCTTGCCATGGTGATACCTTGTGTATGTAATGTAGACGGCATAGATGCTATGCGGCCCCGAATATTTTGTGGCGAATTATATAAAAGCAATCCATAAATTCCGCTTAACTGTTATAAAAAGGGCATTGTCGAACGAAGTATTTGGTATCAGAAGCTTCTGTTATAATAGTATAAAAAGAGTGTCAGGTGGAGAGCGTGCGGAAATTTTTTACAGCATTAAGCATTTGGTTAGTGTTTGTGACGGCTGCCGTTTCGGCGGAGCATACCTGGAGCGGAAAGTGGAACGTCTTTTGGCAGGAGGGCGTTTTTGTCGCATATCTGCAGCAGCACGGCAATGAAGTTAACGGCACCTACCAGCCAAACGACGGAACGATAGAAGCAAAAGTTGAGGGAAAGACACTCAAAGGAGTCTCCAAAAACCGTCAGTGGAGCCAGAGTTTCGTATTCACGATGAGTCCGGACGGGAACGCCTTTTTCGGTATGCTGCAAAGCGGTGAGTGGGTCTCTGCCGTTCGGGTCACAAAAGAGACGAACCTCTCTTCTCTTCCCAAAGATACGGCCACGCCCATAGCGACGCTCTACACCTTTCTGAAGCTTGGAAACCGTCTTAGAAACGGAGAGTACGAGGCGCTGGAGTCGGGCACGAAGCTGGTGCAGTACACTCCCGCACAGCGAAAACTCTTCTACGGCAAGCGTATGATACTGCTGCGAAAGTTCTTTCAGACGCTTGATATGTGTACCATTCACAAATTCGACTTCCCGTCAAAAATCGAAGGCAACAGGGTAACGGTTACCTTTCATCAGGCAGGTACGGATAACAGTGTCGATGTAACTTTCCATAGAGAGAAGCAGCGAAACGCGTGGCGTATGGTGATGCCCGAAGAGAAAGTGCTTGACGCGAAGCTCAAAACGCTTTTGGCAGCCTATGGCCTCAAGGAGTTCGACCCGCACCGCAACCTCCTGTTGACCAATCCGCGCGATACCATCCGTACTTTCATCGAACAGAACGAACGGTGGGAGCGCGGGGGCAAGAAGCATGTCATCGAGACGATGAACCTCTCCGGAGTCGATCCGGCCATCTGGGAGTGGCAGGCGCCGCTGCTTGCACACTATCTGCTCGGGGTGATCAACCGCATAGGCAACACCGTCTATCAGGAGATCCCCAACAATCCCAAGAGCAGGATTCCCTATATCTATTTCTACCACCCGCTGGGAAGCATCGTCATCGCCCCCTATGAAGAGGAGGGGCGGGTGCGGTGGCAGTTCACGCCAGAAACGCTGGCGCACATCGAAAGACTTTATGAGGCGATGGAGCGTCTGCCGCTTAAAGAGGGTGCTGTTGTAAGAGATGAAAACCTTCTCTATTTCACGCTTAAGCGGTATGCCAAGTCCATCTCACCGGTTTTGGTAAAAAAAGTGTATGATACGGCGCTGTGGCAGATCATTCTTCTGGTGCTCATCGTACTGTTCGCCTTTTTCCTCAGCTATGTGAGCAAGTGGCTGACCTTTGCCGTAGTGAAACGCTTCTATTTGACAAAGCGCTGGAGCGAAGAGATGATCACCCTGCGCTTTCTGCGACCTTCGCAGATGATCATCTTTGCACTTGTCGTGCTTTTTGGGGCACATCAGCTGGGGCTCTCCGACCTTGTATTCTCTCTGATCAAAACCTTCTCCTATCTGCTGATCGTTATTGGAGTTACCTGGATTCTCTACAACCTCATCACCATTATGTTCACCGTGCTTCAGATCCATGCGCGCCGTACCTCTACCGATGTGGACGAGATCATCGTCTCGCTTTCGGGCAGTATCGTGCGTATACTGCTGATTACCGCAGCACTCTTTGCCGTAGCCGAAGTGCTGCACATCCCCTACAAAACGGTACTGGCAGGGCTTGGTATCGGTGGTCTTGCCTTTGCGATCGCGGCCAAAGATACCATCGCCAACTTCTTCGGTTCGGCGATTATCATTGCCGACAGACCCTTCAAGACCGGAGACCGCATCAAGATAGGCGATGAGGTCGGCAAGATTATCAATGTGGGCATACGTTCGACCAAAATACGCACCACCCGTGATACGGTACTGACCATCCCCAACAACAAGATTACACAGGAGATGATCGACAACTACTCCGAACGCGAAGCGATGCGTGTCGATACCCGCTTCCTCTTTGCGCTCGATACGCCAAAAAGCCTGCTGGATGCAGTCGATGCCAAAATTGCGGCGTATCTGCAGAACCATCCCGATGTCGACAGCGGCAAGATTATGCTCACCGGTGTCAACGACTATACCGAACACGGCATTCTGTATGAACTCCGCTTCTTTGTGAAAGCAAAAGATGAACTGGCTTACAGCGATATGCGCCACCGTATCGTCACGGAGATTGGGGAGCTGATCAAGTTAAGCGATATCGAACTGGTATTTATCCGCATAGGTATGGATGAGGATGCGTAGCGCCCAAAGGCTCTTACCTGCGGTGTGCTATAATACGCCACTTTAAACAGAGGAACTTCTATGTTGGTAGCCCCCAGTATTCTTTCTGCAGATTTCGGCAGACTTGCCGAAGATGTCAAAGCCGTCTGTGACGGCGGATGCGATCTGGTGCATGTGGATGTGATGGACGGTCACTTCGTCCCCAACCTGACTATCGGTCCGGTGGTGGTCGATGCCGTTGCCAAGGCGGCGACAAAGCCGCTTGACATTCACCTGATGGTGGAGAACAACAGCTTCTTTGTCGATCTCTTCGCACCGCTGAATCCGGAGTTCATCTCGTTTCACATCGAAGAGGAGAAGCACCCCCACCGTCTTATTCAGAAGATCCGCTCTCTGGGTATCCGCCCCTCCATCGTACTCAACCCCCATACCCTGCCTGAATCGGTAGAGTTCCTGCTTGAAGACCTCGACATGGTACTGTTGATGAGTGTCAACCCCGGTTTTGGCGGACAGAAGTTCATCCCCTCCGTCATCGAAAAGGTACAGCGCCTCAAAGCACTCATCGAAAAACGCAACCCTGACTGCCTCATCGAAGTGGACGGCGGCGTGAACGATGTCAATGTCAAGCAGCTTGCCGCAGCCGGCGTGGATGTCGTGGTGGCAGGGTCGTATGTCTATAAACACCCAAAAGGGGTTAAAGAGGCGATTGCCTCTTTGAAGTGAATAGAGAAGAGTGAATAGTGTCGGTATGCATTGCTACGCAATGCTTTTATTAAAGGAGAGAGAATGTACTACAAAAAAATAGAAGTTTTTCGAAAGAAAAACAAACCAAAACTCTTCACTCTCCCTAGAAGGGAGCCATTGTGCGCGTAAAGATCTGCGGTATCACCAACCTTCGCGATGCGCTGCATGCAGTTGCCTGTGGTGCGGATGCGCTGGGGTTTGTCTTTTACAACAAGTCGCCACGCTATATCACGCCCAAGAATGCGCAGCATATCATCGAGCAGCTGCCGCCTTTTGTGGAGCGGGTGGGGCTCTTTGTTAACGAGGGCGTAGAGACCATCGACACGGTCTGCCGCTATACTGGGATCTCACTGGCGCAGATCCATTTCGATGTGGATGAGGAGTCGCTGGATATCATCGAGACAAAGACGCTTCCCGTGGTTCGGGCGAAATCGCCTGAAGATGTGCACCGCTTTTCGGACCGTTACAGGCTGGTTGATGCCTACTGTGAAGCGTACGGAGGCAGCGGGAAGCGGCTGAATCTGGAGTGGTTCGAGGGGGTGGATTGTTCGAAGATCATTCTGGCAGGCGGTCTGACACCGGAGAATGTCGACGAGGTGAAGCGCTTCGGTTTCTACGGTGTGGATGTCAGCTCCGGTGTGGAGTCTGTCAAAGGGAAAAAAGACCCCAAAAAAGTGGAGCGCTTCATTCTCAATGCGAAAAGTCTTTAACGAACTGACACAGGCGTTTCACAAGCACGATGGCGTGTTGAGCGAAGCGCAGTACAGTACCATTGTAAAAAAGCACACAACACTGCTTGAAGAGAGCGATACGATCTTTCTGCTCCTGCAGGCATCGGGATACCCTATAGAGCAGAAGGGTGAAAACTATCGGTTCAAACCCTTTTTTACCCCCTATCAGGAAGAGCGCTACTGCGTGATTGACATAGAAACCAACGGCAGCAAACCGGGTACATCGCAGGTCATCGAGATCGGTGCGGTGATGATAGAGCAGGGTAAGGTGGTCGACCGTTATGAAACCTTTGTGGAGTGCGCCTTCCTGCCTGAATATATCACCAAAATCACCGGCATAGAACCCGAAGACCTCATCGGTGCACCAAGCCGCCGTGAAGCGCTGGTGGGACTGCGCCAATTCATGGGCGATGCCGTCTTTGTTGCCCACAACGCCAACTTCGACTACACCTTTCTGGATGCTTCGTTCGAGCGTTTTGGGCTGGGCGGCATTGGAAACCCCAAACTCTGCACGATCGACCTTGCCAAACGGACCTTCGAGAGCGAACGCTACGGCCTTGCTTATCTCATCGAAGCACTGGGCATGGAAGAGACCAACCACCACCGCGCCTATTCAGACGCGCTGTGCGCCTCAAAAGTGATGCTCAAAAGCTTTGAAACACTGCCAGACTACGTCAAAACCACCGACGACCTGCTGCAGTTTGCGACATCGAGCAAGAAGAGCAGGAGAATAAAAAGAGAGAGTAGTGAGGAGGTAGGAGGTAGTAGGTAGCAGTGGGAAGTATTATGTCATCCCGCACTCGATGCGGGATCTTGAAGTTGATTTGCCGGTTGATGCAAAGATTCCTGCTTTCGCAGGAATGACGGGGTTTCCAAAGGGAGTAGATGACAGTGAGAAGGGAGCAATTAAGGTTGGCATAAGAGAGCATATGAAAAATTTCTACCTTCTACCTTCTACCTTCTACCTTCTACCTTCTACCTTCTACCTTCTACCTTCTACCTTCTCCAAGCACGTGGTGCAAAAAGAGTATCTGGGCAAAAACGGGTGCAAAGATGTTGAGAACCGGAATGTAGTTGAACGCCGCAGCGATCATGGAAAGCAGGGGCGTTCCTCTTTTTCTGGCCTTGAGTTCCTCTTTGTTGTTGATGAAGAGGGAGCCGACATCGTAGAGGGTGGGCTCTTTGATTAGCAGTGACCAGAGCCAGAGCATCCAGATTGCACCGACCAGCGGAATGAACATCACCGGAAAGGTGAAGAGAAAGATCACCAGAAAGATGAGTCCAGCTTTGAGGCTCAGCAAGAGTGACTTCGTAATGCTTGGCGAACCGGTAACGGGTTTGTCCGGGTAGTGTTTTGCTGCCAGTTTGATAAGCAGCGGTTCCACCATTAAAGAGGTGACGATGGAGATGGTGATGATGAAGAGCATATAGGCAATTGCAATAGTTGCAACGGATGCGCCGGTTGTCTGCAGCCACTCCCAGGGTATCCAGCCGAGATAACTCTTGACAAAGCCTGTCAGCATACCGCCAAAGAGCCATACGACAACAGCTGTGATGATAGCGGAGACAATGGTGACTTTCAGTGTAAAGAGAAGTACCGTTTTTGAGAAGATGTCTCTGAAGCTTTTGGTAATGGTTTGGTTCATTGTTTTTTCCTTCTTGGGATTTTCATTTCATGTTATCTTGTGAATGACAAACTTTGGAACTGGGAATTCATTCCCAGCCTTTTTGGCGAGGAATCCTCGCTTCCATATGAGTGTCATCCCGGACTTGATCCGGGATCTTGACATCTTTTAGATTATTGAGGCAAAGATTCCTGGTCAAGCCAGGAATGATAGGGCTCCAAAGGGAGGGAGGAGGTAGTAACTAAGGTTGGCATAAGAGAGCATATGAAAAATTTCTACCTTCTACCTTCTACCTTCTACCTTCTACCTTCTACCTTCTACCTACAGATACTCATTTTTAAATGCCACATACCGCTGTGCCGAAGCGTACAGCTCTGCCACCTCTTCATCGGTCAGTTCACGCACCACTTTGGCGGGGCTTCCCATAATGAGGCTTCTTGGCGGGAACTTTTTGTTCTTCGTTACCAGACTTCCTGCCCCTACAATCGATTCCTTGCCGATGACGGCACCGTCGAGGATGGTGGCGCTCATACCGATGAGGCAGGCATCTTCAATGGTGCAGCCGTGGAGCATGACGCGGTGGCCCACGGTGACATCGTTTCCGATGACAGTGGGGTGTCCGTCGGTCATATCGTCACGCTTGTGGTGGGTGACGTGGATCATGCTCAAGTCCTGAATGTTGGTACGGTCGCCGATGGTGATGAAGTGTACGTCACCACGTACCACGCAGCCGAACCACACGGCGGAATCCTCTCCCATCGTTGTGCGCCCGATGACCGAAGCGCCGGGTGCGACCCATGCATTTTTACCCAGTTTGGGGGTCCACTCTTTGAATTTCAGCAGCATACTTATCCTTCTTTTAAAATACGGTTTGCCAGACGACTGACATAATCGGGTGTCTCTTTTTTTGTTTTGTCATGAATGCGGTTGACGTATTGCTCGAGGATCTTGTGGTTGTCGATCTTCTTGCCCAGAGCCGGCACCTTGATATACTCACCGCTCTCTTGCAGTTCCCAGCGCAGCTGGTTGTCCGCCAGCTGCAGCATCAGAATCTGTTCGATCTTCTGCGAGAGGTTGGGCTCGAGAATAGGTGTCATCAGTTCGACACGGCGCACAAGGTTGCGCGGCATCAGGTCGGCACTGGAGATGTAGGTTTTGACCTTCTGGTGCTTGAACCAGTAGATGCGCGGGTGTTCGAGGTACTTGCCGATGATGGAGGAGACCCTGATATTTTCACTGACCCCCTTGACACCCGGTTTGAGACAGCAGATACCTCGAATAATAAGGTCGATGCGGCAGCCTTTTTGGGATGCTTTGTAGAGGGTTTTAATGATATCCTGGTCTACCAGCGAGTTTGCCTTGAGGATGATGTGCCCCTCTTTGCCAAGCTGGCTCTCCTTCTCGATGAGCTTGATAAGCTTTGGCTTGATCTGTACCGGAGACATAAAGAGGGTACCCAGCTTGGTATAGGTCGAGAAGCCTGTCAGGAAATGGAAAAAATGTGTCGCATCGGTGGAGATGGCCTCTTTTGCGGTGAAGTAGGAGATATCAGTGTAGATTTTGGCCGTACTTGGGTTGTAGTTTCCTGTGGCAAGATGGACGTAACTTTTCAGCTTTCGGCCGCGACGCTTGATGATTTGCGCTATTTTGGCGTGTACCTTGAGTCCGGGGATACCATAGACGACGTGTGCACCGGCATCCTCGAGCGCCTTCGCCCAGCGCAGGTTGTTCTCTTCATCGAAACGCGCCTTGAGTTCGACCAGAACGGTAACCTGCTTGCCGTCACGTGCGGCATCGATGAGTGCTTTGACGATGGGTGATTTCTGTCCTGCCCGGTAGAGCGTCATTCGTATAGCGATGGTTTCAGGATCAGCCGCTGCCTGTTTGATGAACTGTACCACCGGCTCGAAACTGTCGAAAGGGTGGTAGAGGACGACATCCTGCTTTTCGATAGCTTCGAAGACATTTTCGGTATCGAAAGGGGGCAGGATTTTGGGGCTGAATGTGGGCAGTACCAGGTGCGAGAGCTGTTTGTCTCCGACAATTTGCCAGAGTGCGCCGAGGTTGAGCGGCAGGCTCTTGTAGGGGTAGATGTCATGTTCGTTGAGGTTGAGGTGGGTCAGCAGGAAGTTTAACAGGTCCTCATCGACCCCTTCGAGCAGCTCGAGGCGGATAAGCGAGCCTTTGTTCCGTGAACGCAGTCCCTCCTGCAAAATCTCCAGAAAATCATCCGCTTCCTCTTCCTCTATTTCGATATCGGCGTTACGTGTCACTCTGAACGGCGTGGATGCCAGCGGGGTGAAGCCCGGGAAGAGTTCGGTGGTAAAGTGCTCGACGACGCTCTCGATGGGGATGAAGGTGTGGTCTATCTGAATGAAGCGCGGCAAAATGCGTGGAATACGGATAAGACCGTGTTTAATATGCCCCGATTCATCTTCCAGTGTAATCGCCAGTGCGAAACTGAGGTTGTTTAGATGCGGAAAGGGGTGTGTGGCGTCGATGGCAATGGGGATGATGACGGGGTAGATCTCTTCGAAAAAGATCTCTTTGACCTCTTCTTTTTGTGCCTCCGAGAGCGCTTCGAAGTTCTTGATGTGTACCCCGTGGCTGTGCAGTTCGGAGATGATTGAGGTGTAGCACGACTCCAGAATATCGTGTTCTTTGTGCAGATAGGTACGTATCTGTGCCAACTGCTCAGCAGGGGTAAGACGGTCCGGACCGGTCTCCTGTACGCGTGCCTTGAAGAGCGCTTTGAGCCCTGCGACGCGTATCATATAGAACTCATCGAGGTTCGTACCGTAGATGGCAAGGAACTTCAGACGCTCGAGTGGGGGCAGGGTCTCGTCGAGCGCCTGTGCCAGCACACGCGAGTTGAACTGCAGCCAGCTGAGTTCGCGGTTGAAGTAGAGGTGGGGGGAGTTCAAATCTATCATCGGAGAGTCTCCGATGATAGATTTAGGTAGTAGGTAGTAGGTAGTAGGTAGTAGGTTTGGTTTGCATTGCTTTGCAATGCTTTTATTGTTGAAGAAGGCATTTTTCTTCCTTTGTGTTTGATAAATGATATACAGGTTAATCGCTATTTTTTATGGAAAGTATTATAGCGAAATATTTTTCGAACCGTGTGTTTTGGTTCGTCGGGTGCGTAACCACGCACCCTACAATTTTTTTATCTTCGCTATCTCATCGCGGAGTCTAGCAGCTTCTTCAAACTCCAGATTCTTCGCGGCTGCAAGCATCTTGGCCTTGAGCTCCTTGACAAGCTGTTGTCGTTCGGCTTTTGGCATCTTGTCGAGTTTGCTGCGTTTATTGTAGAGTTCGCCGCCGTCTTCTACCTTGAGGTTGGTGTCGAGTTCTCGGATAGTGGTCTTTGGGGTGATGCCGTGCTTTTTGTTGTAGGTGATCTGTTTTTCTCTTCTTGCCTGTGTGATCTCGATAGTCGCTTTCATCGAGTCGGTCATCTTCTTGGCATACATCAGCACCTTGCCGTTGGCGTTACGCGCGGCACGGCCGGCGGTTTGTACAAGTGCGGTCTGGGAGCGCAGAAAGCCCTCTTTGTCCGCATCCAAAATGGCCACAAGGCTGACTTCCGGAAGGTCAAGCCCTTCTCTGAGCAGGTTGATCCCCACCAGGATGTCGAACTCCCCAAGCCGCAAAGAGCGTATGATCTGGTTGCGTTCGATGGCGTCAAGGTCGGAGTGCATATATTTGCACTTCAGCCCAAGGTCGTTGTAGTAGGTTGTCAACTCCTCTGCCATCTTCTTTGTCAACACGGTGACAAGTACACGTTCGCCCCGTTCGATGACCGGCTTCATGCGGTCGTGCAGGTTTTCCACCTGGTAGGTAGAGTCGATCACCTCTATTTCCGGGTCAAGCAGCCCGGTGGGTCTGACAACCTGTTCGGCAACGGTGGCGGAGAGGTCGAGTTCGAGCTGTGCTGGGGTGGCGGAGACAAAGAGGTAGTGGGGTGCCTTGTTGATGTACTCGTCAAACTTGAGCGGGCGGTTGTCCAGTGCGCTCGGCAGTCTGAAACCGTGTTCTACCAGTACCTCTTTCCGGCTGCGGTCACCGGCGTACATTCCCCGAAACTGCGGCAGGGAAACGTGCGATTCGTCTACAATGACAAGGTAGTCGTCATGCATCACCTCGAAGTAGTCCATCATCGAGTAGGGGGTTTCGCCGGGCTTTTTGCCTGTGAGGTGGCGTGAGTAGTTTTCGATGCCCTTGCACATACCGGTGGCTTCGAGCATTTCGAGGTCAAACTCCGTTCGCTGTTTGAGGCGGTTGTACTCCACCATGCGCCCCTCACGCTCGAAAAAGGCAAGCCGCTCATCCAGCTCCTCTTCGATGCTCTTGAGGGCACGCGCAAGCTTCTCTTTGCCCACCACGAACTGGTTGGCGGCGTAGATGGTTACCTCCTCCATATGCTTCTCTTTCTCTCCGGTTAAAGAGTTGAAAGTGTAGATGTCCTCTATTTCATCGCCGAAAAATTCGATGCGCACGGCGAATTCATCGGAGTAGGCGGGGTAGATGTCGATCACCTCTCCGCTGACACGAAAGTTACCGATATCGAAAAATTCGTCGTTTCGCTTATAGCCCATATCGACAAGCCGCAGCAGCAGCTCCTTTTGGTTGTACTCTTCACCTACGGAAAGCTTCTGGACGATGGAGCGGTAATCCTCCGGACTTCCCAGACCGTAGTTTGCCGAAACCGATGCGATGACGATGACATCGTCGTGACTTAGCAGACTGGCGGTGGTGCTGAGCCTGAGCCGTTCAAGCTCCTGGTTGATGGAACTGTCCTTTTCAATGAAAAGATCCTGCCGTGGCAGATAGGCTTCTGGCTGATAGTAGTCGTAGTAGCTGATGAAGTACTCGACATGGTTATTGGGGAAGAAAGCTTTGAACTCACTGTAGAGCTGTGCTGCCAGTGTTTTGTTATGTGTCATAATAAGTGTGGGTTTTTTGGTCTTTTCGATCACCTTTGCCATCGTGTAGGTCTTCCCCGACCCCGTTACTCCAAGCAGTGTCTGGTAACGGTTGCCCTTGTTGATGGACTCTGCAAGCGACGCAATGGCGGTGGGCTGGTCGCCGGCGGGAGCGTAGCTGCTTTTTACTTGAAAGTTGGCCAATATTTTTCCTTTTTTATAAGTGAGGAGTTAGGAATGAGGAATTAGGAATGATGGTATGCATTACGCTGTAATGCTTTTATTTTTGATGGTTTTTGTGATTGCATTTAGCAGGCTGATAATTTCATTGGCATCTTTAGAGAGGCTTTGGTGCATCTGTCTCTTTTTTCTTTATTTAAATAAAGTGACAAATTGACGATTCTGATAGCAAACTGATAGCTTTTTGTATGCAGAATATTCTTTTTTTTTCATCAAAATTCCTAATTCCTAATTCCTAATTCCTAATTCTTTCGCTATTATATCACATCGAAAAAATTCAACATTAACGGAGAAGTATATGTCAGCATTGCAAAGATTGCAGGAGAAAATCACCCAGCTCAAGATCGATTACGAAAAGATCAAACATGAGAACGAACAGCTTAGAAACGAGCTTCTGAACGTTTCGGGCTCACAGAGCGAAAAAGAGCAGCAGATCGAAGCACTGCGCCGCGAACTGGATGAGAAAGACGCGGAGATCGAAAAGATCATCGCACAGGTAGAGTCGCTGCTGGCCTGAAGAATTAAAAGTTAACGATTAAAAATTAAAAAGGAGGGAGAGATTATTTTTAATTTTCCCCTGTTAATTTTTAATTTAACTCCAAAGGAGTGAAAGTGAAAACTGTTGGACTGACCATATCGGGAAAACGCTACAATATCAAACTCGAAGATGCGTTCGCTGATTTTGTGAACAAAGATCTGACCGAGGCGGGGGTTAACTTGCATACGGATAATACCCCCGACAAGCTTCTAAAAGCCTACCTGCGCCTCGCCAAGCAGGCGACAAGCTATGAGAATGAGATAGAGCTGCTTATCGAGACGCTCGACGGACTCTAATCGTCTTTCCCGTTCTCTTTCATAAAGGTTTCTGAGCGTTTAACACAGGCTTCCGCTGACTCTGTATGGTCATATTGTATGACGGAGAAGAAGAAATCCGGTTTTGGCTCGACCATAAAGTCATGCTCTTTCAGCACCTCCTTCATACGTTTGATGAGGTATTTGCTCTTCGCTTCTTCCGTATCAGGCAGAATAATAAGAATATGTTTTTTGCTGTATCTGCAGGCGACATCGCTCTCCCGTGTTGTTGCGGTCAGCAGTCCGCCAAGCTGCTTAAGTACCTGTTTGCGTTCATTGTCACTATAGATATCGTCAAAAAGCTGATCAAGAGAGATGGAAAGAAGAGAAAGCGGATGGTTGTAGCGTGCAGAGCGTGCACAGGTGGACTTCAGTTCGGCAAGACAGTACTTCTTGTTGAACAGGCCGGTTTCATGGTCGTGTATGGCATGTTTTTTCATTTGCTGATGAATGAAGATACGTACAAAATAGACGGTAAGCAGTATAAGTATCATCGCAATTGAGAGGCTGATATAGAAAAGGTTGATGACCTTTTTCTGTTTGAGATATATCATCTTTTCAACGATGTTGGCAAAATGGTCTGCCGGTGCGTAACAGTATTTCGCAGCAGTGCCGCCGGTTTTCACTTTTTCCCAACAACTCTTTGCGTTTGCAAAATCCTGCATCAATGTTGTTCCGCCGATATAGTATTCTGATTTCTCGTGTTGCTGTACCCATGGCAAAACTTCTTTGAACATCCGGTCGATATGTGAAACCGGAAGGTTGCTGCCTGCAACGAGCATTGCCCCCGGCAGTTTGCTGCTGATACGCAAAACCTTTGTATCGGTCTGCATCTGTTTGAAAGTGCTGCTGACAGCATAGAAGCTAATCGGAAGCAGGAATATGATGAAATAGAGAACTAATGTAATGCGAAATGCGGACCACTCTTTTGGCATGCCTGCTCCTTCTTTCATGTTGTTGCTTAATGTCGTTTGATTCATCGTTGTACCTTGCTTCCGCCAAAATCATAGCTTTTTGCGAGGTCACCGCCGACGTAGTCGATATCTGCACAGTAGGGTGCAGCCGTGGGGTTGGTGGTTACGTTGAAGTCTTTTCCGTTGATACTGTAGACAATATCAAAACAGGTCACAAAGTCGCACGCAGGAGAGTGGTCCGTAGCGTTGAAATCTTTTCCTGTGGCAGTATAGTGGGCTTGTGCATCGGTAATACAGATGTTCATATTGGCAACGTCTGACGAGAGTTTTGCATCGTCACGTGTACCTGCAAGCCGCCCAATGGCAATGGAGGCGAGAATACCGATGATGATGATGACGAAGATAAGTTCGATAACGGTCCATCCTCTGCGCATCTGCCGGGAGTTGAAAGAGTGATGACAAGGCAATGTGAAACCCTCCTTTCTCTCCAAATGTTTGGGGAGAGAATGGTTTTGCGTATTGGTTAGTATAGCCCTTTAAGACGAAAATTACAAGTATCGGTACGTTTTATATTCTTTAAAGTTTATTCGGGGTAGAATTAGATTAGACCAATTATTGAATTGGTACTATATTTTTAACAGGAGTTAATCATGACTAACATGAGACGCGGATTTACAATGATCGAATTGATCTTTGTTATCGTAATTATCGGTATTCTGGCAGCAGTTGCCATTCCAAAGCTGGCAGCAACAAGAGATGATGCAAAAATCTCGAACATTGTTGCGAACACAAGAACGGCAGTAGGTGATATGACTGCATACTATACTTCTCAGGGATCAGGAACATGGAGCAGTGTAAAGGTTCAGGACGTTACAAACGTGCCACTTCAGGATTCAAGCTGTGCGCCGGATGCTGCTAACAATATTTCCGGTACACCAGCTTCCCACTATCTGTGTGCGGATAGCAGTACAGCATGTGTAAAAATCGATGTGAACAGCACCGATATCAATGTAACACTGCAAGGTTCTGGTAATGCGATCTGTGACGGTGTAGCATCCGATCCGGCAATGAAAGCGCTTGCTGCAGGTACAACAAAACTCGGCGGAAAGAGCGTCGTAAGATAACACAGGTGTGTGTTGCCCATTTTCGGGCAGCACCGCTCGGTTGCAGTGAAGTTTGTAAAGTGAACCGAGGTTTATTTTATTAACTTAATGGGCAGAAAATATGTTGTTACTTAACAGAAAAGCGTTTACGATGATCGAACTGATATTCGTCATTGTAATTATTGGTATATTGGCAGCTGTGGCATTGCCGAAACTGGCGGCAACAAGGGACGATGCGAAAGTTTCCCAGCTGGTGGCCGATGCGAGAACGCTTTTGACAGATTTCCAAAACTTCTATACTTCACAAGGTCCCCAAAAGTGGCAGAACGAGACTATTGAGGAACTGACGGAAGTTCCGCTGCATGTTTCCAACTGTGCAACACCTGCAACAACATCGACACAAATAAGCCCTTCTGTATTTCTGCTCTGTAATGGGAATATTCCCTGTTTGACATTTACGACGATAGATGAGGGAAACCTGACCATAGCGGACGGTACGACTGCCGATCCCATCTGCGATGCTGTAAAAGCTGTCCCAAGTATCAAAGCGCTCAGCAATAAAGAGTACCAGCTTGCCGGAAAGACCGTAAAACGCCGGTAATATTCCTTTTGTTGCGAATTTATGCTATTATAGTACAGACTGATATTTTTTTAAAAGGAACAGGTATATGAAAAACGCATACAACAAAAAAGCATTCACAATGATTGAACTGGTATTTGTCATTGTGGTGATCGGCATTCTGGCCGCGATTGCGGTGCCAAAGCTTGCCGCAACGCGTGACGACGCAGTCATCACAAAAGCCAAAACAGTTGTTTCGGCTGTCAGAAGTTCTGTCAATACAGAGAGACAGAAACGTATCTTAAGAGGTGATTTTACCGCGATAACCCAGCTTAACTACAGTAACAGCAGTGCCGCATTTGACAAGTTCAACCCGGATAAGGACGGAAACAGTGCGAGTGTCCTTGAGACACCGGTATATACCTGTACGACGCTTGGGAAGACGACAGAGTGCTGGAAGGTGACAGCAGGCCCCACCTACAGCTTTGTGCTGCCCGACGGAAACAGTGTAGACTTCAACCTGACCAAAAGCCGATTTACCTGTAAAAACCCTACAAGTGCGAACTGCCTCCTTCTGACCAACTAAGTGTACTTCTACACCGTTTCTTTAACAAGGTCCAGTGCGCCTTGTCTTACGTATCACAGCGAGATAGAACTGGAGAGGGGTAGCGTCGTATCGGTGCCTTTGAAAAATAGTTCTAAAGAGGCGGTGATACTCTCCAGAACGGGAAAACCCTCATTTCAAACCGAAGCCATTTTCTCTTCTGCCGGTATATACTACTCTGCAGTACAGATGGAAACGGCAAAGTTCATTTCGGAATACTACTTCTCCTCTTTTGGCGAGGCGATTTCGTTATTTTTGCCCTTTGGGCAAAAAAGCGTTCAGCGTTCAGCGTTCAGCGTTCAGAATATTCCCAAATTAAGCAAAACCCAGCAGCAGGCGTATGAAGCACTTCTTCAAAAAGAGAAGGCACTTCTCTTTGGGGTGACGGGCGCGGGGAAGACGGAGATATTCATTGCTCTGATGGCGAAGGTGCTGGAGGAGGGGAAGACGGCGATCTTTCTGATGCCGGAGATTTCGCTAACACCGCAGATGGAGAAAAGGCTGAAGATCTATTTCGGTGATGCGGTGGCGATGTGGCACTCGAAGATCACAAAGAAGAAAAAAGAGGAGATACTCGAGGGGATCGAGTCGGGCAGGGTGCGCATTGTTGCCGGAGCGCGTTCGGCGCTTTTTGTACCGCTGCGTGCTGTGGGGCTTATTATTGTTGATGAGGAGCATGACGACAGCTACAAGGCGCACACCAGACCGCGCTACCATGCCAGAGATGTGGCAGTGCTGATGGGGCAGAAACTGGGAGCGAAAGTGGTGCTTGCTTCTGCAACGCCCTCTACAACCAGTTACTACAAGTATGATGTGGTAAGACTCCCAAAGCCCTATGTACAGACAAGGAAGCGCTACCGCTTCATTCCCGGTGACGGTATCAGTGCACCCATCATCTATGCACTTCGAGAGCACTATGAAGAGGGCGGTCAGTCGCTGCTCTTTCTGCCCACACGCGGAAACTTCAAGTACCTCTACTGTCAAAACTGCGGCAAGACACACACCTGTCCCTACTGTTCGGTAGGCATGGCGCTGCACCGGAAGCGACGGCACCTCAAGTGTCACTACTGCAACTATACCGAAGCGATACGTGAGAGTTGTACGTTTTGCGGTCATACGCCATTAAGTAGTGAGCGTATCGGTACGCAGGAGGCTATAGAGGTCATCGAAGAAGCGATAGAGGGCATTAAGATAGAGCAGTTCGACCGCGACAGTATCACGACAGCCAATAAACTGGTCAAGGCGCTCAAGCGTTTCGAGAACGGAGAGAGCCACCTGCTGCTGGGGACACAGATGCTCAGCAAGGGGCACGACTACCCCAATATTACCCTGGCGGTCATCATGGGGCTTGACCACATCATGGGAATGGCGGACTACCGCTCCAGAGAGCGGGCGATGAGCCTGTTTTTTCAGATTGCCGGGCGCAGCGGTCGTGCGAAGCAGGCGGAAGTGCTCATACAGACTGCAGATCCGCCACAGTTTGAACCCTACCTTGGAAACTATGAACAGTTTTTGAAAGACGAGCTTCTCTTTCTGGAGATTGCGGAGTACCCACCTTTCGTTTCTCTGGCACGTATTCTCATCGCCCATAAAGATGAAGCCAAAGCCTCGAAGATCACGCTCGATACGGTGACGAAACTCAAAGCGTTTGAAGAGATAGAGATTGTCGGTCACGGCAAGGCGCCGGTGGAACGCATTGCCAACAAGTACCGTTTTACCATTCTGCTGCGTGCCAAAAAACGCCTGCCGCTGCTTAAGGCGCTGCATGCGGTCGACTGCCGGGAGATCGAGGTGGATATGGATCCGGTCGAATTTTCATAAATGAAGAATTTTTGGATAAAATATGCCACATGTAGGGTGCGTAGATACGCACCATTTTTCGTTCCAATCGTATGGTGGGAATGTATGATAATATCAAATCTTAATTGTTAAAGCGGTGCGTGAGTACGCACCCTACGGTTATAATAAAAGGCACAGTGTGAAAGAAAGGTATCCAACCAAAAAGATTTACGTCGGCAACGTCGCCGTAGGCGGTGATGCACCGATTTCAGTGCAGTCAATGACCTACTCTGATACGCGTGATGTGGCGGCGACGGTGGAGCAGATCAACCGGCTGCATTTTGCCGGGGCGGATATGGTGCGTGTGGCAGTTCCGGAGATGGAGGATGCGTTGGCACTTAAGGCGATCAAAGAGCAGATATCGCTGCCGCTGATTGCCGATATTCACTTTAACTACAAGCTTGCGCTGGAGGCTGCCAAGTGGGTCGACTGTATCCGTTTCAATCCGGGTAACATCGGAGAGAAAGGACGTATCAAAGAGATCGTCAAGGCGTGTCAGGAACGTAATCTGCCCATCCGTATCGGAGTCAATGCGGGGAGTCTGGAGAAGGAGTTCGAGGACCGTTACGGCGCGACAGCCGAGGGGATGGTCGCCAGTGCGGAGTACAACATCAAATTTCTCGAAGACCTCGGCTTTACTGACATCAAAGTATCCCTCAAAGCATCCGATGTCGACCGGACCGTCGAAGCCTATCGTATGCTGCGCCCTAAAAACAACTATCCGTTCCATCTTGGGGTGACGGAAGCGGGCACAGTATTTCATGCAACGATCAAGTCTGCCATCGGGCTTGGCACACTGCTGCTTGACGGCATTGGTGATACACTGAGAGTTTCCATCACCGGAGAGCTTGAGGAGGAGATAAAGGTCGGCAAGGCGATCCTCAAAGACAGCGGCAGGATGCAGGAGGGGCTCAATATCATCTCCTGCCCCACCTGCGGACGGATCGAAGCCGACCTGGTCTCAGCCGTAGCGGAAGTGGAGAAGCGTACCGCGCACATTAAGACACCGATGGATGTTTCGGTCATGGGGTGTGTGGTCAACGCCATCGGAGAAGCCAAACACGCCGATGTGGCCATCGCCTACGGCAAAGGCGCGGGGCTTGTGATGGTCAAAGGGGAAGTGGTTGCAAGGCTTCCGGAGTCGGAACTCGTTGACCGATTCGTCACTGAAGTCGAGAAGATGGCTTCTCGACTTCAGAGTGAATAGTTAAGAGTGAATAGTGAATAGATTTGGTATGCTTTTCTTTCGAAAAGCTTTTATTTGTGAGGGATAGGGAATGAAAAAAATTTTTGATACAAAGGCATTGCGCAGCAATGCAAACCGACACTATTCACTATTCACTATTCACCATTCACTTTTTCCATCAAAGGCACTTTGATGGAAAATATGTATAACATCAACATCGAACGCGCCGTCCTCTCGGCAATTATCTTTGATCCCGAGATATATGAAGAGATCGCTGCTAAACTGAACCCCAATGATTTCTATCTGCCGTTTCATCAGCATGTCTTTGTGGCGATGGAGGAGCTTTCACGGGAAGAGAAACCGATCGATGAGGAGTTTCTAAAGAACAAGCTGCAGAGTATGGGCAAGTTCGACGAAGTGGCGATGCTCGATCTGCTTTCGGCCAACCCTATTACCAACACTTCTGCTTATATTAACGAGATTAAAGCCAAGGCGAGCAAGCGGGCACTGGCAACACTGGCGACGGAGATCAAGAAGGTGACCATCGAGGATGATCTTCCTGCAGAAGAGGTGATGAACCTTGTGGAGAAGAAGCTCTACGAGATTACACAAAACAATACCAATGATGACTTTCGTGACTCCAAAGAGATCACACTTTCGATGCTCGATGAGATCAACCGTCTCAAGGCTCTGGGCAACTCGAAGCTGATCGGTGTCGATACGGGTTTCAAGAATCTCAATGACAAAACATCGGGCTTTGGCAAAGGAGACCTGGTCATCATCGCAGCGAGGCCGGCGATGGGGAAAACGGCCTTTGTTTTGAATATGGCGCTCAAAGCCATAGAGCGTGATGAAGGGGTAGCGTTCTTTTCACTGGAGATGCCTGCAGAGCAGCTGATGCTGCGTCTGCTCTCTGCCAAGACTTCCATTCCGCTGCAGCAGCTGCGTGTGGGGGATCTCAATGACGACCAGTGGTCGCAGCTGGCATCGGCCACGGATGAGATGGCAAAGAAGAAGCTCTTTGTCGACGATGGCGGGTATGCGACGATCCATCATGTGCGAAGCAAACTGCGCAAGCTCAAGACGCAGCATCCGGAGATTTCGATGGCGATCATCGACTACCTGCAGCTGATGAGCGGGGAAGGGCGCGAAGGGCGTCAGCAGGAGGTGTCTGAAATCTCGAGAGGACTCAAGCAGCTCGCACGTGAGCTGGCCATTCCCATTGTGGCACTCTCTCAGCTGAACCGCTCACTTGAAGCGCGTGAGAACAAGCGCCCAATGCTCTCGGACCTGCGGGAGTCGGGTGCCATCGAACAGGATGCCGATATCATCCTCTTTGTCTACCGTGATGACGTCTATCGTGAATCGCAGATCAAAGAGAAGCTTGAGAAGTACAAGGCCGAAGGGAATGCGGACAAGGTCAGGGAGTATGAGAATGCCTACAACGATCTCAAAAGAAAACCGGATGAAGCGACCGAGCTTATCATCGGAAAACAGCGTAACGGTCCGACGGGTACGGTGGATCTGATCTTCCAGAAGAAGTTTACCCGCTTTGTCGATGCAAGCCACTCTCCAGCCTTTGAAGTGGTCTATGAGGATGGTGATATCCCTGCCAATACAGGCAACATCGAACTTCCTCCCATATAGCAGCAGGTGACACCGAGGGGTGCAATGGAGAAGCCGAAGGTTTTTGAATCAGCAGGATCTTTTCTCTTTTTTGCACTTGCAATGCTGCTTCTGCTCCTGTTGCGTCTTGGCGTGGAGTACCGGGACTACCGTGCGTTCATCGAAAAGCCATTCTATTTTACCCTTGCCTCTGTCGAGAATGCTTATAGGAAAAGAAAGGCAAACCGAAGCTATCAGGTATTGAAACTGCACAGTGATGAGGGGTTGCACTTCTATACGACCACACACAGAAAAGAGGATCTTTCCGGTTCCAGGGTGCGGCTCCAGCTCTTTCCAAACGAAAATATCTCTTACTTGGACTATCTTGGTACTTTCTATGTGAAAAGCCGTATTAAACGCGTGATGCCCGAAGATGTGTCAATGAAAAAGAGACTGATGGAGAAGGTCGCCTCCCAGCACAGTGACAGCAGGCTTGCAAACTTCTATCAGGCTATCTTTTTTGCAACGCCGCTTGCGCATTCACTGCGCCAGAAGGTGTCGCAGTTTGGTATCAGTCATCTGATTGCACTCAGCGGTTTTCATCTGGGTATTTTATGGGGTGTGGTCTACTTTCTGCTCTATCTATTCTACCGCCCGCTGCAGCAGCGGTGGTTTCCCTACCGCTTTGCACTGCTTGATGTCGGTACGGTGACAATGCTGCTGCTTGGTGCCTATGTCTGGTTTACAGGTGCACCGCCGTCACTGGTTAGGGCATATGCAATGCTCCTTTTTGGGTGGAGTATGCTGGTACTGGGTGTGGAGATACTCAGCTTCGAATTTCTTGCTTCCGTAGTATTGCTGCTTCCGGTACTCTTCCCCTCTCTGCTTGTCTCGCTCGGTTTCTGGTTTTCGGTTGCGGGTGTCTTTTTTATCTACCTGCTGCTGCACTACACCAAAGGGTGGGATGGCAGGGTCATTACACTGGCAGTGATTCCTGTAGGTATCTTTCTGCTGATGCTACCGGTGGTGCATATGGTGTTTCCTGCGACGACACCGATGCAGCTCTTCTCACCGCTGCTGTCACTGCTTTTCATCCCTTTCTATCCCGCAGCGATACTGCTGCACATGATTGGAGCTGGGGAGCTGTTCGATACTGCGCTGCTATGGCTTTTTGAGATCGATACGACAGTGACGGAGCATCAGCTGGCATGGTGGAGCGGTTTGTTTTATCTGTTGCTTTCGTTTGCTGCTATGCGGTATAGGTATGCGTTTTATCTGCTGTTTGGGGCTGCTTTTAGTTATGCAGTGTATATATTTGCTGCTGTATAAGATGCAGGGTGTTGTTCCCCGACAACACCTTTTATGTTAAACCCAATATACCAATACACCAATCACTAAATCTTCTCTATCTCTTTCCCTTTGTTGAGGAGGTAGCAAAAACGCAATCCATGCAGGAAAATGGCCCAGGAGATGTAGATCCAGAGGAAGAAGAAGAGCAAGGTGCTGATGCTGCCGTAGACGGAGGTGTAGGTTTTGTTGTGCATGACGTAAAAGACAAAGCCGCTTTTGGAAAGATACCAGATAAGCGATGCGATGAAGGAGCTCGCTGCGGCAGCCTTCGGTTTGATGGGGGTTTTGGCAGAGAGCTGGTAGGTGATGTAGAATGCGCCCCATACAATGAGATAGGGGAGGAAGAAGTAGAGATGGATGAAACTTGTCACACTGGTTTTGTCAAGATAGCTCTGGATGAAGCTGCTTAAAAAGAATGAAGCACCTATCATCAGGGGAATCAGCAGAATCAGCAGCAGGTAGATGCGGATACTGGAGAGAATGCTTCGTGGAGGCAGTTCAAAAATGTCGTTTACGATGTAGTCGTAACTTTTGAAGAACATGATCGCTGCGAAGGTGACATAGAAGACCCCCATAAGCCCGAGTTTGTCGGAGTTGTGCACAAATGTGTTGATACGCGCCATAATCTCTTCGGATTGCGTGGGCATCAGGTTGGAGAAGATAAGCTCACGCACCTTTTCGTAAAATGCATCGAAGATGGGCATAGTCGTAAAGAGGTAAAGAAGGATGACTAGTAGTGGGATAATGGAGAAAATGGTGTTCCAGCTAAGACTCGAAGCGTAAAATCCGAGCCGATCGTCAAAAAGATCTCTGAAAAAATCCCGTAAAAAGATGTAATACTCTTTGAGAATCCCCTTCTTTTTCACCACTCCCCTTTTAATTTTTTACAGCCCCATCTTTCCCGGATTGAGAATACCGTTGGGATCGAACGCTTTCTTGATGTCGCGGAAGAGCTGCAGCTCCGCTTCGTTGAATGCAATGTTCATAAAAGGTGCTTTGGAGGTACCGATTCCGTGTTCTCCGCTGAGCGTACCGCCCATCTCGACAACCAGTTCGAAGATCTCTTCGATGGCTCTGTGCCCCTCTTCTAGTTGTTTTTCATTCGAACCATCCACCATGACATTGACATGGATATTTCCGTCGCCTGCATGGCCGAAGCAAGGGACCTTGAAGCCGTAACGGTCGCCTATTTCGTAAATCTTGTTCAGCGCTTCAGGCAGCATGCTTCTTGGTACGGAAATGTCCTCGTTGAGCTTTTTGCTGCCGTAAATGGTAATGGAGGGTGAAGCGTTGCGTCTGGCGTACCAGAGTTTGTCGCGCTCCTCGTCGGTGTTGGCGACAACGAACTCCTGTGCACCGTTCTCTTTGAACGACTGCTCCAGAATATTCAGCTGGAAGTCGACCTCTTCGATGACATTGCCGTCGACATCGCCGATGAGCAGTGCGCCGGCATCTTCAGGGAGCTGTACACCCAACTTCTCTTTGAGCGCCTGCACAACAAGCGCGTCCATGAACTCCATCGCAACCGGGTTGGCACCGCCGGCGAGCGATTTGAAGACAGCATTCATCGCATCTTCAACAGAGGGGAAGACACCCATATAGGCTTTGCGAAATTTCGGTTTTGGCAGCAGTTTGACAGTGATTTCGGTAATGACTGCCAGCGTTCCCTCCGAAGCGGTCAGAATACCGGCAATGTTGTAGCCGGCCACATCCTTGATGGTACGCTTGCCCGCGCGGATGATGTCGCCGTTGGCGCGTACGGCACGCAGCGCCATGACGTAGTCTTTGGTAATGCCGTATTTGGCTGCACGCATGCCGCCGGCATTTTCGCTGACGTTGCCGCCGATGGTGGAGTACTCTTCACTGGCAGGGTCGGGCGGATAGAAAAGACCGACTTCTTCGACCGCTTTTTGCAGATCCATGTTGATGACCCCCGGCTGTACGACCGCGACCATATTTTCCATATCGATCTCCAGGATCTTGTTCATATGTTTTTCCATTGCAAGCGTGATACCGCCTTTGGTCGGAAGCGCACCGCCGGTAAAGCCGCTGCCCGCACCGCGCGGAGTGATGACGATACCGTGATGGTTGCAGTAGACAAGGATGCGGCTGACATCCTCTTCGTTGCGGGGGAAAACGACTGCATCGGGTTCGAAGCGGGTACGTGTCGCATCGTAGCTGTAGGCGATCATATGCGCCTTGTCGCTGTAGACGTTCTCTTTTCCGACAAGATCCTCAAGCGCTTTGATATGTGTGGCGTCAAGCATCAGAACTGCTCCATAATCTTATAGTAGTCACCCGGTGCATCATCGGAGAACCAGCCTCCTTCTATGGTACCGATACGCATAAAGAAAGGTGATTGCGCTTTTGCAGGTGCACCGCTGAATGCACGTGTGCCTACAACCTGTCCGGAGATGGGGTCAAGCAGTACTGCACTGTTGCGTTTGATGATGTAGATAAGCCCTACCTGATACTGTTTGGCAAAGCGCGCAAGATTTTCTCTTGTAGGGTAGGTATCGCCGATTTCGGAGAGATAGACAGCAAAGAGGTCAGGATGCACCCAGTGTTTGCGGATTGACTTGGTGACTTTTGCGTATGTATCGGCATCGGGTGCGAGCAGCATAACATTGTCGTAGAGGTAGCCGCCGATGACTTTATCGCCTTTTGTGACGGGAGTTTTTATGGTTGGCAACGCTTCGTGGTGGATGATCTCTTTTGCAATAAGTTTTGCGCTGCCCGAGGAAGCAGTTTGTGCAATATAGCCGGTGGCAGCTTTAAGGTCATTGCCGTAATTGTGAATAACAATGCCGCTCATACCGTTAACCGGAAAGGGTTTGGCAAGCTGTAGCGTCGTACCGTTTGACGCAGTTACGGATGTATGGATGGAGGGTGGGAAAAAGCCTGCAAAAAGCGGTAGAGCAGCAAGTATGAAAAGGGCGATATTACGCATTGCGATCCTTTATGACGTAGTGATCTCTGATTATACAGCCAAAAGAGTAAAAGTCCGATGAGGAGAGCTTTTCCCGCGAGTCGGTTAATATTATTCGGCTATAATTAGTGCTATTTTCGAGGGGAGCATCGACAAGAGGTATGCGAATATTTATAGCGGCACTGCTGTGCATCAGTCTGGCATTCGGGATGAAGGTGGAGTACCGGCAGTGGGAAAAGGGCAAAACCTTTTCGGATTATCTGGATGAAAAAGGCATCCCCCATACTCTGCTTCAGTCTATCTCGGATGACGACAAAAAGTTTCTGCTCGAAATACGCAGTGACCGGAGCTATTATGAGTCTGTTGATGAGAATGGAACGCTCGATCAGGCACTCATCCCCATCAGTGAAGAGATGCAGATTCATCTCTTTAGACAGGCAGCCCGGGAGAGCGGTTACGGTTTTGACATTATTCCTATTATCTACCAGGACAAAGAGTATTTCGGCCATATCAGGATCGAAAAAAACCCCTATACCGATGCGTTGAAGAGCACCAACCACCCCGATGTTGCCAAGCGGCTGGGAATGGCACTCAAAGGGGTAGTCAATATCAAAAAGCTTCGCAAGGGTGATGAAGTGGCCTTTGTCTACCGGCAGAAGACCAGACTCGGCGAGGTCTATGCGATGCCGCGTATGGAAATTGTCAAAGTGCACACCCGGGGCAAGGACTCCTTCATTTATGTGGATGAGGACGGCAACGGCTATAGTGATGCAAACAAAAAAGTTGCCTATACCGTGACAGGGAAGAAAAAGGTTGTTTATACCCGGCGAGTCGGAAAAGGTAAAGGCAAGGTTTTTGGCATGCCGCTTCGCCACGCCCGTATCACTTCCGGTTTCTCCTACCGGCGCTGGCATCCCATACTACACCGTTACCGTCCCCATCATGGAACAGATTTCGGTGCCAGACGCGGTACACCGCTGCTGGCTGTCAATGACGGGAAAGTGATTTATGCGGGCTGGATGGGCGGCTATGGGCGTGTAGTAAAGATCAAACATGCCGGCGGGTATATTTCGCTTTATGCACACCAGAGCCGGATCCGTGTCAAACGCGGGCAGCATGTTAAAAAGGGACAGATTATCGGATATGTAGGGAGTTCCGGACGCAGCACCGGTCCGCATCTGCATTTTGGTCTGATGAAGAACGGGCGCTGGATAAACCCGATGAAAGTACTGCGTCGTAAATCGGTTTCGTCCGGATCGGTACTGAAAAAGTTCACCCGTTATGAGAATGTCAAGACGACAAAATACAAAAAAGTGGAGATCAAAGGTACGGCGCAGAAGCGTAAGAAGATTGAAGTATATCTTATGAATGATACACCGTCCTATATTTGGGACAAGGACCGTTTTGACGGGAAGCTCAAAGATGAAGAGCTGCTGGAGGAGACCGATGACAGGCAAGATTGAAGCATTTTGGACCGAACCGCTGGAGAATGCCCGCTTTATCAAAACGGAGCGTGCACGCTACAGACAGGATGGTGTGGAGAAGAGCTGGGAGATTGTCGAAGCGCACGACAGTGTGGCGATTTTGATCTATCATACCCAACAAGAGGCGTTCGTTCTGGTTAAGCAGTTTCGCCCGGCTGTCTATCTCAATGATGGCAAAGGGGTGACCGTGGAGCTCTGCGCGGGTATTGTGGACAAGGAGCTTCCGCTGGTGCAGATCGCGGTTGAAGAGATAGAGGAGGAGTGCGGTTACAGTGTACCGCTCGAAGCGGTTGAGCGGGTGACGTCGTTTCATACCTCCGTAGGGTTTGCCGGAAGCAGGCAGACACTCTACTATGCGGAAGTGGATGAAAAGATGCATGTCGGTGAGGGCGGAGGTATAGAAGGAGAGCAGATCGAAGTGATAGAGCTTCCTGTTCGTGAGATAGACCGTTTCATTTTCGATGAGAGTATCGCCAAGACGCCGGGACTGATGTTTGCGTTTTTGTGGTGGCGGGAAAAAAACGCGAAGCGTTTTTTAGTGAAGAGTGAAGAATGAAGAGTTTTGGTATGCTTTTCTTTCGAAAAGCTTTTATGAAAGGGGTTGACAACAGTGTAAAACTGTGTCAAAATCCTCAATCCTCAATCCTCAATCCTCAATCCTCAATCCTATCCCTCTTCTTTTGCCAAAGTATAGGCTGCGTAGTAGGTGCTTCCGTCGGCAAAGGTATTCACCGTCAGCTTTGAGAAGTTTTCAAGGTACTCCCAGAATTCCCTGATGAGGTTGATATCGACATGCTGTGCTTTGTCTGCAAGTGCCTCGCGCATCGTGCCCAGCCATTCGATACGGTTGTTTTCGTTGATGGAGAAGTCATCGTGGATGCGGATCATATATTCGTTCAGGTCCATCCCCTTGCTCTCACCCTCATAGACTTTCGGGCCGCCGCAGATCTGAATGAAGAATTTGCTGTTTTTCTTCTTGACCTCTTCGAACTCCTCCTCATCCTGCGGGAAGAAGTGGGCGATCTTGCTCTCGTAGATTTTGTCGTAGAAGTCGTACATCAGCGCTTTCATTCCCTTTTCGCCGCCGACTGCATCAAAGAAAGCCTTTGGAGGGTTCTTGAAGTGTACGGGTTTGCCTTTTTCGACAGCAGTCATAGGTAAATCCATGATCTCTCTTCGTGTTGCCATGGGAAGCCTTTCAAGTGTAAATTACTGAGGATTATAATCTATATAACTTAGAGGTTGGCTTAGGTGAAGCAATGAATTGTGAATAGTGAATGGTGAATGGTGAATAGTGAAGAGTTTTGGTATGCATTGCTGCGCAATGCTTTTATTGAAATATAAAAGGTTGAGATATGTATTTTGAACGTTACCGGCTATTGAGTATCAATCCTCATCACAAAAACGTTTTTGCAAACAGCTGTATGATTCGATACGGCGGTCTCTGAGGAACGGCCATATTTTGCGTATCTCTTCTCCTGCCTTCAGGTCCAGCTCCAATTCGATGACCTCTTCATTTTCCTGTGAACCCTCTGCCAGCAGTTCGCCCTGGGGACCGAAAGCGAAGCTGTTGCCCCAGAACTGTATACCCTCAAGCACTCCGGAGGGATCTTTCTCGCTGCCTACACGGTTGACCGTTAGTACGGGAATGCCGTTGGCGACGGCGTGTCCGCGCTGCACGGCGATCCATGCTTCACGCATTTTTCGCTTCTCTTCGGGGGTATTCTCTTTTTCACACAGTTCGTCGTAGCGTTCTTTGGGGCATTCAAGATAGCCGATGGCGGTTGGGTAGATGAGCACTTCGGCTCCCTTGAGCGCCATGATGCGAGCAGCCTCTGGGTACCACTGGTCCCAGCAGACCAGCACACCAAGCCTGCCTACGGAGGTATCGATGGGCTCAAATCCTGTATCTCCGGGAGTGAAGTAGAATTTTTCATAGTACCCGGGATCATCGGGGATATGCATTTTGCGGTATTTCCCTGCGATCTTACCGTGATCGAAGACATAGGCGGTATTGTGGTAGATGCCTGCTGTGCGTTTTTCAAAGAGGGAGGTGATCAGCACGATCTGCCGCTCTTTGCTCACATTTTGCCAAAAGGCGATATCTTCTTCATACGCTTCGGCATAATCGAAGAATTTTGTATCTTCACACTGACAGAAATATTCGCTTTGGTGCAGCTCCTGCAAGATGACAAGTTCGGCATCGGTCTGCGCGATCATCTCAAGCGTACGGGCAATGGTTGCCTCTTTGCTGCCGTGGTAAGACTGCTGAATCAGGGCTGTTTTCATTCGTTACTCCTAAAAGGGTATCTGCATCGTCGAGCAGTGCAGGCTGCCGCCCTCCTCGATGAGTTTGAGGCAGTTGACAGGAATGATTTCTCTGTCAGGGAAGAGCTGTTTGAAGATTTCACCTGCTTTGGCATCGTTTGTTTTGTCGCCATAGGTGGGGTAGACCACAGCACCGTTGCTGATGAGAAAGTTGGCGTAGGTTGCCGGCAGGCGGTTGTCCTCTTTGTCATGCTTTGGCTCACACATGGGCAGCGGGATGAGCTGATAGGGCGTACCCCCCTCTGTCCGGAAGCTTTTGAGCTGCTCCTCCATCGCTTTGAGCGCTTCGTAGTGCTCGTCACTACTGTCATCACACTTGACATAGACAATGGTATCCTTATTGACAAAACGAGCCAGTGTGTCAATATGGCTGTCGGTGTCATCGCCTGCAAGATAGCCGTGGTCAAGCCACAGAACACGCTTGGCACCGAGGTACACTGCTAATTTCTTCTCAACTTCATCTTTTGTCAGGCCGCCATTACGGTTGGGATTGCACAGGCACTGTGACGTTGTCAGAATGGTCCCCTCTCCGTCACTCTCTATGGAGCCGCCCTCTAGCACGAAATCGATCTGTTCCAGCGGTGTGGTACCCATATAGCCTTTCTTGTGGAGTGCTTGATTGACATCGTTGTCAAGAGCAGACTTAAACTTTCCGCCCCAGCCGTCAAAGGTGAAGTCAAGCAGTCTTTTTTCACCATTCTCTTCGACGGTAATGTAGCCGTAGTCGCGTATCCAGGTATCGTTGGTGGGCAGTTCGATGAAGATCATGTTGAATGTCGAGCAGAACATCGAACTGATCTTCTGCTTGTCTTTGCAGATGATATAGACAGGCTCCTTGTAGGCGATGGCCTGCGCGATGCGAATAAAGGGAGAGAGGGCTTCGTTGAGGGACTTCGGGTTGGCAGGATCGTACCAGTCGGTCTCTTCATGCGGGAAGCTCATCAGCACACAGCGTTGCTTCTCCCACTCGGCGGGGAGTCTTCTCACAGGATACTCCTGTGAGAGAGGATTGAGGATTGAGGATTGAGGATGTAAGATTGTTGGTTTGCATTGCGTTGCAATGCTTTTATTATAGAATAAGTCATGAGCTATCCCTCTGATTAAATAAAAGCTTTTCGATAGAAAAGCATACCAAATCTATTCACTATTCACTCTTAACTCTTCACTTGCAGCTATGCTGCACTAGTCCAGGTCGCACTTTTCGTTGGGGCGTCCGGAACGGTCCTCTCTAATGACCCCGATGAGTACTTTGAGCAGATAGAGTACAAATCCTGCCGTAAGTGTCATACCGACAATTTTAACGATGGTGATCGTATCCACATGTAGCCTTTTAACTTTAACTTTTTAATTTTTAACTATAATACCTCATGGCAAAAATAATCATCAGCAAAGCAAATTTTTATCACAATCTTAACCAAATCGCACTGAAGACCGGCTCAAAAGAGAAGGTGGCCATTGTCCTTAAAGACAACGCCTACGGGCACGGTCTTGAGCTGATGGCTCGTCTTGCCTCCGAATTCGGTTTGACGGAAGCGGTGGTGCGCAACCAGACAGAAGCGGAGTCGATCAGACCCTACTTCAAACATATTTTGATACTGGGTGACAAGGCTGTTGCTGATGAACAGTGCAGCTATACACTCAATTCACTGCATGATATTGACACGGCGCAAAAGGGTGCGCGGGTCGAATTAAAGGTCGATACGGGGATGCACAGAAACGGCATTGCTATGGATGAGTTGGATGAGGCATTGGAGAGAATCGGTCAGAAAGGGCTTGTACTGTTTGGTGTAATGACCCACTTCCGTTCTGCAGATGAAATGGGTTCGGAACTTTTCTGGCAGCGCAAGCAGTTTGAGAAGGTAAAAGAGAAGGTCAAGGCCGCTGGCTTTACCAATGTACGCTTCCACTCCCACAACTCTGCAGCGATTCTGCGTGCAAACAGTTTTGAAGAGGAGCTTGTGCGAGTGGGGATTGCCGCTTACGGCTACAACGAACTTCCCGAAGCGTTTGACACTGTTCCTTTAAAACCAGTCATGAAACTGACAGCTTCCAGAGTCGCAACACGTAAACTTAAAAAGGGTGAACGGGTAGGGTATGGCGGCGACTTCACCGCAGCACGTGACATGTCCGTCTCCACGTACGATCTGGGCTATGGTGACGGCTGGTGCCGCGGCAAGACTTTCGCCCCTTTTGTAACAGCAGAGGGTCTGCCTATATTGGGACGGGTGTCGATGGATTTCATCTCACTGGAGAGTGAAAAGGATGAGACTGTTGTATTCAATGATGCACAGGATGCTGCAAGGCAGTTGGGGACGATTTCGTATGAGGTGATGACAGCGTTGTCGAAAGATATTGAGAGAGTGGTGGTATAGATTTGGGAACCGGGTTCAATTCCCCCTAATGACCTTTACTTAAAGAGCTGGGAGTGTGTCCCCAGTCTCAAGAGTTCCAAAGTATTCTCTTCTATTCTGTAAACTACAAGAAGATCTCCGCTGACATGAAACTCTCTTGTATCTTTATAGTTTCCCATAAGATCGTGATCTTTTGCCTCTGCGGGTAGTGCTTCCTCATTCAAAAGTAGAGAGATATACATAAAAAGCTTTGCAGTATTGGTTGGGTTGAGTTGGGCTTTTTTGAGATCTTTTGTGAATACTTTATGTATGGCAATATCAAGCACCGATTTCCTTTTTGAGTTCGTCAAGCGATACTTTGGTCATGTTCTTGCCCTCTCTGGCTTCTTTGATCACCTGTGCGGTCTCATCACTGGGTATTTTGATTTGAAATGGGATGCCTTTTTCCATGACAGCCTGAGCGAGAAAGATATTGAAAGCGTCACTAAGTCCCATGCCGTACTGCTTAAAGATCTCCTGGGCTTTTTTTTTCATTTCAGTATCGAGATATACATTGGTTCTCGTCTTTTCATTTGCTGTTGCAGTCATACAAGTCCTTTGTGCAGATGTGGTTCCATTATAACACACAGTGTGTGTTTTGTCAAACATTATTGCTGTCTTAGGCTATGATTATTGCAGGGAAAATTGGACACTTGCCTGGATACTTCAAATAAACCAAGGCTGCAACTGTCGGTAAGGTGGAAAAGTTATTGGTGGAGGTGACGGCTACCGAACTATATCGCTATAGCGTACTTTGAAGCTATATACCTCTTAGCGTGTACCAATTCGTGTACCACTTGAGCTTGGGAACCGGGTTCAATTCCCTTTAGTGGGATTGAATAAGCAGAAGAGACGAGGTGTTGCCGCACCCCGTCTCCCGTTTAGGATTACAGCAAGATTGAAATAATCTTGATTGCATATCCAACTGCGAGAATGGTGTAACCGAACAGAATTAACACGTCATAGCTTGCAACCATGGAAGCCTCCTTTGCGTTCTCTAGAGAACGTTACTACATAGGCATTGACCTACATTCCCACACTTGAAAAGGGCAGTATTATCGGCGATGAAATGCTTGACTTCTGGGTTCGGAATGGAACCAGGTATATACCATTTCTCTAGAAACACCTATGAGTAAGGCAAAAAAAAAGCCCTGATAGGAAAATCCTACCAAGGCTTTGAGGTTCCATGGTGCAGTGTCGGCAAACACAACCATGATATGTTAAACTGTTCGATTAGGAGTGCTATTGTTGCTACTCCTCTATATATCTTTCATTTTGAAGCTACATAAAGGAAAAGCCTATACGGCATTATATTGTTATGTAGCTTAGCCAAATATTAAGTTGCTTGAGCTTCACTTAAAGAGCTGTGAGTGTGTTCCCAGATTATGATTTCATTAAAATTCTTATCAATCTTTACAACTTCTCTGCTGCTATCAGGATAAAGTTTTATCATAACGCCATCTGCCATCCCCGGCTCTTTGATATAGGCAGGTATACCATTTTGTAGCAGCTCTTTAGTATTGTCATCTGCCTCAATAGCATGTAGATCTTCAAACATGGCTTCAATATCAAGCTCTCTTTTTTGATCCACTGTGTCCTCTACTTGATTGGATGCAGCAAAGAGAATGTATGAAACTTTTGCATGGCTGCCTCTTTGGCGGTTTTGCACTTGAAAGTGTTTTCTATTTTGGATGCTTCATTGAATTTATTATGAAGGTAAAGCGGTGCGAATTTTTTTTGACAGTCATTGAAGTCCTTTTTGAGTGAAGCAATATCGGAAAGGTATCTTTGTTTTTGTTCGTTGACAGCTTTGTCTAAAGCAATTTGGGCAATGCGGCAGTTTGGATTTGAATAGTTTGTGCAGCTCTTTTTTTCGTAGGTGATCAGTTGATCTCCCGGATGCTGTTTGATAATATCATCAATAGCAGCATTTTCTTTCTCTTTTTTGAGTTCTTTCCAGGCTTTACACTTGGCATCCTGGACGGACAGGTTATCACCAAAGATCGGTGCATTGTCGCAAGCTTCCTTTTTGGCAGCCATATAAGCATCAAATTCCAGAGGTTGAAGTTTGGCAAGGTACTCTTTGTATGCCTGATCAAACACAGCCTGTTTTTTGGCTCTTTCTTCTTCTCTTTTTTTACGTTCTGCTTCATACTTGGCTTTACGGATCTTGGAGCGGTGTTCTTTGTAGGAGATCCGTGCGGCTTTGCATTCGGGATTTTTGTCGTATTTCTCCACCAAAGCCATATCCCCGCTTTTTAGTGCGGTGACTATACCCTTTTCGCATAGTTTAAATTTGGATTGAGCCTCATCGGGATGTTTGTCATAGTATGCTTTGTCATGATCGAAAAAGCCGGCATTGGCAGAGATGATGGTGAGTGCAGCAGCAGTTAGGATTGTTTTGATTTTCATTCTTTTTCCTTGTGTGAAGTTAATTTAATGATTGATTGTGGATATTTTACCATAGCATAGACTTCAGCTTTGGATAAATAATCCTTGATCCACTGCGCAACCCCCTCTTTTTTGGACTTTGTTTTAAATATACTGTTTTTTTCTACAGCATAAACCCGGTCTATCAGGCGTTGTTTGGCGTTCTCCAGTGTAAACTCATCGTCATTGGGATCAATGTCTTTTAATGCATCTTGCAAAATTTCCAACATTTTGAATGTGCCGCCAGATAGGGTCATCAGCTTAAATTTTACATTGTGCAGCATATGATCATCGAGGATGAGACCTTTGAAATCATCATCGATCTTTTGACTCTCCAGACGGCTTACCATACCGGTAGTAAGAAATTCTTCCAGATCGTCGTCTGTGAAGTATTTTTCGAGGAACAAAATAATAGGTCTTTCTGTTTTTTCTCTCTTCCATTTGTTAGCACCTTGGATAGTAAATCCTAAAAATTTTGCTAAATGTTTTCCTTGTAAAGACATGTGGCTTCCTTGGTATATTATTTCAGATTGTATAGAAAGATAGCTTTATTTGAAATAATATATCAGACACCTAAGTGATGTCTAAATAAAATATTATTACAATTAGAAATATAATTTCAATATAGAAAGGATATATTGTGACATATCAAGAAGCAAAAGAGATGATCATGGAGATGTACCCCGGCAGGCTCTATGTCGGTAAAAAAGAGGTTTGCACATTGCTGGGGTTATCTATCCCAACTTTGGATCGGCAATTAAAAAGAGGCTGCGATCTTGCGAAAGTGGCAAAAAAGGAACGGAGACGAGTACTTTTCCCTGTACCGGATCTTGCCCGTGTCCTCGCAGATGAAATCTAAGGGGTCTGTCATGGCAGCAAAACGCTACTACTGGCTCAAACTGAAAGAAGACTTCTTCGCTGATCCCCGAATTAAAAAACTTCGTCGCATTGCAGGAGGAGATACCTATACGGTGATCTTGCTGAAACTTATGCTGCTTACGGTGAAGTCAGACGGGGTTTTGGTGTACGAGGGGATAGAGCAAACCTTATCGCAGGAGCTTGCACTCAAGATGGATGAGGATGACAAAAATGTAGAAGCGACTTTGATCTATATGCGATCAATGCATCTAATCCAGGAGATAGATCCGGAAACCTACGACATTCCTCAAGTACGGGAAATGACCGGCTCTGAAACCGATTCGGCTGCAAGAGTAAGGAAACACAGACAGAAAAAAGAGGTCAGATCGTTACATTGTAACGCGCAAGTAACAAAGAGTAACGATTTTGTAACGACAGACACAGACACAGAGAAAGAGACAGAGTTAGAGATAGACACAGAGATAGAAAACGATCCGCTTTTTTCAAAATGGCTTGATGAATACTCCTCATCTGCAAAAAATCCACCGGCATACAAAGCAAGTATGCGCAAGAGAATCCGTGCAGGCAACCGTGATGCCAAAGCTGCTTTTTTAACCTGGAGATCCGAATATTTCGATCAAAAGGAAAAGGAAGAGGCGAAAAAGAAGATAGAGGAGTTTGACTATACGCAGTTAGTCGGGTATTCACTGGGAAATAAGCAAATTAACCGTGTGGTAGATATCGGCAGCCACCTGCATCTCTTTTTCGATGACGGTACGGATGACTACGGCTATGCCAAAAAAGATCTTTATCTGTGGATTCATCAAAAGTCTCAACAAAAGCAAAAGTCCGCATAGGAGGTGATCATGCACAACATATACCTTGGCTGCAAACAGCCTGAAACCTACTGGATCAAAGAAGAGATCAAAAAACTAAAGCCGCAAAACAAAGCGTTTAAAGGGTGTTGGATCTTCGATCATAGTCTGAGCTGTTGGCATCTGTGTTTGGCTGACAGGTTTGTGACTAAAACATTTCGTGATCGGCTTGAAGCATTTGCAGCGAAGCATCAACTTTGTATCGAGATACTGCAAGATGTCAAGATCCGCCAAAAAAGTATCAGGGACTATGACAATGAGGAAGAGTTTTTTGATGACTTTCACAAACGGAACCAGCCAAAATGAAACATCTTGAGTCTTATATACAGGCTTTTATTGGTGCATGGCTGATTGTAGAGAGCATTGTGGGGTTTGAATCGGTAGAGCCTTTGATCACCCTGATCGGAGCAGGAATGATCATATATGCCCAGTATGAATACAAACAAAAGGAGAAATAGAATGCAAAGTATAGAGCGGTTTGTTCAAGAGCAGTGTGGCGGCAATACGATAGCTGCTGCGTATTGGCTCAGAATTAGCGAAAGTAAGCTCATAGAGCTGTTAGGCATAGGTGAGGATAGCCATTTGCCTAAAAAGCTCTTAAATCGTTTAAAACAACTAGAAGGAGGTACCAAAACAACAAACGAAATCAGAGCACTTGAAAATGTTATTGAGGATCTTATGGCTAATCAGGAGCGTTTGGTAGCAGAAGCAGAAAGAATCATCAACATATACACAAAGGATAACACATGACACACACACTCAAAAAAATCGGAATCTCCATCGCTGCGGTATCTGTAATGACTACTTCATCCTTTGCACTCTTTGGAGTAGGTGATATCGTTTTTGACCCGACACAGACAGCCAAAGCGGTAGCAGAGTACGCGAAGCAGGCGGAACGATGGACACACACACTCCAAAACTACCGTGATGAGCTGCTTGCCAAAACAGGGATCAGAGATATCATCTCATTTCAACAGGAAATGCAGCAGCTCATGGAGTTCATGGATAACTACTCCCTGGACTTCATGGATCTTACTAACGACATTGTAGATCATCCCAGGTCTCAGATTGGAGCATACGCAAAGCGTCTCTTTGATCAATACAATCTTTTTGACGATTGTAACTACGACTACATGAACGACGATCAAAAGAGGATCTGCAAAAGCGAAATGGTGCGAAATGTGCAGGAGATCGCTACCTACCAACACACGACACAAAAGCTCAAGCGGATCATGCAGAACTTGCAGCAGCTCTCTGACAAAAGAGCACACAGTGAAGATATCAAACAATCTGCCGATGTTGCAAATGCAATTCAGATGCAGCTGGCACAGCTGGAGATCATCAAGACTCAGGTTGAAATGATGGAAGCACAGAACAGATCCAAAGCACGGGTTGATCAGAGGCAAAGTGAGCAGATCATGAGATCCAAACGCTACAAATACACAAATTGGGGGAATTGATGAGACACATGACACTACTCACTACTACTCTGTTACTGGCACTCACCGGCTGCGGTAATGACACAAAGCAAGAAATTAAAGAGACAGTCAAAGAGGCTGCCTCTTTCAAAACAGTTCAATACTACCTTGACCATAAGGATCTTAGAGCGGCGCGATTAAAAGAGTGTCGATACCTCACAAAGATGACAAAAATTGATCAAATAGATTGCTCGAATGCGAATAAAGCAGAACTCCAATCTAAACGGTACAAATATACCGACTGGGGCAAATGATGATTTTCAAACTGATCGAGGAAAAAATCAATGTACTTGTCTCTCATCTTACAGCCGTAGCGGTGCAGCCACAGGTAAATGCACTTGAAGATATCATCTACGCATATATCGTCGCCTGGGTGATGTTCCGTGGGTATTTGATCCTTGCAGGAAAGAGCGAAGATCCGCTCAAAGGTCTCATCTTTGATGCAGCACTCAAAATGGCTGTGGTGGCAGTCGTGTTTAATCCTGCATGGATCTCTCTTATATCCAATGCAATAGACGGGATGAATTCCTGGGCAAGCGGCAGCACATCACTTTTTACTAGAATGGATGAACTTCTGAAAAAGACTTTTGATGTTTCAGGAAGAATGATAGACATGGATCACTCTATGGTGCCGATAGAGGGGTATGCATCTGCCATTATTCTCATGGCTGGGTTTGTTGTCTTTTCTGTACTGACTGTATGGATCATGGCAAGTACAACACTCATGCTTAAAGTCCTGATTATGATCTCACCTATTATGCTCTACAGCAGTTTATACAGTTGGTTCAAAGAGATCTTTTCAAACTGGATGAAACTGATCATTGCAAATACTCTGACTGTTTTGATAGTCGGTGTTTTTTTAAACGCTCTGGATGGAAGCTATCGGCAGGTGATCGATACGGCAAAGGCTCAGGTGTCATCATCCAATATTTTTGCACAAAGCATTGAGATCGCGATCCTCACAATTTTTTTGGGCTTGGCAGTTTTGATGGCTAGAGAAATTGCGCAGCAGTTGGCAGGTGCATCGATCGAGCATCTTCCGGGTTCAGCCGGCGCTCAAGCATCCGCACCGTTTAGAGCATACAGAAACTGGAAAGACCGCAGAGAGCAAAGAAGATTTTACAGAGGCAAGGATTGATTCATGCCGGCAGTTCCCCTACCGGGGAACGCTCTTTTTGTCTCAGTTCGGGGGTTACGCCAATCAGATGAATAACCTGCCGGCGGCGTACCGCCTATTTCACACCGTGATTTATTTGCTAACGATGATTAACCGTGCCGGTTAATCACAACGCAAAACACACGGCGATGAAATGCAGGTTATTCACAAGAGTTGGCTAGAGCCGCTTACGCTACCTGGTGAGCTTCCAATCCGTTTGAAGTTTGTTATGAGCAATACCCTACGGGATGCTCTGTGCTGCCAATTTTTAAATTGGCTTTTTTCTGGAGGAATGCCGGGCATTCCTCCAGTGATTTTACGGGAGAGAAACGATTATGAAAAGAGATATGGTTTGGAAAGATTTGCATCTCTGCCGGCAGCAGTGGTGCCGGCAGAGATGGGCAGGGTTTCTCCTCGATGCTTCGCATCTATCCGAAACATTTAGTATAGCATTCACACCTAACGCTCATCCCATGAAGGGACAAGCCTATAAGGTGTTAAAAAAGGAGGTTTACCGGTCATGGTCAGTATGAGTAAACCTCAATCCGTCGCCCAGGCTCAAGGGTACCTTACCAAAGAAAACTACTATCAGAAAAATTCCGAGAAAGGATATTTTTACGGCAAGGGTCTTGAAGTTTTAGGACTCCAAGAGGGGCTGGAGATCACCCCTGAAATGTATGAAAAATTACTCAATGGCTATCACCCTGTAACGGGTGAAGCATTGGTAATCAATGCTGGAAATGCAGAGAGAAGAGCGGGGATGGATGTGACATTTTCAGCCCCGAAAAGTGTCTCGGTTTTGATGGAATTTCATGAGGGAAATCAGGAAAATTCCAAGGCATTTGAGATCAGAAATGCACATGATTTGGCAGTCAAAACTGCTATGAAAAAGCTTGAAAACGAGTATGCAAAAACGAGAATTTATGATGTTTTTGGAGACAGAAAAAGGGTAGATGCAAAGATCGTTTACGGTACTTTTCAGCATGATATTTCAAGGGAGGTAATGGGTCAAATTGATCCGCAGCTGCACTCTCACAACTTCATTTTTTCTACCGTTTTTTACCACGACAAAGAGAAAAATATCGTTAGAAATTTGGCACTTTCCAATGAGGAAATCTACCAAAATAAGATGTATTTGGGGCAGATTTACCGCTCAGAATTGGCAAAAAATCTAAAGAATTTAGGGTATGAAATCGAGGTTTCAGATCGCAAAAACGGCTTTTTTGAGATCGCAGGATTTGAGAAAAATCAGCTCGAAGAGTTCTCAAATCGCTCGAAATTGATCCGGGAAGTGCTGCCGAAATACCGCGAAAAATATCCGAATATGGATGAAAATGAGCTGCTTCAAGTCATCGTTAAAGACACCAAAAAAGCTAAAAAAGAGATCGATCGTGAAGCGGTCAGAGAGCAAAATTTACAGCGGATGGAGTCTGTAAATATTGACAAATCGATGATAGAAAAGCTTGATGATCATGAGAAAAAGGTAGTTATTTTAGAGCCTTTGATACAGGATCATATAGACAGATCCTTAGAGAATTTGACCGAAAAACAGTCCGTTTTTACCCGTGAGGATCTCTATAAAGAGCTGCTCAAATATGGTCTGGAGTATGGATATTCAGAGGAGATTTATCAGCCTTTTGTAGCCAAAAGAGCCGATCTTTTTCAGCTGGATAAGAATGTTTTTTCTACTGAAAAAATGATAAAAGCAGAGAAAAATATCATCTTTTCTATCCATGAAAACAGAGGAAAAGGGATCGTTTTTGAGCCGTATGAGGGCGAAAAAATCAATGAATTTTTAAAAGAAAACTACGCCAATATGACAGCCGGTCAGGATAAAATGGTGCGCTTTATCCTTGGCAATGAAGATCAGTTTATAGCCGTTCAGGGTGATGCGGGTACCGGTAAAACCTATGCCGCAAAAGCGGTAAAAGAGTTCCTAGAGCAGCACTTCCCGGATCAGAAAATAAGGGGAATTTCGTATACCGGCAAGGCTTCGGACGGACTGGAAAAAGAGTCGGGAATCAAGAGTGAAACCGTCCACTCTTTCCTATTGAAAGATGCCGGCAGGGATGAGAAAAACAGAGTTTTGATCGTGGATGAGGCGGGGATGATCGGCTCTTTTCAGATGAACGAGATCATTGAAAACGCCAAAGCCAAAGGCGATAAAGTGGTCTTTATCGGGGATACGAAGCAGTTTAAATCTATCGCTGCGGGCAGAGCCTTTGCCGATATGCAGAAGTACGGTATCAAAACCGTACACATGAACGAGGTTTTACGACAGGAAAGCGACTACACAAAAGAGAGTGTCTCTTTGCTAAAGAGCAGGGAGGTAGAAAAGTCTATCAATGTGCTGCAAAGCAGGGATAAGATCATAGAGAACACCACGGAGGATCTCCGTGAGAAGATCTCCGGTACCTTCGCCAACCTCTCCAAAAAACGACAAAAAGAGACACTGATTATCTCATCGACAAACAAGGACAGACGCGCGATCAATGACCGGATCAGGGAGAAGCTGGGCAAGGGCGGGCGCAGCTATGATGTCTATGAGAATATCAGTTTGCAGGGGATCTCGGCACACTATACGCAGGAGTACAAACAGGGCTATCATGTCGTTATTGACGGCAAGATCAATGGCTTTAAAAAAGGTGAGCAGCTGGAGATCAAAGAGATCCTCGATGATAAGCGGCTCATGGTACAGAGCAAGGGAAAGAACGCGAAGCCCAAAGAGCTTAATGTTTATGATCACGGCAGCTCTCTCCAGGTCTACCGGCGGACGCAAAAGAGCTTTGAGAAAGGCGATGTGATCGTATTCAACAAGAATAAGAAGATCTCCAAAGCGAAAGAAAAAGAGATCCGTGTACGCAACGGAGAGCGTGCCGTGATCAAGTCTATCAACAAAAAGGGTGATATTGTAACGGATACAGGCAAGCGTTTCAATATCCACAAGATGAACTATGTCGATCACGGCTACGCCATTACCGATGTAAAGGCGCAGGGTGTCACGACTAAGAGCGTGATGATCCTGGCTAAGTCTGATATGGCGAATTTCAATTCATTCTATACACAGATCACCAGGGTGAAGCAGGATATCACGCTCTATACCGACAACCTGGAGCAGCTCAAAGCCAACATCGGTAAAGAGGTCGAGGATAAAAGTACACTGGATTATACGATCCGTATCAAAGAAAAAGGAGAAAAGACACATGAACGATCCGATACTCAAAGAGCTACAGGAGATCAAAAATCTCTTGGCAGAGATACAAAGAGAGCAGATGCAGCAGAAAACAGAGATGCTAGAGATCAACAAAACAACTCTCGGATTCTACGGGCTACTCGAACAGTTCTTACACGAACTGGACGAAGAATTAAAGGCAGAGGGCAACAGTTAGCCAGACTGTTAAGAGAGCGTACCGCGCAGGCGATCCGCCGAAACAGCTACTACGAAAAAGCGGTAGCTAAACTCAAAGAGCAAAGGAGACAGACACATGGAAGAGCATCCAATATACGGCAAACCCAAAGTAAAACACCTCATACTAGACGAAGAGAAGATGCAAGACGGCTTGCAAGAGTCGGAGCACTTCAGTCCGACATTACGCGTACTCAAGGACGATCACTTAGAAAAGGTCAAAACCGCGTGCATGGATTGTCCCGCGTCGATATGGCACGCGACCAATTCCACCCTAAAATGCTACTGCAAACAGATGTATCTGATCGTATGGCAAGAGGGAGACGATCCGATCAAAGCGTGCGACGGGAGAGAGATAGCAATCGCCATGATGATGGAAGAAGAGTAGGGATCAAGGAGAGTTTCAAGCAGTTTATGAAGCAGCATAAAGGCAAAGAGGTTGAGATGGTAGATGCTAAGAGCGCACAGAGATCCTCTCCGCAGCAGCCGGCGAAGCAGCACTCCAAAGAGACTGCCAAAGAGTTCTTTAAGCGGCGGCAGCTGGAGAGGGAGAGGGATCGAGGGCGTTAAAAGCAAAAATGTTATAATACGGCAAGGCGACAAAGAGAGCCGCTACTCTCTTCGCCGCACTCATCTAATACAACCTTGCGGCTAGTATGATGAGTAGTAGGAAAATCAGGACTATCCACTTCATTGCCTACCCTTTAGATTGGGTTATCCCAATCCCTCAACCTTACCGCACGTGCGGAGGTAGGCAATCGCTTCCCAATATTTTTGTTATACTGCAAAAGCCAAAGAGAAAGGATCATACTTGAATGGAACAATCAATGCTATTATTACAGAGGTAAACAACAAGCTGGAGGATATCGCCCGTTCTGTAGTGCTGCATGAGATAGAAAAGGAAAACGATGCGCTAATCCGCCAGCACAAAGAGAAGTTTCTCGAAGCCCTCGACTCGCCGCAGCAGCATCAGCCAAACTGGCATCAGTGGGGTATCGTCACCCATACCAAAAACTTTATGCACATGTATGACAATGAGGTCAGAGCCCATCTTCAGGCATGGGGTAAGCTAGCAGAGATAGAGGCACACTTTTCAGACACCATCGATGGCATCCCCAAAGGCAAACTGATTTATCTAGGGATACTGCTCCATGATATCGGCAAATTTCGCAAGAACTACAGCAAAGTTTTAAACATGCGGGTTGTCTATACTTTTAACCGGCATGAAATCTATTCGCAGCAGATCATACAAAACGATCTCTATGTGCTGCTGCATGACCGCTATGGTTTGACCGACAGACAGATAGAGTATGTCGCTATGTGTGCCAGATACCATTTTGAACTTGGGTTTATACGGGAGATCGGTAAAAAATCAAAGCACGGGTACAGTGCAGCATTTGCCAACTCCGATACTTTCAAAGAGGCGATCTGTAGTGCTTTGCCTTCTTTTGAAGATTATAAAATAGAGGTAGGGGTACTTTTCCTGGCTGATTCGTGTGCCAAAACAGATGTAGCCTTTGAGGAGAGGAGCGATAGGGAAATACGCGATGAACTCTCAGCCAGGAAGCTTAACCCGAAACTGATTCAGGCGGTCAGGCAGAAGCCGGTAAATATTGAGGTTGCGAAATGTTATTTGGATGTTGTTTGCTGAATTTAAAGTGCGTATAAGTTAAAAATGAAAATTTATCTTGAGGTAATCGACCTTTTGGCATAATGCACTAAAATGTATGTTGAATAGAGGGCAGGATGTGAAAATGATATACCGCCACCAAGATGGAGGCATCTCATTTCCGTCCTGAAGAGTATTCGCATCCAGTTGGATGCTCAATTTTATGGGGATAGTTTTAAAATGGCGAAATTGGTAGTTTTTGTTCATGGGTTAGGTGCAGATGATTATGATTGGTGGGGATCAACTAAACATTTGATAAGTGATAAATATAAAGATGATCAAGATACTGATTTTTTATTTTATCGCTATAAAACTGATAAAACATCCGGATTTTTTAATAAACTTGCATTGTTTTTTGGTTTTGGAACAAAGCTGGCTGATTTTGATGGACTAGGTGGATTGCTACTTTCCGAAATAAATAATTATATAAGTGGAAATGAGAAGTATTATGAAGAAATCAAATTTTTTGGGCACAGTATGGGCGGTATTGTAGTTGCTAGTTGTATATATAAAATGAGATTACAAAGTGATCCTCTGTACTTAAATGTAACTTCTATTGCCTTGTGTGGTACCCCGTTAGGTGGTTCAAAAATTGCAGCAAGAATAGATAGATTAATTCCCTATAAGACTAGTTCTCATACAAAACTCTTAAGATATAGAAATAAAAAATTAAAAAATATTATTAACAATTTCGCAAGTGTGGTTTCTTTGTATTACAATGAACATAAGCCACAATTAATATTTTTTAAAATTGAAGATGATGAAGTGGTGCAAACAGATGAAGAAAAGTTTGGTTCATATGATAAAGATGATATAGAGGCTTTATCATATTCTATGAAAGAAGGACATGTAGGTGCGGTTCAAAACCTTGAAAGCAATCATCCTAATTTTAATCAAATCATAAAATGGATTGAAGAAGAAAATGTGTACCAAAATATTCCAGATGATGAAGTAGATAACTTTAAACAATTCATCTCCAATAATACATTTTCTCACAAATTAGGTATTTCAAAAGGAAAATTAAAAAATATATATCTTGAATATATAAATACGCCAAAATATAATGACGATGGCGTGCAAAAAAGACCATATATAGATCTAAGCATACATGCTAGAAAAACTTATTTAAAACCTAGAGATGAGCATGCTGAAGATAAGTTAGCTATAACGGATTTTAAAAGAATTGTAAAAATAGTAAATAATAATGAGGGGTGTGAGTTTGAAATAATAAATGGTTTTTTAAAAGGGTCAAAATATACAGAAGTAGATTATTTGAAAGAATTGAAAAAAACTTTAAAAGATCGAAAAAGAATTAATGCGGTTAATAGATTTAATGATGTTGTTATGAATATTGGTTACAGGGTTGATGGAGAGCAAAAGTTGTTTACACCCCCCGAGGAGGATGTTAAAATCTTAGATTATGAAAACGATAAATACAAAGGACTAAGAATTGTATGTAATTTAGGAGATTTTGCTATAGGGCAAGAAATTGAATTTTTAGTTTCTATAACGTTACCAGTTAATATATGGGACTATCCTCAGGAAAAAGACACATTTGCTTTTCCGGTATTAACAATTGACAGAAAATATATAATTCAAGAAGAAATATATGGAGATAACAACCCAAAATTAGAGCCTACATTTACAAATACAGGTATGGTTCATAAGGAAAAAGATAGAAGTCTATATTATAATAGATATATCTTCACAAATAAAAATAATAGTAATTTTGATACAATAAGTATTTCATACAAAATGAAACAATGTTAGATTAGATAAGAAAAAATGTGATATACTTAAGCAGATACAGTTTCTATAGAGAGGTGCTACTTGAGTAAGTAGTCAGAAGTATGTACAAGAGAAAGGAATACAATGAAAATGATGGATGAATTTATTTGCAGGTAATATTTTATAGAATATTGCAGGAAGCCTAATATAATTTTTTAAGCTCCCGGCTTTTAGCCGAATAGGCATAGTTTGCCTATTCGATTGAGAGTCTTTTTTCATAACATTCTTTCTGCTCGTCCAACCAATCCGCCCACCACTGCATCATCTTTTTGCGTTGCGGTAGATACTGTGCCCGGTTGTATGCTTGGGCTACTTTGGAGCCTATCTTGTGGGCAAGTTGGGTTTCGATCACTTCAAAGCCGTATTCGCTGTGCTCATTGGCAATGGTGCTGAACATCGCTCGAAAGCCGTGGGGTACTATGGTATCGTTACCATAGCCCATCCGCCATAAGGCTTTGGAAAAAGTGACATCACTCATCGGTGAGTTTTTGTGCCGGTTGGAGAAAAAGATATACTTTCCACCAGTGGCGTAATGTTTGGCAAACTTCAAGATCGCCAGCATTTGGCTTGAGAGTGGTATGATATGCTCTTTGCCGGTTTTCATCTTTTCTGCCGGTATGATCCATTGTTTTTTCTCCCAGTCTATTTCACTCCATTCCGCTAATCTCACATTTCCCGGACGGATGGCACTGTACGCCAAAAAGAGAAGCCCGAAGCGTACCATATACCATCCGGTATAGTGATCGATGTCGTACATTAGCTTACCGATCTCTTTGGGATCCGTGATGGTGGGGTAGTTTCTGCCGGTTGGTTTTTGCAGCACCATTGACCGCTCTATGTCGCCACAGGGGTTACGGGTGCATTCTCCGTGGGCAATGGCAAACTTGAATACCTTGCTTATTTGGGTGAACAGCCGTTTTGCAGACTCTACCGCTCCACGACCCTGGACGGCTTGCACGATGGTAACGATCTGTTTGGAGTTGATCTCTTCAATGGGCAGCTTGCCGATGACCGGCAGCACATCACGCCTAAAAAGACTCTCTACCCCTTGCCAATACTTTTCATTGCGATTCGCTCTATAATGCTCCAGGTATCTTTTGACCATATCGCCAAAGCTGACAAAGTTTTGCCTCTCTTCCTTTGGTACCTCTTTTACTGTGCGTGGATCGATGCCCTGGGCGATGAGAGATTTTAAAGCATCCCTTTTTTCTCTTGCCGATTTAAGGCTTACGGCGGGGTATTCGCCGAGGCTTAGGCGGGTGCGTTTGCCCTCGAATGTAAAACGGTACCGCCAAAGCTTTGAGCCTACCGGTCTTACCTCCATCCATAGTCCGTCACCATCATTTAGATGAATGATCTTTTTGCCCGGTTTTGTGTTTTTGATTTTACTATCTGATAAATTCATAGTGGTACACACCTCTTTTTTTGATATATGAAAATTATAGCAAGTGTGTACCAATCTGTGTACCACTTGAATTGAGGTGCAACGATTATCAATGAACTTTAATGATGTATTATGATATGCTTGAAAGCACGGTGTTACCGATATTTTCAAAGGATAGTGATTTTTAATGATTTGTTATGAAGTGTTACGTTTAGTAGCTAATGGTGGAGGTGACGGGAATTGAACCCGTGTCCTGAAACAGCTAGGACTATGACTCTACATGCTTAGTCGGTGTTGTTATGTCTCGCTTGGTTTCGTACCACACCCAAAACTACACCAAGCCAGCCAGAAGGTTCGTCTTGCAGCATGGCTTCTGCAAGATATAGTCATCAGATATGATACCCTAAGATCCGGCTAAGATGACACTCACCGGCAGGGCAGTCCAAAAGTTGGTTAACTTACGCTACGGCGTAAGCTGGACGATAATCTGTGTTGTTTGCGTTTATTCGCGTTGGGCCGCGTAACGGAATTGCCCAGTCCGACATGCACATAGCCCCGACTGCTCCAGTCGAAACCAAGTCACCCCCATACTCAAAATGCTGTGCATTTTGAAGTGAAGGGTTAAGAGTGAAGAGTGAATAGTTTTGATAGGCATTGCTGCGCAATGCTTCTGTTCACTCAACTGGGCGGATAATATCACGTTTGGGTGACTTTGTCAAGGGCGTTGTATCTTAAGGTATATAATGGTAGGATTTCGCGTTATGTAATCAGGTATACAGGGGTTTGAATGGAGCTGGCGTCGACACTCTCTTTGGAAATGTTCGGAAAACCGTTTCTGCTGGAGAAGCGGATACGGCTGCTGCATGCCATAGAGGAACACGGATCCATCTCCAAAGCGGCGAAGGTAGTGCCGATGAGTTACAAGAGTGCCTGGGAGGCGGTCGATGCAATGAATGCGCTCTCTCCCGAACCTATTGTCCACCGGGAGACCGGAGGAAAAGAGGGGGGCGGAACGGTACTGACAGCGTACGGCAGACGACTGCTGGAGCACTATGCACTGCTTGAAGAGGAGCACAGCCGTTTCATATCACGGCTGGCATCTCTGGTCGAGGGTGAAGAGGGCACGTTCGGTACGATCGAACGCTTTTCGCTTCAGCTCTCTGCGCGCAACCAGATACAGGCGGTGGTGACACAGGTACGCCATAGCGGTGTCAATGCGGCAGTTACCCTCAAGCTCAAAGGCGGTCAGCAGGTGGTTTCGCATATTACCGCCGAAGCGGTCGAGGATCTGCAGATTGAAGCGGGCAGCAGGGTTGTCGCAATATGCAAGTCATCCAATGTATGTGTCGTACAGCCTGGAGTGGAGAAGGAGAATCTGCTCGAGGGGGTTGTCACGACGTTTGAGCAGGATACGGAGCATATCAAGCTTGCTGTAGATATCGGCAGGCACGATACGCTCATTTCGGTCTCACCGAAGACACCAAATACGGTTGTATTGAAAAAAGGGCAGAGCGTGCGTCTTGGCATCCGGCCCAGAGATATCATGATAGGAAGGTAAGGATGAAAATAAAATACGGATGGCTTGGATTGGCTGTGGCTTCACTTTTTGCACAGGCACAGACGACAGCACCCTTCAAGCATTCACTCAAACCCAATATGATTCACATCTATAATGAACAGCCTGGAGATGCTTCGAATTTCAAAGAGATATTCACCAAGGGGATGTGGTACGGGAGACTGCGCACGCATCTTTTTGTGGACACATGGGGGCATGAGCTTCAGATCAAAGGGAAAGATATCCGCAAAGACAGTACGATCGTGGGAGTGGGTGGAAGCCTTACCTATAAGACAGCCTACTACAACGGATTTGGGGCGACTGCCGGATTTTACTTCACTAACGGTATAGGAAATCTTGGAAGTGATGAGGCATATCTTTATAAAGCGGGCAAAGATACCTTCAATCGCTATGACCGTCTGACAGACGGGAAAACCTATATTGCCACGTTTGCAGAGGCGTATCTTGAGTACCGCTACAGCCATACAGATGTGAAGGTGGGGCGGCAGATCTTTGAGACTTTCCTTACCAAAAGCAATGACGGCAAGATGATTCCCAACACTTTCGAGGGACTTACCGTCACCACAGACGACCTGCCCGATACGACTTTCAAGGCAGCCTACTTTACCAGACAGAAGCTGCGTGACCATAGCTCCTTTCACCATGTGCTGGCAACAGGTTACGTGAAGGATGAGCCCTACTCCTACTATACGCAAAACGATGATGCCGGCATGCACAGGGGATTGACACTTACCAAGCTTGAGGCTAAAGGTATCAAAGACAGGCTGTGGATTGCTGAGGTCGAAAACCGAAGCATCGATAACCTGACCCTGACGGCCAACTACACGGGTGTACCACAGCTGCTCTCTTCAGCGATGCTTCAGGCCGACTATACATTCAAGAGCGGAAAATGGACATGGAGACCGGGTATCCGTTATATGCAGCAGTTTGACAACGGTGCGGGCGAGATTGGCGGTGCGAGCAAGAAACTGCTCATTGCAGGCTATAAAGACCCCAAAAGTCTGGACAGCTGGCTACTGGGACTTCGGCTTGACGGGAAATATGATGCGTGGAGAGTGCATCTTGGCTATACACGTGTGGCGGACAAGGGAGATATTATCGCACCGTGGCGTGGTTTTCCTACCGGGGGATTCACCCGGCTGATGGGGCAGTACAACTGGGATGCCAATACCAGAACCTATGTCGGGAAGGTTGGGTATGACTGGCAGCAATACGATCTGAAAATCGTGGGAAGCTACGGTTACCAGGATTTTGACGATGCAAAAGCAGCCGTGCCTGCAGACAACAGTGTGGCGACACTGGAAGTGATGCAGGGGTTTGGTGCCAGGCAGCAGTTTTACTGGAAAGTGCGTTATGCGCATGTGTGGGGGGAGACCGATACACCGTTTCCGGGTGTACCGGGGACGTACAAGCTCGACCCCTCGTATGATGAACTGCGCGTAGAGCTGGACTATCTCTTCTAAGGAGTGAAGATGTTGAAAAGAACAGTGATCGTTATGGCATTGGTTTGGAGTGTGCTGCAGTCGGGAGAATTAACCATTTTTGCCGCAAGCGACCTGAAGTTCGCACTCGATACGATCAGGGCGGACTTTTTGAAAACACATCCAAACGACAACATCCGAATGATTTACGGTTCGTCCGGCAAAGGAAAGGTGCAGGTGGCAAACGGTGCACCCTACGACCTCTACTTCTCTGCAAATATGGAGTATGTCGAGGCACTTTACAAAAACGACGACATCGTAACGGAGCCGAAACTCTATGCCATCGGACGGCTGGTGATCTGGAGTATGCGCAATGAATTCGATGCGTCAAAAGGTTTTGCAAACCTGACCGCACCCTGGGTGGAGAAGGTTGCCATTGCCAATCCTACACACGCCCCTTATGGCGAAAAGGCCAAGCAGGCACTGGAGAGCAAGCATCTCTATGAAACGCTCAAGCCAAAAATCGTGCTGGGAGAGAATATCTCCCAGACGGCGAACTTCATCAAGATAAAGGCGGCCGATGTGGGGATCATCGCGCTGTCACTGGTGCTCGCCCCTACGGTAGCCAAGAGCAAGCATGCTGCCTACTACCTGATTGACGACAGCCTGCACGAGCCGCTTAGACAGGGCTACGGTATTACGAAGTACGGTGCAAAGAACCCGCTTGCCAAAGCCTTTTACGACTTTTTCCAGACACCAAAGGCACAGCAGATCATGAAACGGTACGGTTTCAGCGTACCCAAGAGTGAAAAGTAGGAGCAAGGTATGGCATTTTGGGAGCAGATAGAGTGGGCACCGTTTCTGCTCTCGTTCAAACTTGCGGGGCTGACGGCATCTATCCTCTTTTTTGTGGCACTCCCCTTTGCCTGGTACCTCTCCCAGAGCCGCTCGCGTTTCAAGCCTGTGCTTGAAGCGGTTACGGCACTGCCTATCGTACTGCCTCCATCGGTGCTCGGGTTTTATATGCTGCTGCTGCTTTCACACAATTCACCCCTTGGGCACTTTTTTGAAGAGACGTTGGGTATCAAACTGGCATTCAGTTTTACCGGTCTTGTGGTGGCCAGCTGTTTCTACTCCTTCCCATTTATGGTACAGCCGCTGCAGAGCGGTTTTGAGTCGCTCAACCCGCATATGATCGAGGCAAGCTATCTGGCAGGGAAAAATACCCGTACCACACTCTGGAGGGTAGCACTTCCCAATGTCAAGCCCTCGCTGCTTACCGCAGTCATTGTCACCTTTGCCCATACGGTAGGGGAGTTTGGTGTCGTACTGATGGTGGGAGGAAACATTCCGCACGAGACACGGGTAGCGTCGGTGGCTATTTACGATCTGGTTGAAGAGATGGATTACGCCCAGGCGAACATCTATGCGGGGGTACTGTTGGCATTCAGCTTTACGGTGCTGCTTGGGGTCTATTTCTTCAACCACCGACAGAAGATGCGTGTGGGGATGGTGTAGGATGCTGAAGATAGCGGTAGAAAAAGCACTGCACGGCAGTAGCGGAAAGATGACACTCTCTGTCAATGTAGAAGTTGACAAAGGAGATTTCATTGTCATTATGGGAGAGAGCGGGGCGGGGAAGAGTACCTTTTTGCGCATCCTTGCCGGCCTTGAGAAGGCAGAGGGGCGCATTGTCTGTGACGATGTCGTATGGCTTGGAGAGAAAAAAGCGCTGCCTGTCCAGCAGCGAAACGTCGGCTTTGTCTTTCAGGACTATGCACTCTTTGACAATATGAGTGTCAAGGAGAATCTGCTCTTTGTCAACCCTGATGAAAAGCTTGCCGACGAACTGCTGGAGATGATGGAGATAGAAAAGATCGCCGCACGCAATGTCACGACACTCAGCGGCGGGCAGAAGCAGCGTGTGGCATTGGCACGGGCGCTGATGCGCCGCCCGAAATTGCTGCTGATGGATGAGCCCCTCTCTGCGCTCGATCCGCGTATGCGCCGTAAACTGAGTACCCAGATCAAAATGCTTCATGAGCGTTTCGGGATGACAACACTGATGATCAGCCACGATGTGAGTGAAGCCAAGGCGCTGGCGACACGGCTCTGGTTTATTGAAGAGGGCAATATGAAAGAGTATCACCTTTCAATGCTTGACAGACTTTACGGAGAAGCATAGTGGCAAAAGAGCGCGGAAAATATGACTACAACTTCGACGGTTTTGTCGAAAAGTTCGAAAAGTCCATCTACGGCTCCTTCAAGGGTGAGTGGCGGCTGAAGCTACTCAAGGAGGATCTGCAGAACCTGCACGATGGGCCGAGGCTCAATGTGTGGGATGCCGGATGCGGTCTGGGGCAGATGGCGCTCTGGTTTGCCAAAGCAGGGCACACACTTACCTGTAACGACATCTCTTTCAAGATGCTGGAAAAGGCGCAGGAGCACTTCAATGAAGCAGGATGTGCAGCAGTATTTCACAAAGCACCCGCACAGGAGGTCGCCGCCACACTGCCGCCGCAGGATCTGGTGCTCTACCACGCTGTCATCGAGTGGACGGCAAAGCCGCTGGAGACACTGGCAGTGGTTGCAGATCGTGTCAGGCCCGGCGGCCACCTCTCGCTTCTTTTTTTCAATCAGCACTCACTCATCTACCGTAACGTGATGCAGGGAAACTGGAGGCTTGGGACCATTTTGCAAAACCGTTGGTACGGGAGAGGCAAACGCCTGACACCACCCCATCCGCAAGCGCCAGAGACACTCGTTGCATGGCTGGAAGAGAATGGTTTTACAATCGAAGTGCAGACGGGTATCCGTGTCTTTCACGACTATATGGGCAAAGAGGCGCTGGAGAGTACCGACCTTGAAGAGCTGATGGAGGTGGAGTACCGTTACTGCCGCAAGCCGACCTTCAGGAATATGGGGCGCTACATCCACATTCTGGCACAGAAGCGTTAATCATCGGCAAGACTGACCTTGTTGCGTCCTGAAACTTTTGCCTTGTAGAGTGCTTTATCCGCTTTTTGGATCAGTTCAGCAGCAGTATCGCCTGCTGAGAACTCGGCAACGCCAAAACTGCATGTCATGTTTTTCACATGAGCAAACGGAAAGCGTTCAATCTCCTGACGCAGGCGGTTGGCAAGCTCATAGGCATCATTTTCGCGTGTAGAGGGTGACAGAATAATGAACTCTTCACCTCCCCATCGTGCGAAAAGATCGTCTCCTCGCAACAGGTTCCTGACCAGTGCACTCATTTGGATAAGGACTTTGTCTCCGACATTGTGTCCATAGGTATCATTGACTGATTTAAAATGATCGATGTCAAAGAGGATGATGGTGAAAGGGGTGGCATAAACTGTTGCTTCCCGAATTGCCAGAGAAAGCGCAGTATTGAATTTTTTACGATTGTAGATTTGGGTCAGCTCATCTTTTTCAGCGATTTGTGTCATAACATTCTTTTCGGCAAGTGTTTTTGATATATTACGGAAGGTAACCATATAGCGCCGGCTGTTGATTTTGCTTACATGCATCATGAATGTCTGTTTGACTGTAGGACGTGAGATAGTAACTTTTATAGGCTGGTTTTTGTCTACTTTGGTAACCCATGTTCTGGATGTGATATATCGGTTGTCTTCTGCAACCTCTTCCGTGATCAGTTTGCTTAAATAGCGAGTCTTGGAAAGAAGGGCGTTCATGTCTTTTTGTCCAAAGAAACGCAATCCGGTCTGATTCATCGCCAGCATATACATACGATCTGTAATGACAGTAATATCGTTGTTGAATTCAATAAAGGTACGCAGATGTTGGTCAAAGGAGGTTTTGTAGTAGTAATAAAAGAGAAATAGAAGGAGCAGCATGAGCAAAAAAAACGATATGCATAGATACACAGGCTCCTCCTTTCATATGCTTCCCTATTATAAGTATCTTTTACTTAGAGTAAAAGAACTATTTCTCTGCTTTAAAGGCAAAGACTCTGCACAAGTGTAGCTGCCGTACCGATTTTGTCGTTGACAGGCTGGTAGAGATAGTTGTTTACCTTTTCGGGAATATGCATCTCTTTTTCAATTGCTTCAAACTCCTCTTTGGCAGCCTGTTTGGCCTTGAAGAGTGCCATCTGCACACGGCTGTAGAAGTTTGCCGCGCCTTCTCCTGAAGTTTCGATGCTTAAGAAGTTCGCCTGCGGATAGCGGGCGGTCACCAGCGACTGTACCCCGTCGCTGACAGCCGAGCTTGGCATGCATCCAAAAGGCTTGACCGAGATGACCAGGTGGGCGAGGTTGTCTTTGACCGCTTCGATGAGGTGCGCTACCTCCAGATGCCCTTCGCCGCCGCTGCACTCGAGGGTATAGTACTCCTTTGCAAGACTGGCCAGTTTGTCGATATCGGGTACATCGTAGTCGTGCAGGCCGATCGCTTTGGCATAGAGGGTGAAGTGGGTTTTGACCGCTGCCTTGCCCGCCTTGATGAGCAGACGGCTTTTAAGACTGGAGAAGTCGACGGCGGGTGCATCTTTGCCGGGAAGCTGCTGCTGTTTGAGGTTCTCCTGCTCCGCCTCCCAGAGGCTGAGCATCAGACGGTTGATGATGAGCTGCGGAATGCACTCGGCCCCTTCGGCTTCCAGAAAGCGGTAGAGGTTGTAGTTGCCGTCCCCTTCGGTCATCGCTGCCCAGAACTCCCCCATCACCATCACCTTGGGTTTGACTTGAAGACGGTCGAGCTGGACTTTGGAGAGCACTTTTCTGCACTGCCACATCGCGCCTATAAGGCTTTTGTGTTCTAAAAAGGCGTTCGAGACGATCGTTCGGCACGCTTCAAGTGCCGCATCGGTGGTACCTCTTTCTACTTCGTAGGGGCGCATCTTGTAGCCAAGCATATTGATGATGTCTCCGATGACGACCGCCTTTGCAAGGGTGACGAAGAAGGTCGGTGTGTAATCAAGCAGCTGCTCCTCTATCTCATCGCCCTGGAAGATTCCCTTTTCGTGGTCGAAGGCGGTGAGCCTGAAGCCTTCGAAACCGGCATCGGCAAGCGCCTTTTTGTACTCGGTGATGTACATACCGAAGCGGCACGGCCCGCAGCCGCCGGCAGTGATGTAGACATATTTTTTGACAATCTCTTCTGTGGAGAGCCCCTTTTCGTCACGCAGCTGCTGAAGATACTTGACCAGGTTGCCCACGGTAAAGTAGGTGGGGTTGCACTGCCCGCGGTTGCCGAACGCCTTGCCTGTCTGAAAGGCTTTGAAGTCGGGGTTTGGCAGCGCGGTGAAATTGATGCCAAGACTGTTGAGTGCCGCTTCGATGAGTTTGTCCTGCAGCAGCGTCAGGCCGCCGGAGAGAAAAACGGTCTCCTCTTTTGGGGCGTAGTCGATGGCGTTTGCAGGGCCTTCGCGCCACTGGTCGGGTGTGTGGTGGAGAAAACGTAGGTCGCCGTTGTTGTCGGGGGTTTTGAGGTTGGTACAGGAGAGGCTCATTGGAAATCTCCTTTGGAGATTTCAGCGGGTAGCGGGTAGCGGGTAGCGGGTAGGAGGGGCGGTATGCATTGCTTTGCAATGCCTTTATTTGTGGGAGTGCGTGAGTGCATTAGGAGGCTCCTTCTGTGATTGTAATATTGTCTTGGGCAACATTTAACTTTTCCCTTTTCCTTTTTAACTCTTTCGCGTACTGTTCGAGGGTGTAGGCGAAGGTCTTGACGCGGATCTTGATGGAGCCGCCGGGTTTGTTGGCGTCGATGTCGTGCAGGGTCAGGTGCGGGGTGCGGGAGGCGCCGAGAATTTTGTCGATGATGGCGTAGGTGGGGGCGTCGTGGCCGCATTTGAAGCTACTCAGGTCGAGTACGGCGACATTGGGGTGGCGTGCGGCGAATTTGGCAGCCCACACTTTTTGGGCGGAGTTGGTCGAGAAGTTCTCTTTCCAGACATCACGGATGTCGAACACATCGGCAATGGTGCCCGCTTCGACCTCTTTGCCGAAAAAGCGCATCAGGTAGTCGCGCGCTTTGGGGATGGCGCGCATCGAGAGGGTTTTGAAGCCCAGAGACTGGAATTCGTCGAGTACTTCGTGGTTGAGGCCGGGGTCGGAGTGGTAGGGGCGTCCCAGCATCAAAATGACCACTTCGCCGTTTGCTTCTGCCGCATCGAGGATGGCTCTGCCCTCCTGCATTATCTGATCATCCTGCTTGGCCAGCGCTTTCCATCCCTCTTCGGCTGCCCAGTCGCTCTCGTCTTTGGTGATGCGCAGCCGTTTGCTCCAGACATAGAAGAGCTGCTTTTTCAGCAGTGCACGGTTGTCGAAGTCGAGCGCTTCATCTACGAAAGTGATGTTTGTTTCGGCAAAAAGGTCGCGCTCTTTGGTAAAGGCGGAGTAGACCACCTTGGGGGTACCCGAGACGATGGGGCAGGAGGTCTGGCCCATCGAGTGTGTCACATAGCCGGGCAGATGGGTAACGGCAGGGAACCAGAGGTAGTCGATGCCTTTTTTGGCGTACTTTTTGGCAAAGAGGAGCTGATAGACATGAGACTGTGCCACTTTGGCAGGGTAGCAGCTGTCGACAGAGCCGTATTTGGCACCTTCGAGGTACATATCTTCGTTCGAGAAGGTCGAAAAGAGGATGTTGTGGCGCTCTATGCCCAGCGCTTCAAGGTAGGTACGCATAAAGGGTGCCAGAGAGTAGATGTTGAGTACTTTGGGGATGGCGACGGTAAGCGATTTGCGGTAGGCGGCATCTTCGGCTGAACTGACCTGAAAGGGCCGTTTTGCCCTGCTGCGGAGAGTGGGTCCCCAGCCGCCAAGGGTCACACGTACACGCTGCTCTTCGATTTGCTGTTTGGAAGTCGGCTTTTCATCAGGGGTATAGAGGGGTGCAAAGAGCTTTTCAGCCTCCTTTTTGACGAGGTTGGGAACGCTCTCCTGCAGCGATTTTCGTGCTTCGCGAAGCGTTCTGAGTGCCTCGACCGATTCGACCGTGCCGTCTTCACAGGCGAAGCCTGCAATGTAGCGGGCGGTGTTGCCCGATGGGGTTTTTGTATCGATGAAGGTGCGCGAACAGTTGATGGAGCAGAAGCGGCAGCGCGTCTCTTCATCGGTGCGTGAAGTGTAGGTCATCTGCAGTGCCTCTTCCAGGCCTACGAAGGTGGCGTAACCGCGTGTGTTGACGGTGTGCAACGCTTCGAGCGCCGCACCGATAGCGCCGGCTTCACCGGGGTGGGGGTGCACATCTACTGTGGCACCCGGTACCTGGGAGCGGATGTAATCCACCTGCGCTTTGAGGGCCGCCTGGTTATACTGCGTACCGCCCTGAAGGACGAAGTGGCTGCCCAGCATCGCAAGATTGGGAGCCTGCACCACATACTGCCAGACATTCTTGGGAAGTACTTTGGCGATACCGGCAAAGAGCTCCTCTTTGGTGTACCCCTCTTTTTGGAAGTTGACCCGGTCGGTGTCGAGAAATACGGCACATCCGTAGTTGAATCTTGGTGCCTGTTTGGCTTTGAATGCGACATCAGCGTATTTTTCAACAGGGACACCGAACTGCTTTGCCATACTCTGCAGCAGCGTGCCGTTGCCAGCGCTGCACTGGTTGGAGAGGCGGAAGTTCTTCATCATCCCGTTCTCCATGAAGAGTACCTTGATATCCTGACCGCCGATGTCGCAGATGACATCGACGCTTGTGCCAAAGGCCGCCTGCGCACTCTTCATATGGGCGATGGTTTCGATGATGTTCGCATCGGCCCTGAGTGCCCCCTCCAAAACATCAGCGGCGTAGCCGGTGACGCCAAGCCCTTTGATGTCGTAAAGGTTTTCGGGGTCCTGCGCTTTGATCTTCTGCAGCAGTTCGACCGTATCGGCGATGGGGTTGCCTTTGGAGAGCTGGTAGACCTTGAGCAGCAATTCACCTTTTTCATCGACCAGCACGGCTTTGGAGGAGGTGGACCCGCCGTCGATACCAAGGAAGCAGACGGTTTTGGAAGTGAGTTTGGGAGGTGTGAAAGGGGGTATGGTATAGCGCTTTTTGAAAGCTTCAAGCTCTTCTGCGTTTTGCACAAGTGGTGTGTCTACGGTATCGTTTTGCGCAACGCCGCCGCTTTCGACCAGCGTTTTGAGTGCGATGAGTCCGCCAAAGCGTTTGTCGTGATTGGCTTCGCCCTCTCCGAAGATGACTGCGCCAAGGGCTGCGTAGTACTGGGCATTGTCCGGCACGATGATGAGCTCTTCAAGCTTTTCTTTGTCGTAATGGATGCCGCGCTCATCCCAGAGCTGGGCAATGCGCATGCGCCAGCACTCCTGCAGAAAGGGCAGGTAGGTATTGGGGCCGCCAAGCAGCAGCACCTTTGGCATCAGCGTATTGCCGCGGGTGAGTACGGTAAGGTTCTGCATCACGATGGCATCGGCCAGGGAGTTCATAATCTCATCGGCAGGCACGGAGGTTTTGACGAGGTTGACGATGTCGGTTTCGGCAAAGACACCGCACTTTGCGGCAACGTGGTGCAGTTTTTCGGCGCTGAAGGAGAGTTTTGACGCCTCATCGGGCTCCATGCCCACCTTCATCGTACACTTCTCGATCGTCGCCCCGGTACCCGAGGCGCACTTGTCGTTCATGGAGGTCAGTACCGTTTTTTGGCCATCCTCACTCTCTTTGAAGTGGATGATCTTCGCATCCTGGCCGCCCAGTTCGATGACGGAACGCACATCGGGGTGAAGGTGCTCTACGGCAAGTACGACAGCGTTGACCTCCTGCACGAATCGGGCATTGAGGGTCGGGGCGATGCGGCTGGCTCCCGAGCCGGTAATGTAGACCTTTTCGATCTGTTCATACGCCTCTTTGTGGGTTTGGGCAAGGGTTTCAAGCAGTTTCAGAAGGGTGGGCGCCTGTTTGGTATCGTGGGGGGTGTAGGCTTTGGCGACAATGTTGAAGTCTTTGTCGCAGAGGACGTATTTGACGGTGGTGGAGCCAATATCGATGCCTAACGAGTACATTCAAGGCTCCCTTGAATGTACTCGTTAGGATTGAGGATTGAGGATTGAGGATTGAGGAGTTGTGGTATGTGTTGCTTTGCAACGCTTCTATTGGGAGGTTTCTTTTTAGGATGCATTACTCTCTCCAGAATTCTTTTGTATCTGTCTCCAGGCGTAGAGGAGCCAGAGGATGCCTATGAGGATGAACGGGAGACTCAGGGCCTGGCCGGTGGTAAGGGGCAGGTCCCAGGTGTAGTCGGCCTGTTTGGTTTTGGTGTATTCGAGCAGAAAGCGCACGGTGAACATGTAGGTCAGAAAGATGCCCGGCAGCAGCCGTGTGGCGGTTTTGGGTTTTGTCTTGAGGTAGACCAGCATCATCAATGCAAAGAGGATGAGGTAGCTGAAGGCTTCGTAGAGCTGTACGGGGTGGCGGGGGAGCATGTCGACACGTTCGAAGATGACCGCCCAGGGCAGGTCGGTCGGTTTGCCGAGGATTTCGGAGTTGAAGAAGTTGCCAAAACGCACGAACGCAGCGGTAATGGTGCCTGCGATGGCGGTACGCGAGAGCAGCCACATAAAATCGAAACGGTATTTTCTGCAAAAGAGCCAAATGGCGAGGATGGAGCCAAGCAGACCGCCGTGGCTTGCAAGACCGCCTTTCCAGACTTTGAAGATCTCCAGTGGATGGGAGAGGTAGAAAGAGGGCTCATAGGCAAAACAGTGCATCAGCCTCGCACCGACGACGGCACCGACCATAATGTAGATCAGAAACGTGTCAAGCAGGGCGGGGTCTTTGCCCTCTCTTTTGAAAATATATTGCAGCAGCAGCAGACCCAGAAAAAAGGAGCCCACAAAGAGCAGGCCGTACCAGCGTAGCTGCAGGGGGCCAAGATGAAGCAGAATCGGGTCGACGTTCCAGACAAAATGTGTCACAGCGTACCTCTCTTAGATGAAGTGGAGGTATTATACTTGAAAAGTTTTAACCGCGCAGCGGCTACGCGTTGATCTTCTCCTTGATCTCTCTGGCGATTTCGGAGATTTTGGCGATTTTCTGGGTACCCTTCAGAGTGTCGTCAAGCAGCACCTTGACAAATGCCGAGCCGACAATGACACCGTCGACCCCTTTGGCCTTCTCTTTTGCGGTATGTGTGTCGACACCGAAACCGACATAGACAGGTGTGTCGGTATGGGCTTTGATGTTTGCGACAACCTCCTGCAGGTCTTCGCTCTTGCCTGCTCCTGTGATGCCGGCATAGGCGACAAGGTAGATGAACTTCTTCGCACCGGGTACGATCTGTGCGATGCGCTCTTTGGAGTCGGTGGGTGCGATGAAGTCGATGAGGCTGAGTCCGGCGGCCTCTACAGCAGGTTTGTAAGGCTGCGCCTCTTCAAACGGCAGGTCTGGGATGATGAAGCCGTTGACACCGGTACGCGTCGCTTCATCAATGAAGTGCTCCATCCCTTTGTGGTAGAAGGGGTTGAAGTAGCCCATCCATAGGGTGTCGATGTGTGGCGCTATCTTTGCAGAGGCATCGAAGAGGTGCTGCAGTCTGAAGCCGTTTTGCAGCGCTTTGAGGTTGGCCGCTTCGATAACGGAACCGTCTGCAACAGGGTCGGAGAAGGGCATACCAAGCTCAAGGGTATCAACACCTGCCTCGGCAAGTGCGAGTGCGGCATCTACGGTAAAGTCAAGTGAAGGGAATCCGGTCGTGATATAGGCAACTAATTTTTTCAATATCGCTTCTTTGTGTCATAAATTTTTAACATTATATGATAAAATGAGTAAAATTATCTCATTTATAAAACAGACAACAAGGCAGCAACCCAAAATGCACCAACTATTCACTATTCACTATTCACTATTCACTAAACTCCAGAGGAGTTTTACATGAGTATCCATACACCGCGTATCGAAAAAAAAGTGACCATGAGCACGGTCGCTGCGATGAAAGGAGTCGAGCCCATCACGATGGTGACGGCGTACGATGCGCTCTTTGCGCAGCTCTTTGACGGCGAAGTGGAGATGATCCTTGTCGGAGACAGTCTCAATATGAGCTTTCTTGGCAAGGAAGATACGCTCTCGGCGACGATGGATCAGATGATCTACCACACACAGGCGGTCTGCAACGGTGCGAAGCGCGCCTGCATCGTCTTCGATATGCCCTTTGGCAGCTATACCACGCCACAGGTCGCGCTTGAGAACGCTACCCGTGTCTACCGTGAAACCTGTGCGCAGGCGGTCAAGGTCGAAGGGGGCAGGGAGAAGGCAGACATCGTCCGTACCCTTGCGGACAACGGCATTGCGGTCGTAGCACACATCGGGCTGATGCCCCAGCACGTGCGCAGCGAAGGCGGCTACAGAGTACGCGGCAAAGATGAGACTGACATCAAGCGGCTGGTCGAAGATGCGCTGGAGCTTGAAGCAGCAGGGGCGGCGATGGTGCTGGTGGAGGGTGTCAAGTCCGAAGCTGCCAAAGCGGTGACTGACGCGGTCAAAGTGCCTACCATCGGCATCGGCGCAGGCAACGTCACTGACGGGCAGGTACTTGTCTGGAGCGATATGTTCGGTTTCTTCGAAGCCTTCAAGCCCAAATTCGTCAAACGCTACTGCAACGGTGCCAAAGAGGTACGCGAAGGTCTTGAACAGTATGTCAAAGAGGTCAAGGCGCGACAATTTCCGGATGAAGCACACGCATATTAGTGAAGAGTGAATAACTAATAGTGAATAGTTAATGATATGCTTTTCTATACGAAAAGTTTTTTATTTTGAATGAGGAGTTAGTAACGAGTAATGAGTAATGAACAACCGAAAATAGATAAAAGCATTGCCCAGCAATGCATACCGACACTATTCACTATTCACTATTCACTATTCACTCAACCCCAAAGGGGTTGCTGATGGAACGTATGGTCGAGATAGAGCGTTTTGACGGTGAAGCCTCCTACGAGGTGACGCTGCGGCCAAGTTCGTGGGACGAGTATGTGGGGCAGGAGAAGATCAAGAAGAATCTGCGTGTCTTCATCGAAGCGAGCAGGCGGCGTGAAGAGGCGCTGGACCACATTCTCTTTTTCGGTCCTCCGGGACTGGGGAAGACGACACTGGCGAACATCATCGCTACGGAGATGCAGGCAAATATCAAGACGACTGCCGCACCGATGATCGAAAAGGCGGGAGACCTTGCCGCGCTGCTGACCAACATCGAAGAGGGGGACATTCTCTTTATCGACGAGATCCACCGTATGAGTCCGGCGATCGAGGAGATACTCTACCCGGCAATGGAGGATTTCAGGCTTGACATCATCATCGGCAGCGGTCCGGCGGCGCAGACGGTCAAGATAGACCTGCCGCGCTTTACGCTCATTGGCGCGACGACACGTGCAGGGATGCTGAGCAACCCGCTGCGCGAACGTTTCGGGATGCACTTTCGCATGCAGTTCTATACCCCTGACGAGCTGGCGAAAATCGTCGAACAGGCGGCAGTGAAACTTGAAAAGCCTGCAACCCCCGAAGCGGCACACGAAATTGCAAGACGCAGCCGCGGTACACCGCGTATCGCCTTGCGGCTGCTGCGCCGTGTACGTGACTTCTCCGAAGTGGCAAACGAGAATGAGGTGACACTTGAGCGTGCGAAGTATGCGCTCGATGAGCTGGGTGTCAATACGCTCGGGTTTGACGAGCAGGACATTCAGCTGCTTGAGCTTCTGGTGAGCGCCAAAAGCCGTCCGATGGGGCTGAGCACCATCGCTGCGGCACTGAGTGAGGATGAGGGGACTATCGAGGATGTGCTCGAACCCTACCTTATCGCCAACGGCTACATCGAACGCACCGCCAGAGGGCGCATTGCGACACAGAAGAGTTACGAACACTTCAAACTTGGCGGTATCAATGAGGGGCTCTTCAGTGACTAAAACACAGTTAATGATCACTGCCCTTTTTGTTTTGGGGCTCATTGGGGCATACAGTGTCTATCAGCCCTTTCTGCTTTCTCTGACCGTAGCAATTCTGCTTTCGATGGGGACTTTCAACCTGACCAAGAAGTTGGTCGATTTTACCGGTTCGGCAAAGATCTCCGCAGCCATTTCAACGCTTCTGATGATGCTGCTGCTTTTTGCGCCTATCATCTATCTGGCGACTATCGGTGTAGGCTACATTTCGCAGATTGACAAACAGGGGGTCAAAGATACCCTTGCTGCACTGCGCTCAATGGTAGAGCACTTTCCCTTTCTCAAAGAGCTGACGCATCAGTATATGAGCGACGAGCGGATTGCAGAGTATATCAAAGAGTCGACGGCGTACCTGACTGTGGCGGGCAGTACCGGCCTTGGGTTTATGAAAAACATGTTCTTTGTTGTGTTGTTTTACTTTTTCATAAATTATTACGGAAATCGCTTTTTCGATACGATTTTGGAGCTGCTGCCCGTCTCTCCGCAAAAGGGAGAGCGTATGATGAAAGAGGTCTCTGCCACGATGGAGATTGTCTTCTACTCCATCATTGTTACAGCGATCTTTGAAGGGTTCCTCTTTGGGATCATGATGAGCTTTTTTGGCTTCAACGGTGTCTTTTTTGGAGTCATTTACGGTTTTGCATCTCTTATTCCCATCATTGGCGGTGTGATCGTCTGGGCGCCAGTGTCGCTTTATGTCTGGACAAAAATCGATGCGCAGACAGCTATTATGATCGCCTCCTACTCCATTGTGGTTATTTCGATCATTGCCGATACCTTCATCAAGCCGATGATTATTGAGGTGATCAAGAAGGATTTCCTCAAGAGTACCCTGCAGATCAACTCCATTCTCATCTTCTTCTCCATTTTGGCAGGGATGAGTACCTACGGTTTCTGGGGAATGATTCTGGGGCCGGCGATCACCTCGTTCCTGATCGCGATTACGAAGGTCTATCTGGACTATTCGGATGCGGGTTAACCCTGCTGTTAAGCTTTATCGTTTACAATTGACATTAATTATTACACACGAAAGGATCGGCCATTATCAAGATACTCATTATAGAGGATGATCCCGAACTAGCGCTCATCCTGACCAACTATCTTACCAAGTACGATATGGAGGTGATCGGTGCGGAAGACCCCTACATCGGGCTTTCACTGCTGACACAGCATGATTTCGATCTGATCATACTCGATCTGACGCTGCCGGGGATGGACGGACTTGAAGTGATCCCGAAGATCAGAGAGATCACCGACATTCCCATCATCATCTCTTCTGCACGCGACGACATCACCGACAAGGTCATAGGGCTGGAGCGCGGGGCGGACGACTATATGCCAAAACCCTACGATCCGCGTGAGCTTGTCACCCGTATTAAGACAATCCTTCGCCGTACGCACAGTGCAGATGAGAAGAAGAAGGAGAAAGAGGAACTTTTTGTTGCCGACCCGTCGGCACGTACCATTCTCTTCAAAGGCCACTTCCTTGACCTGACCGCAGCTGAGTATGACATTCTCTCGATGCTGCTGCAGCATAAGAACGGCTCGGTCTCTCGCGAACAGCTGCTCTACGAGAGCGACCATATCGATGATGACAGTTCCATCAAGAATATCGATGTGATCATTTCGCGTATCCGTCAGAAGATCGCCAAGATTGATCCCGATCATGTCTACATCAAACCCATCCGCGGTGTGGGATATATGCTTACCGACAGGCTATGAGAAACCTCTCCGTTACCACCTTTATCCACATTCTCTTTTCGGTGGCGATCATCATTCTGGTGGCCACCTTTACCCTCTTTCACTTCTGGAACAAGGACAGGCAGAAGATCGACGAGTTTAAACGCTACCAGCTTATCTCTTTGACATTTCTCTCCAACCTCCGTCTCTACCCTTCGCAGCAGGAGCTTGAAAAGCTCTACAAAGAGCTGCATGTCAAGCCGATTGCCCCTGAGAAGGAGGAAAAAATCAAAAAGGAGATCATGGAACGGGGCGAAACGATTTTCCGAGGCGGCTCACAACTGCTTGGGCAGGTGCGTGTCTTCAACCTTGACGGAAAGCGCTACATCTATGTGCAGCGGATGAGTTATAACCTGCTTTTGGAAGATGCCGCTCCTGAGAATTTCTTCTACGAAATCGCCGTAACGCTTGGAGTGATTCTGATTGTTCTGCTGCTGCTGCTCTATTTCGCCGTTCTCAAAAAACTCTACCCTCTCAAGAAGCTCCATCAGCAGATCCAGCGTTTCGCACAGGGCGATATGAATGTCGAAATCACCTACGAACACGATGACGAGATAGGTAAAATTGCCAAAAGCTTCGACGATGCCATCAAACATATCGACCACTTGAGCACGTCGAAGAACCTCTTTATGCGAAACCTGATGCACGAGCTCAAAACGCCCATTACAAAAGGACGCATTGTCGTTGAAATGCTCGATGACGAAGCGACCAAAAAGGTACTTATCCGTGCCTTCGAGCGTATGAACGAACTCATCTCCGAGCTTGCTGAGATCGAACGGGTCACCACCCAGAGTTTCGAGCCAAACTTCGAATACATTATGCTCAGCGAACTGATTGAAGAGAGCAAGGACCTGCTGATGTCGGATGGAAGCTGTGTGCATACCGAAGTGGAAGAGATGGCGCTGACAACCGACAAGAAGCTGATGGTGCTGGTGCTCAAAAACCTGCTGGACAATGCCCTCAAGTACGGTAAGGACAAATGTGCCCTGCTGCGTACCCACAACGGCATGATAGAAGTGGTCTCCAAAGGCGATCCGCTCGAACATCCGCTCTCCTACTATACCGAACCCTTTTCACAGGCGGAGAAGCGCAGTGCCGGTTTCGGACTGGGGCTCTACATCGTCGACAGTATTCTAAAGAAGATCGGTTACCGGCTGGGGTACAGGCATGAGGAGGGGAGCAATATCTTTATGTTGGTACCTGAAAAGTAGTGATAGTTATGAGTGATAGTTGATAGTGTATGAGATAGATTCCTCTATCACTATCACTCCCCACTATCACTTTTAAGCGCTTCCGCAATCAACTCCAGCGGATTTTTGAAAATCGTCTCCACATCGGCACTGTTCATTGATTCGCTTATCTGTACCCGACATGCGGAGCACTCTGCACTGACATAATGCGCCTTGGTCTCATCGATCATCGCCGCTTTGGGTTTTCCGGCAGCTTCGGCGAAGTGGAACTTCTCTGTCTGCATCGTTACACCGCCAAAACCGCAGCAGCGGTTGGGGTCGCTCATCTCGACCATCGGATAGTTTGCACCAAGCAGATTTCTCGGCTCTTGCCATATACCCTGTACCTTGCGGGCATGGCAGGGGTCGTGGTAGGTGACAAGTTCGTCGAACTGTTTTCCCTTCTCTTTGAGCAGAGATGCCAGCTCGGTATTGTTGTGCAGCCATTCTGTAGCCATGTGTACCTTTTTTGCAACCTCATTTGCGCGTGCTTCCCATTCGGGCATCTTATGGTTTTTGAAAAAGACCTCCCAGTCATGTGTGACCATTGCCGAACAGGTCGCTTCGGGAATAAGGATGGCATCAACATCGTCCGATAGGCTCTCGAAGAGTTCGATATTCTTTTTTGTCATCCGTTCAACGGACTTGACCGCTCCGGTAAAGTAGGCGGGTGCACCGCAGCACTGCTGTGCTTTTGGAATAACCATATCGACATTGAGCTGTTTGAGTATCTCTACCAGCGCATCACCGATTGTGGTGTAGTTGTAGTTCGCCAGACAGCCGATGAAGATGGCGACCTTCTGCTTTTTCTCGGTAGGTGCCTCGGAGGGGATGGTATCCGGGTAGCTATTAAGGAAGCTTGTTTTCGCCATGGAGGGAAGCAGCCGTCCCTTTTTGACCATCGGCATGGAGAAGCGTGCACGCAGTCCGCGTCCCTTTTCATCTTCAGCCAGTACGCAGGTTTTGAACATATATCCGAATTTCATGACAATGTCCATGATCTTCCTATTCTCCAGGAGGAAAAAGGCAGCACGTTTGAACCAGGCGATGCCGTACTTCTCGGCGAGGTCGGCTCGTACCTCTTCAATGACCATATCGGTCGGCAGAGAGTTGGGACAGACATCGACACAATTGGTACAGAGAAAGCAGCTTTCGAAAATGTTTTTGGCTGTTTTGTCCAGAGGCAGATGTCCTTGCTGGTAGGCGCCAAGCAGGTCTATGAATCCGCGCGGTGAGGTGGTCTCGTCAGGGTTTATCTGGTGGATCGTACAGACAGGAATACACTTTCCGCACTTGATACATGCGTCACTGGTTTCGGTGAAATTAAATAGCTCTTCGGGGGTTTTCATATAAAACTCCTTTGGAGTTTTTTAGTGAAGAGTGAAGAGTGAAGAGTGAAGAGTGTCGGTATGCATTGCTGCGCAATGCTTTTATCTTTTTTCGGTTGCTCATTACTCATTGCTAACTCCTCATTTCTCATTCTTATCCTTTTAAACAAAAGCTTTTCGATAGAAAAGCATACCATAACTCTTAACCAAACTTATACTGTTTGCGAGAAACTCTTCTTGCTTCCCGCATACTGGTGCATATAGGCATCGAAAGGCATGGCGATGTTGCGGATCAGCAGGGTGCCGGTGGGGCTGACGGTGATCTTTTTGTCGGTGACGGTGACAAGGTCGGCATCGACAAACTCCTGCAGCTCCTCCAGCGCATCGTCGAAGTAGTCGCTAAAGACGATATTGTGTTCTTTTTCGACACGTTCGATGTCGATGGCAAAGTTGGCCATCAGCTCCATGATGACCGCCTTTCGCAGATAGTCGTCATCGCTGAGGCTGACACCCCGTTCAAAGGGCAACTTGCCTGCATCGATGGCCGCTTCGTATACCTTCATATCTTTGGTATTTTGTGCGTAGTAGCGGCTCCCCTCTCCAATGCTGGTAAGGCCGATACCGATGAGGTTCGCGCCCCCTTTGGTGGTGTAACCCTGGAAGTTTCGGTGCAGTTCACCCTTTTCGATCGCGGCGAAGAGTTCGTCTTCGGGTTTAGCGAAGTGGTCCATTCCGACCATTCTGTAACCATTGTTTTCGAAAAAGTCGATGGTGTACTGGAAAATCTGCAGTTTCACATCGGGGCTTGGCAGCGTGGTTTCGTCAAATTTCCGCATCGTTTTCTTCAGCCAGGGTACATGGGCGTAGTTGAAGACCGCCAGTCTGTCCGGTTCAAGCGAGAATGCCTTCTGCAGAGTGGCCTTGAAGCTCTCGAAAGTCTGGTAGGGGAGGCCATAGATGAGGTCGACGTTGATCGAGTTTATGCCGTATCTGCGTGCCAGGTCGACGGCGGCCTTGGTCAGGTCGTAGGGCTGGATGCGGTGGATCTCCTGCTGTACCTTCGGGTCGAAGTCCTGCACCCCGAAGCTGATGCGGTTGAAGCCGTGCTTGGCGAAGACTTTCATCTGCTCTTCGTTGAAGAAACGCGGGTCTATCTCGACGCTGATTTCAGCATCGTCACTCCAGTTGGGGAACTTCGACTTGATATAGCTTACGATCTCGTCCAGTTCGAAGGCTTTGTAGAAAGTCGGCGTGCCGCCGCCAAAGTGAAACTGGATCACCTCTCTGGAGGTATCGAGGTGCTGTGCGAGAATATCGATCTCTCTTTTGAGATACTCGATGTATTGGCTCAGCTTCTCCTCTTTGGAGGTGAAGACGACGTTACATCCGCAGAAGTAGCAGGCACTGCGGCAGAACGGGAGGTGTACGTAGAGCGAGAGCTTCTCGTCACCCTTCTCGAGGTAGTCGATGTAATCGTCATACTTGAATGCATCACTGAACTCCAGCGCAGTCGGGTAGGAGGTGTAACGCGGCCCCGGTTTGGAGTATTTGGCGAATTTTTCCAGATCAATAGTACTCAAAAGGTATCCTTTTGAGAGTGAATAGTGAATAGTGAAGAGTGAATAGTTTTGGTATGCTTTGCGTTGCAAAGCTTCTATTCATTTTCACACTCGCTACCGCTCCCTTTTTTGGTTATATTTTCAATAAAAGCATTGCAACGCAATGCATACAATAAATTCTTAACGTTTAGCACTGAACGCTGAACGCTTGGCTGGATCAGCGGTGCTGATCCAGCCACACCATAATCCCCTTCTGCGCATGCAGGCGGTTCTCCGCTTCGGTGAAGATCTCGTCAGCGTGTTTTTCGAAGGTCTCTTCGCTCACTTCGTAGCCGCGGTAGGCAGGCAGGCAGTGGAGGAAGATGGCATCCTCTTTGGCAAGCGACATCATCGCTTCATCGATCATGTACCCCTCAAAGGCTTTGAGGCGGATCTCTTTCTCATTCTCCTGCCCCATGCTGACCCATGTGTCGGTAGTGACCACGTCGCATCCTGCAACAGCTGCTTTTGGGTCATTGCCAAACACAAGCTTGGCACCGCTCTCTCTGGCAAACTCACCTGCCTTTGCAACCACCTGCGGATCGCATTCGTAGCCTTTCGGTGTGGCGATACGCAGTTCAAAGCCGAGTTTGCTTGCCAGCATCAGCCAAGAGTGCGCCATATTGTTGCCGTCACCTACATAGGCACAGACGGGGTTTTCGCCTTTGCCAAACTCGAGCATAGTCAGGTAGTCGGTCATCAACTGTACGGGATGGTAGCTGTCGGTCAGGCCGTTGATGACAGGCACTTTGGAGTAGGTTGCGAACTCTTCGAGTTTGCTCTGCTCAAAAGTACGGATCATTACCATATCGACCATACGGCTGATAACACGGGCGGTATCTTTCATTGGCTCGCCTCGGCCAAGCTGAATGTCATTTGCTGAAAGAAATAGCCCCACACCGCCAAGTTGGTAGATGCCTGTCTCGAAACTCACACGGGTACGTGTGGAGCTCTTCTCGAAGATCATCCCCAGTGTCTGACGCTCCATGTAGGGCACGAACTCTTTGCGTTTGGTCTGCGCTTTGATCTTCTGCGCCAAAGCGATCATCTCCAGCAGCTCCTCTTTGGTGAAGTCTGCCAGTGTCAAAAAGTGTCTCATCGGACTGTCCTTGTACACCATACACAACGGTGCAAATTTAAAAGAGAATATTTTACCATAGTTGTGCTTGTTTCGGTTTGAAGCGGTATCTGTATATATTGTTATTGGTAACTGGTGTATTGGTTATTGGTGGTTTGAGATTTGTTTTTTGTCAGTCCTGGCATGGGTGAGGATCTTTATTTCCAAGTTTTTTTGGAATCGGAGATTTTATCGAAGTGTATCCCCTTCACGGGATACTCCCGCCTAACGCTATTCTGCCGTTAAGCGTTTGGGCGAAGATTCACCTAAAGGTATACACTTCGTTAAATCTTCGCTTCCGAAAAGGTACTAAGGTTCGATTCAGTAGAAGTATGAAAAATTTCTACCTTCTACCTTCTACCTTCTACCTTCTACCTTCTACCTTCTACCTTCTACCTCCACTCCAAGTTCTTTCGCAATCGCATACGCCACCAGATGTGCGATCTTCTTCAGCCTCGGTTTCAGCCAGCGTGTCTGCTTTTCACAGGTGATCTCGCCCAGTTCGAGTACCAGAAACTTTTGGGCGTGAATGGTGTGGTAGGCGTAGTAGTGTTTGAGGTTTTCGGTAAAGTTGTCCTGATGCCAGTGAAAAGGAAAGTAGGGTTTGTAGATCGCTTTCCAGTGTTGGGCAAAGGTACGTGAAGCATTGGTATTCGGATAGCCCACCGACGCGCCGGAGCGGCAGATGTGTTTTGCCGAGTCGAAGTGGATGGCCACAGCGATATTGGCACGTATCGGCGTGGTATCAGCGGGAATGCGTTTGACTTCTATGCCCCATTTCCGAAGCGTTTTTGCCGCTTCATCGGCGATATAGATGTTCCACTCCACCTCTTTGTAGTTTTTGCACACTGCTCCGGTATTGCCGCAGGTACGCCCCTCGTGACCGGCCTGAATAATAACGGGAACAGGCGGTTTGAGCGCTTCGTAGAAGATATAGCCAAGCAGTATGAAGATCAGCAGTGCAAAAAAAGCGGCGGTTTTGTGTTTGAGATACATGGTGCGATTATAGCCAAAAGTGTTGACAAAAAAAGATAAATGCAGTATTATACATAAAATTATATGTTTAATTGAAGGAATTTTTATGGTAGCCTATGCAAGAGACGAGATTATCTCCGCAACTGATCTGGCACGCAATGTGTCAGGAACCATCAACAGTGTCAAAACCAAAGAGAAGGTCGCCATCTCGAAAAACAACAAACTCGAAGCGGTGCTGCTTGACATCGAAGAGTACGAGCGGCTCAAGGAGGCGTACGAGTTGATGGAACACATTGAGATAGCCAAGATTGTCGAGGAGCGTAAAAATTCAGCGACGATCGATTTTGAAACACTGTTGGAGAAAGAGGGCATCTCTTATGACGATTTATAGACTGGAGGTTAAGGAAGAGGTACAAAAAGATCTTTCCAAACTCTCCTCAACTCAGAGAATGCTTGTGTACAAACAGTTCAAAAAACTTCAAAGTACTCCTGAGTTGGGTGACTTTCTCGGCCACAAGGCAGGATACGATTTAAGTGGCCTTCGAAAGCTCTATGTGGACAGAAAAAAGATCCGTATTGTCTACCGAATCATTGAGACGCAAATTGTCGTCGAGGTGATCGTTGTCGGGAAACGGGAAGATATGACAGTCTATGCAAAGGCTGCGGAGCGGTTGTAGGTTTGAGTGAATTTAAAGGGAGTAGGTGACAGGGAGAAGGGAGTAGTTAAGGTTGGCATAAGTGAGCATATGAAAAATTTCTACCTTCTACCTTCTACCTTCTACCTTCTACCTTCTACCTTCTACTCAGTATTTCCGCCGCTTCTTTCGCATGGTAGGTAATGATGATATCTGCGCCCGCACGTTTGAAGCCGAGCAGGGTCTCCATCATGACTCTGTCGTAGTCGATGACACCGGCTTTTGCTGCCATCTTGAGCATGCTGTATTCGCCGCTGACATTGTAGACTGCCAATGGGAGGGTGGTGTTCTCTCTTACGTCACGGATGACATCCATATAGGCAAGGGCGGGTTTGACCATCAGAATGTCCGCACCTTCCATTTCGTCGGCTACAGACTCTGCAATGGCTTCGCGGCGGTTGGCGGGGTTCATCTGGTAGCTTCTTCGGTCTCCGAAGCTTGGCGCGCTTTCTGCCACGTCACGGAAGGGGCCGTAATAGGCTGAAGCGAACTTTGTGGAGTAGCTCATGACAGGGAGGTTGACAAAACCGGTGTTGTCAAGCCCGTTTCTAATCGCCTGGATCATCCCGTCCATCATACCGCTGGGTGCAATCATGTCGACGCCTGCTTTGGCATGGACAACCGCCTGTTTGGCAAGGTTGTCAAGCGTGATGTCGTTGTCAACCGTTTCAAGTACCGGGTCGAGCACACCGCAGTGGCCGTGGTTTGTATATTCACAGAAGCACAGGTCGGTGACGACGAACATATCCGGATGTGCCGCCTTGACGGCCCTAACGGTTTCGGCGATGATGCCGTGCTCACACATTGCATCACTCCCTACAGAGTCCTTGACATCGGGGATACCAAAAAGAATGACCGACTTGATACCAAGTGCTTTGAGTACTTCACACTCTTTGACAATCTCATCGATGCTCATCTGGTAGACACCGGGCATGGAGGCAACTTCTTCTTTGTATCCTTCGCCGCTTTTGGCAAAAAGCGGATAGATGAAGTCGTTGACGCTCAGGGTTGTTTCCTGCAGCAGGTCCCGCAGTACGGGGTGGATTCTTTTTCGTCTGAAACGGGTGAACATAAATAGGCCTTCGTAAGTGATTTTGTGCCATTTTACCAAAAATTCCTAATTCCTAATTCCTAATTACTCATTCTTTGAGTATAATTCTCCCATGAAAAACATCGAGATCTCACAAATTGCCACTTTGCCGACCATACACGGCACGTTCAAGATACAAGCCTTCAAAGACGATCTTGGAAAAGAGCATCTGGCCATCTTTACCGAAAACCTCTCTACACTTGAAGCACCTATCGTACGTGTGCACTCGGAGTGCCTTACCGGCGATGCCATCGGCTCGGTCAAGTGCGACTGCGGAGAACAGCTGGACTTCGCACTCGACCTCATTGCCAAAGAGGGAGGACTGGTCATCTACCACCGTCAGGAGGGGCGTAACATCGGCCTGCTCAACAAGGTCAACGCCTACGCATTGCAGGACCAGGGTTTTGATACGGTTGCAGCTAACCACCAGTTGGGCTTCCGTGCCGATGAGCGTACCTATGAGATCGTCGAATTCATTTTGCACCATCTGGGCATAAAGAAGCTCAAACTGCTGACCAACAACCCTGCCAAGATGGAGAGTCTGCCAGATATAAAAATCGTTGAACGGCTTCCTATCAAAATGGAGCCAAATCCGCATAATGAAGCCTATCTTAAGACGAAGAAGGAACAAATGGGGCATCTGCTTTGATAATTTTAAATTTTGAATGATGAATGATGAATAGAATGAAGTTATAGGCAACATGAGGGGCAGATATACGTTCAGGACGCTTTACGATCAGATTAAAACCCAGAAGGGCGATTTTTGGCGTACCAATGTGTATGGCATTCTGGCAACACTGCTGCTGCTTCCCATCCCGATGCTCATCCCCCTTCTTATCGATGAAGTACTGCTGGAGCATCCCGGAAAAGTGACGGAAACGCTCTCTGTACTGTTCGACACGGACGAGCCCTGGGTCTATATTGCCGTGATATTACTGGTGGTACTGCTGTTGCGTTTCACTGCTTTTTTCTTTAACAACAAAAAAACCTTTTACGCCACCAGGATCACGGAGAAGATCAGCTATCTGCTGCGCCATCGTATTTTGCATCATCTTGAACGGGTGTCTCTTTCCGAGTATGAAACGCTCAAGTCTGGCGGTATCGCTTCCAAAACGATACAGGATGTTGAAAACGTCAGCGGCTTTGCGGGACAGATGGTAACGACACTATTGAGTGCCTCGCTCATGCTGGTGGGTATCGCTGCAGTCATGTTCTGGATGAACTGGGTACTTGCCCTGCTGGTATTCCTGCTTAATCCGCTCTTTTTGGGTTTTTCAAGACTGCTCGGACGCAAAACAGGAGAGCTGCTGCGCCGCCAGCATGAAGCCTACGAACTCTACCATGAATTGCTCAACGAGACACTCGAACTCTTCATTCAGGTACGCGCTAGCAATCAGGAGCGAAGTTTTTTCGGCATTCTGCAGGATCGTGCAAAAAGTATAGAGGAAGCTTCGCTTAATCACGGCTACAAAGCCGCTGTCGCCCACAGCTCCTCCACCCTTTTGACCAATACTGTGGTCGATATCTTCAGAGCACTGGGTATCGCAGCGGTGGCCTACTCGGACCTGACCATCGGAATGATGATCGCCTTTCTGTTCTACCTCTCCACACTGGTACAGCCTGTCCAGCAGCTCATGGGACTGGTCATCTCCTACCAGAGTACCAAACCGGCGCTCGAGCGTATCAATTCCCTGCTTTCTTTGGCACAGGAGCCGCACTACCCGCACGAAAGCGACCCTTTTGACGGCAGACAAACAACCTCTGTTGCTTTGAAACATATCCGTTTTGCTTACGGCAACGGCAAAGAGGTGCTGCATGACATTTCCCTGAAAGCGGAAGCCGGGCAGAAGATTGCACTCATCGGCCCCAGCGGCAGCGGCAAGACGACCATTGCGCAGATCATGGTGGGGTTTTATCCTTCCCATAGGGGAGAGATATGTTACGGAGATGTCCCCATAGAACGGATTGGTCTGCCTGTGGTACGTGAAAATGTGGCGCTGATGCTGCAGCAGGCACTCTTTTTCAACGACACGATCCGCATGAACCTTACCCTTTCCAAAGCAAAAAGTGACGAAGAGATCTACGAAGCGCTCAAAGCTGCGCAGCTCGAAAGCTTTGTACGTCAGTTGGAAGAGGGCCTTGAAACCCGCATCGGCAAGAATGGCATCCGGCTTTCGGGAGGCCAGCGACAGAGACTCGCCATCGCACGGTTGATCCTCTCCGACCCGAAGATCGTCATTTTCGATGAAGCCACCTCAGCACTCGACAATGCGACCGAGTTCCATCTCTATGAAACACTGGCTCCTTTTCTTGAAAGCAGAACGACCGTCATCATCGCCCACAGAACAACGACCATCAAACAGGCAGACCATATCTACCTCATTGAAGAGGGCAGAGTGAAGGCTGAAGGAAGCTATAAATCGCTGCAGGAAAAAGGGTTGATCAGGGAGGATTTTGATGATCCAAAAATTTAAAAAATTCTCAGCGCTCTCCTCCGAAGAGAAAAAACTTTTTATAGAAGCGTATGTCACTCTAGGTAAGATGCGTGCCGCGATCCTGACCATCTCCTTTAAGCGCTTGACTCGCTCTTTGGAACATAAAACCAATGTAGAAAAGCTTGCGCCTTTGAATGAAGAGGAGATGCGGACGGCCCGTCAGATCGGAGAGGCTATCGGAAGGGCGTCAGCCTACACGCCGTGGGAGAGCGCCTGTCTGGCACAGTCTCTGACGGCACAGAAGATGCTGCAAAAACGGGGGATAGCCGGCGTATTCTATCTGGGAGCCGCCAAAGATGAAGAGAGCGAAGCGAAAATGAAAGCCCACGCATGGACACAGTGCGGAGATATCATCATTACCGGGGGGAGAGGGCATGAAGCGTTTACTGTGCTGTCGGTATTTGAGTGGGGGAAAGAATGATTGTTTATGGCACAAAGATAATATCTGACATTGCTTTCCCTCTGGATCTTTCGCAGGAGACGGAAACACGCTATGAAGTAAAACTCTCTTCAAACATTCTGAAGTTGCTTAAAAATTCCATCACCTGCGGTTTTTATCTCTATTGGGCACATGGTCGAAATGTCTATCTGTACAGTGATCGTGAATTTGACGGCAGTGAAGCAGGTCAGCCGTGGTGTTATGAGGTTGAAGATGTGGTGAAATTTTACTGGGCAGGTGGCGAGCGAACGATTTATTATGCGTTGGGTGAAAAAGGCGATGCCGCTTTGCTGGGTTTCTGGTTCATTCATCTGCTGTTGCCACTCTATATGACTTTGGAAAATATGTATGATTTTTTTCATGCTGGAGCTGTTGAAGTAGAGGGAAAACCCATCTTTTTCATCGCTCCCTCTATGGGCGGCAAATCGACGATGACGGATTATTTCATCAAACAGGGACATCCTTTCATCTCAGATGATAAGGTGCCAACCTTTATTCAAAATGGTAAATTTATGGCTGTTGGTTCTCACCCTTACCATAGACCTTACAGAAAGTTTGAAGAGTTGGGGTACAGGGTTGAAAAGTTTACGGACAGTTTTAAACCTATCCATGCTTTTTATGAACTTGAAGGTGTAGACGGTGATGCAGAGATCAGCATAGAAGAGATTAAAGGTTTTGCGAAGTTTGATGTACTTTTGCCCAATTATCTCTATATGTTTTCATGGTTGAAACCGCAGCGCATGAAGTACCTGGCGCAGATGTCGAACACTATCAGGGTTTTTCATGTGACTGTGCCATGGGATAAGAAGAGGTTGGGAGAGGTGTATGGTATAATATATAGGCATAGTAAAAATTTAAAATTTGTTTAGAATTTCCCTTTGGGAGGCTAGAGAATTTTTGTGTTATAATTTAATTATTTTATACGAAAGGAATATAATGAAAAAAGTGTATAAAGCACCAGTGTTTAAAAAGCTGGATTCAATTGTTAAGAGAACGCTTGGGAATACAGGTAGTACTACAACGGATGGGCAAAGTTCAAATTACAGATCATAAATATCATCTAATATTTTTATTGTCCCAAATACGCTAGTCCAAAACTATGCACTTTCAGTGCAAGGCTTTAGCTTCTACAAATGTGTTAGAATGTTTGAATGAGAAGAAGTGGACATACAGTAAGTCAAATGCAAGCCCATAT
>JALTVI010000025.1:687-1238 GCA_027049035.1 Sulfurovum sp. | reverse complement strand
GGTCTGGATAGAGCATCTGCTAACACATTGGTTACTCCCGGAATGTGTCTTGCTCTGATCTGTAGTGGAATTGAATCCACGAGATCGTAGAGACGAAGAGTTACATTCAGAAGATTTACTGAATGTGTGCCTCCTAGTCGGTTGATATAAGCAGCAGCAGTGGAATTGTCTGTGGCAACCATCAGACAAGAATTCGTCAAATCTGCTCTCCAATGGTAGATGGCATTGACAACAGCTGTCAACTCCAATACATTGATATGAAGCTGCTTTTCTTGAACCGACCAAAGTCCGGATGTCACTTGGCCCTGAAGATGGGCACCCCAACCATCCATGGACGCATCTACATAAAGATGATGCGTCGCGATGAACGGAAGTATGGATACACCTGACATCACATTGTGCTCGAGAAGCCACCACTGTAGATTCGATCGCAAGCTGTCCGGCAGTGGAACAGGCAGGGTAGGATTGTCTAACCGAATGAAAGGATTCAGAAAGACTTGCAGCCGTCGTAACTGAAGACGTCCACGGTACGTCAGATCTTGGGCTGAAGT
>JALTVI010000025.1:0-677 GCA_027049035.1 Sulfurovum sp. | reverse complement strand
TGTGCCAACGATCCAAGGGAACCTGGATCTTTCCGACTGCTGGAAGTAGCAATGCCCCGATAAACTGTAGACTCTGTGTTGGAGAAAGGTGAGATTTCTCCTCGTTGATAATCCACCCCAGAGAGATTAGCAACGATTGGATGAAGGCAATATGAGACGACAGTGTTGTCTCGTCTGTGGCCTTCATCAAGCAGTCGTCTATGTAGGGGTAAAAAGCCATGCCTCTCTGATGAAGAAAACGGCATATGGGAGCCATAATTCTGGTGAACAGCCAAGGTGCGATCGAAATTCCAAAGGGTAGCACTCTCCATTCGTAATGCTTCCCTTGAAGCATAACACAAAGGAACTTGCAGTGTGGAGGATAAATCGGAACATGAAGATAAGCGTCTTTCAAATCCAGAGATGCTAACCAATCTCCCTGCGTGATGATCGACTTCAAGTCGTTGATCGACAACATCTTGAACCTCGGTGGAGGTTCGAGATAATTTTCGTTGAAGTAAGCTAGATTGTGAATCATCCGCAGATCGGGAGAATCTTTCTTCGGAACAAGAAATATGTCCGAATAAAATCCTGGTGTCCGATTTTCTTCGCTCAACTCGAGCACGGCTCCTTTTTGAAGTAATTTGTTGACTGCTTCTTTCAAGATCAACAAATGCGGTTTTGAGTGCGGCTTCTCT
>JALTVI010000024.1 GCA_027049035.1 Sulfurovum sp. | reverse complement strand
GAGACGAGGTGCCTCTATAGAGCCGGGCAAGCACTGAAAAGAAGCAGGAAGATAGTGACATCTTCCTGCTTTGTATATTTTGGAAATTCTAGGATAGTAACGTTTTTACCATCTTCGAAATCGTACCCCCGTCCGCACGGCTGCCAACCTTCGCTTTGGCTGCACCCATTACCTTGCCCATATCTTTCATACTCTCTGCACCGGTTTCCGCAATGATCTCTTTGATGATACTTTCAAGCTCTGCTTCGCTGAGGGGTTCAGGCAGGTAGCTTTTGACAATGTCAAGTTCGGCTTCCTCTTTGGCGACTAAGTCGTCACGTCCGGCATCAGCGAACTGTGCTTTGGCATCTTCACGTTGTTTGGCATACTTCATCAGTATTGCTTCTACATCAGCATCGCTGAGCTCTCTTCTCTCATCGACTTCAATCTGTTTGATGGCTGCGTTAATATTTCTGAGTGTGTCGCGCTTTGCTGTATCTTTGGCGCGCATTGCTTCTTTGATATCGTTTTTGATTTGTTCTTTCAGACTCATAATGTATCCTCGTGTAATTTAATGCGATTATACTATAATCATACTATGAAAATATGCATAGAAGACAAAGAATTTGAGACACGGGAAATGACGCAGCTGTATCCTGCTGCAATCATCAAGACAGGCTATGAGGATGAAACGACACAGGTGAGTCTGGAGTGGCTCGATGTGGAGGGGAAAGAGAAAGTAGAGATTGTAGGGTATGGCATATTTGTCTATATCGGCGAGAATGAAAAGCACAGTTTTATTTACAATACGCGGGAAGAGATGGATAATCTCGCTGCTTCGATTGCTGCACAGTTGAAAGGATAGAAGATGCAAAAAAAACGCTTAAGTATTTTGGTACTGTTGGTAATGACAGTTTCTGCAATGGCGATCGATGCAAAGTATAATGCTTCGCGTTACAAATATATAGGTGTGTTTGAAAAAGTGGACAAGATAGAGACCATTAAAAGCACTATGGATCTTAAAAATTTCCGAAAAGTTATTAGAAAGCAGTGGCAGACAGGACATGATCTTGTCGAGATGAAGTATGGCAACGGGCACTGGCTTGGTGTATTCGGCAAAGCGAACCCGAAGAGTCACCAGACCTATGTGGTGGCCTCCAGGTGGGAAGCGATAGATGAGATTGTAGACCAATATTGGAAAGAGGGATATTTTATTACCAACATCGAGCACGGGTTGGCGGAGTGGATCGTCTTTTTTGAAAAAGGCACCGGTTACGGAAATCAGGCGTATGAGGCACGAGCCAAACGTGACGATTTTATCCGCGCGGTGAACGCACGCTGGAAAGCGGGGTACGATATGGTCGACTTTGAGTATGGAGAGGGGCACTATGTGGGAATCTTTGCCAAACATACCGATTACCGTACGCAGGCGCTTGGGGTACGGTCGACATGGTACGCTGCGTCAAAAATGATCGACAGCTACTGGAAAGAGGGATACAGCATTACCAACATCGAGTACACACTGGGACGCTGGATTGTACTCTTCTCAAAAGCCGGCAAGATTGTGCAGCAGGGGTTTGAAACCGCACCCACTGTCGAGGCGTTCGAGAAGCTCTTTGCAAAGCGTCAAGGGGCAGGATACAGCGTGATCGATCTTGCTGAGGGCTGGTAGGCGTTTTTTTGTCCTTTAAGGTGGATTATTCTATGATTCGGCATTCAACTTTGGAGCATCTATGACAACTTTTCAACTCTTTTTACTGATTGTTGCAGGCGGGATCTTCTACCTCTTCTTCAAACAGCTTTTTTCAGGGAACTACCCAAAGCGCGGCGTCGACTATGAAGCGAAAGTGCCTGATGACCGCATCGGCGGTATCAACCGTCCCGACAAGGTCTTCGCAAAACCAAAACAGGAAGTCTCACGCATCGAGCAGCTTATAGAAATGGCCGATGAAGCGATCGGCAAGGGTGACCTGCTTGAGGCACGCAAAGCGGTACAGAGTGCGTTGATTCTGGATGAGAACAACATCGAAGCGCTGCGCCGAGAGGGGTACCTCTATCTTGAGGACAGAGAGTATGATGAGGCAAAGAAAGTGTACGAGAAGATACTCTCACTTGACCCCAACGACGACATCGCCCACGATTCGCTGGCCAATACCCTGCATAAACTGGGAGAGGATGAAGCTGCACTGCATTACCACCAAAAGGCGATCGAGCTGGATGGAGAGTATGCGCCGCACTACTTCAACTACGCCAATACACTTTATGATATGAAGCGCTATGATGAAGCGCTTGACAATTACAAAAAGGCCTACGAGTTTGACCCTGAAATCGAGGAGGCGAAAAAGATGATCGAAGAGCTGGAGGAGAAACAATGAGCAGTGCCTGTTTTGTCACACAAGTTGCCACCAAAGATATTCTGCTGCGTGTCACCAATGTCTGCGGCGAGTGCTACGCAGACCTCAACGAGGGTGATACGATCCACTATGATATGCAAAATTATCGCTTCCTGTGCGACTGCTGCCAGCAGAAGCTTTGCGCTCGTATGAACGAAGAGTGCGAGATCGTTTATGACGAGGCGGAACCGACGCTGTTTTGCTGAGGCAAAACAGCGTGAAGAATTAGGAGTGAGGAGTTAAGGTATGCTTTTCTGGCGAAAAGCTACTGTTTTATTGAAGTGATTAAGCCCTCCATTATATAACCTATTGAAAACTCCGCTACCCGCTACCCGCTACCCGCTACCCGCTACCCGCTATATATTTTACCGCATTGATATAACTCATTCCATTGACCTTTTTCCCTTTGTAGGCAATATCAAACGCTGTACCATGATCGACCGATGTGCGGAGTATGGGCAGGTTGAGTGAGACGTTGATACCTTCATCAAAGTAGAGTGCCTTGAGTGGGGCGAGTCCCTGGTCGTGATACATTGCGACATAGTGGGTGTAGCGCTTTCGTATGTTGGGGGTGAAGGCGACGTCGGGAACCAAAGGGCCGGTAAACGGAGTGTTGAGCGTTGAGTGCTGAGCACTGAGTGTTTGGTTTGCATTGTTTATGGCATTTGTAATAAATTTTTCTTCGTTGCCGAGCACGCCGTCGTCGCCTGCGTGGGGGTTGAGTCCGAGGACAGCTACGGTGGAGGTGGGTTTGGCTGTGTTGTAGAAATCGACTAAAAAACGTGTCAGATCTTTTTCGCTGATGCTGTCAGCTACTTCTCTGAGGGGGATGTGTTCGGTAAAGAGGGCGACATACATCTTGGGGCAGCCCAGCATCATAATGGCATCGGCATCGAAGAAGTCGCGCAGGGCGTCGGTGTGGCCTTTGTACTTCACTCCCGCAGCTTCCCACGCCTTTTTGTGGATGGGGAGGGTGACGATAGCATCAACCTTTTTTTCTCTTGCCATTTCGACAGTTTTGACAAAAGAGGCGTAGGCATAAGCGCCGCTTTGTGCGGAAACAGTGCCCGGTTCGATGGTGAAGGCTGGGGCAATAGTGTCAACTGTCTGAAAATCATCGGGTATGGGCAGTTGCAACAGTTTGGCTGCCTGCTGTAGCATGGTATTGTCTATGCAGTAGAGGGGGGCGACGAGCTTTTTGATGGTGTGATGATTTTCCAGTGCCAGCTGGATACCGATACCGTTGAGGTCGCCGATAGAAACGGCTACTTTTTTCTTTTGCATTGTTGTTTGCCTTTTTGTATTTCAAACCGTGTCGGGCTTTTCTCTTCATTTCTTTTTTCTTTGTACCAGCACAAAGAAAAAGAGAAACGAAGCAAAGAAAAAAGAAAAGCTGATAACGCGTGATTTTTGTCAGATTTCCTTGACAAATTAAGCTTTTCTATGAAATCGTTCTAGCTGAACGCTGAACGCTGAACGCTGAACGCTGAACGCTGAACGCTGAACGCTGAACGCTGAACGCTGAACGCTGAACGCTGAACGCTGAACGCTGAACGCTGAACGCTGAACGCTGAACGCTTTTAGCGTATCAACAACGCTTTCATATCCAAAATCGCCTGCTCCAGCCCCGTATAGACACTTCTTGCAATGATACTCTGCCCGATATTGAGCTCTTCGATCGTTTCGATTTCGACGACCTCCTTGACGTTTTGGTAGTTCAGGCCGTGGCCTGCGGCGACCTTGAGACCGAGCTCCATAGCATCGCAGCTTAGCAGTCTGAGGTTGCGTAGTTCGTCCTCGCACATCTGCCTGAGTACCTTTCTTGGCAGTTCAAGCTCCTTGATGGTGTGGTGGGTGTTGGCGAGGTTGCCGTAGAGCATGGCGTAGATGTTGGCATATTTTCCGGTATGGAACTCTATCCACTCTACGTGCAGGTCAACCGAAGCCCGTACGGCATCGAGGTCAGGATCGATGAAGAGGGAGACCTCTATCTCCTCCTCCTGCAGCCGCCTGATCGCCTCTTTGAGCCTTGGCTGATCGCCGGTAACGGCAAGACCGCCCTCTGTGGTGACCTCTTCGCGCTTTTCGGGAACGAGGGTGACACGATGTGGTCGAAGAGAGCAGGCGATGTCGATCATGGTTGGCTCTATGGCGCATTCGAGGTTGACAGGGAGTGCAGAGAGTTCGATGATGTTTTTGGCATCACTATCTTGCATATGGCGTCGGTCTTCACGCAGGTGGATCGTGATCTGATCGGCTCCCGCACGCTTGCAGATGCTCAGTGCATCGAGCGGATCGGGGTCTGCGATGCGGCGCGCCTCTCTCAAAACGGCGATGTGGTCGATGTTGACACCCAGTTTCATGGCAACCCTTTAAAGATAAATTGGATAAATTATAGCCAATAAGTCATTAGGAGAGCGAGATGGCAGAACATCAGCCTATGCCTGTAAGCGAATACAAAAACATCAAGCACAATATCGGAAACGGCAAACCGACCATTCTGGCATTCGGGATGAGCCACTGCTACAGCTGTATCGCGATGTCAAAAGTCTTCGCGCAGGTGCTCGAGGAGCATCCGGAGTTTCAGATCTATGCGATCGACGGGCAGAAAGAGCGCATTGTAAGCCGTGATATCTACAAACTCAAAGAGATGCCGACGCAGATATTTTTCGATGCCGAAGGCAATGAGGTCTTTCGGCATACGGGGGCGTATAAGAAGCCGATACTCGATATCATTCTGAAGAAGTGGGGCTTTGTGTAGCTCTTAACCAAATTTACGCTAAAATCGCGGCAATATTATTTTTTTAGAAGGCTGAAAAATGGCAAAAAGAGAGATCAAAAAAGCGGTACTGGCGTACAGCGGCGGACTCGATACGAGTATCATCCTCAAGTGGCTGCAGGATGAGTACAACTGTGAAGTGGTGACATTCACCGCAGACCTGGGGCAGGGCGAAGAGGTGGAGCCTGCGCGTCAGAAGGCACTCGATATGGGTATCAAACCTGAAAACATCTTCATCCTTGACCTGCGTGAAGAGTTTGTCAAAGACTTTGTCTTCCCGATGTTCAGAGCCAATGCGATTTACGAAGGGGAGTATCTGCTGGGTACCTCTATCGCCCGTCCGCTCATTGCGAAAAAGCAGATCGAGATCGCGCATGAGACAGGTGCAGATGCCGTCTCTCACGGTGCGACAGGCAAAGGAAACGACCAGGTGCGTTTTGAGCTTGGCTACCTTGCGCTCGATCCGGATATCGCGGTGATCGCACCCTGGAGAGAGTGGGATCTCAACTCCCGAACGAAGCTGCTGGAGTATGCCAAGGCACACGGCATCGATATCGACGGAAAAGGGAAGCCAAAGCCTTACTCGATGGATGCAAACCTGCTGCATATCTCCTACGAGGGTGAGTGGCTGGAGAACCCTTACAACGAGCCTGAAGAGGATATGTGGCTCTGGTCTGTCTCTCCCGAAGAGGCGCCGGACAAGCCCGAGTACATTACTATCACCTACAAGCATGGGGATCCTGTAGCGATCAACGGCGAAGAGATGACACCCGCGACGATCCTTGAGACACTCAACACCTACGGCAAGAAGCACGGTATCGGGCGTATCGACATCGTTGAGAACCGAATGGTAGGAATGAAAGCGCGTGGATGTTACGAAACACCGGGCGGAACCATTATGCTCAAGGCGCACCGCGCGATCGAGTCTATCACGCTTGACCGTGAAGAGGCGCACGCCAAAGACGAGATGATGCCAAAGTATGCCAAGCTGATCTACAACGGTCTGTGGTGGTCTCCGGAGCGCCGTATGATGCAGGCGGCTATCGATGCGACACAGGAGCAGGTAAACGGTGAAGTACGCCTCAAGCTCTACAAAGGTAATGTCATCGTTGTAGGACGCAAGTCTGAGAACTCACTCTACTCCGAAGAGCACTCGACTTTTGAAGCGGACGATGTCTACAACCAGAAAGATGCCGAAGGATTCATTCGCCTCAACGCGCTGCGTTTCATTATCGAGGGCAAGAAGCAGCCTGAGCGTATTAAGACGCTGGTAGGCGATTACGAAGAGACGGAAGTGTGCCGTATCGAGACAAAGTCTATGACGATCTGTGAGCGTATCAAACGCTTCTTCGGATTTGGCAATACCAGCACCCCCAAGAAGTAGGCAGCCTGCCAAAGGAAGTGATGACTTCGCTTCCGTTTACTCAATGCGTCACTTCAGAAGCTGACGCATCTCCTCCAACACGCTTGACGGGGTGAACTTCAGAAAATCCTCTCTGTAAATGATACTTGGAATGAACTCCAGAAAGATGTATGCAACCCAGAACATCGGGTAGAAGACGTAGTATTCGTACTTGAACGATTTGTAGGTGTAACGTGCCTCGAACCACTCCACGGCACTTTTGAGACGGTGGTAGAAGAGCAGCACCTGCATGGCGAAGATGGAGCCCCAGGTAATGTAGGTGAGCACAACCACCAGCACGGCACCCTCAACACCGTAAATGCCCATAACCGCAGCAAGGAAGATGGCGCCGTAGATGGCAAAGGAGCCAAAGCCGATGGTAGCGAAAATCACCAGTGCAGAGAAGACAAAAAGCAGCGCACCGCTGAGGTAGAAGAGTTCGAGAAAACTCTTCTGCTCTTCAAAGGTGGGGCTGAAGTAGGCTCCGGCAAGAATGATGCCGAAGATGGCGATGATGGTAAGCAGAAGATAACCATACTCTTTCATTCTTTCTTTTCCTTATACGATCTCATAGAGTTTCAGAAGACTTTCTACTTTCGGCTTGCGTCCAAGCCACTCTTGGTAGAGTTTGCTCATCTCTTTTGCGCCGCCGTTACTAAGGATGTGTGCCTTGTACTCTATGGCTCTTGTTCTGTCAAAGCCCTCTTTTTCATCCAGACAGGCGAAAAACGCATCTGCACTGAGCACTTCGGCCCATTTGTAGGAGTAGTACCCCGCAGCATACCCACCTGCAAAGATGTGGGCAAAACCGTGCTGGAATCGGTCGTAGCTTGGCGGTTTGAGCAGGGATGTCTTTTCGCGTATACTATCAAGCAGTGCCTGCACCTCTCCTCCCTGATAGAGCTTCTGGTGCAATATAAAATCAAAGAGCGAGAACTCCACCTGGCGCAGAATGCCGAGGGCTGCCTGGAAGTTCTTGGTCTCTTTGATCTTTCGCATCAGTGTTTCGGGGATCGCTTCACCGCTTTCGTAATGAAAGCCGAAACGCTTCAAAATGGCTTCTTCGTAGGCGAAGTTCTCAAGAAACTGTGAGGGGAACTCCACCACATCCCACGCCACGCCGTTGATGCCGCTTACGGAGCGCTCTTCACACTTGCCAAAGAGATGGTGAATGGCGTGCCCCATTTCGTGAAAGAGGGTGACCACATCGTCGTGTCGCAGCAGCGACGGGGTGGTGTCCGTTGCGGGAGCGAAGTTGCAGACGACAAAGGCCGAAGCGAGGTGTGTAGTGCCCTTCTGGTCGACAAAGTGGGTCTCCCAGTCGTGCATCCACGCCCCGCCGCGCTTCTCTTTACGCGCTTCGAGGTCGAAGTAGATGCGCCCTGCAAGTGTGTCATCCTCATAGATGTCAAAGCTCTTTACACACTCGTGCCAGACGGGCACATCGACCGCTTCAAAGCGTACACCGAAGAGTTCGGAGACGATATTCAGCATTCCACCCAGTACCTTCTCCTGTTCGAAGTAGGGTTTGGTCATCGTATCGTCAAAGTCGAACTTCTCCTTTTTGAGCTTTTCGGAGTAGTAGGCAAGGTCATAGCGTGCGAAATCTTCGATGCCGTCAAGTGCTTTGGCAAAGGCAATGAGTTCATCGAGTTCTTCCTTTGCCTGCGGCAGTGCCGCGTCGGCAAGTGTGTTGAGGAAGCTGAGCACCTCCTCTTCGCTGGATGCGTCTCTGGTCTCAAGCGCGTACTGTGCATAGTTTTCGAAACCAAGAATGTGCGCCTTCTCCTGTTTGAGTGAAAGGATGCGGTCTATCACTTCGGCATTTTCCGGCGCGCGCGTGCTGTAGGCTTTGGAGAGCTCTTTTCTGTAGTTGCGGTTAGGACCGTAGGTCATATAGGCAAGGTAGCTTGGGATCTGCAGGGTAAATCTGTAGACGGTTTTGCCGTCGATTTGGGTTTTTGCCGCTTCGATGTCGTGCGGGGGCATCCCCTCCACATCCTTTTCATCCTCTATGATGAGTTCGTAGGCGTTGGTCGCGTTGAGCAGGTTTTGCGAAAATGCGTTGGAGAGTTCGGAGAGTTCAAGACTGATCGCTTCAAGACGCTTCTTCTTCTCTTCGGGCAGGTCGATACCGGAGAGTTTGAAGTCACGCACATCGTTGGCGATGACCTTCTGCTGCTGTGCGGTCTCTCCTGTGAGCTTCTCTATCTTTTCAAAAAGCGGGACATTCTGCGCCATTTCGGAGCCGAACTTGCTCAGCAGCGGCAGTGAGGCTTCATAGGCCTGCTGGGTCGCTTCGGAGTTCATCACAGAGTTGAGGTGTGAAAGCGGTGTGAAGAAACACTCAAGTTCCTCATCCATATCCTGCAGCGGTTTGAGTACGCTTTGGTAGTCGTCGGCATTGCTCTTTACGATGGCATCTATCGCTTTGCGCTGCGAGTTGAGCAGTGCTTCAAGGCGTTTGGGAAAGGTTGCAAGGTCGTCTATCTGAAAGGGTTGAAACATCGCTGTGTATCCAATCTGTTTAATTTTGGGCAATTGTAGCACATTGGCTGTTAAGAGTGTTAACAAAGTTTCGATAAAATAGTGTCAATTTACTATGCAAGGATAGGATATATGAAAGTCTTACTCATCAAAGATGTCAAAACACTCGGCAAAGCGGGTGAGATCAAAGAGGTCAAAGACGGCTACGGGCAGAACTTCCTCATCAACAAAGGGCTTGCCAAACTGGCCACGCCCGATGTGGTAGCGCAGTGGCAGGAGGAGCAGGCACGCAAAGAGGCTGAACTCAAAGCGGAGCTGGAGCGTCTGGAAAAAGAGAAAAAAGCGCTTGAGGCAGCAACGGTACGCATTGAGAAGCAGGCAGCCCCTGTGGGCATCAAAGGTTCGGTGGGCAATGCCGATATTGCTGCAGCGATCAAAGAGCAGCTTGATATCGAAGTGGACAAAAAGCAGATCAACCTCAAAAAGGCGATCAAATCCACCGGTATCCACACTGTCGACATCAAGCTTGGACACGGCATTCATGCCGATGCGAAAGTGGAAGTGGTCGGTGTCTGATGTTCGAAGCGACTACGATACTCGGATACAAGGCTGACGGCAAAGCGGTCATCGGCGGAGACGGACAGGTAACATTCGGGGATACGGTACTTAAAAGCAACGCGACAAAGATCCGTACACTCTATAACGGTGAGATCCTTGGCGGTTTTGCCGGTTCGACAGCCGATGCGTTCAACCTTTTCGATATGTTCGAGGGATTTTTGAACGAGAAGAAGGGTGATCTTTTCAAGTCGGTCATCGCCTTTTCCAAAGCGTGGCGCAAGGACAAGCACCTGCGTCAGCTGGAGGCGATGATGATCGTACTCAACCGTGAGCATATTTTCATACTCTCCGGTACCGGTGATGTGGTTGAGCCCCAAGACGGTAAAATTGCAGCTATCGGCAGCGGCGGGAACTATGCTATCTCCGCTGCACGTGCGCTGGACAAACACGCCGACCTCGAGCCGCGTAAATTGGTGGAGGAGTCTCTGCAGATTGCGGGTGAGCTGTGTATCTATACGAATACGAATATCAAGATTTTAGAGCTCTGATATTTTCTTTTGCTACTTTTTTAGAAAAAGTAGCGCAAAAATCGTTCTTTCGCAATTGTGCGGTCGGTGACTCCGGCGCCTTGCTTCGCAAACATGGGCGCCTGCGCACCTGCACAACCAGTGCTCAAGAACCAAACTAATAAAGGATTTTGGATTGGATAATTTGACACCAAAAGAGATTGTCGGACATCTGGACAAGTATGTGATCGGGCAGGATGATGCCAAGAAGACGATTGCCGTGGCACTGCGTAACCGTTACAGACGGATGCAGCTAAGTGAGGAGATGCAGCAGGATGTCACACCCAAGAACATTCTGATGATCGGAAGTACCGGTGTGGGGAAGACGGAGATCGCCAGACGGCTGGCGAAGATGATGAACCTGCCTTTCATTAAAGTGGAGGCAAGCAAATATACCGAAGTGGGATTTGTCGGGCGTGATGTCGAGTCGATGATACGTGACCTTGCTGCAACTTCGCTTGCACTGGTGCGCGAAGAGGAGAACGAGAAGAACCGCGAGAAGATCGCCAACTACATCGAGAACAAGATCATCGAAAAACTGCTGCCGCCGCTGCCAAAGGGTGCAAGCGAGCAGAAGCAAAGAGAGTATGACGCCTCCTTTGCAAAGATGCAGGAGAAGTTCGCACGCGGTGAGCTTGACCATCTGATGGTCAAGGTTAATATGCCAAACAAAGCCGAACTTCCCGAAGATGGCCTGCCGCCGCAGATGATTCAGGTGCAGGAGTCGATCGTCAAGGTGCTTGGCGGTTTTGGCAAGAAGGGGCCTGAAAAAGAGGTGACCGTTGCCGAAGCGAAGAAAATCCTAGAACAGGAAGCGAGCGAAGTGCTGCTCGATGAGGAGAAACTCAAAGAGCTGGCGCGCGAAAAGGTGGAGAAGGGCGGTATCGTCTTTCTTGATGAGGTGGACAAGATTGCTGTCTCTTCCGCTTCACAGAGCAGACAGGACCCAAGCAAAGAGGGGGTTCAAAGAGACCTGCTGCCTATCGTAGAGGGTTCGGCGGTGAGCACGAAGCTGGGGGTTGTCAATACCGACCATATTCTCTTCATTGCTGCAGGTGCGTTTCACCTGAGCAAGCCAAGCGACCTGATTCCGGAGCTACAGGGGCGTTTTCCGCTGCGTGTGGAGCTTGAGAGCCTCAATGAAGAGACCCTCTACCGCATTCTGACAGAGCCAAAACATTCGCTTGTCAAGCAGTACCAGGCACTGCTTGCTGTTGAAGGCGTAACGCTGGAGTTTGAAGAGGAGGCGCTGCGTGCCATTGCGCACTATTCGCTACTTGCAAACGAAAAGACCGAAGATATCGGTGCAAGACGGCTGCATACGGTGATGGAGAAGCTGCTTGAAGAGATAAGCTTCGAAGCCGACATGCACAGCGGCGAGACGGTGACGATTACCAAGGCGCTGGTTGATGAAAAAGTCGGCAATGTGGTCGAAGATGAGGATATGACGAGATATATTCTTTAACGAGCAATGAGCAATGAGCAACTGAGTATGTAGGGGCAACCCTTGTGGTTGCCCAATATTATTAAACTAATGGAGCAGTATGTTTAACGAAGGAAGAGAAGATACCAAGGCGGGATTTGTCGCAGTCGTAGGACGCCCCAATGCGGGAAAGAGTACGCTGCTGAACCACCTGGTAGGTGAAAAGCTGGCGATGGTTTCTAAAAAGGCGCAGGCGACACGCAAGCGTATGAACATCATTGTGATGCACAAGAATACGCAGATTATCTTTGTGGATACGCCGGGTATTCACGAAAAGGAGCGGCTGTTGAACCAGTTTATGCTGGATGAAGCGCTCAAGGCGATGGGTGACAGCGACCTGATTCTGTTTCTGGCACCGGTAACGGACAAGATCAAAGAGTATGAGAAGTTTCTGGCATTGACCGAAGCCAAGGGTGTCAAGCACATCATTGTGCTGACAAAGATAGACCACGCCAAACAGGGCGATATCCTCAAAAAGCTGGCGGAGTATCAGAAGTATCAGGACCGATTCGAAGCGATCATTCCTTTTTCTGTCAACAAAAAGGTTGGTAAGGAGCAGCTGCTTGACGAGATTGCGAAACATTTACCTGACTCTCCATGGCTGTTCGATCCCGAAATTCTGACAACGGACAATATCAGAGACATCTACAAGGAACTTATCCGTGAAGCGATCTTCGAGAATATGAGTGACGAGATCCCTTACGAGAGTGACGTACTTATTGAAAAGATTTACGAAGAGGACCACATAGATCATGTCTATGCGACAATTGTTGTAGAGAAAGAGACCCAAAAGGGGATGATCGTCGGCCAAAAAGGTTCGGGTATTAAGCGTATTGGCAAAAGTGCCAGAGAACTGATGGAAAAGTTTGCCGGAAAAAAGATATTTCTGGACCTGCATGTCTCTGTCAAAAAGGGGTGGAGCAAGAACAAAGATACGCTCGAAGAGTTCGGATATATCGTTCAATAGGTATTTTTAGTCACTTTTTCAATCAAAAACATTGCTTTAAAATAGTTTTCAATTAAAAAAAGTTATGATTTTGAGATTTTTTAAGGTTATGTAAGAATCTTTTAATATTATAACATATATAATTGGTCAACAAACAAGGAAGTTTAGAAATGTTTTTGAAAAAAGATGGATCAAAAGAGGCGCAGTCTCCGATAAAGAATATCGTCACCCTAAACGCGTATACAGGCAAGAACTACATCTACAAAGGTGATAAGTTCCAACCTCTCAAAAAGCTTACCTATAACAAAGCAAACTTTATTACCTCCTATCTTGGTAATAGAGATATCATCACAGCAACGACTACAGTAAGCCGTAGTGTTCCGGAAGAGGATATTGCTGATGTCCTGGAGGTAAAAGCCTATGAAGAGCTCGGGCTTGACCAGGCAATTGAATATACCATCTCTTATATAGAGATGCATAATGAGGGAGAAGAACGCGAGTTTAACCTGTTTGTTGCAGAAACGGAAGTGATGAACAGGCTCTACAGCCCGATCAAACAGGAAACAAAGTATATCGATTTGATCGTCCCCTCACCGCTTCTCTATCAGGTACTTTATACAAAAGAGATTCTTTCCGCTGTAGGGACACACTGTTTCGTGTATTTTACAAAAGTGGATGCCTTTATTTCTTTTTACAATAATGGTAACTATCTCTATTCAAAGTCCATTGGATTCTCACTGGAACAGATGTATGAGAAGTTCTGTGAAATAGAGGGGGAACAGGTTGATAAGGATGAGTTCTTCTCTGTTCTGGAGACAGAGGGTCTGAAGGCAACCGACACCAAATATCAACAGAATTTTATGAAGATTTTTGGTGAAGTCTTCATCACTATCAATGATATCATTATCTACACTAAAAGAGCCTATCAGCTTGAAAGTATTGATTATATGTATATCGGAAGTGTTCAGGGACCAATTGTAGGGTTGGATGAGTACAGCCACAATTACCTCGGGCTTCCGTCTGCAGACCTTAACTTCGATTACAATATCGAAAATGATGAGTGGTATACGGATCAGATGCACTATCTGATGCTGCTAACCTCCATGGAATATATGGAAAATCCGGACTTCGTTCTGAATATGACGATTTTCCCGAGACCGCCGAGTTTTGTCAATCGTGCAAGCGGGCAATTTATCATTGCAATGTTCGCTGCCATTTCGATTGGTCTTGCCTACCCGCTTTTCCACCTTGTAAGCTCATATGCCAATGATGCGAAGCGCCTTGCACTCAGTACTCAAGATGCACAGCTCAAAGCGGAAGCAAGCAAGTATAAGCAGATTATCGCTGCTAAAAAGAAAGAGATCAGTGCACTGGATAAAGAGCTGAATAGGCTGACACAGATTTATGGTGGGAAAACAAAAACGCTTGAATCAATTTACAAAGAGAAAGTTAACTATCGCCTCAAGTCAGGCATCTTCTATACGATTGCGGAAGAGTTGAACAAGTTCGGAGTCTATGTCGACAGGATCTTTACTCATGAAAACACAGTATGGATGTCACTTGTAAGTTCCGATGATAGAAAGTTGACAGAGTTGATCAAGTATATTTCGGACAAACATTACAACGATATCAAAGAGATCGATATCGAGATGATTGCGAAAGATCCTGAAAGCAAGCACTACAGAGGACTATTAAAGGTTGAATTCAGATGAAGTTTATAGAAGATAAATTAGAGGAACTGGATGCGTATTTTGCCCCCAAAAAAGAGGGTGAAAAGTGGTTGATCATTCTTGGGATTGCCGGGTTTATTACCTATCTTGCCTACGATTATCTTCTGCCCTATACGGAGCAGATGCATAAAAAGAGTGAAGTTGCACTGAAAGCGGTTCAAAAAAGTATCAAGGATAACACAATATATCTCAACAGTATTACAGTAAATGGAGATCGTGACTATTATGTCAAAAAGTATACACAGGATATTGCCAACAAGAAGAAGCGGATTGCAAAAACGAAAGAGAAGATTGCGTTTATCGATATGAACCTCAATAAACTCTCTGATATGCTGTTCAATCAGAAAAACTGGTCGATTTTCCTCAACTCTATTACAGACAGGGCCGCTGTCCAGGATGTCGATATACAATATATTTCAAACAAATATGTAGATAACAAAGGCAGCTTTGGACATGTGCTGGAAGTAGGTATCGGATGCCGGGGTGAGTATAAAAACATTGTGAAGTTCATGAATGAAATGGAACAGAATGTACTTGTTACCGATATCTATGGTACAAAAATGCATATGGATGGAAACAGTTCAAAAGTCATTGCAGACATCAATATCTCAGTATGGGGGATCAACAGATGATGAAAAGAATGTTAATATTTGTACCATTGTCACTGACACTGGCTGTAGCAGATCTCTCCGTAAAGCAGATAGAGACAATGGTTCAGAAAATACACCTCAAGCGAGAGGGAATTGCTCTGAAGACACTTGAGCAGACGAAAGAACCTTTTATCCGTATCAAAAAAGAAGAGAACAAACCGGTGGTTGTAGAGCTTCCAAGCCAAATGGAAGAGGATGTTAAACTCTCTTTGCATGCGATTATGGGAGGCAAGGCTTATATCAATGATGGCTGGAAAAAGGTAGGAGATGTTGTGATGGGATACACTGTCAAGTATATAGGGAAAAGAGGTGTTGTACTGCAGAATGGTACTACAATTAAAAAACTCTTTGTGGGTAAACCAAAAGAGCAGTTGCTCATACTAGATGAAAGGGAATAGGATGAAAAGAATAAAAAACAAGGGAATTCAGGTTGCAGCAGCACTGCTGATGGCATTTGGAGCAACACATAGTGTTGCATCTGAAAGCTGTTCGACGAAGCTCTTCTCTGTGACGATTGACAGTCAGCTTTCAATAGGTGATGTCATTGAAAATCTTGCAGATACATGCGGATTGACGGTATCTGTAAAGGATGAAGCGGCAAGAAAGCGTATGAACAAGAAGCTCTACTATGTCAAGCTGAAGAACAGTACGCTCAAGGGTTTTTTGAATACGATTCTCAAAGACAATGATCTGCACTATACGTTGAACGGGAACAAACTGACCATATCATACTTGATCACCAGAACGTTTAAGATTCACTATATTTCTGGACAGCGTATCGGAAAGAGTACGGCAAATGTTACGATTGCCAACTCACAAAACTCTGCATCATCAACCGGTGGCGTTGGTGGTGGAGGTTCCGGCGGAGCATCCGGTGGAGCCGGTTCAAATATAGCTAAAACAGGTATTTCCATTGAAAGTAACGACGAGTTTCAGTTCTGGAAAACCGTTGAGAATGAGATTCAGCGTATCCTGATCGGTGCAGCAGACGGTTCGACACACTATACCCGTACCGGTGATACCTGGACAGGCCCTGACGGAAAAGTGTGGGAGTACAATCCTCTTGCGCCAATTGTCAACCCTGAAGCAGGAATGATTACGGTAACGGGTACAGAGAGACAGATCAATCGTGTGGCGCGCTATATTCACTCTCTCTCAAAGCAGATCAAGCAGCAGGTGCTTATTGATGTACGTATACTTACGGTACAGTTTGACAATAGTCGTACCACCGGTGTAGACTGGTCACAGCTTTACAGCCTGCAGAATTTTACAGTCAATTCACTAAGTATGTCCCAGAAAAACATGGCTTCATGGACATTTGATGCTATACAGGGAATTACTGATGCAACATATGCGGAAGGTGCGGAACCAACGTCGGCCGGTCTGGTACAGGTTACAGGGAAGGCACAAATTCAGGAAGTAATCAAGTTTCTTGGTACACAAGGTGATGTCAAATCAATTTCAAGTCCTAGGGTAATGACGTTAAATAATCAACCTGCACTCATCAGTGTTGGCCGTGAACTCTTTTATAAAATACAGTCTGCAAGTACCGCATCGGGTGGTGGCGGTGCTGTTGCGGCACAGGGAGAGCTTGTCGATTCTGTCTTTGCAGGAATTCTGCTTGATATCACACCTGAAATTGATGCAAACGGGATGATTACACTGAAGATCAATCCATCTGTTTCAGAAACGGTCACTCCTGTTGCTTCAGATAATGCACTTAGACAAATTCCGCCTGACCTTATCAGACGACAGATCGCTTCTGTTGTAAAGGTTAAAGATGGAGAACATGCCATTCTTGGTGGTCTGATTACCTCCAAGACAGGATTCCAATCTAACAAGGTACCGATTCTTGGGGATATTCCGATTCTTGAATATGCATTTAAGCATGAAGAGAAGATTGAAACAGTTGAAGAACTGGTGCTGATCATCACACCGCATATTATAAAGAACAGCAAGTCTGTTTCCCTGAAAGATCTGGGATATACCAAAGTCAATGAAAAGTAGATATGAATCTGCCAAAGATGTCTTTGTCGACTCTGTCGACTTGGACGACTATATTGATTTAGAATCCTCCTTAACGGCTTATCAGCAGCTGGAGCACAGTATTAATAAGCCGTTGAAGATGATTCTTCTTTTTGGACGTCCCGGAACCGGGAAAAGTATTCTTCTGAACAGGCTCCATGAGAGGCTGAAGTATCAAAAAGAGATCTACTATTTCGATACGCCTGCCATCAACGAAAAAGAGTTTTTTCATAAAATTTTCAAAGTCTTGACGAAAAAAACACTTCCACAAAATACAGAGGTAAATTTCTCTGCACTTGTCAATTACTGCAAAAATATGCGTGGCAAGCGGGAAATCATCATTATGCTGGATGAAGCACAAATGTACGGTCCGGAGATGATGGAAAAAATCAGACTGCTCTCAGACAGCCGGGCTGTCAAGTTTATTGTCTCTTTGCACAAGACCGAAGATGAAGATCTCGTGGCAAAGGAACATTTTCAGTCAAGAATATGGGAAGTGATCGAACTGCACAATGCATCTTTGAAAGATCAGACAACCTACATACATAAAAAGCTTTTGAAAAAAAACCTGTTTGAAATTGCAAACAGCATAAAAGACAAAAACTTTAAACTTATTCATAAATTCACCAAGGGAAACTACAGGGAATGCAATAAAATGATGTTCACAATATTTGAAATTTGTGAATACTATGACAAGAATGAACCTGCGAAAATTCGTTATGACCGTATTCCGAAGCGAATCATCGAGATGGCTGCACTGAAGCTGGGGTATATCCATGTATAATATCAAAGCACTTGAAGAGGAGTGGAAACGCTACAGACGCAAAAAGATAATTCCCATAATAATAGGTGTAGTGGCAATCGTGTTGGGAACAGGCAGTGTTGTTCTCTTTGTGAAGAACAAAAGCGATATTTTAAAGGAGCATGCTTCTCCAAACCCGGCAACTGCCAAGTCTGATATCGATATCTATATCGACAGAGGTATTACAGATATTGCAGAAAAAAGCAATGAAGCGCTGATTGATGCACCCATTGAAATCGCAAACGTAGAAGATGAAGAACGAGTAGGAACAGATACGAGCAGTGGAAAGAAAAAGCTTCACATTGAAGTGATCGACGTATCGAAGAAAAAATCCTCTTTTAAGGAGATAGAGAAACGCTTTCGAATGGGACACGATATTGATGATTCTCTTTTCCTCGCAAAAAGCTATTATGAACGTAAAAATTATAAAAAAGCGGAATATTGGGCACTGCAAACCAACAAGGTTAATGAAAATATTGAAGAGAGTTGGCTGATCTTTGCGAAGGCTAAGGCAAAGCAGGGACACAAGAATGAGGCAATCCGTATTTTAAATGCCTATATTAACCGTACGCACTCTATTGAAGCAAAAGTACTGCTTGATAAAATAAAAAAAGGTAAAATTTAGTAGGGCTGTTTAGCTTCTTTGGAAAGTTAGGATGGTATACTTTATTAAATTGAGGTAGAAAGAAAGGTAAAGAGATGGTTAAATTGATTGAGATGATGCTGGATGAGGGGTTGGTAACGAAGGAATCGATCTCAAAACTGGTAAAAAGCAGACCTCCCAAGAAGATATCTTTTGCCAACCTGATTGCGGAAAAGATGGTAGATCCATCGGTTGTCAACAACTTTCTGGTGAAAAAAATACGCCAAGGTGTCATTACACTTTCCCATCTTGAAAAAATCGAGGGTATCGATATTGTTCCCATTTTGAAGGAAGTGGCAAAAGAGCTGCATGTCGAGTATGTGGATCTGGAGGAAGAAGAGATCGATATGAAGCTTTTCTCAGAGCTTCCCTACAAGCAGCTTATTAAGTACAATGTAATACCGATAGAAGAGAGTGACCTGCATGTATTGATTGCCTTTGCAGATCCGCTGGATATGGGAGCACAGGATGCCATACAGCGCCTTTTCCCAAAGAAACCGATCAAGATAGCTATCGCCAAGCCAAGCCAAATTGCACAACAGCTGCAAAGACTGGAAATCAATGAAAGTGTCAAAGGGCTGATTGCTGATATACGCAAGGATTTGAGCCAGGAGGGGGTACCAACCCTGGATGATGACGATGAGGGCTCATCAGCCGTATTGAAACTGATCGATATTATTCTGAAATCTGCAATCTACATCGGTGCTTCCGATATTCATATCGAAGCAACAGAGAAGAGCTGTATTGTCAGGGAACGTGTCGATGGTATTCTGAGACAAAGCTTTACCTTTGACAAAGATATCTTCAATCCGCTCTCTTCACGTATGAAACTGCTCTCGAATCTTGATATTGCCGAAAAACGAAAGCCACAGGATGGTCGTTTCTCTGCAACGGTTTCGGGTAAGGAGTTCGACTTCAGGGTTTCGACACTTCCTACAATTTATGGTGAATCGATTGTATTGAGGATTCTTGACAAGTCCAAGGCGATGATACGACTCGAAGATGCGGGGATGAGCCAGTTCTGTTACGAGCGCTTCTCCAATGCGATCAAAGTACCTTACGGCATTGTCCTGGTTACCGGACCGACAGGTTCAGGTAAAACGACGACACTGTACGGTGCATTGAATGCTATTAAAGATGTCAAAGACAAGATTATTACCGTTGAGGATCCGGTCGAGTACCAGATGGCAGGACTCCAGCAGGTACAGGTACGTCCACATGTCGGGCTTGGGTTCGCTGATGCACTCCGTTCTATTCTCCGACAGGATCCTGACAAGATCATGATCGGGGAGATTCGTGATAAAGAGACACTGCGTATCGCCATTCAGGCAGCATTGACAGGACACCTTGTACTCTCCACACTACACACAAATGACTCTATTTCAGCGGTTACAAGAATTCTGGATATGGGTATAGAGGAGTATCTGGTCAGCGGAGCACTGGTAGCAATTCAGGCACAGCGACTGGTACGTAAGATATGTACCCACTGCAAACGCGAAACGGTATTGCCCGAGCGTCTTTTACGAGATGTCAAGCAGTATTTGCCTGAAAACCCTACATTTTATAAGGGTGAAGGGTGTAAGGAGTGTGGTATGACCGGATACAAGGGGCGTGAAATGATTTCGGAAGTTTTGGTAGTGAGTGAAACGATGTCCAGAATGATTGCACGAAATGCCTCCAAAGAGGAGTTGACAAAGCAGGCGATTGAAGAGGGGTTCATCAGTATGTTCGAGGATGGTGTGCATAAAGCACTGGATGGGAAGACAACCATTGAAGAAATTTATAGAGTAGCGAGATTGTAATGAAATATTTTAACGTAACGGTAATGAGACAGGGGAAAAAAGAGAATTTGACTTTAAAAGCAGAGTCGAAGATCGCCGCAATTAAGCTTGCAAAGCATAAATTTCCAACGGATGTCATGGTAATCAAGGCAGAAGAGACATCCGTGCCGCTTGAAGAGACGATTTCGAACTTTTTTGCAAGTATGAAAAAGTCGATGAAATCAAAAATTCCGATTAATGATAAAATTTCCACGATACGTCAGATTGCTGTTATGACAGATGCCGGAATTGCGATCAACGATACGCTTGAAGATGTGGCAGAAAATACGCATAATCCGAGACTCAAAGAGATTTACAGCAAAATGAACAGTGATATCAATGCCGGTCATAGTATGTCCGATGCCCTTGAACCCTACTCTGAAGAGTTTGGACACGTGGCACTTGCAATGACGAAACTGGGAGAGCGGACAGGTAACCTTGCAGAATCTTATTTTAAGCTGGCAAAAATTTTGGAAGATATTAGGGATAACACGGCCAAGTTTAAAAAAGCGATTCGTACGCCACTGATTACGTTGGTCGCCATGGCGATTGCATTTACCATTTTGATTATGGTAGTTGTACCGAAATTTAAAGATATCTTCGCAAGATTTAAAACGGAACTTCCGCTTCCGACTCAAATTCTGTTGAAATTGGAGTGGGCACTTAGTAACTACGGTTTGTATATCCTTATAGCCATAGTCGGGGGGGTCTTTCTTTTGAAGTTCTTCTATCAGAACAATCAGGAGTTCAAATATCAAGTGGACAAACTTCTGATTCACCCAAAGTTTTATCTTATCAACAAGGCAATTTTTCTTTCAACGATGCATAAATACAACTTGGTATTTGGTGAACTTGTACGGTCTGGTATTCCGGTATCAGAAGCCTTGGAGACGGCAGTTGGGATGGTAGACAACCTTGCCATCAAAGAACAGCTTCTGACGGTTAATGCCAATATCGGGCGGGGAATGAGCCTTGCTGAATCATTTGCTATCACGGGTCTTTATGAAAATATGCTTCTTCAGATGATTAAAGCAGGTGAAGCCGGTGGCCAGTTGGATGCAATGCTTGAGAAGGTAACAGAATACTATAATATGCAGTTTCAGGATCTCATCGATAACCTCGCTGCCTACATTGAACCGATTATGCTCTTTTTTATTGCTGCACTTGTACTGCTTATGGCCCTTGGAATTTTCATGCCGATGTGGGATCTCGGTAAAGCGGTCAAAAGTTAAAAGCAGTAAACTTTGGAGGAAGGCGGAGCCTTCCTCTATCTTCTATCAATCTCTTGCAATGTCATAATCTATGGTGCCTGATAGCTCTCTCCAAATCTTCCGGTGTATCGATGCCGAAACTCTCTGTTTCTACTTCCGTCATTGCAACTTCATAACCGTGGTAAAGAGCGCGTAACTGTTCGAGCTTTTCGATCTCTTCAAGTGGTGCGGGAGAAAGGGCACAGAAACGTTCCAGAGACCGAAGTGTGAATCCGTAGATGCCAAGATGGCCTTTGTAACGGTCAAAGTGGTGGTCTCTGGGGTAGGGGATTTTGGAACGTGAGAAGTAGAGTGCAATCTCATCGGTATCGGTGACTACCTTGACGATATTGGGATCGTCGGCTTCTGGATTGGTGATCTGTTTGTAGCATGAGTTCATCAGTATCTTATCATTATCCCTGTTTGCGACCGTCAGATCGTAGACGGCACGTACTACCTCACTCTCCAGGAAAGGTTCGTCTCCCTGGACATTGATAATGATGGCATCTTCATTCAATGCTGCTTTTTTCGCTGCTTCATAGATGCGGTCTGTACCGCTCTGGTGTGTATCAGAGGTGAGAACGGCTTTGATGTCGTGCTCAGCAGCGATATCGACAACCTCCTGTGCATCTGTAGCAATCATGACATCGTCCACATCGCTGACGGTTATGGCGGTCCGTACAACCATCGGAACCCCTCCGATGTCTGCTAGAACCTTGTTCGGAAAGCGCGTGGAGCCGATACGTGCGGGGATAATAATCATGATAAACCCTTTTTTGTGGTATTAGGTACGATTTTACACTCTCTATGCTAAAATACAGCACTTTAAACAGACGGGAAGCGAATGAAACAGGCACTTCTGCTGCTCAATATGGGCGGCCCAAACAGTATTGACGAGGTAGAGCTCTTTTTGCGCAATATGTTCGCAGACAAGCACATTCTTCCAATGAATTCCTATATGCGAAAGTTCGTTGCGAACATTATCATCTCCAAGCGTCTGGAAGAAGTTAAGGAGAACTACCGGCTGTTGGGTGGAAAGTCTCCGCTTCCGGAGCTGACACAAAAGCTTGTTGAAAAACTGGAGAAACAGCTTGAGATGCCTGTCTATGCAGCTATGCGCTATGTTCCTCCCTTTGCCGACAGAGCGCTCTATGCCTGCAAAGAGGCAGGTGTGGAGGAGCTTGTGCTCTTTCCGATGTATCCGCAGTATTCAACGACGACAACCCTTTCTTCGGTGGAGGATATTCAGGAGCGTTGCGAAGCGATGGGGTATGCACCCAAGCTTACTGTGATCGATCCCTATTATGACGATTATGACTACATCGAGGTATGCGGTGAAAAAATTCTTGAGGCTGTGGAGGGTAAAAGGACAGAGGAGTATGATCTGCTGCTTTCTGCTCATGGTCTGCCTATGAGTATCATCAAAGCGGGGGACCCTTACGAAAAGCAGGTAGAGGGAAATGTCTCGGCAATCAAGACATGGCTTGCTTCAAAGGGAATTACTTTTCACGACATCAAGCTGGTCTATCAGTCGAAAGTAGGCAAATCGGCATGGCTGGAGCCGAACCTTGCCGATGTACTGCGGAATCCGACACACAGAAAGGTGCTCATCTATCCTCTGGCATTTACGATTGACAATTCCGAAACGGTATTTGAACTTGATATTGAACATCGTGAGATTGCCGAGAAACTGAAATATGCAGACTACCGTGTTGCCGGCTGTTTCAACGATGATGAGAGGTTTGTAGACCTGATTGCAAAGAGGGTCGCTGCTGTCGGCACTAAGTAATGAAAACGGTTGATAAGAGGTACGAGTCACTGACAGAGGTGAACCGTTCGAAATTTCTGACACTCATGGTGTCCTACAGCGAATTTTCAGGATTGCAGGAACAGCTCAAGCGGAAACATCCAAAAGCCAACCATGTGGTCTATGCCGTAAGGTATCTGAACGAATATGACCAGATAGTTGAAAACAGTTCAGATGACGGGGAACCAAAAGGGTGTGCCGGAGTGCCTGCACTTAATGTGCTGCGAGGAGAGGAACTTGTCAATGTGGCGGTATTGATCGTGCGCTATTTTGGCGGGATCAAGCTGGGGACAGGTGGTATGGCGCGTGCCTATGCGCAGGCAGTGAAAGATGTGTTGGAAGTTGCAGATATTGTACCTTACGAAAAGCAGGTGAAGTATGTGTTTGAGACCAGTTATGCAGATATTGATAAAACACTCTATCAGTTAAAACAGGCAGGTATTACCCGGTATGAACGTGACTTTGGTATAAATGGTGTTCAGTGGAGCATTTTGGGAAGTGAAGAACAGATTAATGCGCTTGTGAAGTCAGGGATAAAATAGAAAATTATGCAGCAATACAGAGCCCGTTTTACGGGGCAATGTATCGTAACAAACCAGAGGCTTAAAGTGCCTCCTCATCCTCTTCATCTGTTCTGATACGGATGGTTTTTGTAATGTCGGAAACAAAGATCTTGCCATCGCCGATCTTACCGGTTTTGGCGGAAGCTTTGATCGCTTCGATCGCTTTGTTCATATACTCCTCCGAACTGACCACCACTTCGATTTTGACTTTGGGGATGAACTCGACCACATATTCCGCACCGCGGTAGAGCTCGGAGTGCCCCTGTTGGCGTCCGTACCCTTTGACTTCCGAAATAGTCATCCCTTCGATTCCTGCTTCTACCAGTGCCTCTTTGATATCATCCAGTTTGAATGGTTTGATAATCGCTTCGATTTTTTTCATAATGGTTTCTCCTTATTAGGTTAGATACTGCGTTTAAATTCGGGATAGGCTTCGATACCGCACTCGATGGCATCGATACCTTCAAGCTGTTCATCGTCACCGGCACGCAGCGTAAAGATCTTGTTGATACTGTAAATTATAACAAAAGAGAGTGGAAAAACAATAGCAGCAACCATAACCACCCCTTTAAGCTGCGTCAGGAAGCTGACGTCTGTGAAGATACCTACCGCCAGTGTACCCCAGATACCGTTGACCAAGTGAACCGAGAGTGCTCCGACAGGATCGTCCATCTTCAGTTTGTCAAAGAATGGAACAAAGAGAACAACCAAAGCACCACCAATGGCACCGATTAGAATAGGTGTATGGATGTCATAGAGATCAGGACCTGCAGTAATGGCTACCAGTCCGCCAAGTGCACCGTTAAGGATCATGGTGACATCAAACTTTTTATAGCGTATATAGGTCATAAGCCATCCCACAATTGCTCCTGCAAGTCCTGCAGTGTTTGTATTCATAATGGTCAATGAAACGGCATCGGCACTCTCTTTGGTAGAGATGGCCCCAACAGAGCCGCCATTGAAACCGAACCAGCCGATCCAGAGCAGAAATGCACCAAGCACGACAAGTGGAATGTTGGAAGCGGGAATGACCTGAATGGCACCGTTTTCCTTGAAGCGTCCGCGTCTTGGACCCATGATAAGAATCGCAGCAAGCAGCGCCCATCCGCCTGTGGAGTGGATGACCGTCGATCCGGCAAGGTCGTGCATGCCGGAGATGTCAAACATTGTTCCGGAGAGGAAGTTGGCACCCCAGGTGATATTGACGATGGTCGGATAGAGAAAGGCTCCGACAATAATGGTGAAAAGCACAAGCGGAATGATACGTGAGCGTTCACTGACACCGCCGCTCATAATGTTGACTACTTTCCCGACAAACGCCATTTGAAAGAGAAAGAAAGCATATTTGTTGATGCTATCTTGATGATCCCAGCTTCCAAAGGCATAGGTATAGCCTATAAGCAGAAAAGCCAATGAAGCCACTGCATAGATCATCACATTGACCGTGAGTACCGATGTAACGTTTTTGGTACGTACAAGACCTGCTTCGAGCATGGCAAATCCGGGTACCATCAAGATGATCAGCGTCATGGCAAAGAGCGAAAAGAATGTGTCAATGACATAGTGCATTTCCATAAAATAACCTCCGTAAGTATGCTGTATCCTAAAAGGAAGAGCGTACATGTTTTCTGTTTGTGATTAGCGCGTTATAAGTGTAACAGGATTTTTATGGTTATAAAATGGGGCAAGTGCCAATAATATCATCATCTTATTGCATAAAATTTTTTTTAGAGTGTTTTTATTGACTAATAATTAATCAAAGAGAAAAGGGTATGGAGAAAATATAGAGATTGCAGTACTTTTTTAATGCCAATACATACGGATATGCATGGCATTGTTGAAAGGGAAGAGAGACTTACAGTGCCTCTGCATCCTCTTCATCCGTTCTGATACGGATGGTCTTTTCGATTTCCGAAACGAAGATCTTCCCGTCACCGATCTTACCGGTTTTGGCAGCGGATTTGATCGCTTCAATCGCTTTGTTGAGGTAGTCGTCTGAGCTTACTACGATCTCAATTTTGATCTTGGGGATAAACTCTACAACGTACTCTGCGCCTCTGTAGAGCTCAGAGTGTCCCTGCTGTCTTCCGTAACCTTTGACCTCAGAGACAGTCATCCCCTCGATTCCGGCTTCTACAAGCGCCTCTTTGACATCATCAAGTTTGAATGGCTTGATAACTGCTTCAATTTTTTTCATGCTTCTATCCTTTTTCCTGTATTGTCAGGGACGAACCTTAAAGGTTCATTCCTCTCTCACCGTGTACGGACTCGTCAAGACCGATCTCTTCATTTTCAGCTGTTACTCTTGCACCGCCTGTAAGCGCGCTTGCAATGAAGTAAACGATGACAGTACCGATAAGTGTCCAGAGACCGACAACGACAACAGATTCAACCTGAACCATGAACTGTCCCATTCTGTCTCCGCTCTCTTTCATCGGTCCGTCCCAGAGCAGCTCTTTGTCGTTAAGTGCAAGCAGACCTGTTGCCAGTGCACCCCAGAGACCTGCAAGGAAGTGGATACCGAACGCATCGAGAGAGTCGTCGTAGCCAAGTTTCTTCTTGAGTGTGACAACACCGAAGAATGCGATGAGTGCACCGCCGATACCGACAACAAAAGATCCGCCTACAGAGACGAAACCGGCAGCAGGTGTAATGGCGACAAGACCGGCAATGATACCCGAAGCAATGCCGAGCAGGGTAGGTTTTTTGTATACAACCCACTCAAGCAGCAGCCAGGTAACACCTGCAGCAGCAGTTGCAACTGTGGTTGTCAGCACTGCAAGACCGGCAATAGCGTTCGCACCGAATGCAGAACCGCCGTTGAAACCGTACCAGCCAAACCACAGAAGTGCAGCACCTGCAGCTGTAAGGATGATACTGAATGGTTTCATAGCAGTTTTAGGGTAACCGGCTCTCTTGCCAACCAGAATAGCAAGCACCAGGCCTGCAAGACCACCGTTCATATGTACAACGGTACCACCGGCAAAGTCAAGTGCACCCGCATCAAAGAGAAGTGCGCCGTCACCGCCCCATACCATGTGGGTAATCGGTGCATAGACAACAAGGCCCCAGAGTGCCACAATGACCATCCAGGTGGAGAATTTCATACGACCGATGACAGAACCGGATGCGATCGCTACAGTGATAGCTGCAAATGTACCCTGGAACGCTACGAAGACGTATGTTGGGTAGCTGCCGCTGAGGTCTGTCCACTTTGTTTCACTCAGAAGAACGTTCCCGAATCCTCCGATGAACTTCTGGACGAACTCACTTCCTGCTGTTCCGAATGCGAGCGAGTATCCTGCAACGATCCATACAACGAATGCCAGAACGAATGCCCCCATCACCATTGCGTAGGTGTTGAGTGCATTCTTGCTTCGTGTCATACCGGCATAGAAGAGTGCCAGACCTGCAGGTGTCATAAGGAGCACGAGCGCGGTTGAGATCATCATCCACGCCGTGTCACCCGAGTCGAGTTTGTCTGCCGAAAAAGCGGCAATTGGCATCAGTGCTGCCAGTAGAGCGAAAAGTTTTAACTTCATGCTGTGTCCTTTGTAGTGTTTGATTTACAAGGCTTATCATACCACGCGACAAAGGAAAAAATGAGAAGAGAAGTGATTATTTTTTAATCAATCCTATGTAATAAGCGGGATTTCGAGTTTAATGGAGGACTCCTGAAGGTTGCTGCGGATATTACACTCCTCTGAGAGTGTCTTGATCTCCTTGTCATTGTCGACATACCGTCCGTTTGCCATGGTGGAGAGTTGTGCGATGGATATCTTCTGATCGTCGATAATGACGTGTTCCCCGACAAGCAGTTTGAGCTCGATACGTATGGAGTCGGATGCGCGGAACGACTCGAGGACTTTGCGAAGCAGTTTTGAAAAGCGGTTCTGGTCGATTTTCAGCTGCGGCATGTCCGGGTCGGTAAGGAGTTGCAGTGGATTGCTGTTTTTGGTTTTAAACAGAGCGATATTGGCCTCGAGTAGCAGATTGATGTCGGTCAGGGTGAGTTTCTCCTTTTCAACAGGGATGTGATTTCTGAGCCTTGGGGCATTGTAGAATCGGATGGCAAGCTGCTCTTCATTTTCGTATCCCACCGTGATGGAGTAGAAGTTAAACGCTTCGTAACGAAGGGAAAGGCTTGTCGTTTTATAGCCGAAACTCTGAGGGGCGTAAGCAAGTGCGAGGTCGAAAAGCTCTTTTTTTGAAACATATCCCAGCAGGATCTCCGCGCTGTTGTTGAGATAGAGTATTTTTCCTTTTGGGTCAAAGAGTATGAATGGGTTGTTGTCCCACTCTACAAAAGGGCGAAAATCAATCGATGTTGTGTTCATGGATCTTTTTCCTCAGCGTATTGCGGTTGATACCGAGTACTTCGGAGAGCTTCAGCTGCGAACCGTACTTCTCCAGTCCGGCTTTGATCAGGGGACGTTCATACATGCCGATATGCTCCTTGTAGCCGTTGTTGCCTTCGAGATATTCGAGAAAGTAGGTGTGCAGCGTCTCTTCTATCTCTTCAGTGCTCATACTGTGGCGCATCAGGTAGTGGTAGATAGCGCGCTTGAGACTTTTACTGTTGTGTGTCAGATCGGTGGGCAGCTGATCAAGTGAATAGAGTGATGCATCAAGCATCAGTGTTGCCGCTGCTTCTTCAAGAAAGTGGGTTTTCATCGTTTTAAGATCTTCAGGCCGTTCTTTATAGGAGGGCATCATATAGATGAAAGCAAAAAGTGAATCGATGATCTTTTGATTGCCCACATAGTTTGCTGTAGCGATGATGCGCTTGTTGTCAAAGAGAAGCCCCTCTTTGTTGCTGAGTTTTTCAAAGTCGGTAATGATCAGCTCATCCGACTGCTCAAGCAGGATTTCAACCTCTTCCTGACTCTCACCTGAAACAACAGGGATATCCGGAAAGAGATGTGTCACCAGAGTCTTCTTCCCGGTATGGGGCTCTCCTATGATGATGGAGGAGACAAAGAGTGTTCTCGTGAGATTGAGTCCCTGGATGATCTGCTGCACTTGCGGTGATTCTGTATAAAATGTTTCCATAAAAGGGGCTACGTCCTTTTTAAGTATGATTAAAAAATAAGCATTCTAGGTTAAAAGCATTATATCAAACTTATGTTAAACTATACAGAAATAAAAGAACAAGGAAGCAGCGCCATCAAAGAGGCATTCAAAGCGTTTTGTCAGAACCACCCCTATCTTCCGCTGGAGAGTGCCATTGAGTACTTTTCCGTTTTTGGCGGTGCCGATGCAGCTGTTGAGCTTGATTTTTTTGAGACAATCACAGCGCTGGTTGTCTCCAGGTTTGTTGAAAATTTCCCCCAGGCGCAGAAGCTCCTTTCTCCTTCATACCTGCTTGAAACTCCTTACTGTGATCTGCTTCAGGCTGTGGCTAGAGGGGATGGTAAATACCATTCGGCACTGAGAAAAGCGAAGCTCAGTGAAGAGGCCGGAGAACGTATTGTCACGCAACTGGTTGACCTCGGTGTACTATATATCGAGGTGAGCCGGGAACAGCCACTCAAACGCCATCCCAAGCACAAACTCAAAAAGGAGTTGCGCAGTTACCGTATCCAGGACAAGCTGCGGTTCGAACACCCTTTTTTGCGTTTTTGGTTCGGATTTGTCTCTCCCTACAGATCGGCACTCTCTCAGGGGAAAGCGGATGCCTTTCTTGCCAACTTCGAAAATCATTATGAGCGGCTTCGTACGCTGGTATTCGAGCAGCTCTGTGATGCACTGCTTGTCGAGCACTTTCGCCAAACCACGCCGCTGCTCACGCATGGAAGCTACTGGAACCGACATAGTGAATTCGATATTCTTGCTGTTAGTGCTGACAAAAAAGTGATACTTGGAGAGTGCAAGTACAAAGACCGGAAAGTGTGCAAAAATGAATTGAACAAACTCAAAGCCAAAGCGGAGCAGTCGGGCATTCGCGCCGACATCTATGCACTCTTCTCCAAGGACGGATTTTCCAATGAACTGCTGGGAATGCGAAGTGAGAATCTTTTGCTGTTTGATCTGAATGATTTGAAGCGGTTGTGTGGATAGGTATTGTTATTGGTAACTGGTATATTGGTTATTTAGTGTCTTGCAGGAACCGGGAATTCATTCCCGGCGTGGGGCGAAGATAAATCTTCGCTTCCAAAGGAGTTTTAAGCTTTACTTCAACAAAACCATGCAAAATTTCCTCAATCCTCAATCCTCAATCCTCAATCCTTATTCCGGCCTGTACACCTTCACATCCGCTCCTTCCGCATCTTTTAGGTACTGCGCGTGCAGCTGGCTAAGCACCCCTTTGTCGCAGTAGAGCAGGTAGTTTTTTGCTTTGGGCAGCTTTTTGAACTCCGTTTTGAGCTGATGGAACGGGATTTTAATCGTTTCACAAGGCGTCTCTACGGTTTTTTCATCTGCACGGATATCGATGATGACATCGTTCTCGGGGTTGGGTGAGGTAACGATCTCAATGGGGGCATTGTCGGTGATGTCTTCGACAATCTCGTCGACATAGATGGTTTTTGCGCTCTCAACTGCTCTGTCAAGGACAGCGTAATCGAAACGCTTGGCTTCGCGCTCCATACGTTTGAACGAACCGTGCGTGATGGGGTTTTTGGAGATGACACCGCAGTATTCGGGCATATTCTCCGCAAATCGGCGTGTGCCTATCTGTGTGGCGATACGGATGATCTCCGGTTTGTTGACAGTTGCCAACGGGCGAAGTACCAGTTTTGTTGTCGCCTGGTCGATGAGTGCGAGGTTGCGCAGCGTCTGGCTGGAGACCTGTGCAACACTTTCGCCTGTCAGCAGCGCATCGATTTCCATACTGTCGGCGATTTTTTCCGCAGCCATCAGCATCAGCCGTTTGAGGGTGACACCCATATAGCTTTCGTGTGTGGAACGGAAGATTTCGGTAACGACATCCTCAAAAGGTATGGTGACGAACTTGACACGGTGGGAGGCGCCGAACTTGCTCCATAGATACCATGCTACCTGCTTGACACCTATTTCGTGTGCTGCACCGCCGAGGTTGAAGAAGATGAAGTGTGTCTTGATACCACGCTTCATCGTCAGAAAGCTTGCAACGGTGGAGTCGAATCCGCCTGACATCAAAGAGAGAATGTCACCCTGCGTGCCGATGGGAAAGCCGCTGAGCCCCTCATGCTTGGCCGTGATGATATTGAGCTGCTGGTTGATAAGCTCTATGCGTACCGTCACATCGGGGTTGTGCAGGTCGACTCTCTTTGCATCGGTGTGTGCCAGCGTATATCCGCCGACGACCCGCTCCATCTCAGAAGAGTTGAAAGGGTGTGTGCCGGTACGCTTGGCGCGTACGACGAAGCTCTTGCCTGCAACCTCTTTGGCAACGGTTTGTGCTACTGTTGTTTTGATGGCTTCAAGGGTATCGGTTTTGTCAAACTGAAGCGCTTCAAGCACCTGTTCGATACCGGAGGTATTCAGGAGTGTTTCGCGTACCGTATCGACCTTTTCGATGGGGGTAACCACTTCGATCTTATCGGAGAATTTTTTAATCTCGATTGTCTCATCGATCGATTTGAGGAGTGCAAAGAGGTTTTGATAGAGCTGGTTGACCATCTGCTTCTTTGCCGAAGCCCCCTTGACCATGATCTCCGGAAAGAGTTTGAGGATGAATTTCTGTGTTTTGACGCTGTTTTCTGCCACGGCGGTTTCCTTGAAAAAAGTACGGCATTATAGCACACCTGATGCTATTTTTGCGCCTCTGCCGTTGCCATATCGTTTTGCGCTGTCTCTTCCTCTGTATAGACTTTGACATTCTCAAGGTAGCCGCTTATCTCAAGCTCTTCGTATACGATACCCTCCGGTACCGCTTCGGAGTGCAGCTGCACCGCACACTGCTTGTAGTTTGGCTCGAAGGATTTGGGGTCGAACTCGGGGATGGTAACGGCATTGATGAGCTGCTCGTTGAAGTGGAACGGTACGAAGATATTGCCCTCGCGTACGGTTTCGCTCACTTTGACGATAACATCCTCCACACGTCCGCGACTGCCTGAGATAGCGATACGGTCTCCGCTTTTGACCTTGAGTTTGGCGGCATCTTTGGAGTTGATGTCGATCCAGGCTTCAGGAGCCAGTGCATCGAGAATGCCGATGGTACCGGTCTTGGTACGGGTATGGAACTGCTCTACGGTACGTCCGGTGTTGAGCATCACCGGCAGCTCCTTGCACTGCATTTCACTCAGCGGCTTCCAGTCGACCGGCAGCAGCTGTGCCTTGCCGTCAGGGGTAGGGCAGGGCATATCTTCGGAGTAGAGGCGCTTGGTGCCTTTGGGCGCTTTTTCGTTGCACGGCCACTGGATGCCGCCAAGCGCTTCGATGAGTTCGTAACTCATACCACTGTAGTCGCAGAGTCTGCCTTTGCTGACGCGTTTGATCTCCTCAAACGCGTCACGCGGGGTGTTGAGGTTTTTGAAGAGCAGGTCGTGTTTGTCGCCGAAATATTTGGAGAACTCCTTAACGATGTAGAAGTCTGCCTTGCTCTGCTCAAGTGGCTCAATGGCCTTTTTGGCATAGTTGCAGCGGCGCTCGGAGTTGGTGTAGCACCCCTCCTTTTCACTCCAGGTCGCTGCGGCAAAGACCACATCGGCCTTCACGGCTGTATCGGACATAAAGGCATCCTGCACTACAAGGAGGTCAAGTTTTTTAAGTGCTTCTCTAAGCCCGTTCTGGTCGGGGTAGCTTACCAGGGGATTGGTGGCGACTACCCATAGTGCTTTGATCTCGCCGCGGTTGATCGCATCGATGATCTGTGGGTAGGCATAGCCGCGTGCAGTGGGAATGAGGTCTTCTGGTACGCCGATGATTTCGGCGAATTCTCTTCTGTCACTTTCGCTGGCGTAGTTGCGGTAGCCGGGGATGGATGAGGTAAAACCAAACTCACGCGTACCCATGGCATTGCACTGTCCGGTGATGGACATGGGTGCGGCACCCTCTTTGCCGAGGTTACCGGTGATGAGGGCAAGGTTGCAGATGGCAGAGACGGTATCGGTACCAATCGAGCTTTGGTTGACCCCCATCGTCCAGGCACTCATGGCAGCATCGGCGCCGGCATAGACGCGGGCAAGCTCATAGAGTGTCTTGACATCGATACCGGTAATGTTGGCAACCTCCTGTGGAGGGTAGTTCTCCATAATGTGCTTTCTGAACTTCCTGTAGCCGTTGGTGCGTTCATTGATGAATTTCTCATCCTCCCAGCCCTGCTCCATGATGATGTAGCACAGCCCGTTGATGAGTGCCAGATCAGAGCGTGGTTTGAGGGGTACGAAGATGTCTGCCATCTGTGAGGTTTTGGACTTTCTGGGGTCGATGACGATAATGGTCGGCTTCTTGCCGGTGCTTTTCTGGTTTTTGGCGATATGCAGTTTCAAGATAGGGTGGTTGTCGGCAATGTTGGCACCGATGAGCATGATCACATCGGCCTTTTCAAAGTCTTCGTAGCAGCCTACCGGACCGTCGCTTCCGAAAGTCTGCTTGTAGCCCATCACGGCACTTGCCATGCAGAGCGTGGTGTTGCCGTCGTAGTTGTTGGTTTCAAGCCCAAGCTGTACGAACTTTCCGAGCATATAGAACTCTTCTGTCAGAAGCTGCCCTGTAGAGATCACCGCGACTGCGCCTTTGCCATGCTCTTTTTGAATGCGTTTGAACTCATTGGCAGTATGCGTAAAGGCATCATCCCAAGATGCAGGTTGGAGAGAGCCGTTCTTTTTGATCAGCGGTGTGCGCACACGGCTATCTGCACGTACCATTTTGTGTTCGCTCAATCCTTTGGGGCAGAGTGTACCCATATTGACCGGATGAAGGGGATCGCCTTTGGAGTAGACTGCCTCACCGTTTTTAACGCCAATGTACATACCGCACCCCACACCGCAGTAGCCGCAGGTGCTTCGTACCCACTTGTCGGGAGCTTTGGCTTTGGCGACCTTGCCGAAGATGGGGTCGTCGACGAGGGCGTATTTGTCCTCTTTGATGTCGAAGCCGAGAAAGTTTTTTGCTTTGTCTATGAGATTCATATTGTATTCCTTGTTCCCATCTGGATTAAAGCGGGATTTTCTACTTTTTTTTAGAAAAAAAGTAGGCAAAAAAAGCGTCACAGATGCAATTGTGCGGACGGTAGCTCCGTCGCCGTGCTTCGCACATATGGGCGACTGCGTACCTGCACAAAGCGTGCATCTGTGACAACACTTTTTAAACTTGAACAGATGCCCAAAGCCAAAAAAATAGTTTTATTTTCTTGACTCTGAACACTCAGCGCTCAGCACTGAACGCTATCGAAATACTCCCTGCTCCCTACCACCTACTCCCTAACATCAGTGTCTTTGGTTCCCTGCAAAGAAGTTCCCTGCAAGCCCCAACGGTACTACGGTGCGGTAGAAGAGGTAGCGTCCGGCAAGTTCGGATGCCAGGGCACCGAGAGTCGCAACGACAAGTGTGGCGATGGCCAGGCCTGTCAGGCCGCTGGCGGTAAAGAGGATGGCAAGCAGGGGCAGTGCAAGGCCAAAGGCAGCCAGTGACCAGATGCGAAACTTCTTGATGTTGCCAAAGTGTTCCTGCAGCAGGATGCGGCTTCGGTTGTACTGGTAGTAGAGCGGGTCCTCTTTGTCAAGATGGCGGTAGAACATCACCTCTTCGAAGATCACCAGCGCCTGCCCCATGCCCGCAAGCAGGGTGATGGCAAGCAGGACCATCGCACCCTGCGCGCCGTTGCTTGCAATCAGGGCGGTAGCAATAAGCAAGAATCCGACATAGCCAGAACCGAAGAAGCGTTTGGTGGTACTCTTGCGGTTCCAGCTCGGTCTTGCCTTGATGCGGTAGATCATCGACTGGGCGTAGATGCCGTAGAGCCCTATGCCAAGGGTGAGTGCTTCAAGCAGCAGCAGGAGTGCACCGCCGACATCGAGGAAGTAGAGTCCGGCAGTAAGCATTGCCAGTCCGGTGTAGGCGCCCAAAGCGATCGCTTCACGGCTGAGCCATGAGCTCTTCCAGTTTTTCATCGCACTCATCGCTTTGCCCGGTCGTCCAAGGTGCATGGCTGAAAGCGGCAGTCCGATGGCAGCAGGCAGGAACGCCAAAATCGCCATAACGAGGTTCGGTTTTGGCAGGTTGAAGCTAAGCGAGTAGAGCAGCTGTCCCAAAAAGAGTGCCAGAAATGCTCCCACCGAAACCTGTGTCAGTACCGTCATAAAGACAAGCGGCAGTTCAGCGTGGGCAGGTTTGAGGATGTGCTCATCAGCCGGACGTATCTCCTGCCCTTCGGGAAGTTCTGGGAGAGTGTAGCGTGTGGTGGGTTTGGTAATCTCGATGTCTGGCAGATGGGGAGCGACTCCCTCTTTTGCCATATCTTCCGCCAGCCACTGCTCTACATTGACCGTTTCAATTTCGATGGCACCACCGGGGCATGCCTGCACACACGCAGGGGTCTGCCCCGCTTCGAGTTTGTCCACACACATATGGCACTTGGTGACAATGCCGCGGTCAGGGTTGAAGACAGGCACTTCATAGGGGCAGTTCCATGTACAGTACTGGCACCCGATACAGCTTGGGTCGTCATGCCAGACAATCCCGTTGTCAAGCTTGATGTAGCTCTCCGTAGGACAGCCGCGAAGGCATTCGGGGTCGATACAGTGGTTACAGCTCATAGAGTTGAAAAGCTGCAGCGTGTCAGGGAAAGAGCCGGTCTCCATTTCACCCACACGGCGCCATTTGATGTCGTCGGGATTGGCGTTCTGTTCGTTACACGCCACTTCACAGCAGTGGCACCCTACACAGGCGGTGGCGTCAAAGTGGAAACGGTATTGCTCGCCGGGCTTAAGTTTGGGAATGTCGATGGTGTAGTTGCCGCACTGCATACCGGTGTCGTTCTTGTGGTTGATGAAGCTCTCTAACGGTGTGTGTTTGCTCAATGGTTCCACTGCCATCTGTTGTTTCCTTTTTTGCTGTTACTCAATTATAGTCTTGTAACATAAACTCTTTTTGAAGTTTGGTGTTTACTTCCTACTTTTTTAGAAAAAGTAGGCAAAAATCGTTACTTTTGCAATTGTGCGGACGATGCTCTATGCGCCGTGCTTCGCACATATGGGCGCAACCGCATCTGCACAAGAAGTGCAAAAGTAACACAAAAGCTTTAATTTCTAATTTCTAATTTTCTGAGTGACTGCTCACTACTCCCTGCTACCTATTCCCTATTTTACACCTCTTTAAGCGCCACCAGCAGCTCAGAGAACACCTGTGCGCGCTCACTCTTGTTTTCATGCGTCATATTGTAGATGACTTCAGAGAGTTTTGGCGGGACTTTCGGGTTGAGTTTGGTCACTTCATCGCGTGCTATCTTTCTTGGGCGTGCAAGGGTGGGGGCGAGTCCGGTAACTGCTTCGAAACGCTTCTCTCCAGTCAGGAGTTTAAAGAGTTTCAGTCCGAAGGTGAAGAGTTCATACTCTTCGCGGCGTCCGCTTTTGGGTTCTTCGTCAAGCTCGAACATCACATCCAGCCCCAGCTTGTCGCGGAGGATGTAGTTTATCTTGGTAAAGAAGCCTATCGCCTGGTAGCTGTAGTTCTTGCTGAAAAAGCGTGTCTCGAAATGCTCGAATGTCTCGCCGCGCTCTTTGTATGCCGCGTAGGTTTTCAGCAGGTACTTGACGTGGTGTTTGGCTTCGTCAATAGGCAGCGCTTTGTGCAGGATGTGCGCCTCTTTGGCTTCGCGGGTGATCTTTCCGCCCATAAAGAGGTGTACCCCGTCCACACGGTTGCCGTCGGCATCTTTTGCCTTGCACCCCTCAAAACCGATGTCGGCTATGCCGTGTACCCCGCACCCTTTGGGGCAGGCAGACCAGTTCATCCGTACATTGGCGTTGGCAATGGGCACTTCGGAGTTGAGGAAATGTGCCATCTCTATGGCGTCGGGTTTGTTGGGGATGACACCGTAGCTGCAGGTTTGTGTCCCGGCACAGGCGATCATGTCCTGAAAATAGAGGTTGTTGTACTGCGCATACTTGGCGATGAGTTCATCGTTCTCAAAGGCTTCAAGCTTCTCTTTGTCAATATTGATAATGTAGAGATTCTGGTCGTAGCTGAGACGGATGTCGCCGCTGCCGTAAGTTTGTGCCGCATTGGCCGCCGCAATCATGTTCGTCCCGCTGAAGATACCGGAGGGGACGATGACCTTGTAGGCATAGGTGCCGTTTTTGAGCAGTACACGGTTGGCACCCAGTGCGATGTTTTGTGACTGTACCAGCGTCATACCGCCTGAGGCAAATGGCATCCCTGCCTCTTCTTTGACCGCTTCGATGAATGCAGGAATGCCCACATCCTGCAGCAGGAAGTGCAGACGGTTCTTGTTGCGATTGTCGCGGTAGCCGTAGGTTTTGAAGACACTCAGCAGGGCTTTGAAGAATGCCGGAACCTCTTCAGGTGTGACGAAGAGATTGGCATCACGCGCCTGCACGCCGACACGGGCGCCCAGATAGACGTTGAAGCCGAAGTTGCCGTCTTTATTTGCAAGCACGAAGTTGCAGTCGTGTCCGAAGATGTTACAGGAATTGCTCAGACTACCCAAAATACCGGTATTGAATTTTCTTGGCAGCGCAGAGATCCATTCAGGCTTTTCAAGGAAGATCTCCTGAAGCTGCGTCAAGATCGGCATCGTTTCGATGATATTGTCGTAGGCGATACCGTCAAGCGGGTCGGTAACAATGTTACGCGGGTTGTCCACACCGGTCTGGAAAGTGGAGATGCCTACCTCCTTGAGTGCTTTAAGAACCTTTGCGATGTCGGCAATCTGCAGATAGCGCAGCTCCACCTGCATACGAGTGGTAATGTCGATGTAGTCGTTACCATACTCCTTCGCCACTTCACCGATGCGGACCGCCTGTGCGTTGGTCAGCTGCCCGCCGGGAATACGCACACGCAGCATAAAGTCCTCACCCTTGTCGAAGAGTCCGAAACACTTCAGAAAGTAGGCGGAGTCCTCTTTGTTCAGACCCTCGTAGCCTGCCGCTGCGATCTCCTCAAGACGCTCGTAAACCTCCATAGGGTCTTTCAGTGCCTTGGTAGTCTCAACCTTGTTGACCTTTTTGCTTCTGGCTTCAAACGCCTTTGCCAATGCTTCCATAATAGTATGTCGCTCCTGTCGTTACTGTTGGGCTTATTATAGCGAAAAGAGCACAGAGAAAGGCGTTGCTATTATGATTAAAAAATAATCAATTGAAAGTATGCTAATCGTTGCTATATGCAGTTAGTCTTTGCTGTAAAGGGTAAATTGATTGCTTAAAAATTAATCATACCGGTTCTGATTATTCCGATAACTTTACTGTATAATTCCCCTATCATTTTGTTAAGGAGAAACAATGGCAAGCTTCAAGGCACTCAAGGGACAAGGCGATGCAAAGACACTCTTTGCTGCTTTCCTTTACTTTGATTTCAGTTTTATGGTATGGACGATGCTGGGGCCACTGGCGACGGAGATAAACGAATCACTCACCGCACACGGTGCAGCACTGACTTCAGGGCAGATCGCGACACTGCTCTCAATTCCTATTTTGGCAGGTGCGCTGCTGCGTATCGTACTTGGGTTCGGGGTAGACAAGATAGGACCGAAGAAAACGGCTATTATCGCACAGATTATCGTTATCGCGTCACTCTTCTATGCCTACTCAAGGGGAGAGAGTATTACCTATAATGAATTACTGGTTGTGGCCCTTGGCCTTGGTTTTGCCGGAGCATCGTTTGCTGTGGCGCTGCCACAGGCTGGACAGTGGTATCCGCCAAAGCTGCAGGGGATCGTGCTGGGTATTGCCGGGGCGGGTAACATCGGTGTGGTCATCGACTTCCTCTTCGCTCCGAAAATCGCGGAGAAGTGGGGCTGGGAAGCGGTCTTCCTGGTTGGCGGGCTGCTTTCGTTCATTGTTCTCATTACCTATATCATTCTGGCAAAAGATGCACCCGAATCTGTCTACAAGCCGCGTCCAAAGAAGCTTGGAGACTACTGGAAACTGCTCAAAGACCGTGACAGCTGGTGGTTTATGCTCTTCTACGCTGTCAGCTTTGGTGGTTTCGTAGGATTTGCAAACTATATGAAGGTCTACCTGATGAATACCTATCAGGCAGATATGAGTGCCTTCGGACTGGATGTTTTCAATGAGCCGAATGTCAAGGTCATTGCCGGTTATTTTGGTGCCCTTACCATCTTTGCCGGTGCGGTACTGCGTCCTGTAGGTGGGGGGATTGCAGACAAGATGGGTGGTGTCAAGGCACTTTACATCTTCTTTGGTGTCGTTGCAGCACTGGTAGCACTCAGCGGTGCGGTTCATCTTCCGTTCTGGGTCGCCATCGGTGTACTTTTCCTGATTATGGCTAACCTCGGTATGGCCAACGGTGCGGTCTTCCAGCTCGTACCGCAGCGTTTCGGTAAAGATATCGGTATCATGACAGGGCTTATCGGTGCAGCCGGCGGTATCGGCGGTACGTTCCTTGTCAAGACACTTGGCTGGGCGAAAGGAACGTTTGACAGCTATAGTGTCGGTTTCTTCATCTTTGCAGGGCTTGTACTCATTGCCATCGGTGCCATCTCACTTGTTAAGACACGCTGGAGAACCACATGGGGTGCCAATGCAGGTGGAATCATCTAAACCACGAAAGCTTCGGCTTTTGTGAAAAGCGTTTAGCGATGAGTGATGAGCGCTGAGCGTTCACTTTCTCCTCGCTCCCACGCTCTGCGTGGGAGTGTATGCGGGAATAGCATCAATTGGTAAGTTTTTATACTTAAGTACGCATTCCCACGCAGAGCGTGGGAACAAGTTAGCTTTCAACTTCTATTTCACTCATTATCCGCAACACCCCAGTCGTTGGTATGCTCATAGTCCGGCTCAAGCGGTTTGACATCTTTGAGAATATCGGGGTCTACCTCTTTGCTTTTAAAATCGTATTCATCCCCCTGGTAGAAACGCTGCTCCTTGGCATATTTCTCTTCTAACGCTTTCTGCTTTTCTATCTGTTTCTCAATGATTGAGCGTTTGCTGCTGTTGTGTTCTGTTCCTCCCCATGAAAAGAGCGAGCAGCTAAGCAGCAGGAGAGCAATTTTAGCGGGCATGGGTATCCTTTTTTTGTGGATGATCTGCACATATTATAGCAGATAGGCACAGTGCACAAATCTTAATCAGGTTTCAAGTATGAAAGCGGGAAGGGCAATGTTATAATGAACCATTCATAAAGAGGGGTAGGTTAATGTCCAAAGAGAATATTGAAACCAGCGGCTTTACGCTGGCTAAAGGTACACAGCTTAAAGGCGATGACTATTTCGAAGTCAAGGTGATGGAGAACATTACCGTTGCTGTTGTCTGTGACGGGGTTGGCTCTTCGATACATGGGGCCGAGGCGGCAAAACGCACTGCACAGTTTCTGGTACAGTCACTGAAGAACCGTCCGCGAAGCTGGAGTATGGAGAAGTCCATTCGCCACTTCATCGAAAACATAAACCGTGTGCTCTATCTTGAGTCTATGGAGCAGTATGAGCGCCAGGAGCTGGTGACGACACTGACGCTGGTGGTCATCGAAGGGGACAGGCTCTATGGCGCCAATGTGGGTGACAGCCGCATCTATCTCTCACGTAACGGACAGCTTGCACAGCTCTCCTCCGACCATGCGATGGATGAGGAGGGGATGGAGAATGTGCTTACCGCTGCCATAGGACTTGAGGAGAGCGTAGAACCCTACTACTTCGAGAACAACCTGCAGGCAGGAGACCGCATTCTGCTCTGCAGTGACGGGCTCTATAACGAACTCAGCCCTGAAGAGCTTGCCGAAGGCATCAAGGTGGGTGCCTCGTTTCTGGTCAAGAAGGCAAGCAAGAAGCACAATGATGACCTGCCTGACGATACCACTGCTGTGGTTATTGAGATCAAAGAACTCGACCCGAGATTGAAGTTGAAACAGACGGATCTGATCATTCAGGAGCAGTACAAAAAGGGTGAAGAGATAGACGGCTACAGGCTTATCAAACCGCTGATACAGAACAACAGAACCTGGCTGTGTGAAAAGAAAGGGGTGCAGTATGTCATCAAGTTTGCGCCTCCTGAAGCGATCGAGGATGAGGTGATGCTCGATCTCTTCGTCAAAGAGGTATGGATGGCAAACCGGCTGAAGGCCGGTTTTTTCCCAAAGGCGGTCATCCCCAGAAAAAGGACGCATCGCTACTACATCATGCGCTATATCGAGGGAGTATCCCTTAAGGAGTATATCGCCAAAAAGCCGCTGAGTGTCGACCTTGGGGTGGAGCTGGCACACTTTCTGCTGAAGATGTCACAGTATCTTATCAGACTGAACCTGGTACACGGCGATATCAAACCCGAAAACATCATCGTTACGAAACGAAAGGAGAAGATTGTCTTCAAAATGGTCGACTTTGGCAGCATCACCGAAGCCTACTCTACCGTAACGCGTGCCGGGACACCCTCATACCTTGCGCCGGAGCGTTTCAAGCAGGCACCCATTACCGAGCAGACGGAGATCTATGCCATAGGGGTGACACTCTATGAGGCATTGACACAGAAGTTTCCGTTTGGAGAGATAGAACCGTTTCAGACTCCGAGTTTTGAAAAGGATCCCAAACATCCAAGCAGGCTCAATCCGAAGATTCCTCACTGGCTTGAGAGTGTCATTCTGCGTGCCATCGAGACCGATCCAGACAAGCGCTACCACAACTACTCCGAGATGCTCTATGAAATCGACAATCCCGACAAGGTACAGCCCTATTTTGACCGGCACACCTCATTTATTGAGCGTAATGAGATGATGGTCTACAAAGTCGGGTTCATTACAATGTTCATCCTTAACATCATTCAACTGCTCTTCTTTTAAACAGTATTTTTATGTAAGTTCTGACAGGGGGAAGGGCTCACAGAGATAGAATCCCTGCAGATAGTCGATGTCGAGTGTATGGAGTATGGTATAGACGGCCTCACTGTGGACGTGTTCCGCTATTGTTTGGGCATTGATATCGCGGGTAATGTTGATGATGTTCTTGACCAACTTCAGTGATTTTTCGGAACGGTCAATATTCTGAATGAGTGAGCCGTCTATTTTGATATAGTCAGGTTTCAATTTCAAGAGATTTTCCATATTGGAGTAGCCTGCACCGAAATCATCGATGGCAATTTGGCACTGGAACTGTTTGATTTCTTCAATAAAGTCGTAGACTACATCATAGTCGGTAATCATATCGGTTTCAAGAATTTCAAATGTGACCCTGGAAGGGTTTGGCAGCTGTGCCAGTCTGCTTTTTATGAATTTGCGTGCATCGATGTTGGCAATATCTTCATAGCTTAAGTTGAGGGTAAAAGAAAACGGAAGATGGGTAAAAGCATCGAAGGTCTTTTCGATCATCTGTTTCATCAAATCGTAATAGAGGTGTATCTGTTTCGCAAGCTGAAGCATATGGATAATGGAGCAGACCGTATGGTTCTCTTCATGTGCAATTCTCATGAGGCACTCATAGTGTGAAATCTCTCCGGTGCTATTGCTGTAAATCGGTTGTACATAGGGAACAATATTATGATGTCTGACCGTCTCTTTCAAAATGGCAATATTTTTGATCAGTTTCTGCTGTGACTCCTGCTTGTAGGTCAGGCTTAGAATGTCGAGATTGATGTCAATGATCTTGTGAAGGGAAGGGAGCTTGTCTATATCTCCTGAATCGATCAGAACATTTTCAAGAAACTGGCGTACAAAACTGAATGCGGCATTGACATAGTGGGCAGGCAGTCCGACTTTGACATGGGTTTCACTGATGGTGGAGAGACTCTCAAAATAGGCGGTATCGTATTGTCCGCTGAAGAGGTTCAGGTACCACTGCTCGATGCCTTTTTTATGCTTCTTGATCACATCATTAGTATTTAGAAATATTTTGGCGTGTTCAAAATTGAAGATAAAAGTGTAAAAGGCATCCTGCATTTCCGGAAGTGCTTCACGTGCGATCGCGAGCAGGCTATGCAGTTTTTGTGCATCTTCCTCGGTAAACAGGTAGTGTGCTTTCATCTGATCGATGCCGATGGTTTGAAACGAGTAGTGTTGTCTGTTTAAGGTATCCGTCATAAAGAGCTCCCCAACCCATTATTGATTACCTATAATTATAATTAGAATTTCTTAAAAAAACTATAAATTATTTTAATTTTTTCACTTTTCGAATATTCTTTTGATGTGCCTTGAAAGTATCACTGAAGTCATGGGTGCCTTTGGCATTTTTCATAAAGTAGAGGTGTTTTGTTTTTGCAGGTTTTGCGGCAGCTTTGATGGAGGCAAGAGAGACGGCACCGATGGGTGAAGGAGGGATACCTTTGAATTTGTATGTGTTGAAGGTGCTATTGTCATCCCTGATACGTTCGGGTGTCACCTTGACATGGGAGTACTTCCCGTAGTTCAGTGTCCCGTCCATCTGCAGACGCATATTCCGCTTCAGACGGTTATAGATGACCGAAGCAACAAGTGGCATCTCCTGATTGTTGGCAGCCTCTTTCTGGATGATGGAAGCGATAGTAAGAAGCTTTTTCCATTGATTCTTGTCATAGACACCATAGATTTTTTTTGCCAGAGCGGTGTAACGCTTTTCCGACTGCTGTACCAGAAACTTCATCAGCTGTTTCTCCCGGATGCCTATGGGTACATAGTAGGTATCGGCGTAGATACCTGCTTCGGGGTAGGGAGAGTACTCCTTGTAGTACTTCCAGAGTTTTTCCTTGTTGAGTCCGTACTCACTGGCGAGTGTCTCAAAGAAGCGTTCGAGCGTCTCCCCTGGGATGAGTGTGACCTTGTGGATCATAGCCTTGGAAGAGGTGAGTTTGTGCAGAAAGTCGATGCGGTTCAGTTCATTCTCCCCTATAAATATCCAGCCGTGCTGGGGCTGTCCCATAAGCCGAAGGAGATAGCTGTCGATTACTGAGAGGTCGTACCCTTTTTGGCTCAGCTGTGATATAATACTTCCGATTGAGCCTTGCGGAACATAAAGGGTCTGTGTGGACCGTACAGGCAAGCTAATGTAAAAGGCCAGCGATATGATCAAAACCACGGCAATGTTCTCTGCCCATACGATCCATCTTCTCCATATCGTGGTTCGTGATTTTCTCATTGCGCTGGTTGTCCTTTTGACTGTATTTTTTTTCTGGCTGCTGCACGGCATCCAGGTTGACAGGCTCGATCTTGGCCCCTATAAAGTGGTTGGATTATACATCAAACTCGATAAAAAGCTCATACTCAAGGCAAAGTCTATCACTGTGCCGGCATCGAAGGAGAAACCCTCTTTTGAGAGGGTGGATGAAACCTTTGACCATATCAAGAATCTGCTCTCCTACTTTGAAACCATCTACCTTGAGAAAATCAACTTTAAAAACAATCATCTTACCGTTTTGTTTGCTGACGATGTGCTCTATATCACCAGTGATGATTACGAAATCGCCGGAAATATTGTTCGAAAAGGCAAAAAACTTATTGCCGATGTGCCGATGCTCTATCTGAAAAAGGAGAAAATTTCCATTGCCGGCAAGTTGACCTATGATTTGGCAAAGAATACGCTGGAGACAGGTGGAAGTTTCGAAGCCTACGGTATCAAGGGACATTTTCGTGCCCTGCAGCATGACAACAGCATTGTCTATGCAGTGAATACGGAAACATTTAGCAACCTTGAACCGGTCATTACCCGTTTTTCACTTCCCGAAACCATAGAGGATTGGACCTTGAGAAAGGTGCGTGCAAAACGTTACAGAGTGGAGTATGTCAAAGGCAGGCTCGATATTGTAGACCACCAGCCTAAACTGGATATTGGTGCCCTGAAAGCGAAAGCACGTTTTGAGGATGTGTCAATACGTTATAAAAAGGGGCTGGATGCCGTACATGCCGATGCATTGACACTGCGTTACAAAAAGGGAAATCTCTATTTTGATCTTGAAAAGCCGCAATGTCGCGGCAGAGATCTTTCGGGCACCCATCTGGTTATCAAGCATATTGTCGGAGCACAAAGACCTGTGCTGATTCTTGATTTGAAGATCAAAAGTGCGGTTGATGCGTCGGTCACAAAGATACTGAATGCCTATGGTATTACACTGCCGGTTTCACATACGGGGAAAGAGAATGCAATCGACATTACAATCAAGATTCCTCTTGGAAAGCAGAAAAGAGAACTGCTCGTATCTGTAGAGGTGAAACTTGACAAAGGGGTATTGAGAATCGGAAAGTTGAAATTGCCGGTCAGTGGCGGATGGATACTCTATAACAGCAAGTCGGGTAAGGTGGTGCTGAAAGATGTACAGACAAATGCAGTCTGGTATAGGGGGAGAGTAGAGGGTACAGTCGATACGACCCATAACAAAGCGAATCTGATTCTGGATATCGACCGTTTCATTCTGGGCAGGGAGAAGTCACCCGATATCGAAATTGCAAAGCGGAAAATACCGATGACACTCACATACGGAGAGCAGTTGTACATGACATTGCCGACACTGAAAGTCTCTTTGACAAAGAAAGAAAAAGCAATACATATTCTTTTTTCGGATCTTTCGAAAATCGTTCCCTATCTCAAGAACAATATACTTGGCATCAATGGAGGAAAGGTGCAGGTTACAGGAGATGAACATGGCACAGTTTGGCACTTTAAAGGAAGCGTACGAAAAGATGTATGTTTCTTCTATGACAGTAAAGATGTATGCTACACGACAATTCCGCTTGAAGGAATGTTCAATGCCAAGACAAAGCAGGTTAATTTCTATGCCTTTGACAAACGGGTACATATCGATACCGCTAAAGGTCATATTCATCTCACCAATATCAATATTGACCTGAAGCGCTTCATGGAGGAGCAGAATCGGTTGGTTAAAAAAAGCAGCGGTAGTGTCGGATTCAAAAAAACATTTGTGATTATTGGAAAGAAGAGTCATATGCGCTACGGTAAACGGAAGCTGGTTACCGACAGTTACGACATTGAAATCAAACCAAACGGAGATATCAAAGCGATTGGAAGCAGTCAGGGGAACATTATCAAGCTGACAAAAAAAGGCAAAATACTGACTGTAGAGGTACTGCGCGTTACAGACCGTGTGCTGCATCCGCTTATCGGATTTACAGGACTGAAACAGGGGCGCTATTCACTGAAGCTTACCGGAGATCCAACAAAGCAGATGAAAGGACGTATTATTATCGAAGGTGGTGTACTCAGTGACTTCAAGGCATACAGTAATACGCTGGCATTTATCAATACCCTGCCTGCACTTGCCACACTTAGCAGACCGGGTTTCTCGAACAAAGGGTTCAAGATCTCCGAGGGGGTGGTTGAATACCATATGACCCCCAAAACGCTGGTACTCGATTCAGTCTATCTCAAAGGAAACTCTGCAACGGTGACAGGGAAAGGTGTCATCAACCTCGAGAACGGTAAAATCGATGTCAAACTGGCAATTCAGTCTGTTCGTGAACTGGGTAAGATGGTTGGCAAAATTCCGCTGCTTGGCTACATTCTGATGGGGGATGACAACAGTATGACTGTGGGACTCGAGGTGACCGGCACACTGGAGAATCCAAAGGTCAAAACATCGGTGGCAAAGGATATCCTGACACTGCCGCTGCAGATACTGAAAAGGACAATCGAAGCACCTGAATATATGCAGAAGCACGGTCCAAAGCAGGTTGCTCCACAGATTCCTGACAGGACAAAACCGACAAAGAAACCAAAACCTGTTCCCACATCTTCCATGCCGATTGAAAAAGGTGACGGGGGAAGCAGTCATCCTATTCCTTCGATGACACCAAAAGCCAAAGCAGAGGTATCAACGATGGTACCCAAAGAGGAGAGTCTCCCGCAGGCTACTCGTTCCGAAGTACCGTCAACGGGTCGGTCTGGGCAGCTTTTCTAGCGGGGTAGAGCGAAGAGAGCAGGATGATCACTGCCGTCCCGGTAATGATCATACCAAAGTCACTGAAGGTAAGGTCAACCGGCAGTCTGCTGGTGCCGTAGACATCTGCCGGCATGGAGATGATGTCGAAGGTTTTCAGTACCCAGATGCCCAACAGTCCCAGCAGTGTGCCGGCTGCAATACCGGCAGTGCCGATAGCCAGTCCCAGCTTGAAGAAGATCATTCTGATCTCTTTTTGTGTCGCGCCAAGCGTACGCATCAGAGCAATTTCGCTCCGGCGGCTCATTACCGTCATCAGCAGTGAAGAGATGATGTTCAGGGAGGCAACGAGGATGATCAGCAGCAGTACCAGAAAGAGTGCTTTTTTCTCCATTTCCATTGCGGAGAAGAAGTTGCCGTTTTGCTGCCACCACCCTTCGATCACTACAGTGTCAGGCAGTACTTTCCGGATCTCTTTGATCTCCTCAAGCGGTTTTGGTGTGTAGATATGCAGACCGTCATAGACACCGGGCTTGCGTTTAAGAAGTCTCTCGAATGCTTCGAGGGTGGTGTACATAATCGCTTTGTCGTAGGCTTTGAGACCGGAATCGAAAATGCCGTCAACGACAAAGCGTTTCTGAAGCGGCATGGTTGCAAAGCCGATCGCCTGCTGCTCCGAGAAGTAGAGGGTAACTTTGTTGCCGATGGGTGCATCCATTTCATAGGAGAGAGAATCGCCTATGATCACGCGAAAGGGCGTTGTAGCACTTCCTTTTGTGCTGGCCTCTTTGAAGATGGGGTTGATGGCACTCTCTTTGGAAAAATCGACACCATAGAGCAGGGAGCCCTGCACGGCACCTTCATTTTTTGTGATCACCTGTGTGGTGTAGTAGGGGCTGAACTTCAGATGTGGAAATGCGTTTGAGAGTCTTTCGATGAGTCTGTCGTCGACGGCATCTTCCCGTACAGGCAGTACGGTAAGCGGGTAGTTCATCACAAAGAGCTTCTTTTTGAACTCTTTCTGTGTGCCGTTCATGATTCCCATCGCGATCATCAGGACCATTACACCTGCTGCAATGCCGAGAAACGCCAGCATTGCGGAGATAAAGATAAAAGGGTTCTCTTTGTCATATTTGAGGTAGTGGCGGATGATCCGCCGCACAAAGGTTTTGTTGGGGGCGTTAAGCGAGGGTCGCATCAGGCCAGAAGGCCTTTTTTGGGACCGCTCTGACCGCAGCAGTTTTTGTATTTTTTGCCCGAACCGCATGGGCATGGATCGTTACGCTTTGGCTTCTTCGTTCCCGTAATGGGCTCGAGTTTGCTGCTATCTTCAGCAATGACACCCTCTTCGAAAGACTGGTTGAGTGTCGCGTCGGCCACTTCACTCTCCAACTCTTCACGGATCTGCTCGATTGCTTCCTCTTCCTCTTCAGGGGAGGTGAAGTCAAACTGTACGAGGTGGAGCGTTTTGACCGCTTCGTGTTTGATACGCTGTACCAGTTCGGTAAAGAGCTTGTAACTCTCCTGCTTGTACTCGGTAAGCGGGTCTTTCTGGTTGTAGCCTCTAAGCCCGATACCGGTCTTGAGGACATCCATCTCATAGAGGTGGTCACGCCACTGTGGATCGAGCACCTGCAGGTAGATGATACGCTCGATCTCCTTGCGCTGCTCGGGATCGAGCTGGCTCATCTTCTCTTCGTAGAGATTCTCCATCATCGTTACGATCATCTCTTTGATCTCGTCAGCCTCTTTCTCTTTGAAAGCATCGGGCTCAACATTGACCAGAAGCTCTTCACGGATAAGCGCTGCAAGGCGTTCGAGGTCATAGTCCTCTCTTGGCATCCCGGCGATGATATCGGCCTCTTCGAGCAGATGCTGTACATACTCTTCACGGTTCTCTTTGATCTTGGCATCGATATCGAACTCAGGGTCGAGCAGCTGGTTTCTAAATGCGTAGATTGCCTTACGCTGATGGTTGGCGACATCGTCATATTCGAGAATGTGTTTACGCGCTTCGTAGTGCTGGTTCTCGACTTTTTTCTGTGCTTTTTCGACAGAACGCGTAACCAGTTTGGAGTCGATGTACTCTCCCTCTTCGACACCCAGACGGTTCATAATGTTTCTGATCTTCTCTCCGCCGAAGATGCGCAGCAGGTTGTCATCAAGACTGAGGAAGAACTGGCTCTCGCCCGGGTCACCCTGACGTCCAGAACGTCCGCGAAGCTGGTTGTCGATACGGCGTGACTCGTGACGCTCTGTCCCCAGGATCGCCAGACCGCCCAGCCTTCTTACCTCGTCATCGATCTTGATGTCAACCCCACGTCCTGCCATATTGGTGGCAACGGTTACGGCACCTTTCTGACCGGCATTTTTAATGATCTCCGCTTCCTGGAAGTGGTTTTTGGCATTGAGCACATTGTGGGGGATCTTCTCTTTCTTAAGGCGCTCATGGATCAGTTCCGATTTTTCAATGGAGGCGGTACCGATGAGTACCGGCTGGCCCTTTTCATGGTACTCTTTGACCTTGCGTACGACCGCATCCAGCTTTTCGCGTTCAGTGTTGTAGATGAGGTCGTTTTTGTCGATACGCTGAACAGGAACGTTGGTAGGGATGGAGACAACTTCCAGACCGTAAATTTGTGAAAACTCCGTCGCTTCTGTCTGTGCGGTACCGGTCATTCCGGCAAGTTTGTTGTAGAGTCTGAAGTAGTTCTGGTAGGTGATCTCCGCAAGTGTCTGTGATTCCTCCTGGATCTCGACACCCTCTTTGGCTTCGAGTGCCTGGTGCAGCCCTTCTGAGTAGCGGCGCCCTTCACTGAGTCTTCCGGTAAATTCGTCGACAATGACAATTTCACCGTCCTGTACGACATAGTCGACGTCTTTTTCAAAGAGATGATGTGCCTTGAGCGCCTGGTCGAGGTGGTGTGCCAGAATGGCGTTTTCAAGAGAATAGAGGTTGTCGACCTCGAAGAGGTCCTGTGCTTTCTGCAGCCCCTGTTCGGTCATGACGATGGTTCTGTTCTTTTCGTCTACGACAAAGTCGCCTGTCATCTGCTTCTCTTCACCCGGTTTGGCAGGAAGCTCTTCGCCTCTCTCCATCTTCTTGGCAATTTCATTGGCTCTTGCATAGTGGTTGTGGTCACGCTGCGTAGGCCCTGAGATAATCAGCGGCGTTCTTGCCTCATCGATGAGAATGGAGTCGACCTCGTCGACGATGGCGTAGTTGTGCTCGCGCTGCACTTTCTCTTCGGCGCGTACCTTCATATTGTCGCGCAGGTAGTCAAAGCCGTACTCGTTGTTGGTACCGTAGGTGATATCCGCATCGTACTGCGCTTTTCGCTCGAACTCATCGTGAATGTCCGCGGTGATACACCCGACACTGTAGCCGAGGAACTTGTAGAGTACGCCCATCTCTTCGGAGTCACGCTTGGCAAGGTAGTCGTTGACGGTTACGACGTGTACACCCTTGCCGGTCATCGCGTTGAGGATAACCGCGAGGGTTGCCACAAGGGTTTTACCCTCTCCGGTCTTCATCTCGGCGATGTTGCCGTCGTGCAGCACCATACCCCCGACCATCTGGACATCGTAGTGGCGCATGCCAAGGACACGCTTGCTTGCCTCTCTGGTAATGGCAAAGGAGTCGTATAGCACGTCATCGAGCGTCTTTTCACCGCTGTTGACTGCCTCTTTGAGTGCATTGAAAGCTGCCTTGAGCGCTTCGTCATCCATCGCTTCGTACTTGCTCTCAAGTGCGTTGATATTCTCGACTCTTTTGAGATATTTTTTGACGATTCTGTCGTTTTGGGTACCAAAAACCTTGAGTAGACTTTTTATCATGGTTGTCTTGCCTTGCGTAAATAGAGTGGGATATTTTATCCAAAAAGTGATTAATAGTCCGTTATCCACGGCAGCTCCACAATTTGGCGGTAGAGTAGCACTGTAAACTAAGTGGCTTTAGGATATATTTGCATCAGTAAAAGAGGGTAAAAAATGAAAAAATTATGGATGTTACTGCTTCTAAGCGGAGCACTTTTCGCATCAGGCATCGCGCTTCCGGAACACTTCAGCGGCGACTTTGTACAAACTGTGACCAATCCGAAGAACAAGACAATCACCTATAAAGGGAGTGTCGCTTTCAGTAAGGAGAATCTGCTGAAGTGGTCCTACCGTTCTCCGACGAAAAAGGAGGTCTGTACGGACGGCAAGGAGGTGCTGGTTGTCGATCATGATCTCGAGCAGGTATCGGCCTATCGCATGGGAAAAGGGTTTGACCTTGCCGAGATTCTCAAAAAAGGCAAGCCTTACAAAGAAAAGATCTATGTGACAGAGTATGAAGGGAAGCGCTACACCATCCAGGTCGATAGCAAAAACAGGCTTCAGAGTGTCGCCTACTACGACGATCTGGACAACAAGGTACAGATCCTGTTTACAAAGATGCGTTACGGCAAGGGAAGACTGCCCGCTTCACGGATGAAGTGCGACTATCCTGCAGCATACGATTTTATAAGGGGCTAAGATGAGTGAAGTGATTGCCAGAGTGCAGAGTGACCCGGTGCTGATGATAAGCGCAGCGATCGGCATTGTCATTCTGCTATTTGTCGTGCTCGTGGTGGTTGTGGCAAGCATGCGTGTGAAAACCTATAAAGACCGATACATCGATGTCAAGATAGACAATGAAGCCAAAGAGAAGCGTATCGCGGTGCTTGAAGAGGAGCTCAAGGCACTGCAGATCAAAAATGCACAGAATGAGCAGGAGCTGCAGCAGTTTGACGATACAAAAAAGCGTCTGTCCCAGACAGCAGAGGCATTGGAAACTACACAGAAAGAGCTGGCCTCGCTTCAGAAGCTCCAGGGACAGACACAGACACAGCTGGAGCAGCTGCAGCAACAGCATGAAGCGCTTAAGGATGTTCACAATGCACTGAATGATCGGATGGAGAGCCTTAACGAAGAGAACAGCAAGCTTCGTGTCAACAATGCCAGGCTTCTAATGAAGCTGGAGACCGAAGAGCGTTTGAGTGCTATGACGATACAGAGACGGGAAAAAAAGAAGCCTGCTGAAGAGTAAAGCAGGTGCCCAAGCCGCAGTTACAGCTATTTGTACTGAATTAGCAAAAAGCTATTTACTTAAGAAAAAATTATGGTATAATCGTTATCGGGAGACTGCTAGATTGATATGCAAAGCGGGCTATACGTATGTCCATGCAGAATAAAACTGCTTTGCCAAACAATCCATAGTTAAGACAGAAGGATACTCCTTTATGGATGAAGCAGTACATTTTGACAATCGGCTGGAATATGACAGGCTGAGCTTTCTCTATCTCTCTTTGCCGATGATGCTTACCGGGCAGATTCTGGGCGCATTTCTTCTCAGCGCTATTGAGATTAGTGTGGTAGATGCCGAGACGGTCGGCATCTGGCTTTTGCTCAATATCGTCATGTTCCTCTACCGTTTCTACCATTATCAGGTTTTTAAAAAGAACAGTGAGGCGGAGAAACTCCGGGAGGTGACACTTTGGCTGCACCGCTACTATACCAATGTACTCATCAGCGGAGTGATATGGGGAAGCAGTGCCTTTCTGCTTTTTCCTGAAAACGATCTGCTCTATCAGATGATTCTCTTCCTTTTTCTCTTTGCTATCGGATTTGCGTCCATGGGGGTGCTGGCTACCAAGCGTGATCTGCTTCTGGCATATGTTACGGTGATGTACGGTCCTATTCTCTATCAACTTTTCAGCCATGAGCAGGAAGGTTTCTACCAAATGATCGGATATGCTGTTATGGCACTGGTGCTGATCATGCTGCTTATTGCCAATTACTATGGAAAGGTGATTGATGATTCGCTGCAAAACCGACAGTATTTTGTACATCTGAAGGCATCACATGAGAAACTGAAAGAGCGTTTCTTCTCTCTTTTCGAACGCGCCCCTGTCGGCATTTACTACTATGACAAATCCATGGTACTACAGGATGTCAATGAAGCCTTTCTTCGGATGAACGGAATTGAAAATAAAACACAACTGTTGGGGGTTGCACTTGAGAATAGTATTGAAGAGAATAAAGCCATTCAGGCCCACAAAAAGACTTTCAAGGGAACAATAGGCAATTACAGAGGACCCTACCAGCTCAATGACAAGGGAGATGAGAACGAACTTTATGTGGATCTCTCTACCGTCCCTATGTTGAATGGCCAGGGGGAGGTTGCCGGAGGCATCGCTATTGTCAATGATATTACAGGGGAGGTGACAGCACAGGAGAAGATGCTGCGCAATGCCTATTATGATATTCTGACGGATATTCCGAACCGAACACTTCTGATGGACAAGCTGAAAAAGCTGATCCGAGCCAAGAAGATGGCAAAAAACTACGGAGCGCTGCTCTTTCTGGATATCGACAACTTTAAAAAGATCAACAATACGTTTGGACACGATATCGGTGACAATGTGATCAAGCAGTGTGCCTATCGTCTCGAAGAGGGGATTGGCGGTGCAGAGACCCTCGCCCGTGTCGGGGGTGACAAGTTTGTTGTGCTGATTCCCGTGGTGGGGGAGGAGAAAGAGGAGGCATACCAACGGGCTGCAGAATATGTCGACCGGATTCATACGCTGTTTGAGAAGCCGCTGATGGTAGCCGGAAAGCCTTACCGACTGGGCTTTTCAATCGGTGTAATGCTCTTCAGTGATACAGCAGATACTGCATTTGACCTGCTCAAACGTGCCGAAACGGCCATGTATGAGGCGAAAAACAGAACCAAGGGCAGTATGCAGTTCTATGAAGACAGAATGAGTGTCCTGGTCCGGGAACAACTTTTGCTGGAGAATGATATTCACCGGGCGATTGAGGAGGATGAGTTTGAGATGTACTACCAGCCGCAGCTGGATGTCAAAAGCAATACAATTATCGGTGCCGAAGCGTTAATACGGTGGAACCATCCGGAGAAGGGGATGGTAATGCCAAACGATTTCATCTCTCTTGCTGAAGAGAGCGGTATCATTGTCAAGCTTGAGGAGTGGGTGTTTGACCGTATCTTCAAAGATGTCAATGCCATGATATCAAGGATGGGGAGTTTTCCTTTACGGCATATCGCAATCAATGTCAGTACCGTACATTTCCTGGAACCGCATTTTGTCGAGAAACTGATGCTTCTTGTGAAAAAGCACAAGGTTGACCCGGCATGGTTCGAGCTTGAAATTACCGAAAGCGGTATCATGCGAAATATCGATGATGCGATCGCCAAAATCAAGGAGCTTAAAAACTTTGGCTTCACATTCTCCATCGATGATTTCGGTACAGGCTACTCATCTCTTTCACATCTGAAGGAACTTCCTGTTGATGTCATCAAAATAGATCAGTCCTTTGTACGCGAGATGAATGATGATGATGAAATGATCGTCGAGGTTGTCGTTGCCATTGGGCAGAAGTTTAATCTTGAAGTGCTTGCCGAGGGGGTCGAGAAGGGTGAAACACTTTCCTACCTTCAAGATGTAAAATGCAATACCTACCAGGGGTATCTTGCATCGACACCAATCGACCTTGAGAGTTTTGAAGCGCTGATCGAAAAAAAATAAAGCAGTGCTACAAGGGGAATGGTGTAAACTTCGAAAAAAAAGAAGGAGCATCCATGCAAAAAATTACAGTCTGGCACAACCCGAGGTGCAGTAAATCACGAAATACAGTAAATCTGTTGGAAGAGAAAGGCATAAAGGCCGAAGTTGTAAAGTACCTCGATACACCGCCAACCAAAGAGGAGATCAAAGAGGTACTCAAAATGCTCGGGATCTCCGCACGTGAACTGATGCGGACCAAAGAGGCGATCTACAAAGAGCTTGGGCTCAAGGATGTCGAAGATGAGGAGAAGCTCATCGAAGCGATGGTGGAGCATCCAAAGCTTATCGAGCGCCCGATTGTCATCAAAGACGGCAAAGCGGCGATTGGCAGACCGATAGAGAAGGTGTTAGAACTGCTGGAGTCGTAGGATAGTTATTGGTCATTGGTATATTGGTTATTGGTTGATAGGAACCGGAAATTCATTTCCGGCCTGGGCGAGGATCAATCCTCGCTTCCAAATAAGATGCTAAGCTTCACTTCAGCCAGTAGAGGCAAAATCCCTTAACCCTTAACCCTTAACCCTTAACCCTTAACCCTTAACTTAACCCTTAACCCTCTTCCCGTAGTTCGCATACAGATACTCCACCACCTCATCGATATCTTCATTTCTGATGGGTGCCTGAAAGACGTCGATCATCTTGATAACCTTTTTGCGCCAGAATGCTTTTGACTGTGGTCCCTGGTTGAGAACGTAGCCCCAGGAGTGGCACATGTTGCACTTTCCTTTGGTGGAGTACATCCCTTTGCCCTGTTTCATAGGAAACTCCATATAGGGCATCTTGATCCCTTTTTGAACCTCGACCTTTTTTTCTGCCGCACTCAGTGACGTAAGAAGCATAGCGGCCGTCAGGGCAAGCACTGTTGTTTTTTTCATGATACCACCTCCACAGTGACTTCATCGATACCGTTGTATTTGTACCCGCCGCGGTTCCACTTGACATCCTGTGCAAAGGGCTGGGTTTCGCCTTTGGTGTTCGTTGCGCGAGCCATGAGTGTCAGCGCCCCTGTCTGGGCGGGTTTGAGCGTGTATCTGAAGCTGCGGTAGGCGTAGGGGCCCTGTGAACCGTCATCGAGTGTCGCCTCCTGCCAGCTGCTTCCGCCGTCTGTGGAGATTTCGACCTTGGTGATGCCGTGGCCACCATCGAAGGCGACACCACGGACAATGAGGTCAGCTCCCTGTTTGACTTTCGTACCGCCGGTGGGGTAGCCGATAAGCGAATTGACGTTCATCTCTTCGATGGGCTTGGTCTTTGGTGCCAGGTTGTCGGGTGTTTCACACTCGCAGTCGTTGTCGGGTACGCGGTAGGCGTGGTCCATGAAGTGCAGCTTCGGCTTGGTACCGGTAACGGTGATGTTGGAGAGCATCTTCACCCAGCTGTCGGAGTAGAAGCCGGGCAGGATGAGGCGTACGGGAAAGCCGTTGAGGTAGGGGAGCGCTTCGCCGTTCATCTCGTAGGCGATGATGATCTTGTCATGCAACTTGGAGAGTTCAAGTGCACGCACGAAACCGTCGGTTTTTGTGTAGACCGGTTTCTCGAGGCCGTGGAACTTGATCCAGCCTGCGTTTTTTTTGAGGCCGGCTTTGGCAAGGACGTCTTTAAGACGTACCCCTTTCCACTTGGCGCATCCCATTGCGCCAGGACCCCACTGGATACCGCCCGGTGTGGGGTGAAAGGCGCTTCTGCTGTTGCCCCCGCACTGCAGCACGGAGGTGATCTCTACCGGTTCGAAGTCGCGCTTGAGGGAGTCGAAGCTGATCTTGACGGGCTTTTTCACCTCACCGTCGATTTTGATGGAGAAGTAGTGCGGATTGATGTAGGTGGGGATCATCGGCATATGCCAGCGGACAAAAAAGAGATCGTTTGGGGTAATGGGGGTGGCAAAGACCTCGCGCGGTGTCTCCAGCAGCGGCGGTCGGTCGGAATAGGTGATGAGCGGTCGTTTTTGCGGAAAGGCGATGTTGGCAACCTTGCGGTTGTCTACCGGGTGCGTGGTGGTATCTGCGTCTGCCGCGGTGCTGCCCACAGCGGCACTGCCGGCAATGAGTGCGGCTTTTTTGAAGAAATCTCGTCTCTGCATACGCGGTATTCCTTTGGAAACATTTTTGGCGATTATACTCAAAAGTTTATTCGATACGGTTTGAAAAGACTTTCAGCAGATTTGGGTAAAATCGCAACCATATTACAGCATGAAGGATACCAACGATGCTCTCTACAGTAAATTTGACGCAGCGCTATGGAAAGCGCGTACTTTTCGACAAGATAAACCTCACCCTCGATGTGGGCAAACGCTACGGTCTCATCGGTGCCAACGGGGCGGGGAAATCGACCTTTATGAAGATTCTTGCCGGCGAGATAGAGCCAAGCGAGGGCGAAGTGCAGCTTCAGCCGGGACTCAAACTGGGAATGCTCAGCCAGAACCAGTACGCCTTTGAGGATTTCACGCTCAAAGATGCCGTCCTCTACGGCAACAAAAAGCTCTACGATGCCCAAAAAGAGAAAGAGAAGCTCTACATGGAGGGTGACTTCGAAAGCGATGAGGTCAACAACCGTCTGGCGGAGCTTGAGATGATCTGTGCGGATGAAGACCCCACCTATGAGAGCGATGTCAAGATCGAAAAACTGCTGACGACACTGGGCTTTCCTGTAGAGCAGCACAACGACCTGATGAGTTCACTCACCGGCGGAGACAAGTTCAAGATTCTGCTCGCACAGGTACTATTTTTAAAGCCCGATGTCCTGCTGCTGGATGAGCCTACCAACAACCTCGATATGGAGACAATCGCATGGCTTGAAGAGGAGCTTAAACGCCATGAGGGAACCCTGGTGGTTATCTCGCACGACAGACACTTCCTCAACGGTGTCGTTACCCATATTCTCGATCTGGATTTCCAGACAATCCGCGAGTTTACGGGCAACTACGATGAGTGGTACATTGCAGCCAACCTGATGGCCAAGCAGGCCGAAGCGGACAGAAACAAGGCGCTCAAAGAGAAAGAGGAGCTTGAGAAGTTTATCGCCCGTTTCTCCGCCAACGCCTCCAAAGCAAAACAGGCGACTTCACGTCAGAAGCAGTTGGACAAGCTCGATGTAGGCGAGATCAAACTCTCTTCCAGACGCGACCCCTCCATTATGTTCCGTCCGCACCGTGACATTGGAAACGAGGTGCTGGAGGTCAAAGAGATCTCCAAAAGCTACGGGGATGAGAAGGTCCTTGAGAACATCTCTTTCAAGGTCAACAAAGGTGACAAGATCGCTCTCATCGGAGCCAATGGTGTGGGCAAGACGACGCTGCTTGAGATTTTGATGGGCAATCTGGAGCCTGACAGTGGCAGCTACAACTGGGGTCAGACCGTAACCACCAGCTACTTTCCGCAAAATACCACCGATATCGTTACCGGAGATGTGGAGCTGCCGCAGTGGATTCAGGGCTTCGATGCTAAGTGGCATATCGACGACATCCGTAAAACACTGGGGCGTATGCTCTTTAGCGGAGAGGAGCAGAAGAAGAAGGTCGATGCCTGTTCGGGCGGTGAAAAGCACCGTGTGATGATGAGCAAGATGATGATGGACTCTGCCAACTTCCTTGTGATGGACGAGCCCAACAACCACCTTGACCTTGAAGCGATCGTCTCACTGGGCGAAGCGCTGCACAACTATCAGGGCGGGGCGATCGTCGTTTCGCACGACCGCGAACTCATCGATGCCTTTGCAAACCGTATTATCAAACTCAACGAAGATGGTACGATGATCGATTTTGAAGGTAATTATGAAGAGTTTGTGGAGAAGTACGGGAAGCATTAAAACAGGCGGAGCTTGGTCAGCGCTCAGTGCTCAGCGTTCAGCTTGTAGATTTGCCTGAACGCTACCCGCTGAACGCTCTGACGCATAGCGTCAGTTAGTGAATATTCGTATAGACATTCTGTACGTCGTCATCCTCTTCCAGCTTCTCGATCAGCTCTTCGATCTCTTCCAGCTGTTCTTCACTCAGTTCAACCGGTGTATTGGCGATGTACTCCAGTGTCGATTTCTTCGGCTCAATGCCGCGCTCTTCGAAGGCTTTGCTGAGATCTCCAAACGAGGTGAACTCTCCGTAGATTCTCAAAATGGGCTTGTCTTCGCCGTTCTCTTGCGGCTCGACATCCTCTTCGATCTCCTCAAGGCCGTAGTCGATGAGGTCAAGTTCGAGCTCTTCGACATCCATATCTTCGGTTTTGTCGATGACAAAGACCGCTTTGCGGGTGAACATGTAGTTCAGAGAGCCTGATGTGAGCATCTCGGCATTGTTCTTTCGCAAAATCGCCTTGACGTTGGCGACGGTACGGGTACCGTTGTCTGTTGCACACTCGACGATCATCTGCACGCCGTAGGGTGCCTTGACATCGTAGGTGATCTCTTTGATGTCTGCGGCATCCTTGTTAAACGCACGTTTGATCGCCGCTTCGATGTTGTCCTTTGGCATATTCTGCGCTTTGGCGTTGAGGATGGCCGTACGCAGTTTGGCATTCATCTCAGGGTCGGGACTGCCGCCCTCCTTGGCTGCCATCGTAATCATCTTTCCCAGTTTCGGAAAGAGGCGGGACATTGTGCCCCATCGTTTCATTTTCGCCGCTTTTCGGTATTCGAACGCTCTACCCATCGGTTGTATCCTTTTGTCAATCTTGGGCGTATTATACTCCTAAATAGTTTAACCCGGAATATGAAGCGTACTGTTTAAGGAAGGGATTGATACCATTTAACTATGAAACTGAGTGAACTGAAACTGACCAACCCCTATCTCACCCTGCCGCAGGAGTGCCACGACTCTGTCAAACCCACACCGCTCAAAGGCCCTTTCCTCATTCACGCCAACGAACCGCTGGCCGAGGAGCTTGGCATCGACAAAGAGGAGCTTCACACCGAGCGTTTTGTGGCATTTGTCAACGGAAGCTGGCATCCGGAAGGCAGCGAACCCTTTGCAATGTGCTATGCCGGGCACCAGTTTGGCCACTACGTACCCCAGCTTGGTGACGGGCGAGCCGTGAACATCGGTACGCTAAAAGGCTGGCACCTGCAGCTCAAGGGAGCGGGCGTGACGAAGTATTCGCGCTCTGGAGACGGGCGTGCGGTGCTGCGCTCTTCGCTTAGGGAGTACCTGATGAGTGAAGCGATGCATGGGCTGCACATAGAGACGACCCGCGCACTGGCAATCATCGGTTCGAACCACTCCGTCTACCGGCAGGAGTGGGAAAAGGGTGCCATCGTGCTGCGCCTTAGCCCAAGCTGGGTGCGTTTTGGTACATTCGAGTATTTTGCCCACAAGAAGCGCTTTGATGACCTGAAAGCGCTTACCGAGTATGCCATTGCCGAGAGCTATCCTCATCTGGCGGACCAAAACGACCGCTACCTCCGTTTTTTTGAAGAGGTCGTAGAGCGTACGGCAAAACTGATCGCCAAATGGCAGGCGGTGGGCTTCAACCACGGGGTGATGAACACCGACAATATGTCCATTGCCGGTCTCACCATCGACTACGGCCCCTACGCCTTTTTAGATGTGTACGACCACAACAACATCTGCAACCACACCGACGCCTACGGTCGTTACAGCTTCGGCAACCAGCCCGATGTCGCCGAGTGGAACCTGCGCGCACTTTTGAGCGCACTCTCACCGCTGATAGAGGCCAGAGAAATGGAAGAGGTGCTAAGCGGCTACCGCAGGCTTTACCGCAGCGCATATCTGGAAGAGATGCGTCAGAAACTGGGACTTGACGGGGCAGAGGAGAGCGATATGGACCTTGTGAAGCACCTGCTTGGCGTACTGCAGGCACTGCAGGTGGACTACACCCTCTTTTTTAGAACCCTCAGCCGCTACGCCGGCGAGCACAAACCGCTGCTCTCTCTGGGGCTCTACCATGCACCGATGAAGGAGTGGTTGGAGAGTTACGATGAGAGGCTTAAACATAACGAGAGCAGCACGCAAGAGCGTCATCAGAAGATGCTGCAAACCAACCCCAAATATGTGCTGAAGAACTATATGCTTCAGGAAGCCATCGATGCAGCGGAGAATGGTAAGTACACGCTTGTAGACGACCTGTTCAAGATAGCACATAATCCGTTTGCAGAGCACCCTGAATTCGAACGCTGGGCAGGACCGACTCCCGAGGAGCACCGCAACACGAAGCTTAGCTGCAGTTCGTGAGACTTTTTTTAAGCTGGGAGTACTTATAATGAGACAAGAATCCATTGAAGGAGGCAATCATGTACCGATTGGAGTGTTTCGATACGCAGCCCGTTGGGGAACTTGAAAACGAACTGCGCCACTTTTTTAGCCGTCTGCACCGGCTAAAGCACCAGTTGCAGCAGGAGCAGGCGCGTGAACGTCTCAACCGCATTCAGCGTGCACGATGCAGACAGAACCTGCTTGACCTTGAAAAGGTGGAGCGCGACTTTTATGCATTGAGCCACCGGGAGGACATCCGTCACCTCTACCGCAAAGTGCACCGCTACGTCAAACTCGACCATCAGCGCCTGATGCAGACATTCGGGCAGGAGACGGTAGGGCGCTGTTCGCTGTTTGTGGCACTTTAGTGCCCTACAAGTACCCCACAAGCTTCCCCTCAAGATGAAAGATATCTAAATGGATGGGTATTTTGTACTATGTTCAGAAGCAAGTAGCGATAGAGGAAGATGTACGGTTAAAATTATTATCAGTGAAAAATCATTTATTAGGCAAATGAATTGTGAGGAAGCAAGATGACATTAGAAGAAGTACAAAATATCATAAGAACGGAGATAGGGGTACTCCTCTACTTCTCCGGAGAGAACTGTAACGTCTGCCACGCACTCAGACCGAAGTTCAAAGAGCTCTTTGACAGCGAGTTTCCCAAAATCAGACAGATCTACCTCGATGCCCACGAAAACCCTGAAATCTCTGCGCACTTCCAGGTCTTTTCGGTACCGACAATGATTGTTTTTCTTGACGGACGTGAATTCATCAGAGAGGGCAGAGCCGTAAGCCTGCACAAAATGACCGAACAGCTTAAACGCCCCTATGCGATGATGACGGAGTAAGCCAAACAGCGTGGCTGTTTGGCAGCGTTCAGTGTTCAGCGTGTAGTGCTCAGAAAGCTATTGTATCTTTACTTCGTTGTCACTTCTGCACTCTTTGTGCAGATGCTGTTGCGCCCATATGTGCGAAGCACGGCGTATAAAGCATCGTCCGCACAATTGCAGAAGTGACGCTTTTGGTGCTACCTTTTTTAAAAAGGTAGCAAAGAAGATTGATAAAGGCATTTTTAACCCATATATTATGTTAACCAAAAATCCACCAAAATCCCAAAAATCCCCATAAACCCCTCTAAAATCGATTTTAAGCCATTTTCATCCCATTTATTAACATTTATTACGGTAAAATCAACACACTTTACAAACCCAAAGGAAGAGAATGGCTGATTTGTTTGAAGACGGACAGAGTACCGAAGAGGTACTGATAGAAGAGAGTATCAAGACAAGCTATCTTGATTACTCGATGAGTGTCATCATCGGAAGAGCGCTTCCCGATGCGCGTGACGGGCTCAAACCCGTACACAGACGTATTTTGTATGCGATGAACGACCTGAACCTCTCCCACCGCGCACCATACAAGAAGTCTGCGCGTATCGTCGGAGATGTCATCGGTAAGTATCACCCGCACGGTGATACTGCAGTCTATGATGCGCTGGTGCGTATGGCACAGGATTTCTCGATGCAGGCACCGCTGGTGGACGGTCAGGGTAACTTCGGCTCCATCGACGGCGACAACGCTGCTGCGATGCGATATACCGAAGCGCGTATGACAAAGATTGCAGAAGAGCTGCTAAGCGACATTGAAAAAGACACGGTCGATTTCGTACCCAACTACGATGACTCGATGGTCGAGCCCGATGTGCTCCCCTCACGCGTACCCAACCTGCTGCTCAACGGCTCTAGCGGTATCGCCGTCGGTATGGCGACGAACATTCCGCCGCACCGTCTGAACGAACTGGTTGATGCATTGGTAATGCGTATCGATAACCCTGAGGTGACTGTCGAAGAGGTGATGAAGGTCGTACACGGACCGGACTTCCCTACAGGGGGTATCATCTTCGGCCGTAAGGGGATTACTGATGCCTACACCACCGGGCGCGGACGTATCAAAGTGCGTGCCAAGACACACATCGAGCAGAAGGGCAACAAAGAGGTCATCATTATCGATGAGCTTCCCTACCAGGTCAACAAAGCGCGACTCATCGAGAACATCGCACAGCTGGTGCGCGACAAGCAGATAGAGGGTATCAGTGAGATCCGTGACGAGTCCGACCGTGAAGGTATTCGTGTCGTACTGGAACTCAAGCGTGATGCGATGAGCGAGATTGTGCTTAACAACCTCTTCAAGTCCACACAGATGCAGGTAACGTTCGGGATCATCATGCTTGCGATCAACAATAAAGAGCCCAAAGTATTTAACCTGCTTGAGCTTTTCGACCTCTTCCTCAACCACAGGAAGACAGTTGTCATCCGCCGTACGATCTTCGACCTTGAGAAGGCGCGTGCCAGAGCGCACATACTCGAAGGTCTCAAGATTGCGGTAGACAACATCGACGAGGTCATCAAAATCATCAGAAGTTCGTCTGATGACGAAGATGCGCGCAACAACCTGATGGAGCGCTTCAAACTCTCAGAGATCCAGGCGAAGGCGATTTTGGAGATGCGTCTGCGCCGTCTGACCGGTCTTGAGATCGAAAAGATCGAAAACGAGCTTGCCGAGCTGCTCAAGAAGATCGAAGAGCTTGAGGGTATTCTCAAATCCGAAGCGAAGATCAACGCGATCATCCGTGAAGAGCTTGTTGAAATCGGTGAGAAGTATGCGACTGAGCGTAAGACAGAGATTGTCGATGACTATGATGACATAGACATTGAAGATCTTATTCCAAACGAGCCGATGGTCGTTACCATCACGCATAGAGGGTACATTAAGCGTGTACCGGTGAAGATGTACGAGAAGCAGCATAGAGGCGGCAAGGGCAAGACAGCCGTAACCACCTACGATGACGACTTCATCGAGAGCTTCTTTACCTCCAATACGCACGATACGCTGATGTTCGTCACCGACAGAGGACAGCTCTACTGGCTGAAGGTCTACCGTATTCCGGAAGGCTCACGTACGGCAAAAGGTAAAGCGGTGGTCAACCTGATCAACCTGCAGCCGGACGAGAAGATTATGGCGATTATCCCGACAACGGACTTCGATGAGAGCAAGTCGCTGGTCTTCTTTACCAAGAACGGTATTGTCAAGCGTACCAACCTCTCTGAGTACTCCAACATCCGAAGCAACGGAGTGCGTGCAATCAACCTGGACGAGGATGATGAGATCGTCACCGCAAAGATTGTTACACCTGAGACGAAGTGGCTCTTTGTGGCAACAAAGAAGGGGCTGTGTATCCGCTTCAGGGTTGAAGATGCAAGAGAGATCGGGCGTGTCTCACGCGGTGTGACGGCGATCAAATTCAAGATCGACGGCGACTATGTATGCGGCGCGACGACAATCAATTCCGAAGAGGACGAACTGCTGATGCTCTCCGAAAAGGGACTTGGCAAGCGTACTACTGCTTCTGAGTACCGTGAGCAGAACCGTGCGGGTAAAGGTGTCATCTCTATGAAACTGACACCAAAAACCGGTGATGTGGTCGGCGTTGTACTTGTCGAAGAGGACAAGGACCTGATGTGTCTGACCAGTGTAGGCAAGATGATCCGTGTCGATATGGAGCAGATTAGAAAAGCGGGACGTAACACCTCCGGTGTGAAGGTCGTAACCGTTGACAAGAAAGATATTGTCGTTTCTATGGCGAAGTGCCAGAAAGAGGAGAAGCCGGAAGAGGCTGAAGAGAACAGTGAAGGCGAAAGCGGTGAAGCGCCTCAAAACACTTTAGATTTAGGATTGGAATAAGATGAAAAAATACAATGTAGCAGTCGTCGGTGCTTCCGGTGCCGTGGGTGAAGAGCTTTTTAGAGTACTGGACGAGGTGAAGTTTCCTATCAACAGCGTGCTTCCACTGGCAAGTGCGAACAGTGTCGGTGTGGAAGTGGAGTGTCAGGGGAAAACCTACAAGATTGAAGAGTTGACAGAGACTGTCTTTGAAGGACGCGACATCGACATCGCGTTTTTCAGCGCAGGGGGAAGCATCTCCGCGCACTATGCCAAGTATGCGGTCGAAGCAGGAGCTGTGGTCATCGACAACACGTCACACTTCCGTATGGATCCGGATGTACCGCTTGTCGTGCCTGAAGTCAACCCTGAAGATATAGAACTGTGGGAAGATACCGGTATCATCGCCAACCCCAACTGTTCGACCATTCAGATGGTGCAGCTGCTCAAGCCGCTTGACGATCTCTACGGTATCAAGCGTGTCGATGTGAGTACCTACCAGGCGGTTTCGGGTGCGGGCAAAAAGGGTATGGAAGAGCTGGTGATGCAGATGAAGGACTTCTTTGCATTCAAACTCGACGAGACAGAAATTGAAGCTTTCAGCCACCAGATCGCACTCAATGTCATTCCCCAGATCGATAAACCGATGGAGAACGGCTACACCAAAGAGGAGATGAAGATGGTCAACGAGACCAACAAGATCATGCATACCGACTTTGCCGTCTCCGCTACCTGTGTCCGTGTGCCGGTACTGCGTTCACACTCCGAGTCGATCACTATAACGTTTAAAGAAGGCGTTGATGTAAGTGTAGAAGAGGCAAGAGAGGCGTTGGCAAACTTCGAGAATGTCAAAGTCGTCGATGATCTGGAGAAGGGTGAATACCCTATGCCGATCACTGCAACCGATACCGACTACACCTACGTCGGGCGTATCAGAAAAGATATCTTTGCCGAGAATATCCTCCATATGTGGGGTGTGGCGGACCAGGTACGCGTCGGTGCGGCGACCAATGCCGTGCGTATCGCGCAGAAGTGGATCAAGCTTCAGGAGGATGTGTAGTTCATGGATGAGAAACAGACAGAAGAGTATCAGGCAGATACGGCTGACCAGTCTCTGATTGAACGCGGATTTGAGAGTCTGCTCTGGGGCACGCGCTTTTTCGTGCTTCTGGCAGTCATCTTCAGTATGATAGGCGGGATCGCGCTCTTCATCGTTGCCAGCGTGGATGTATGGCATGTGGCCGGTACGGTCTTTACGAACTACTTTGGACACGCCGGGCACATTCCCAATTTTCACGAGAAAATAGTTGCCGAGCTCATCGGTGCCATCGACCTTTATCTGATAGCGATCGTACTCTTTATTTTCGGATTCGGGCTCTACGAGCTCTTCATCTCCAAGATCGATGTGGCAGAGCGCAGTGCGGCTTCCAAGATTCTGGAGATCCATTCGCTTGACGAACTCAAGGACAAGCTTGCCAAGGTGATCATTATGGTGCTCATCGTTGGCTTTTTCAAGCGTGCCATGCACACGACCTATGGTGGTGCCATGGACATGCTCGCCCTTGCGGGTGCCATTTTGGCGCTGGCACTGGCGTTCTATTTTATGCATAAGGGAGACAGCCACTGATGAGTAAGATTTTTGTAGATGCCTGTTTGGGCAAAGAGACACCGTACACACCGGTATGGATGATGAGACAGGCGGGACGCTACCTGCCGGAATATATGAAAGTACGTGCTGAGGCGGGAAGCTTTCTTGACCTCTGCCATGACCCGGAGAAAGCAGCCGAAGTGACCATTCAGCCGCTTGACATCGTAGGTGTCGACGCGGCGATTCTTTTCAGCGATATTCTGGTCATCCCCGATGAGATGGGAATGGATCTGAGTTTTGTCAAAGGCGAAGGACCGAAGTTCTCCGACCCTATCAAGACACAGGAGGACCTGGACAGACTCATCGGGGGCGAAGAGGCGGCAGAAAAGCTGACCTATGTCTATGACACGATCAAACTGCTTAGAGAGCAGCTTGACGCCCGCGGTGATGAAAAAGCACTCATCGGTTTTACCGGTGCGCCGTGGACACTGGCGACCTATATGATAGAGGGGCAGGGGACGAAGACCTACAATATCTGTAAAAAGATGATGTACTCCAACCCTGAGCTGCTGCACAACATTCTTGCTAAAGTGACCGAAGTGGTCAAGTACTATATGGAAAAGCAAATTGAATCGGGGGTCGATGTCGTGCAGATCTTCGACAGCTGGGCAGCAGCCATCGAACCGAGCAAATACGATGAGTTCAGCTGGAAGTATATGATCGAGATCGTCGATCACCTCAAGGCGAAATATCCCGAAGTTCCGATCATTCTCTTCCCAAAAGGCGTTGCAGCCTTCATCGAGCGCGGACTGGTCTATGGCAACTTCGATGTCATGGGAATCGACTGGGGAACGCCGATGGCACTTGCCAAAGAGAAGCTGGGAGACAAATATGTCCTTCAGGGCAATATGGAACCCTGCCGCCTCTACTCCAAAGAGGCAACAACCGAGTGTGTCGAAGCACTCCAGGAGATCATGGGCGGCAAACGCCACATCTTCAACCTCGGACACGGCATACTGCCTGATGTACCTGTAGAGAATGCGAAGCATTTTGTGAAAGAGTGTCACAGGGTCAGCAAAAAGCGTTAAACGCTTTTTGCAGTGATAGTTGATAGTGACAGTGATATAGAAGTGTTAGTATGGACTATAAAGAGCTTGTTGTCTGGCAGCGTTCTATTCAACTGGTAACTGATATTTACCAATTGGCAAGAACACTTCCAAAAGAGGAACTGTATGCATTATCGGATCAGATGAAGCGGTGTGCAGTCTCTATACCTTCGAATATTGCAGAGGGAAGTGGACGCAATACGACAAAAGAGTTTATTCAGTTTCTTTATATTGCATTAGGTTCTGCTTCAGAGCTTGAAACACAGTTGATTATAGGCAGAAATATCGGTTTTTTTCAAGATCTCGATTACTATTTTAAAGAAATTAGTGAGATACGACGTATGCTAAACGGCTTAATCAATGCCCTAAAAAAGAAAGAGATGTAATGAATTATACTATCACTATCCACTATCACTATCACTTTTTGCCAAAGGCAAAAGTATGAGTATCATTTTTGGACCGATATCCTCCCGTCGATTCGGCAAATCCCTTGGCATTGACCTGAGCCCCGGCAAGAAACAGTGCAACTTCGACTGTCTCTACTGCGAGCTCGACCCTGCAAAGACGATGGCGAAGCAGGATGAGGTGCTTCCGGTTGAAGTGATCGTCAAAGCCGTCAAAGGGGGCTTGCAGGAGTATGGCGATATCGATGTACTGACAGTGACTGCCAACGGTGAGCCGACACTCTATCCATATCTGGGTGAGTTGATAGAAGAGATTAACAAAATCAAGGGTGATACAAAGACCCTTATCCTCTCCAATGCCGCGACGATCGATGATGAAAAAGTGCAGGAAGTGTTGCTGAAGTTTGACGAAGTGAAGCTGTCGCTTGACTGTGCGACACAGAAGTGCCTCAGGAAGCTGGACCGTTCGCACGAGGGGATCGATGTGGAGCGCATCAAGGAGGGGATGCTCGCTTTCAAAGAGAAGTACAAAGGTGCGTTAATCATCGAAATACTCGTTGTCGCCTCCCTCAACGACAGAGCTGAAGAGATTGCGGCACTCAACGGCTACCTGCTGAAACTGCGCCCTGACCGCATAGACCTTGGTACCATAGATCGTCCGCCGGCATTCGATGTCAAGCCTGTCAGCTATGAAACACTGTTAGCGCTTAGCCATCGGTTCGATCCGTCACTGCCACTCTATATCGCTTCAAGGAAAAAGGCTGAAGTTTCTCCCTCGCATTATTCCGAAGAGGAGATACTTGATACGCTTGCCAAGCGTCCGCTCACGCAAGAGGACATTGAAGCTTTGATGGATAAAGAGAGCCAAAAACGCTTCTTGCTTTTGAAAAATGAGGGGAAAATCGTACCGGTAGACTCTAATGGTGTTATTTTTTACAAAAAGGCTTGAAAAACCCTTGACTTTAAAGGACATTTTCTCTATAATCTCACTCCACAAAACATAGTGTATGTAACGATTCCGGCATAGCTCAGCGGTAGAGTAGATGACTGTTAATCATTTGGTCCCAGGTTCGAATCCTGGTGCCGGAGCCACTTCCTTGTTTTTGTGAAACTTTTTTCTCTGTTCCGGATTAGCTCAGTGGTAGAGTAGATGACTGTTAATCATTTGGTCGCTGGTTCGAATCCAGCATCCGGAGCCACACAGCTTTTTAATAATCTTTCTTTCTACCAAAACTTTGTAACCAACTACCTTCTTTTATGCTACCTGCATCCTTTTTTATTGCGGCTTAGTCGTATTTCATCGGAATGTGCTATAATTATTGCAAATAGAATATGTTTACAATAAGATTAACATTATTGATTACAAAATGAAAGAGGAGAGTAGTGTGGGCAGATCGAATGATAAAGATTTCAACCTGATTGAATTGAATAGACCAAAACGGTCATTGAAAGAGCAGAGAATGCCTCTGGAGATGATGGATGTTGAGGATGTTAAAAAGGGGCTCGGAACGTTTTTTGAGGAGAATCCGGTTCTGGCTACAATAGGCTCTCTGCTGCTTGTCCCTTATATCCTTGGGTTTATTCTCGGCTTTTTCTATTTCAGTCTGTTGATCGGTGTGCCTGTATCCGATTTCCTTGCAGCATTTCACGGCACTTCACAATTGGTTTTCTGGTTGATCGGGTTCTATCTGATTGTTACATTTACTGATGTGTGGCTCTTAACGAAAAAAGTACTCTTCTCCTTGCGTTCATAAGGGAAGATTGTGACTGTACTTGTTACCGGCGGTGCCGGATATATTGGATCACATACTACATTGTTGCTGCTTGAGGCGGGGTATGATGTTATCGTGTTTGACAACTTCAGCAATGCATCACCGGAGAGTATTAAACGTGTTGAAGCCTTGACAGGCAGGAAAGTGACGCTGATTGAAGGTGATATTCGAAGCAGGGAAGATCTTGAAAAGGTTTTTCTGAACCATGCCATCGATGCGGTGATTCACTTTGCCGGTCTGAAGGCGGTAGGTGAATCTGTCGAACAGCCACTGCGTTACTATGAAAACAATGTCTGCGGTACGGTACAACTGTGTGAAGTGATGGCCGAATACGGTTGCAGACAGATTGTATTCTCCTCCTCCGCAACGGTCTATGGTGATCCACATACCACACCCATTAAAGAGGATTTTCCGCTTTCTGCTACCAACCCTTACGGACGAAGCAAACTCTTCATTGAAGAGATTTTGAGAGACTTGTATGTCTCCGACAGTGCATGGAAAGTGGTACTGCTGCGTTACTTTAATCCTGTGGGTGCGCATGAGTCCGGACGTATAGGGGAGGATCCAAGCGGCATTCCCAACAATCTCCTGCCCTTCATCGCACAAACTGCGGTCGGCAAAAGAGAGAAGCTGAGTGTTTTCGGAAATGACTACGATACCCACGACGGTACGGGTGTACGTGACTATATTCATGTGATGGATCTCTCCGAAGGGCACCTCAAAGCACTTGAGAAGCTGCCGCAGATCGAAGGTGTATTGACTGTCAATCTTGGAACGGGGCAGGGCTATTCGGTACTTGACATGGTCAAAGCGTTTGAAAAGGCTTCAGGGCAGAAAGTACCGTACGAATTTGCACCAAGACGCAGCGGTGACATTGCCAAGTGCTATGCAGATCCAACTTTTGCAAAAGAGGTGCTTGGCTGGGAAGCTAAAAGGGGTATCGATGAGATGTGTGAAGATACCTGGCGATGGCAGAGCAGCAATCCAAATGGCTATCAGCTTTGATAAAATGACGTTCAGCTTTATTTTTGGCTGTTAACGTTTGTTGCTGTAAGCTAAATGGCAGTACAATAGATAATATCGAATTATATATAGAAAGGATTGAAATGAAAAACGTACTTTATTCATGTATCACAGTGGCGTGTATAGGAAGTTTTGCAGTTGCAGGAGGAGATATCGCTCCTGTAGCACCGGCTACAGAGGTACCGGTTATTTCCGAGGGAAGTTTCTATGCCGGTTTGGCACTGAGCGGACTCAGTTCACGCGGCAGCAGTGTGTCGATGGATATATTCAGTGCTAAAGCGGGGCAGGATAGATTGGGCAACGTTACCTTTCAGGCTGGATATGAGTTCAATCCCTATATTGCTGTTGAGGGACGCTATACAACCACCTTTACGCAAGAGGATTATGTTGAGATGGACGGATGGAGCCTTTTTGTAAAACCGCAGTATCCGGTCAATGAGAGCTTTACACTCTATGCACTGCTTGGATACGGGAATGTAAATCTCGATCCGTCAGGAAGTGTACCTGTGGATGTAGATAAAAACGGTTTTCAGTGGGGGATCGGTGCAAGCTATGATGTCATGGAAAACATAGAAATCTTCTTTGACTATACTATGTTGGCAAACGGTGCAGAAGGGATCTATTGGAACGGTGATACCAGTGCAGATGTTGATGCTTTCACACTCGGTGTAACCTACCGCTTTTAAACTACTTTCGGCGGGAGATGTACCCGCTGACATACTCCGTATATCTTAACTTCTTTCGTTATAATAACTTTTCAAAATAGTTACAACAATAAGGGCAGGGATGAACGATCAGCACCATACTTCTATTGACGAAGACGAAATCGATATCAAAGAAGTCTTTCGTACCATAAACCGATATAAAACGATGATTATATTTTTCGTTTTTTTATTTGGGGCTGTTAGTGCCTATATCGCCTATTTCAAACCCAACATTTACCAGGGAACATCAACGGTTGAAGTGGGACTGCAGCAGAGGGGATATGGAAGCAGCGATATTCTCAATATGGCTATGGATCCCGGCGCAGTCAACCCAGATACCGAGATTGAGATTATCAAATCCCGCTTTTTGGCAAAAATGGCAACGGAGAAGGTCGATTTTTCCCACCGTTATTTCACGACACGACACTTCAAAGAAGTTGAACTCTACAAATCAAGCCCGATAGAAGTCGGAATGCTCAAAGGCTTCGGGATACCGTTCGAACTCTATCCCGCGTCAGATACAAAGCACTTCAGGCTTGTTGTCGATGAGTATAAGGAGAAGAATGGTACCAAATGGTCCTATGACAAGGTACTTCCTTTCGGAGAAGAGATTGTTACCCCACATTTTCATCTGAATGTCGTACGAAAAGCACCGTTGATTGATGAATCCTACCGCTTTGTAGTGACCAAAGAAAATCTGCCGGTGGGCAAAGTCAATGTCTCTCAAACTTCCAAGTTCTCCACAATACTGGCGATCTCCTATGAAGACAACGTACCGCTTCGGACCCAGGAGTATACCAATGCACTGGCAGAAGCGTATATCAAACAGAATATTGAGAAAAAAACAAAAGAGGCAACACGGAAGCTTGATTTTATTGACAGGCAGCTGAAGAAAATCACGGAAAACCTGAAGAGTTCGGCTGTGAAGATCGAAGAGTTCAAGAAGGGGACCAATACGGTTAATCTCAGCTCCAAAGCGGAAGTGATCATCCGGCAGATGAGTGAGGCAGAGGCAAAACTTGAAGAGATATCTATTGAGAGCGAACTGCTCAACAGCCTTTATGAAAAGATCAAAAAGGGAAAAAATCTCGAATCTATCTCGGTCATAGGTATTGGCAAGGGCAATAAAGCGCTTGCAGAGCAGCTCAGTGCACTGCAGCAGGCTATTTTGAAGAAGAAAGAGCTGCGTGAAGACTATACTGAGATGTACCCGGGAGTGGTCAAGCTGCGCAAGCAGATCAGCTACCTGAAAAAGACGATCATCGACATGATCAAAAACCTCAAAAGCAGCATGGATGAGAAAAAACGGCTGCTTAAAGAGAGTATTGCCAAATATCAGAAAGAGTTGAACGAACTGCCTGCGGATGAGCGGATGTATGGGCAGCTGCAGAGAAAGTTCGCTGTCAATGAAAAGATCTACTCCTACCTGCTGGAAAAACGTTCAGAGACTGCAATTATCAAAGCTTCTACTGTCAGTAAGAACCGTATTATCGATACGGCACTCTATCCGGAAAAACCCATTAAGCCAAAAAGAAAGCTGATTGTCCTTGTAGGACTTATTCTCGGACTGATTGTCGGTATCGCACTGGCGTTCCTGAGAAACTTCCTTGATGACCGTATTCAGAGCGAGGAAGATGTGAAGCATTTGACAGATACACCCCTGCTTGCTACCATACCGCATATGAAGGAGGGAGCTGACAAGCTTGCTGTACTCCTCTCTCCTAAATCTGCAGTAGCGGAATCGTTCAGAAACCTTAGAACCAACCTTCAGTTCATGGTACGCAAAGAGCGTTCGCATATTATTGCGATGACGTCAACAGTCGGCGGAGAGGGAAAAACCACACTCTGTATCAATCTTGCCGCCATTATGAGCATTGCGAATAAAAAAGTGATTGTACTCAATTTCGACATGCGTAAACCGACACTACATGAAAAATTCAACCTCTCCAACCGGCACGGGATGAATACCCTGCTTGCCGGCAGTACCTCACTTGGAAGTGTCATTCAGAAAACGGAGTATGAGAATCTTGATGTCATTACCTCCGGTCCTGTGCCGCCAAACCCGAGTGAACTGATTCAGAGTGAATTGACCGGAAAAGTGCTGGAAAAGCTGAGAGAAGCCTATGATGTTATTATTCTCGATACGCCTCCTATCGGACTGGTAACCGATGCACGTACGTTGATGCATCTTTCCGATACCAGCATTTATGTGTTGCGTGCCGGTTATTCCAAAAAAGGATTTATTCATAATATCAATGAACTCTCCCATCTTAATGAAATACACGGACTTGGCATTGTACTAAACGATGTGAAAGCCGATCGCCACGGCTACGGCTACGGGTATGGTTACGGGTATGGATATTACGAGGAAGGAAAGTAATGTTCTTCCCCTTTTTCAGAAAAAAGAAAAAGGAAAAAAGGCGCGGGCCCATACTGTCTGTAGATGTACATTCCCATCTCATACCCAACATTGATGACGGCTCACAGTCTATGGAAGAGAGTCTTTCGCTTTTAGAAGGCTTTGAAGCGATAGGGTATGAAAAACTTATAATCACTCCACACATTATGTCCGACAGTTATCCCAATAGTGCCGAAACGATTTTGAACGGGCTTGAAGAACTCCAAAAAGAGGCTAAAAACAAGGGAATCGCTTTAGTGCTTGAGGCAGGTGCAGAATACTATCTTGATGAACATTTCTTTGAAGAGATGCAACAAGAGATGATCATGTCTATTGCAAATCGTTATGTGCTTTTTGAAAGTTCCTATATTTCAAAACCTTTGCAGATTGAAGAGATGATCTTTGCCATTGGGGAGGCAGGCTATGAACCGATGATGGCGCATCCGGAGCGTTACCGTTATATTCGTGATCCTGAAAAGGAGTATAGACGATTTAAAGATCTCGGGGTTCACTTTCAGGTGAACATCAATTCTTTTGGCGGTCACTATGGTAAGCAGGCTGAAGGATTGGCAAACTTTTTAAATGAAGCAGGGATGATCGATTTTCTTGGATCGGATGTGCATCACCGAAAGCAGATCGATACACTCTCTGAACTTTTTTACAGTGAGGTATACCATAAGGTTTTTGAAAATAACAGCATTAAAAATGATAGATTGCTCTGAGAACTCAATAGAGTTATGTTATGATAAACGACAAAAAAGAAAGGGAATAAAATGAAAAAATGGGTAATATGGGGAGTAGTAATGTTTGCTGCTTTCTTATTGAGCGGATGTGGGATGGATTCCGATTATAAGCTCTTGCAGACACAACACAGTGTTGAGAATCAGAGAATTACCGATAGAAGTATTGAGTATCGTATTTTACCTCAGGACAGAATTCAGGTACTGCTTTACAAAGATCCAAATCAGGAAAATATGGCTGCAAGCGGAGAACTCGGACAGCCTATGACCAATAAAGGTATTCTTGTCGATGCGGCAGGAAATGTTACACTTCCGCTGATAGGAAAGGTACATATTGCCGGTTTGACACAGACACAGGCTGCAGACAAGATTACCCGAATGTACAAAAAATATCTAAACACCCCGTCTGTATACCTGGAAGTACTCAACAAGCGTATTTTGGTACTTGGAGAGGTAAACAAACCCGGTGTTATCGAGCTTGATAAAGAAAAAATGTCACTTTTTGAAGCGATTGCCCATGCAGGTGACCTGACAGATTCCGCGGTAAGAAATAATATTATTATTCTATCCAGTGACAAGAAAGGGATGCATATCCGACGTGTGGATCTGACGCACTTTGACCATATGACACTTGCCAATCTGATGCTTAGACCGAATGATATTGTGTATGTGCAGCCGGATAACTGGAAAGAGTTCAAAGTGGCTTCAGGCAACTTTACATCTCCGTTTGAAACAATCACGAAGATCGCTGCACCATTCGTAACATTGAAATACCTTGATAACTGATTAGGTAGTGTTACTTGATGAAACGATCGTTTTTCTTGCTGTTTGTGACGGTTATGACACCGTTGCTGGCGGAAAAATCGATTGTTGTTGATCTATCGGAACAGAAAGCGTATGCTTATGAGGACGGATATGTGCTCTTTTCAGGATGTATTTCGTCAGGTGTAGAGGGGAGAGAGACTCCAACGGGTGAGTATAAAGTACTTGAGAAGAAGCGCTATCATCGCTCCAATATGTGGCCTCGTCCCAATGGTGGTGCGAAGATGCACTATATGCTTCGTCTAAGCTATGACGGCATTGCAATGCATCTTGGCTATGTACCAAACCGTCCTGCATCACACGGCTGTGTGCGGATGAAGAATGGCTTTGCGCAGCGCATGTTCAAATGGGCTGAAGTTGGAACTCCCGTTACCATTGAAGGGGACGGGGCGGAGTATTTGGCAAGAAAGCATAGAAGTCATGCAGTATATGATGATGTCTACGGCGTGGTCGATTTTCACGACTGATCTTCGGGAGTCACCTCTTTCATAATCTCGAACCAATCCCTCTTAAAATGTTTTTTGATATAGGCTTCGTGGTGCGGTATAGTGCATCCACTGCAGTTTTGGTGGATGGCATCGTTCCCTTTGAACACATCTCCGTCTTTTGAATCGATAGCGCAGTAGCTTTTGAGACTCCTGCCCTCCAGTACTTTAAACCCTGCGTCGTCGAAACGGAAATTGGGACAGGCACAGAGGTAACAGTTGAGATCTTCCATATCGTGGCACTTTTTGTTCTCGGCGTAGAGCGGGCAAAAATCAGGTTCGTTTATGCGCATATTCTCAAAGCGAAAGTAGGCGATCACCTCGTCATCACTGAGGTGGGTGAGCTTTTGCATAATAGCGGCATGTTTTTTGCCGTGTGCCTCAAACCAATCTTTATAACTCATAATGTTCAATCCTTATCCAGTTGAGATAGTCTATTTGCTGCAACGGAAGATGCAGCAGCGCGAGCATGTGCTGCATCACGCCACCGTGGGTGCAGACGAGTATCTCTTTGTCTTTCGGCAAATCGGTAAGAAAAGCGTCGATACGTCTGCTAAAGGCTTCGTACCGTTCCGCACAGATATAGTTATGCCATGCTATGTGGTCTTCAAGCAGCGATGCGTCGAAGTCTGAGCGTCGAGACACCTCTTGGTAGCTCAGTCCCTCGATATGCGCCTTGAAGCGCACTTCACGCAGTCTCTCGTCGGTAGTATAGGGTGTCATCTCCATAAAGCTGAGTGTCTCCTGACAGCGCATCAAATCGGAACTATAGATGTGGTCGAAGTGTTGTTTACACAGCGGCGCGACCATCTTGGCATCGAACAGCGAAGGTTCGATGCTCAGGTCGGTCCAGCCGTTGTAGCGTTTTTGGTACTTGGGGTGCACGGCGGCATGCCGCAAAAGGGTCAGAGCCACAGCAACGCTCCCGTAAGCATTAGCAGGGTCTCCGTTGCTTCCAGCGTGGTGCCCAGCACATCGCCGTTGAGAAAACCAAGTGCTTTGCCGATACGTGTGGCGACGAGGTAGCTGATGCCCATTGCCAAAGCCACTATGAGGAAAAAATTCTCTCCCGCTACGGCAAGCCCGACAAGCAAAAAGAGCATCATACTGCTGCCAAAGAGTTTTCCGTTAAAGCCCCGCTGCAAGGTTCGGATAAACGAAGAGTGAAATGTCTGCGTAAAAAAGAGCATCTCCAGCCCCATACGGCTGCTCACTGCCGCCGCGACAAAAAGCACCCACATTCCGTGCATGAGCAAAGAGACGATCAGCACGGTTTTGAGTAGCACTACCGCCACTGTCCAGAGCACCCCCATTGCACCCACAGTTGGGTCCTTGATGACGCTGTAGGCATCCTTGCCCGAATGCGCGGCATAAAGTGCATCGGCGACATCCGCCACCGCTTCGGTATGTAAAAACCCGTAAAGCATCGGATAGACCAGCGCTGCAATAACCGCTGCCAGCCACCCCAATTTGCCAAGCAGCAGATAGACGAGCACACTCCCGCCCGCACTCACCAATCCCGCCAACGGCAGCCAAAAGAGCATCGCACCCATCACCTTGGGGTGTGACAGAACGTCGCTTGTTTTGAAGCGTACGGGTAGCAGGGTAAAGTAGGCCAGCATCGATTTGAGTCCGAGGTAGAGGTAGTGTAGTGTTTCGATTCGGATGGTGTGTCCTTAATGTTTTATTCTCGTTCCCACATTTTGGAATGAGTTAAATATGCATACACTCCTACACAGAAGCATGAGAGCGAGTTGATTAATAATTATTTAGACTCAGAAGTTTGCTTTTTAATAACTTTTTGACATAGTGATACATTTATGTCATTTAGCGTAATCAATTTGGACATATCAAAGTCCTCAATATGAATATCTACATCTTTAGTATTGATTGGAATTTGCTCCTTTAAACGTTTAGGTTTGATATATGGATTATCAAGAATATAGCTATGAATAAATTCTAATTTATTTTGTTTACTATAGCAAATCTGATCTAATTTATTTTTATAATTTTTTAATAATAGATTAAAGTAGTTCTTTTTTACTTCTTCTACATCATATAGATAATAGTATCTATTATCTTTTACCGGTAAATAATATGTTTTTTCATTTTTAGTGAGTATTTTTGGATACCCAGAGTAGTTTGAGAAATAAACACTCATAATAAATTCATAAGCTGTTTTATTATTGAAATTGGTATTTTTTATTAAACTGGAAAGGATACTTTGGCTAATTAAAAAAACAAAAATAAATATTATGATGACTCCAATGACAATTGATAACGACCGAATAAAATCTATCCAAAGAGTATTTATTTGACTTACAAGTAAAGGTTTTTTTATTCTTAAAACAGTAAAAAATAAAAATAGATAAATACCACTACCAATAATCAATATTTGCCAACTACATCCAAATATTTCACATAAAATTAAAGGTATTAATAAATAAAAAGCAATTGATATAGATACTATTACAACTATTAAAGTGAATATAATGGAAGCAATTATTAAAAATGATATACTAGCAATATCTGCAATATAACTATCGGGAATTCCATATTCAGAAAAGCCTAAATAGGTGAAGAACAAAATAAGTCCAGTAAATAAAAAGATAAATGGTGAAATGTATTGTTTTATAAAACTGAAATCATCTTTAAGTTTACATTTGATTTCTTCTTGGCTTACTGTTGCTAAAAATGTATGGTATTTATTTTTTGCATTTTTGTCAGATATGTCAAAACAGTACGATAAGATCTTAAACTTATCTTTCGTTATTTCATATGCATAAAATGGAGATAAGGTAAACTTATCGAGTCTTTCATCTATTCGTTTAATAATTTTTTCGTCAAAAATGATAAAAGTTGTGATATATTTTTGTTTTTCATCACCTTTCTTTCTTAGTTTCTTTAATTTATTAATGGCATCTTTACAAGTTATTTCATTGCCTTCAGCCTCAAAGATTTTATATTTTGAAAATTTTAATAATTTAAGTTGAAATGATTGAAAATCTATCTTCATTGGAATAATCCTTAAAACATAAAGTTAGTTGCCAAGCTCTTTTTTTTCTTGATTCTGTAAACTATCTTATCTCAGAGTTGTTTTGAGATAGATTATCTAAATTCATACTTAGGCTAAGAAAATGATCAGATAGATGATTATTCCACCTAAAATCACTATATCCACCCGATTGCGAAACGCCAACGCACAGCGAATATCCTCCGTCGTAATATCCTCTCTACCCACACCAAAATATGCCTTCTCCTTCATTTTCCCGAAATATCGCGTAGGACCGCCGAGGCGAATGCCGAGCGCTAATGCCATGGCGGTGATAGGATAGCCGGCGTTGGGGCTGTCGTGGTGGGAGGCTTGGTGCAAGAGGGTAGAGCGTAGCGGGCAGGAGATGGCGGATCTATAAAGTTTCGGAGATAAGAGAAGGATGAGCAGGGCGGTGATACGGGCGGGGATGTAGTTGAGCAGGTCATCAAGGTGGGCGGAGGCTTTGCCGAACTTTTTATAGCGCGGGGTACGGTAGCCGACCATCGAATCGAGGGTATTGACCGCTTTGTAGACAAAGGCACCGGGCAGTCCCAAAAGCAGTAGCCAAAAGAGCGGGGCGATGACGCCGTCGGAGAGGTTTTCGGCGTAGGTTTCGACGGCGGCTTTGTTGATCTCTGCTTGGCTCAGACTTTTCGTGTCGCGGCTGACGAGATATTTGATGTGATGCGGATGGGTGAGAATGTCTTTGACCGAATCATAAAGCATTTTTGAAGCGATGGTCGTAGATGCGATGATACCGTATAGAATAGGCAGGAGGTAGGAATCAGGAGGCAGGAGAGAATGGATCATATAGGTGATAATGTAGATAATAAGCAGCGTAACGGTGATGAGAGAGAGGGACAGAAGTACTCCTCTGAAAATACTGTCTTTGTAAAAATATTTTTCAAACCATTGGATATAATCTCCCATTAGGATTACAGGGTGTCGAATGAAGTGAAACTCCCCCAGAAGCCGATCGGTGACATAGGCGATGAGTGCGATTTCAGCGAAGAGCATTGAGCAGCCTCTCACCATCAAGGTAATGATGCATTTGTTCAGCAAACTGCTCAATGCGTTTTGCTTCATACTTTCTAAACACATCATCGATAAAAAGCCCGTGTTTGAAAGTACCATAGATATAGGCATCTTTGTAACCGTTAGGGTAGGTGCTGGAGATGCCGTGATGTATCTCGTAAGTGTCGCCCATTTTTTGGAGTATCTTCTCTTTTTGGAAGTGTATCTCTCCCTTAATAAACCCCAGACCTTTTAGCCTTTTGGGGGTGGATGCTTCGATGCCCTTTTCATCGATGATAGTTTGATGGAGCATCTCAAAACCGCCGCAGATACCTACGATGTGAGTCTGCTTTTGGCGGTGGGCTTCAAAGATACGTTGCCTGAGCCCCGTCTTTTCAAGCCACGCAAGATCCTCAAAAACCCGTTTGGATCCGGGGAGAATGACACAGTCGAACGCTTTAAGCGGACGGTTGTGCTTAATAAAGGTGACGCAGACATCCTCATCTGCCAAAAGCGGCTCGAAGTCGGTGTAGTTGCTCATGGCGGGGTAGGCAATGACGGCAACGCGGCGGGTGGCACGGGTACAGTCCTGTGTGTAGTGTTGCAGGCTTTGGGAGTCTTCAAAGCCGAGGTTAAAAGGTTCATACGGCAGCACGCCAAGCACGGGGATGCCAAACTCCTCTTCGATGATGCGCATACCTTCGTCGAAAAAGCGCCTGTCGCCTCTGAATTTGTTGATGATCACCCCGATGACATTGCGTCGCAACGCTTTGGGCAAAAGATGATAGACACCGTAAATTGAGGCGAAAACGCCGCCTTTTTCGATATCGGCAACGAGGAGGATTTTTGTTTTGAATTCATTAGCGATAAAAATATTGGAAAGATCCTTTTCCATTAGGTTGAGCTCTACCGGTGAACCCGCGCCTTCGGCGACGACGATGTCGTAGCGTGCTTCGAGGTAGGCGAAGGCTTCTTTGACGGCGGGTTTAAGCGTGTCGATGTCGCGGAAATAGTCGCCTACTTCTTTGTCGCTGAGATGCTTGCCCCGCACGATGACCGATGCGGCGTTGCCTCTTCCCGATTTGAGCAAAACGGGGTTGTTGTGCCAGGAAGTGGGCACGCGGAGCGCTTTTGCCTGAAAGTGTTGCGCAACGGAGATCTCGCTGCCGTCGTCTGCGACGTGGGCGTTGTTGGAGACGTTTTGGGCTTTGAAGGGCGCGACGCTGTAGCCTTCTTTTTGCAGCAATCGCCCGATGATCCATGTGAGCGTACTTTTACCCGCATCGGAGCTTGTGCCAAAGATGGAGAGGTTATGCATTTAACACTTCCCGTAATCCCTCAAACTTCTCGACCTCTTTGACTGCAATACGTACATGATACCCGTCAAGCCCGTCAAAATTGCTGCAGTCACGGATGAGTGTGCGATAAGGCAGAAGTGCTTTTTGCAGTCTTTTTGCGGAGGTATGGAGCTTTGCCAATACAAAGTTTGCCTCTCCTTTGTAACGCTGTGCTATAATTGGGCTTGCGTCCAAGAGTGTTATCAATGCCTCTTTTGTTTCACAGTTTGCTTGTTGTGATCGTTTAGAAAATGATTTATCTTTAAGTGATTCAAGAATATAGGCACTATCAAAAGTGCTGAGTCGCCACGGCGGTAAAGTAGCGGTGAGTGCCGCGATGTTGGCAGCGTCTGAGAATAATGCTCCTATCCGTACTCCTGCTGCACCGAAAAATTTGGTCATTGACTTGAGTATCCAGAGTTTTGGATACTCTTTGAGATAATGTACAAGAGAGGGGGCTTGAGTGAACTCCAGAAAAGACTCATCGATAAGAATATGACCCCCTTTTGCTATCCACCTTTCAAGCAGCGGTATCATAGGATAGGTTAATCCATCAGGTGTAGCAGGATTGACAAAAATGATAAGTGCATTGGGAGGTACTTCTTTGTCAAGTGCCGTAAATCGGTTGATGTGTATCGTTTTAAATCCATAGAGTGTTGCTGCTCTTTTATACTCCAGATAGAGCGGGTCATAGAGTACAATGTAACGGGGCGCTTTGGTGGCGTGGTACCGCAGATAGGCAAAGAGTGCATAGATAGCCGCCGATGCACCTCCAAAGAGTGCCGTCTCCCAAGGTATTACACCATAGTGTGATGCGACAGCATGTTGCAGGATATCATTATTGGGGTAAGAAGCAATATCGAGTCGGTTGAAATCTACATTGGTTTTTGGCTTGACGAAATTAATATTGGAGGAGAGATCGATCACCTCTTCGGGTGTGCAGTTGCAGCGTTTGGCGAATGCGACGATATCGCCGCCGTGTTGAAACGGGGTCATTTGAGCCTCACAGGAATTCCGAGTTTTACTTGATACACTTCGTCGCACAAAGCGGCAAGCTTCTGCCCGACGATACCGCTGCGATCGACATATTTCCGGCTAACAGTATCTATTGGGATGATGCCGCTTGATACGTCGTTGAGGACGAAGACGATGTGTGCGTTTTTGGCACACATGCTCTCTATCTCTTGTATGAGCGTTTCCATGGGCTGTTCCAACGTATTGAGCAGCCACATGCTCATACAGTCGATGAGGTAGGTGCCGCCCGTTTGGATATGATGGCTCGGATGTAGCGGCTCTTCGATGGAGAGAAAACGATCTTCTCGCTGTTCGCGGTGCGTCTCGATGCGTGCGTGCATCTCGATATCATTGTAGCTGTTGTCGTAGGTGGCGATGTAGCAGGGCTTGATATCGTTTGCCAGTTCCAGTGCTTTTCGTTCAGCCAAAAAACTTTTTCCGGACTTTTGACCACCATAATAAAGGATTTTCATACCGTTCCTTTCAGAAGATGAATTGTACTTTTCTAATTTCTAATTTCTAATTTTTAATTTAAGAACCTCTCCACCTGCGTCGTAATTTCTTCTTTCGTCAACCCATTCATCATACCGTATGTCAACGCACCACCGGCACCCACACCCTCTTTGGCTTCACCTTCATCATAAAGTTTGAGGGCAGGGTGTGTGGCTTTGGTGAAGTCAAAGTCACTGTAGCAGGCTTCGACAGCAAAGTCAGGCATGGCAAGCAGGGAGGCGATGTCGGAGTGGGTATCATCGGTGACCCATTTGGTGGTGGCAAGCATGGGGTTTAGTAAGTTTTGTGGGCGGTACTCTGGGTAGTGCTGTGTGATGGCATCGGCTACAAGCAGGGCTGCTGCCATCTGGGTACCCCCGGCAAGTATAACAGGGAAACGGTTGTCTACACCAATCAGGAAGCCGGCGACAAAGAGCAGCATGTTGTCGCTGACTTTTCCAAGCTTGGAGAAGATATCCTCCGCATCTTCAATGCGTGAGAGTGCTTTGTCTATGGTCGTTTGTCGGATGTCGTCAGGGACATTTTTGAAGCTTGAACTAAAACAGTTGCGTGCATCGTACCCAAGCGCCAGTGCCGTAGCGGTTGCTGTGGTGGTGCCTGAAGGGACAGACTCAGCGAGGATGAGGTAGTCGTCTTGCAGATCGTAGCTTTGCCCGAAAGCAATGCCTTTTTCAAAAACCGTTTTGGCATCGATGTCACAATCTTCAGCAATGTTCCCGCTTGGCGGAATGTCGAAGCGGTGTATCATCGCATCGGTTTTGGGGGTGACCCTCAGCCCCAAATCGAGCAGTTTTATGTGCGAAAAGGGCTTGAGCAGATGTACCGCACGGGTAATGAGTGCCGGGGTGGGGACACCCTTGGGAGTTTCGGCAATATTTTCGAGCGAATGTACCGCACCGGTGGTCAGGAACTCCGCATCGAGTACAGGTGTGAGGTGCAGCATCCCCGGGATGCCAGCCTGCGTGATGCCGGGGATGTCAGCGGTGGCAGTGTTGCTCATAGCGAGCATGAAGGTGGCTGATTTGCCTTGTAGGGTTTTGATGGTATCTAATGTTCCGATGATGGGGTGTAGCATGGTTTTTATTTTCTCCTTATTGTGATGTATAGTATTGTTTTTTTCTCTCAATTATAACGATCATAAATATTGTCGCGTAGGGTGCGTAATTACGCACCTTCAAACCGTTATGACAAAACAGCGTTCCCTATCAGTTTACGCGTAAACGGTGCGAAATATCGCACCCTACTTCCTCTTCCGTAACAACAGATAGATAAAAAACGGTGCACCCACAAACGAAGTGACTACACCAATAGGCAGCGTCGCATCTGCCAAAGAGCGGGCGATGAGGTCACACAGCACCAGAAAAACACCGCCGTAAAAAAAGCTTGGTACAAGCAGTTTTTCCGCACTTTGCTGGTAGAGTGTGGCAAGCATATGGGGGATGATAAGGCCCACAAAGCCGATGGGTCCAGTCAGGCTTACCGCTGCACCCACAGCGACAGAGACAGCAAAGAGCAGGGTGTAGCTGAGTTTTTTGACATGGATGCCCTGTAAAAAGGCGAACTCGTAAGAGACAAGTAGTGCTTTGAATGCCTCTTTGTAGTAGCGCATCATAAGTAGAAGCAGTGCAGCGGCAGCGGCAAGGATGCCGATCTGTCCAAAGCCTACGATGTCCAGACTGCCCATGGTAAAGCGCAAAATTTCGTAACTCTCCTGCAAGGTTGAGAGGGCGTACATCACCATGAGTGCCGCAGCATAGAAAAACCCAAGCGCGATGCCCACCAGCAGGAGTGCTGTAGGGTCGTATCCTCCAAAGCGGGAGGCGACGGCAAAGAGTATCAGTACCGTCATCATCGCCCCGACAAAGGCAAAAAGCGGGCTGTAGGCACCCAGCCCTACGATGATGGCGATGGCGGTAAAGAGAGTGGCACCGCTGGCAACACCAAGGGTGTAGGGGGTACTCATGGGGTTGCGAAAGACCACCTGAAAGACCAGTCCACCCAGTGAGAGGATGCCGCCGACCAGAAATGCCAGCAGTACACGCGGCAGGCGTATCTGCATAAAGACCTGATGTGCCATACTGTGAGGCTGCAGCAGTTCATCGATGGGTAGATCGATCTGCCCGAAGAAGGGTGCGGCAACAAGCAACGACAAAGAGGCAAGAAGAACAAGTGTTTTCATAGCGACACCACTACATGATCACCAAGATTTTTCACACTGCCGTGGTAGAGAGTATCGAGCTGTGACTGGGCAAAAAAGCGCTCGGCACTGCCATGAAAGCGTATATGACCCGCTTCAAGATAGAGGATGTCAAAGCCCAGTTTGTAGGCAAGTTCGAGATTGTGTGTGATGACGATTTTGCTTTGTAAAACGGCATCGTCTGCAAGCAGGTGAAAAAGCGTTCGCATCCGCATTGGATCGAGGTTGGCAGTGGGTTCATCAAAGAGGGTGTGGCGTGCACTGTGCAGCAGAGCTGAAGCAGAAAGTACCAGTTGTGATTCTCCCGAGCTGAGTGTTTGGCAGGGGTGATCTTGAAGATGTGTGATCTGCAGCCTCTCCAGTGCGTCACCAATATGCAGTGCCGTGTCAAAGTGGCTCAGTGCCAGCAGCTCCTCTACACGCATATGGGCATCAAATATCTCCAGTTTGGAGGGGATGTAGTTGACCGCTTTGGCACGTGCAGTGCCGTGCAGATGGCGAAGTGATTTGCCGTCTATGGTGACAGCATCAGAGTCAATGAGTCCGCAGAGTACCTTGGCAAGGGTCGTTTTGCCTGCACCGTTAGCACCGAGGATGCACAGGTGGCTGCCTGCTTCAAGCCCAAAAGAGATGTTGTGAAGTATCTCGTCACTATAGTCAGTGATGTGCAGCGGCATGCAGTATCTCCCTGAAATCTTTTAAAAAGTAAACCAGCCTGTTGCTTGGAATCCCGCTGTAGTCTTTGTCGATGAGGTAAATATCGCCTTTTTTGGCTGCGGTAACGGGCAGTGTGCGCCACGGCGCGATGACATCTTCTTTTGCAAGGTGCTTTCTGTCCAGATCGTGTGCCAGCACAATGACAATATCCGGGTTGAGTGCGATAATGTTCTCACGACTGAGCACCGGCTGTCCTTTGCGTGTGGAGTGCAGCGCATTGGTGTTGCCCGACGCGTTGATGATGTCGTCGAAGTAGAGGTTCTGCCCCGCTACAAAGATGTTGCCTTTGATGATACGGTTGTAGCCAAAAACGATGAGGATCTTTTTGCCCTTGACGATACCCTTGGTGTTGGCAAGTGCATCGGCAATGGCATGGGTGATTTTATCTGCCTCTTTCGTGTGCCCAAGACGTTTTCCAAGTAGCGTGATCGCCTGCTCGATGTGGGGAAGACGGTCGATGCGTACGGTTATGGTATCGATGCCAAGACGCTGCAGCCGTTTGGCAAGTGCACGGTTGTTGGGCTGCATCAGCACCAGCGTAGGACGCAGTGCCACGATTTTCTCCAGATCGGGAGAGAAGTATCCACCGACTTTCGGCAGGGAGCGGGCTGCTTTGGGGTAGGTGCTGTAGAGGGTATTGCCTACCACTTCATTGCCCGCACCGAGCGCAAAGACAATCTCGTTGATGGCAGGGGAGAGGGTGACAATGCGCTCGTTGGCATAGATATGAAGTGTCAATAAAAGCAGTAGTATTAGTTTCAAATTCATCATACATCCCGTAGGGTGTTGTCCCC
>JALTVI010000023.1 GCA_027049035.1 Sulfurovum sp. | reverse complement strand
ACATCTCAGCCATACCCGCCATCTCGTTGAGTAGTCGATATTCAAATGGTTCGGCTATATCCCTCTGCTTGAGCTCCTCAATGAGACCGTAGATATCCACACCACCTGTCCATCCGATCCCTTCAAATAGTACACTGTAAAGATAAGAAGAATCTATGAAATACTTGGTCGAATCAAATGCATTTTTTAGGTAAATCTTATCATCATCACTAATGGGCATTTGATCTACATAGGACTTATTAAACACTGCAATTGTATCTACTATCTCATCATACGATAAATCGCCTAAAGAAGGAGTATCAAAATTATCAACAAAATTGGTGAGAAAGTCGTTGTGCCAAAGACCCAAATGCTCATATTCCTCAAAAACACCTGTTCCACTACAGTTCAACTCTTGTACATCATTGACACAAGATGCAACAAAGTAAATCTGTACCAAAACAAGTAATACTACCAATTTTATCATCCCTTTCATCTTTCCAAATTTTTTAAGTTCAACAATTTAAATCCAAACACTCAACCATCGGCTCTTGGGCATCCATCGGCTCTTGGGTGTACCACTTATACTGTCTACCCCCCCCTCACAAAAACGGCGGGTCGACATCCCTCCACCACTGCAATACCAATAACACCAGCGGAGGACCCGCCTCGTAGGGTTTTAAATGACCGATATCACTTAAGCGAGTAAGTCCAGCAAAAATCGTCCTATAACTGGGTGTCCCCCTCTACGCTATCGAGCGCACACAAAAGTAGACGATCGCGATATGCGATATGCGATATGCGATATGCGATATGCGATATGCGATATGCGATATGCGATATGCGATATGTATCAGGTGCGCTCGCATCAGCTTGAGCGTTTCACATCGTATTCGCTACTACAAAGGTATATATACTTTTTCATGCCTACCAAATATTTTGCCCAATTTTTTTGAATAATTTTTTGTGATGCCGCCCTACACTTCCTGTCCTACTCTCATATGTACCTACTTCGATTAACCACTATCCTTCCATATCGCCATACATTTTCTTCTCATTATAACATCTCGCAATGCACGCTCCCCATACCTACTCCGGCAGCGCCAAACACTTCGCGTAAAAGCCAGCCGTGACGTACATATACCCACGCTCTTCGTCAATCGCTACGACGTTGCTAAAGCTTTCCCAGCGTACGCCTGTTGCAGTTGCGCGATTTGAGCTCGTACTACGATCGTTTTGTAGCTGCATCTCCTAAAGAGTCCAGCGCAAACCCATCACCACACTGC
>JALTVI010000022.1 GCA_027049035.1 Sulfurovum sp. | reverse complement strand
TAGGTAGATAGGTAGATAGATAGATAAATAGATAGATAGATAGATAGGTTGGTAGTTAGATAGATAGATATATAGATAGATAGATAGGTAGAGAGGTAGATAGATAGATAGATAGGTAGATAGGTAGAGAGATAGATTGATAGATAAATAGGTAGGTAGATAGGTAGATATATAGATAGATAGGTAGATAGGTAGATAGATAGATAGATAGGAAGATAGGTAGATAGGTAGATAGATAGATATATAGATAGATAGAGAGATAGAGAGATAGATAGGTAGGTAGGAAGAGAGATAGGTAGGTAGGTAGGTAGGTAGGTAGGTAGATAGATAGATATATAGATAGAAAGGTAAACAGATAGATAGTTAGATATATAGATAGATAGATAGAGAGAGATAGGTAGGTAGAGAGATAGGTAGGAAGATAGATAGATAGAGAGATAGATAGATAGATGGAGAGATTGAGAGGTAGATAGGTAGGTTGGTAGATAGATAGGTAGGTAGGTAGGTAGGTAGATAGATATATAGATAGATAGATAGATAGATAGATAGATAGAGAGGTAGATAGATAGGTAGGTAGGTAGATAGATAGATAGATAGAGAGTTAGATAGATATATAGATAGAGAGATAGATAGATAGATAGATAGATAGATAGATAGATAAGTATATAGATAGGTAGCAAGAGAGATAGGTAGGTAGTTAGGTAGGTATATAGATAGATAGATAGATAGTGAGATAGATAGATAGATAGATAGATAGATAGATAGAGATATATAGATAGATAGAAAGATAGATAGATAGAGATAGAAATAGATAGATAGATAGATAGATTGATACATAGGTAGATAGGTACATACAGAGATAGATAGGTTGATAGAGAGATAGATAGGTAGATAGATAGATAGATAGATATATAGATAGAAAGATAGGAAGATAGATAGGTAGGTAGATAGATAGATAGGTAGTTAGTTAGATAGATAGATATATAGATAGACAGATAGGTAGAGAGGTAGATAGATAGAGAGATAGGTAGATAGTAGAGAGATAGATAGATAGATAGATAGATAGAAAGGTAGAGAGGTAGATAGATAGATAGATAGGTAGATAGATAGATAGATAGAGAGATAGGTAGGTAGGTAGGTAGATAGATAGGTAGGTGGGTAGGTATGTAGATAGATAGAGAGATATGTAGATAGATAGATAGAAAGAGAGATAGATAGGTAGATAGATAGGTAGGTAGATAGGTAGGTAGGTAGGTAGGTAGGAAG
>JALTVI010000021.1 GCA_027049035.1 Sulfurovum sp. | reverse complement strand
TTAAAATGATATATAATATGTGAAAATATCACTAAAATTGACAAAGATATAGGTAATTTAGTACAACAAAGAAAGCCTTTTTACAGAATCTAAGTTTTGAGAAAACTGGCTTCAAAGTTTGAATGTCTTTCATTCCAAAAGTCCATAGCAACCAGACCCTAGGGATGCTTTGAATTACACAAAACTTTCCACAGTTGCTACACATTAGTATATCTTACAAGAAAGTCTATCATAATGACCAAATACTGAGGTAAAGCAGAAAAATAGCACCTTAATATAAGATGCCTTTTAAAGCTGGTTTTCTGAAAACAACAGATCGACGGCCTGGGGATAGCATAGATATTAAACTGTATATAACTCTATATAATAAAAGCTGGAATTAGAATTTCTGATTCAAGTCTGTATTGAATAAAACATTAATCATGTTTGCCATCAAAAAGTTACTAAATAATTGGTAGGTTGTGCCACATGCTGACGCAAACCAGCATATTGAAATATGAAAAAAAAAAAATTCATAAAATTTGTTCAATCTTTAGAATAATTTAGGATAAGGACATCTGTAATATTTATCAACCTAAACAGACATAGTCTGTAAAATAGTTATTTTAGACTGTACATCCACCTCGACTGCCACGGCTATATTGAAATATGAAAAAAACAAATTTCAATCCTTAGAATAATTTAGGATAAGACATCTATAATATTTATCAACCTAAACAGACATAGTCTGTAAAATAGTTATTTTAGACTGTACATCCACCTCGACTGCCACGGTTAAGTCCACCATGTAGGCCGGTTATAGGTAAAAAGAAAAGTATCTATTAAAAGGTGAAAAACAATTACTGGTAAAAAAAAGGTACACCAAATGACATAGATAGGTAAAAAGGTACATAAAATACAGCACGAAAATAAACATTTTAACCATCAAGTCTTCTATTTATTGTAATTGAATTCTGTTATTGTTTGAAATGTATTTTACTCTAGTAATTAAACATCTATTCATGTTTGCATGTACATTGATAAAGGTTTTACATAATACATTTGAATCAAAAGAACTAAACAATTGAATCCTCCTGTGTAATACACAGACATAGCTAGATGTCAGGCTACGCCTTACAAAATGATTACATAAGAGTTAATTAGTGGAATTACAAATTCTAAAGGTAGACAGGAAATGCATATTCTGATGCTGGTGTTTTTAGGAGGCTTAGGGTAATAAAAATAATTCACAAGTAAGTGATAATGAATTGCGAATTGTCACTTGATATGGCTGT
>JALTVI010000020.1 GCA_027049035.1 Sulfurovum sp. | reverse complement strand
CCATCCTTCCCCTTCCGTTCCTCGTATACTTGCATTGCTGGCGCCTCCATAGATCCCAATAGTCTGCCCGGTGAGCGCCTTCCCCCACAGTGCAAAACTCAATACGAGGACAACACACAGCGTTCGTATCATAGCGATGCGGTTTTGGTTTACGATTTTATACCTCTTTTCATATCGATAACTCAGGGCATCCCCACATCGACGAGCTCCTGAGCACTCCTTAATGGCACATCTTCACAATTACCTTTTCTAAAATATCGATTTCCCACATGTACAAGGTACCTTCATTCCCACCAGTGTGTGTCAATACAGGACAAAGATAGAGAAATTTTTCTATTGCCCATATCCATCTTCACACCCAATGTTTTCCACGGCCAACACCATTTCCTTAGTGAACTCTCCTCGACCAAGCCTCCTCAGAAAAAAATGATTCACTGCTGTTCGACTTTAATATCTGATTTTACTGCTCGAAAGGTATGTTCCCACCAAATACAGCTACATCGCATCACCCGGGTTAAAAAAATAGCAATACCGCATTTGCTCCCAACTACTTTCTCCTCTTGATCAGTTCATCAAAAGGCAATGAATACCCCAGCGAAAAACGCCACACATTGTGGTATACCTTTGCCGTATATGGGGTGACATACATCGCACCCCGATCATACCACATCCCGAAATCGTAGGAATCAACTTGAATTCCCACACCAAGGCTAAGACCCATATCCATAGGTAGAAAATCCTCTCCCCATCTGATAGTACCACTATTTCTCAAATTAAAGACGCCGAGGAAATTCCCCCGAAGCGAATAATCTCCGGACAATCCTACGCCTATATAGGGTCCTGCACTTAGAAAAAACCTCGTCTCATTGCCAACATCCCAATAACGCTTCATGAGCAAGGGTGCTTCTAAATAGAAAATCCGCATCTTGAAAGACACTCCAAACACCACTGCATCAAATCCCTTCACTGAATAACGAAGGCCTGTTTCGAAAGAATACGGCTTTTCCTTATTTGGTATTTCATAGCCAAATCCTACATGCAACCCAATAATGTTTCCGATACCGAGTAAATTCTCTTCATCAGGGCTTAGGATAGATGCTAAGTTCATCCCCCCGTTTAATCGAACATATTGAGCAGTGAGGTCTTTACCCCCCAGTGCAAAACTCAATACGAGGACTACACACAGCGTTCGTTTCATAGCGATGCGGTTTTGGTTTACGATTTTATACCTCTTTTCATATCGATAACTCAGGGCATCCCCACATCGACGAGCTCCTGAG
>JALTVI010000018.1 GCA_027049035.1 Sulfurovum sp. | reverse complement strand
TAGAGAGCAGTTTTGACAATGTTCCTCTTGAAGATGAGAGTGTTGATGTTGTCATCTCCAACGGTGCTATCAATCTTACTTCTTGTAAGGAGTCTGTGTTTGCCGAGATTTATCGCATATTAAAACCAGAGGGGAAGATATATTTTGCAGATATGATTGATATATCTGAAGCAAGCAGTGAGTGTTACTCTCTTGAGCAGAGTTCCTGCTGCAGTGCATCTGAAGGTGAAGAAGATTGGGCGAACTGCGTAGCTGGGACCATGAGAGAAAATGAACTTATAGAGCTCATACAAAAGGCTGGCTTTAAAGATGTAGAATGTACTGGTCATATGCATTATACGACTGCTGAGACAACGAGGGGTGCTGTATTTCAAGCGACAAAAATCCCTGCAAATCTAAAACGAAAACAACATTGGGATGAGATATTTCGCACAAAAGATTACACACAGGTACTCTGGCATCAAAACAATCCCACAAAATCGCTTGAACTCATAAAAAAGTATGCTATCCCTGAAAGTCGCATTATAGATGCAGGCTGCGGTGCTTCTTTTTTGGCAGATACTCTTATTGCCGAAGGTTTCAAACATATAACACTGCTCGATACCGCACAAAGTTCACTCGATATCGTCAAAAAAAGAGTAGATACTTCATCTATTACCTGTATTTGTAGTGATATTTTAGAATTTACAACTGACAAGCCGTACGATATTTGGCATGACAGAGCGGTGTTTCACTTTTTATTATCCAAAAAAGAACGTGCCAAGTACTTCGAGGTGCTTAAAAATGTGCTCAAGCCAAATGCAAAAGCAATCATCAGCACCTTTAGAACAGATGGGCCGATCCAGTGTGCAGGGCTTGATATTATGCAATACGACCATGAAAAAATGCTTAATGAACTGCCAGATGAACTCAAGCTGATAGAGAGTGAAGAGTATACCCATATAACCCCCAAGCAGACAATGCAGGAGTATATCTACTTTGTACTGGAGAGACTTTAAAAATATTTATCTACGTATTCCCAAAATACAATTGGGGATATACTAAAAAGAACTTCCATACTACTTCTTCTTCGGCATCTTCAAAATGACGATGGTCGCCACGATAATCACCGCATAGAGGATATACATTACGGTATCGGAGTTGGACTGAGGCATCACTCCGCCTCCATGACAACATCGCCCTGCTTGACGATGCGAAGTTTTTTCTCTATCTTTTTGACATCACTCGTTTCAGAGACAACAATGGGAGTGATGGTGCTTTTGGCATGCTCTGCAATGTAGGAGAGGTCGGCTTTGATGACCGGGTCACCCGCAGCGACCTGCGCGCCCTCTTCTACCAAACGCTCGAAGCCTTTTCCATCCAGCGCTACGGTCTCAAGACCGATGTGTACCATCACCTCAAGGTCTTTATCGCTCTTGATACTAAAAGCGTGGTTTGTCGAAAAGATCTTGCTGACCACACCGTCGATGGGGGCACAAAAGGTATCGCTGACGGGCTTTATCGCTACCCCGTCACCGACCATCTTGCCGGCAAATACTTCGTCCGGCGCTTCGGTAATGTCTACCACCTGCCCATCCACCGGAGCATGCACCTCTCTTACTTTGCGTTTGAACAATCCGAACATCTCATAGACTCCTTTGGTATTTCATTTCACCTGCAACGAATGTCGCTATGATACCCAACCCTTCATCAAAGATGACCATATCGGCATCAAAGCCCGCCTCCAGCTTCCCTTTCTTTTCAAGGTGCAGTTTTTGCGCAGGCAGTTCCGTAACACTTCGAATGGCCTGAGGCAGTGTCATAGAAGTGTGTACCGCCATATTGCGCACTGCTTCGTTCATCTTCAGCACACTGCCTGCAAGTGTACCGTCGGCAAGCCTCGCCTCACCGTCTGCCACCTCTACCTGCTGTCCCCCAAGATCATAAGAGCCGTTTTTCATACACCCCGCACGCATCGCATCGGTGATGAGCATAAGGTTGTTCCCTTTTTCTCTCCAGACCATACGCAGTGTCGCCGGATGCAGGTGCACCAGATCGGCGATGACATCACAGCTGACGCGTTCATCGTCAAACACCGCACCAACAATGCCTGGTGCACGGTGTTTAAGCGGCGGCATCGCGTTGAAGAGATGGGTTGCGTGGCGTACCCCACACCAGAAACTCTCTTTTGCCTCATCGTAAGTGGCATCGGAGTGTCCGATACTGAGCAGCACTTTGGGATATTGCTGCCTTACTTTACGGATGAACGCTTCCGCGCCTTCCATTTCCGGTGCGAGGGTGATCACTTTGACCAGGTCCATATGTTTTTCAATAGAGGAGAACCGCGGCGTTTGAACGAATTTGGCATCCTGTGCCCCCTGTCTGATGGGGTTGATGAAAGGGCCTTCCATATGCACACCCAAGATCTGCGCACCGTTTACACATTTTTGAGATGCACGCACATTGTCAATTGCCGCGTCAATATGCTCTTGCGACATTGTCATCGTCGTGGCAAGAAAAGAGGTGGTACCGGTCTGTACCAGGGTTTTCGAAATGGTCTCAAGCGCCTCGGGGGTCGCGTCCATCACATCCGTACCGCCGCTGCCGTGAATATGGATGTCGATGAAACCTGCCGAAACATATGCGCCTTTGGCATCGATGACTTCACATCCGGCGGTATTGACATCTCTGTTGACAGCGCGTATGGTATTGTCAAAGAGAATCGTCACATTCTCGTATATCTTGCCGTCTGCAATAAGTCTCGCATTAATCAGCGCTTTGATCGGCCACCTCCGCCTTGGCAAGCTGCTCTTTAAGCACCCGCTTGAGCACTTTCCCCGTCGCATTCTTTGGCAGCTCTTCGATGACGTGAATCTGCTTTGGCAGCTTGAAATTGGCAAGCTGGCTCTGCAGGTGTGTTTTAAGCCCCGCCTCATCCAGCGCTTCAACCTCCTCTTCCAGCTCTACGTAAGCGATGGGGATCTCACCGCTCTTCTCATCGAAAATGCCGACCACCGCAGACGCCTTCACATGAGGATGGCTGTCGATGGCATCTTCGATCTCTCTTGGATAGATGTTGATCCCCTTGGAGATAATGAGATCTTTCTTGCGGTCGACGATGAACAGGAAGCCCTCTTCATCCATGTATCCCATGTCCCCTGTCAAGAGCCAGCCGTTGACAATGGTCTCTGCTGTCGCTTCGGGACGCTTCCAGTACCCCTGCATGACATTCTCTCCCCTGACGATAATGTCACCGATCTCCCCGTGAGGCAGTTCGTTCATATGCTCGTCAACGATCTTCATCTCGTACCCGGGCAGCGCCGTTCCCACCGAACCGGCTTTCTGCTTTTCAAACGTATTGATACAGACCGCCGGGCTCGCTTCGCTCAGCCCGTAGCCTTCAAGCAGCGTAGCGCGCTTGAACTTCTGTGCCATCGCATCGAGGGTCTTTGGCTGCAGCGGTGCCGCACCGGAGATGAACGCGCGGATACGATTGAACCACATAAAGTACCATGGCAGCTTCGCACGGGCAAGCGCATTGTAGACGTCAGGTACGCCGAAAAAGATCGTCACCCGTTTCATCAGCGTCTGTTTGAAAATGTTGCTGAAAGGCTGCAGCGATTTGATGATGACGATACTCGCACCGATATAGAGCGGCAAAATGACACCGATGGTAAAGGTAAAGGAGTGGAACATCGGTAAAAAGACAATGACACGGTCTCTGTGCGTTACACGGATCGTCTGACGTCCGGAATCGGCATTGGAGAGGATGTTTCGGTTGCTCAGCATCGCCCCTTTGGGCTTGCCTGTCGTTCCGGAAGTATAGATGAGTACAGCCGTATCGTCCAGTTTTCCCGCTTGGTAGGGTACCTGGGCATGCTGCTCCCATACATCATCGAAACGAATATCGTTCTCTCCTGTATTTTCAATATCCCCCTCCCAGAAGACAGAGCTGCACACCTCCGATGCGTTCGAAGCGTCGACCACTTTGGCGTGTATGGCCGAAGCCATCAGCACCGATGCACCGCTGTCTTCAAGAATATAGCTGAGTTCATCGGCTTTGAGAAAGGTGTTGACGGGTACCAGAATCGCACCCAGTTTGGAGACAGCGAAGATGGCATAGACAAATTCCGGAGAGTTGCGCAAAAAGAGTGCGACCCTGTCGCCCCGCTTCACCCCCTGTTCTGCCAGTACGGCCGCAAGCGTGTCAGCCTTTTGCAGAATGTCTCGGTAACGGATTTTTGCCTCATCGACAAAGAGCGCCGTTTTGCCACCGCGCTTTTTTGCCTGGTGCTGCGCGATCTCGTAAAGGGTATTGAACGGATACTCCATCTTAGTACTCGTAAGAGAGTCCTATTGTCGTCAGGTAGGCACCGCCCCCATTGAAACTGGCACCCGTCAGCTTGAGCAGTGCATTGTCCGACACACCGGGTGGAATAGAGATAGGCTCTTTACTGTCATACAGGAATGCTGCTCCCCATGAAAGATTTTCTGTCTGCTGATATCTGAAACCCATGGAGAAGACCTTCGCATCACTGTCTGGCAGTTCGAAACTGAGTGTCTCATCGGGGATCGGTGTCTCATCGATCGCAAATCCCATCATCACAGTGATCTTGTCCATCACCATCGTTGCCCCGATCTTATAGGTGTTGGTATCTTTCCAGTTCTTTGGGATGGGCGTGTCAAATGCCTGCTTGAGTACAGGGTTTGTTACTGGCTGGGCATATTGAAAATCGAGTTGCTTGTAGGTCGACCAGAAGGTTCTTTCATAGCCAAGCTCCAGTGTAAATGTCTTGTTCCACGTTTTGGAAACGGCAATATTGAGTGCTGCAGGAAGCGGTACGGTTACTGTTGCGTCATACTGGCTTCCGACGTTTCCCAGATAGAGGTTTGCTGTTCCCTCCTCTTTAAGGTCAATATTGGAACGGTAGGTTACTGCCATATTAACATCTTCGGCAGGACGGTAGGCAAGTGCAAGATTGTAGCCAAACTCAATCGTATCGCCTTTCATCTCCCGTGCGATTGGATAGGGCGTTCCCCCTCTTCCGTCACTCTTTACCACACCTTTACTGTAAACCATACGCAGGCCACCACCGATAGCAAGCTGTTCATTGATTTTATAGGAAAAGACCGGATTGAGCTCGATATTTTCAAGTGTAAACTCCTCCGCATAGAGTTTCTGGTAGGGCGTATTCCACCGCTTCGTCAATCCTCCGGGAACAACCAGACTCACACCCCATCGGAAGTCCCCTGTAGGGGCTGAGACATAGTGCATTGTCGGCACAACAATATTTTCCGTTTCCGATGCTCCGGCATACGGCGGTATACTGACAAACTCGTTTGAAGGCAGGTGGATCAGCGTCACAGCACCGTCAAAATAGTGTTTCTCTCCCATAAACGCCATATTGGCAGGGTTGAAGTAGGCAGTATCTGCCTGTGTGGTATGTGCCACATAGGCTGCACTCAGTGCCATGGAGTTGACCGACTGCTCCGGAAGCTTGTATGCCCCTGCCGTCAGTGCAGTAGCTGCTGCGGCTGAAACCAATAGTGTCTTTTTCATGTTTTACTCCTAATATCCTATCGTTGCTCTACGTACGTCTGAGAAGATCTTGGATACCACACCGTATGCCGGTGTCGCACACTCCGCATGTCCCAGGCGCAAAGAGGTATTGAGATCTCCGGTGATCGCCACTTCAACCGGAATCACATCGATATCTGCCGCCCCGAAATTGTCACGCATAACTGTTGCTGTTCCTGTTGACATCACAAAAGGGATGACATCATCCCCGATACACTGTACCAGTCGTGTAGTAGTCTGGAGTCCCGGGTAGTAGGCCGTACTGTTCAACTGAAGTGTCTGTGTAAACCAGTAATTGGAATCGAGTGTCGTTAGACCACTGATTGCACCTGCAGTAAAAAGATCCGCAGTAACATGTGTTAATTGGGCATCAATTTCGGGTCTTGCTTTGCTGCCGTCAAACAGTACGGGGAGTGCCGAGGCATACGGCTCTTTCACAAGCGTATCGACAGTCACCCCATATCGTAAAGCATAGGCGTACGCAACATTGGCAATAAAGGAGGGAACAGGAAGTGTATCTGCTGCCAACACTGCCTGGCCCATCCGGTCGAGCATATAGGGGCCGGCCATCGGCGCGGCAAAAGCAACGGGGTCTCCTGCCTCTTCCAGTGCCTCGAGCGCTGCCATTGCAACATATCCCCCTTCACTGTAACCGGTTACAAAAAGCTGCCCGTTTAACGGAATACCGTTGTTTTCCGCGAACTCACGCGCTGCATTGATAAAATCGACAGTCGTTGCGGCAGAAGAACTTTTCAAAAGATAGGGATGGTAATGTCCCAGCGAATCGCCAAAGCCTATATAGTCTGCCTGCAGGGTAACAAAACCGCCCAGTGCCGTCAGGATAATAGGCGCACCGTCCGGACTGTTTGTCGTTTCGGCGATGACCGTAGGCGCTTCCGCATTGGCAAAAATCGTACCGTGAGAATCGCTTACCAGTGAAAAACCCGCCTGTTTCATTGTTTCAGGCACACCTGTCGGTACGACCATCAGGCCGGAGACCTTGACACGGTTACCCTCTTCATCGGTCGTTTCGTAGGGGATCTTGTATGCTTTATACCCGAAAATCGAATTGTTGTAATCTGCAGGAATCGCTCCTTCCGAGATTAGGATATTCCGCATCGTCTCGGCACTGAAATCAACAGCAACCTCTCCTCCAGTTACCTCCTCTTTTGGCGGCTGGTCCAAGCTGTCCGCTCCTCCACATCCCATCAGCACAAATGCCGACACTACAATAAACAGATAGGCAAATCTGATTTTCATTCTCTTTTCCTCCTTTTCTGGTTTGAACACTATGCTTCAACCAGCGCATAGAGCGCTTTGATCTCCTCGGGCCAGATCTCTTCATTGATCGTCTCAAGCACCAGCGGAATATCATCCATTCTCGGGTCGTTCATGATGAACCGGAAAGCATCCCAGCCGATCTCACCAAGCCCCAGCGACTGGTGGCGGTCTACACGCGATCCCAACGGCGGCTTGGAGTCGTTGATGTGCATCCCCATCAGGTACTTGAAGCCGACGATACGTTCGAAGGCATCCATTGTCTCATCGTACGCTTCACGGGTACGCAGATCGTAGCCTGCGGTAAAGGTGTGGCAGGTATCAAGACAGACGCCTACTCGGCTTTTGTCTTCCACCTTGTCTATAAGATAGGAGAGGTGCTCGAATTTGTAGCCGAGGTTGCTCCCCTGCCCTGCAGTGTTCTCGATGACCAGTTTCACATTGGAGCCTGCCGTCGCTTCTATGGCAAGGTTCATCGACTCTGCGATGACATCCAGACAGTGCAGTTCGGCTTCCATCAGCTTCTCTTCGTAGTGCGGATCGCGCTTAGGGATCTTCACCAGATGTGAACCAGGATGGAAATTGAGCTTGTCAAGCCCCAGCTGCGCACAGCGCTCCAGTTCATCGATGAACGCCGTACGCGACTTTTCAAGCTTGTCCGTTTCGGGGTGTCCCAGGTTGATGAGGTAGGAGTCGTGCGGCAGCACGTGTTTGGGGAGGATACCACTCTTTTCAAGGTTGGCTTTGAACGCATCGATCGACTCCTGTGTCAGCGGTTTGGCAACCCACTGGCGCTGGTTTTTTGTAAAAAGGGCAAAGGCCTTGGCGCCTATCGCCATCGCATTGAGCGGTGCGTTCTCCACACCGCCGCTGGCACTCACGTGTGCTCCGACATACTTCATCTCAACCTCGCATCCGTTTGATTTTTATGACAATTTTATTGATTGTATCACGAAAAACCGTTTCATTATTTAAAACGGAGTATTCAATATTGTATTTTCCCGGAGCAAAAAGTTTTTGTGTAAAGCCGTTACGTTTTTTTACGACATTTTTCCCATTGAAAACAGGTTTTGCACGAAAAATACGCTCTATTGTATCCTCAGGATAGTATCTTGAGAGCATCTGTGCATTGAAACGTTTTCTGTCAAGGCAGGCAAATCGGCTGGTGCAGACACTTTGAGGCGTGATGCGCAGTGTAAAAAGTGCCTGGCCGCTGCCGTAAATCTCCGCCTTTATTTCAGAGGGTCCCTCATAGACAAAGCCCATGTCCGCATACCTCATCACCGGTGTCTTCAGCACGATCATCGCACTCTCACCTTTGAGTTTCGGCGGCTCGCCACACCCTTGCAGTAGCAACAAAAAAAGCGCTGCTATGCCATACAGATAACGTATCATAGATTTTCTCCCTATTTTTTATCAAAATTATAGCGTAGGTTAAGAGTGATTTAAGGCATCAGTTTATATAATTCCGTCCACAAGTTGTCAATGGCCCCTTCATCTAGCGGTTAGGATTCATGGTTTTCATCCATGCCACAGGAGTTCGAGTCTCCTAGGGGTCACCACTTGATACTTGTTTTTGTTATGTGCGGCCCCTTCATCTAGCGGTTAGGATTCATGGTTTTCATCCATGCCACAGGAGTTCGAGTCTCCTAGGGGTCACCACTGACACATTTGACACTCCCCGTTAAACCATTTCAACCTCATCTTTTTTACCACTTCAAGATTTTCAATATGGTTGTACGATACATCCAGATAGACCAGTTTTGGCAGACCGACCAAAGCATCGATATGCTCGATGTAATTGTGGTGCGCATCGATCTTTTTAAGCGTAGAAAGCCCTCCCAGTACATCCACCGACTTTATCCGGTTGTGCTTCATAAAGAGAAATTTCAGCCGCTCATTCCCTGCAAGCGGCGAAAGATCGCTGATACGGTTGTGCGAAAAGGCAAGCTTGTGCAGCTGCGTCAAGGGAGCCAGCCTCTCGATGGAGCCTATGTCGTTTCTGGAAACGGAGAGCCTCCGAAGCCAGACAAGTTCACTTAACTCTGCGGGTATTTGCTTCAGTCCAAGACCGCTTAGGTCAAGCCATTCGCGCCGCTCTTTTCTACAAAGCGCAATGCGCTCCTGTGCAATTGCTTCGGGTGTCATCATCTATCTCCTTGTTTGCATCAACAGATATTATTGCGCTTTTTCCTTGACGATAATCCTGTTCTCGCTCTTGACACTGCTCTTTCGTTTTTCAAACTGCCGCAACTCCTGCGTATGCTCTTTTTTCAATTTTTCACGCAGTTTGGCATACTCTTTCTCTTTGAGATCATGAATCTCTTTTTCAAGCTTGTCGATGTAGGCATTGAGCGCATCGATATGCTTCCTGTACTCATCACAGCTCTCCTGTGTGACATAGGTGTTGTTGATGTAAGCAGTATCGACATGCGGAACGACAACGGGACGAACAGTCGGTCTTTTATGTGGACGATCCGGTTCAATCGGATGTACCGGTCGTGGCCAAACAGGCCGTTTGTGCATAGTAACATCGGCATAAACAAACCCGGCACCCAGCACTATAAAAACCAGAATATATCTTTGCACGACAGCAACCTTTACATAATGGTCACATTATAGCCTAAAACTGTTTTTGATTATTGTGTATATCGAAGAAGATGGTGGACCCTATCGGGATCGAACCGACGACCTCTTCGCTGCCAGCGAAGCGCTCTCCCAGCTGAGCTAAGGGCCCATCAATGTTGCGGAGAGAATTCTATCACAAAATCTCTAAAAGAACAGCCCAGATCAGATGGAATCGTCATAAGGGACCAGTTCGCCGCGCTTGAGACGGGGGATGATGTCCGTTTTGATCTTTCGGATAAGAAAAGCTTTCTGCGCAAACGGCATACGCCCGTCTGCATTTACCTGTTTGATCCTGGTATCGTAGTGGCGTATGAGGAAGCTACGAAGGGCATCCTGAAGCTCCTCCTCGCTCAGCACTTTCAGGCTTTCGTCTACCGAAAGTCCCATCAGGTGCGGATGTTCCGTTTCATTGTTCAGCAGTGCGGTAAAGAGCGGGGCATAGCTGCCGAACATATTGATATCGGCCACATCGAGCACGAAGTCGATGAGGTCGGGCTTTTCGACCAGTGTCTTGAGAATGCTCAGCTGCGCGACATCATCTTTAGGCTGCGAGAAGTTCTCTCTGGCGCGTTCGGGTTTTGCCTGTGTACCGAACATCGCCGGCGCGACTCCCAGCAGGCTTGCCGCCATAGGAATGTAGGCATCTTTGATAATCTGGCTGAGCCCTGCAAGAAACTGCTTGAGCGCCCCGAATGCAGCCTCCTTGGCACGCGGATCGTGCAGATCGTAGGCTTCCACGATCTTTTCGAGAACAAAAGGGATGAGCGGCTTGGCTTCACGCAGCAGCTTCGCTACCGCCTCGCTCTGCCCCTTGGCGATCAGGTCTGCGGGGTCCTGCCCGTCGGGGAAGAGCACCACACCGCCGTCAAAGTCTGCATGTGCGAGCATCTGCGCAGCCTTGAGTGCGGCAGCCACGCCGGCTTTGTCTCCGTCGTATGCCAGAATGACTTTGGGCTCACCCTTTCGCAGCAGCGGCAGGTGTTCGCTTGTCAGTGCCGTTCCAAGTGTGGCAACCGCTTCGGTAAAACCTGCCTGGTGGAACATCACCACATCGAGGTACCCCTCACAGACAATCAGTTTTTTATTTTTGTAGATGCTCTCTTTGGCAAGATGATAGCCGTAGAGCAGACGCGATTTGTTGAAGAGCTTCGTCTGCGGCGAGTTGATGTACTTGGCGGGATGGTTTGTGATCGTCCTTCCCCCAAAACCCACGGCCGCACCGCTTGGCGAGTAGATGGGAAAGGTGATACGCTCTACCAGTCTGGCGTAGTAGCCACCGTCTTCTCCCTGGGCGATAATACCCGCTTCGGCAGCCTGCGGACGGGGAAGCGACATGGTATCCAAAAAGCGCATCACCGATCGACCTTCGGGGACGTAGCCGATACCGAAACGCTCGATGGAGTTTTGCGAAATGCCCCGCTCTTTGAGGTAGTTTCGGGCTGTTTCGTTCTGCTCAAGGTTTTTCACATACCAGCGCTGAATCGCCTCGAGGACGCGTCTGGCATCGGAGTAGTCCGAACTCCCTTTGGTGTAGCGCAGCGAAAAGTTATACATCGACGCCAGTTTTTCTATCGCTTCGGGGTAGTTGAGTTTCTCAAGCTCCATCACGAATTTGATGGCATCTCCGCCGGCACCGCATCCGAAACAGTGGTAGATCTGCTTGGAGGGGCTGACGACAAAGGAGGGTGTCTTCTCACCGTGAAAGGGACAGTTGGCCTTGTAGTTGGCACCCGCCTTCTTCAGCTCGACATAGTTTCCGACGACATCGACAATATCGATACTGTTTTTTAGTGACTCTATGGAAGCGTTATCAATCATGACGGCATTATATCCTATTTGGTATAATCACCAACAACACAAAAAGAGGAATAGCAGTGAGCAACCAAAACATCTATCATTCAACAATAGCACTGCCACGCAGTGCATACCAAAACTCCTCACTCCTCATTCCTCACTCCTCACTGCACCAAAGGTGCACATAATGGAACACATTCTTCCCGCATACGACGATCCGCTCTTCAGCATACTGCTCATTATCGTCATCAGCCTCATCATCGCCGTGGCGACCTATGCATGGGGCATCTACAAGCAGCAGAAAGAGGCAGGCAACCTGCTGAAGTTCCTCGACAAGTTCGAAAGTGCCGAGTGCGCCCTCGATACGGCGGACATGCCCTTTGAGGAGCATATGTTCAAACCGCTGACTCTCCTTGCCAAGGCTTTCGAAAGCTCAGGAGAGTACCACAAGGCAATCAACATCTACCTCTACCTCATCAAGCATATGCCAGGCGACCTTGCCAAAACGGAACTGATGGAACGGCTGGGAACCACCTATCTGCACGCGGGTTTTCTCGAACGTGCCCGCTCTATCTATGTCGAGATTCTGCGCAAAAAACCGCGCAGTAAAAAGGTGCTTTACGAACTTGGCATCGTCTACGAGACGATGCACGACTTCACACATGCCAAAGAGGTGATCGAACCTCTGAAGATGCTGGGAGAAGACACTGCCCAGCTTGAGCAGTTCCTGTCCTTTCTGGACCTTACCTCCAAACGCAGCCTCTCGGCAGAACAGAAGGTACCCAAACTGCTTGCCATTCTCGATGCAGAACCTACACTGTACCGTCTGGTGATCGCCGAACTGCTCAAGCTGGATACCCGTATCGCCTGGGAGCGCATCGATATAGACAGGCTGCACGAGATCCTCGACATCCTCTGGTTCTTACCCAATTCACAACTCGATTTGGATATAATCACACAACATACACAGCTGGGTACGCTCTACTACGCCAAAGGGTATCTGCAGAAACCGATGGCGCAAAGCGGCATCTTCGCCGTCGATCTGATCGCTACGGCAAGAGAGGGCGGTTTTGAAGAGGCGGACCTGCACTTTTCGTACCTGTGTAAAAAATGCAAACAGAGCTTTCCCGTATCGTTCAAACGCTGTCCGAACTGTATGGCGATAAACTCTGTAGAAGTCGAGGAACAGGTTGCCAAAACAAGCACGCAAACGAATTACTCTCTACTCTGACGGCTCGAGTCTGGGCAACCCCGGACCGGGCGGCTACGGAGGCATCCTTGAGTACAACGGCCACACCAAAGAGTATTTCGGCGGTGAAAACCATACCACCAACAACCGCATGGAGCTGCGCGGGGTCATCGAGGGGCTGAAACTTCTCAAAGAGCCCTGCGATGTCGAAGTGGTCTCCGACAGCTCCTATGTCATCAAGGCGATCAACGAGTGGCTTCCGGGATGGGTTAGAAAAGGCTTCAAAAAGGTCAAGAATGTCGATCTCTGGGAGGAGTACCTCGAAGTCTCCAAACCCCACAACATCAAAGGCACCTGGGTACGCGGGCATGACGGGCATCCGCAGAACGAACGCTGCGACGAGCTGGCCCGTACCGAGGCTGAGCGCATTCAGCAATCGATTAAAAACAAGGAGTGACAATGACAGACTACGCCCAACTTGAAAAACGGCTTGGCTATACCTTCAAGGACAAGCAGTTGATTATTGAGGCTTTGACACACAAGAGTGACAAAAAGCCTTACAATAATGAGCGGCTTGAGTTTCTCGGCGACGCGGTACTCGACCTCATCGTCGGAGAGTACCTCTTCAACAAGTTTCCCAAATCGAACGAAGGTATACTCTCCAAGATCAGAGCCTCGCTTGTCAATGAAAGCGGCTTTACCCTGCTTGCACGCGCCATCGATCTGGGAGCGTACATCTACCTCTCTCCGGCCGAAGAGAACAACAACGGGCGCAACAAACCCTCCCTGCTCTCCAACGCTTTTGAAGCGGTGATTGGTGCCATCTACCTTGAAGCAGGGCTCGATACGGCGAAAAGGATCGCCATCGATCTGCTTGAAGAGGCGCATCCTAAGATCGATCTTGACACCCTCTCCAAAGACTACAAGACCGCCCTGCAGGAGCTGACACAGGCAACGCACGGCGTTACGCCGCAGTATGAACTTCTGGGCAGCTCCGGTCCCGACCACAAAAAAGAGTTCGAGATCGCGGTCAAGCTCAACGATGAAACAATCGCTTCGGCCAGAGGCAAAAGCAAGAAAGAGGCGCAGCAGAAAGCGGCCAAAATCGCACTGGAGGCACTGAAGCAATGAACACGTTCGGAAAGAAACTGACACTGACTACCTTTGGTGAGTCGCACGGCAAAGCGATCGGCTGCATTCTTGACGGTATACCGGCAGGCCTGAAGATAGACGAAGCTTTCATCCAGTCCGAACTCGACCGCAGAAAACCGGGCAAGAGCAAGCTGGAAACGGGGCGAAAAGAGGATGACAAGGTGGAAATTCTCTCAGGCGTTTTCGAAGGGCTCAGTACCGGTACCCCGATTGCGATGGTCATCTTCAACACCAACCAGAAGAGCAAGGACTACGACAGCATCAAAGACCTCTTCCGACCCGGCCATGCCGATTTCACCTATTTTCACAAGTACGGCCTTCGCGACTACCGCGGCGGCGGACGCTCCTCGGCCAGAGAGACGGCCGCACGCGTTGCCGGCGGGGCGATTGCCAAACTGATGCTCAAAGAGATAGGCGTCTCCATCCAGAGCGGTCTGTGCGAAGTGGACGGCATCAAGGCTGAAACGATCGACTTCGAACACGCCAAAGGCTCCAAACTCTATGCGCTCGACCCCAACAAGGAGGCAGCCCAGGAGGCGGCCGTGCTCGCAGCCAAAGAGGCCCACGACTCCGTTGGCGGCGTGGTGCTGACAACAGCCAACGGGGTACCCATCGGTCTTGGCGAACCGCTCTACTACAAGCTCGATGCCATTCTTGCAGATGCGATGATGGGTATCAACGCCGCCAAAGCCGTAGAGATCGGCGACGGTATTGCCAGCACACACCTCAAAGGCAGCCAGAACAACGACCCCATCACCCCCGATGGCTTCAAAAGCAACCACTCCGGCGGTATACTCGGCGGTATCAGCAACGGTGACACCATCATCGTAAAGACACACTTCAAACCGACCCCCTCCATCTTCAAGGAGCAGGAGACGGTCACGGTTAACAACGAACCGACCGTCTGCAACCTCAAAGGACGGCACGACCCATGCGTCGCCATACGGGGAGCCGTCGTCTGCGAAGCGATGATGGCCCTTGTCCTTGCAGATATGGGGCTGCTCAACCTCGGCAAAAAGATGGACCATCTCAAAGCCCTCTACCCCACACACTAAGGAATACCTTATGAAAAAAATTATCGCAAGCATCTTTGCCATTGCCGCTGTCGCGCTCATCTACTTCTATACCGCAGGGAACAGCAGACTCAACGAAGAGGTCAAACAACAGCTCAATACAGAGATTACGGCAATGCAGCAGAGCGGTTTTGTTGTTGAGGAGCGCAGCAGCAGCCCTAAAAAAGAGCATTTTGTCATTACCTTTGAAGACCCCAAAAAGATGGCTGCCTACTTCAAGCGTGTAGGAGCAAATGCAACCGTACAGGATATAGAGGCACTCAAAGGCTTAAAAATGGGTGTCGACATCACCTATCAGCCGGACCTCTACAGTGCACTTTCTATGGACCTCTACCCGCTCACGCTACCGGACAGTGTACACAATGCGGCTGAAGATGATGACGACAAAAAGGTACTGGCACAGATTGAGAAGATACTCTCGGAGAAAAAGCTGCTGATGCACATCGACCTGCGAAAAGACCTTTCCGCCTTCAAGGGCTATCTCAAAGATATTCACGAAACCCTGCGTGACGACTCCGAGTCGGTCACACTTACTATGAAAGGGGCAACTTTCGAAGGTGCCCTCGACAAAGGAGCACTCGCCACTCTCAAGCAGAAAGTCACACTTCTTGGCATGGAGAGTTCAGATGGGCTCAAAGCACTTATAGACAAAACCGTTGCCACATACAAATCGACCGGACCGTCGCCCTACGATATGGATGCCGACTATAGCGTAGCGAAAATCACCGTTACCAAAAAGGGACAGGGAAGCTTGGCGATTGACAACATCAAGATAGAAACTTCCGAAAAAGAGCAAAACAGCCTGCTCTCAAGCAGCGTGACTGCAACCGTTGCGACAACTACGATGAGAGGCCAGGGACAGACCATTGCCATGGAACAGACTGTGTTCGATGCCCGTACTGACAATCTCGATGCCAAGGCGCTGGAGGTACTGCAAAACAGCGATCCCGAAAAAGATGAAGATGCGTTCAACGCCGCCCTCAAACAGCTGCTCTCCAAAGGGATGAAGATGACGGTAAACAGATTCGCTGTCGAAAAAATAGTTGAAAACGGAAACAACCTGGGAGATATAGCACTGAACGCTACGCTTGAAGTTGCACCGGGTATCGACTTTGCACAGATTGAACAAAACCCGATGCTGCTGCTTGGCGCCATCGATGCGACAACAACGCTGTCGCTCTCAGAAACCATCGCTTCGATGATCGCCAAAGACCCGCGTGCGATGATGGTGATGATGCTCATTCCTCCAAAAGAGGAGAAGGGCAAAAAGGTTTACAACTTCGTCCTCAAAGACGGCAAAGTCACCATCAACGGTGTTCCGCTCTAAAAGAGCGTAGGCTCGTCAAGTCCTTTTACGCGAAAACTCTTTCTGTGCACGGGAGAACGCCCGTGCCGCATCAGCGCTTCACAATGTGCTTTTGTCGCATACCCTTTGTGATTCTCAAAGCCATACTCCCTGTAGATCTCTGACAATCTCACCATTTCACGGTCACGCGTCACCTTTGCCAAAATACTCGCCGCACTCACCTCTGCTACAATAGCATCTGCTTTGACAAGTGTCTCCAGGTTGTCAACCCCAAAGCGGCTGTTGCCGTCAAAGAGGTAGCGGCATCCCGGCAGCGTTTCCTGGATGGCACGCAAGCCTTTTGCAAGACACTTCGATATCCCCTCACCGTCGATCTCTTCGGCACTGAATGAGACAATATGGTACCGTGCTGTAGCAACTATTTTTTCAAACAATATCTCACGCTTTTTTTCACTCAGCTGCTTGGAGTCCATCAATCCGTCAATCGCTTCTGTCAACACGACACCCGCCATAACAAGCGGTCCTGCCAGTGGCCCTCTACCCGCTTCGTCTATGCCGCAGAGAGGCAGTTCATTCATCTTTTTCCTCACTTTTTATAGGCACCCTGACGGGATTTCACAGAGAGCACCAGTATCACCAGACGCTCCTGCTCTTTTTTGTAGATCACTCTGTATCGCCTGAGTCTCAACCGATATAAAACTTCTGTCTCTCCCTGAAGTTTTTTGATCTTACCCGTTTGCAGCAGGCTCTGCTCATACTCAGTATCGAAGCGCTCGGCAAAAAGCTTTAGCGACTCTTTGATAAAAGCGATATCCGATTTTGCTATCTGTCTGAAATCTTTTTTGACACTCGATTTGAACAGAAGCGAATACACTCTCTACGCCCCTACTTCCTTGAAAAAATCATCTGCTGCCATCTCTTCATCATCCAGTCGCGACTCTGCCAATTTCAAATCCTGCAGATCCATATACATTTCAAGCGCTTCTGCCACAATAGCAGTTTTCTTCTTTCCAAGCGACTTTGCAAGCGTATCAAGCTCTTCAACAAGATAGAGAGGCAGCGTAAATGTTGTTGGCTTTACCGTTTTATACATGCGGCTACTCCTAGCTTTTTATATTGTTTATTATATTGTCTATTATATGTTTTGTCAAGAGGCCGCCTGCTTTAGCTCTTCAAGAAACGCCTCTCCATATCTGTCGTACTTTACAGCTCCAATACCGTGCACCTCCAGCATCTCTTCTCGGGTCTGCGGTTTTTTGGCACTGAGGTCTTTGAGGGTCTTGTCGGAAAAGACGATGTAGGGTGGGATACCGTTCTCTGATGCAATCTGGGTACGCAGGTCTTTTAACCTGTCATACATCTCTACATCGTAGTCGTCAAAATAGGTCTCTTTACGTTTTGAGATGCGCTTTTGCACCTGCAGACGCTCTTTTTTTAGATCGATGGGGTGCGCCCCTTTGAGCACCTCCACCCCAAAACTGCTCAGATGGTACACTTTGAACTCCCCAATCTGCAGCGCACCAAGCTCCAGCAGTTTGTCGGCGATGGTCAGCCACTGCGCCTTGGTATAGTGCTCCCCTATGCCGTAGACTGAGAGTGCATCGTGGCCGTTTTGAAGTATCCGCTGCTCTTTGCTGCCGCGAAGCACATCGACAACATAGTGCAGGCCGAACTTCTGTCCTGTGCGCACGATGGCCGAAAGCAGCATGCGTGAAGCATCGGTAATATCGGTCTTTTCGCTCTCTGGGGCCAGACAGTTGTCACACTTGTCAACACAGCTCTCTATGCGGTCATCGAAATAGGAAGCGATACTCTGATGGCGGCACCCCTCGCTGTTGGCAAAGCGCACCATGCTCTCAAGCTTCTCGAATGCATGCTGCTTGTAGGGGGTTTCGGGCAGATCCTCTATGAACATCTTCTGCTGCACGATGTCCGAAGCCGAAAAGAGCAGCAGTGTCTCCGCCTCAAGCCCGTCACGGCCTGCTCGGCCGATCTCCTGATAATAGTTCTCCAGCGTCTTTGGCATCGTCATGTGTACGACAAAACGGATATTGCTCTTGTCTATCCCCATGCCAAAGGCGATGGTGGCGACAACCACCTGCACCCTGTCGGCTACGAAATCCTTGTAGGTGGCATTCTTCTCTTCTGTGGGTAATCCCGCGTGGTAGGCTCTGGCTTCGATGCCTTTGTTCTGCAGAAAGTGCGCGACCGATTCGGTCTGTTTTCTCGAAAGCGTGTAGATAATGCCCGACTCTCCCCTGTGTGCCTCCAGAAAGGCCATCAGCTGTTCGCGGCCGTCCTTGATGCGGTGGCGTGCCTGTATGGTCAGGTTCTCTCTGAAGAGTGAACCCCGCACCCGTTTGGGAGAGACAAGTCCAAGGTTTGTCGCGATATCCGCTTCGACGGTTTTGGTTGCCGTTGCGGTGAAGGCGGCAATGGGGACTTCGGGAAATTCATGCTTGAGCAGGGAGAGCTGACGGTAGTTCTCACGAAACTCGTGCCCCCACTCGCTAACACAGTGCGCTTCGTCGATGACAAAGAAGTTTAGCTTCAATGTACGCAACAGATTCAGAAAGTAGGGATTGGTCAGACGCTCGGGGGCGACATAGAGCAGCCTGATATTTCCCTGACGCAGCTGCTGTTCGATATCACGGCTCTCTTCGGGTGTCTGCATCGAAGAGAGCATCGCCGCTTCGATGCCGTTGGCTTTGAGTGCAGTCACCTGATCGTGCATCAGCGCCAGCAGCGGTGAGACGACCACCGTCACCCCCTCCATCATCAGGGTGGGCAGCTGGTAGCAGAGCGACTTTCCACCGCCTGTGGGAAGGATCATCAGCACATCCTCACCCGAGAGGATCGCATCGATCACCTCCTCCTGCAGCGGGCGGAAGCCTTTGTGTCCGAAATAGGTTTGCAAAAGTTCTTGTTTTTTCATAGGGAAAGTCTACCGCCTTTGGTGCGCAGCGTGTAAAAATATGTCATATTGTCATCTTCAGGCAAATTTGTACCCCACACCCCAGACAGGGTGAAAGTAGTTGTGGCGGTTTTGGGGGTCTATCTTGTTCTTGAGGCGGTTGATGGCGACATTGACGGCATTGTCGTTGACACCCTCACCCTCCGCACCCCACACCTCATCACGCAGAAAGTCACGCGTAAGCGGTTTGTCGATGTGCTGCATAAAGGTGTGGAGCAGGTTGAACTCCAGGTTGGTCAGGGGCAGTTCTGCCTCTTCGGTGTGGAGCGTTTTGGCGGTGATGTCCAGCGTCAGTGTCTTATACTTGAGTTTGGGGCGGCTTTGCAGCGCACCCGAACGCTTCAGCAGCGCCTTGACGCGAAGCAGCAGCTCTTTGGGGCTGAATGGCTTGGTCATATAGTCATCCCCGCCCGCTTCGAAGCCGTCTTCGAGGTCTTGCTCTTGGTCCTTGGCGGTAAGGAAGATGACCGGAATATCATACCCGATCTCACGCAGGTAAGAAACAAACGCGCTCCCCTCCATCCCCGGCAGGTTTCTGTCGACGATCATCAAAGCTGGGGTCTCCTCTTCGAGGAACTGTTCGACATGTTCGGTCGAGAGGAAGCCCGTAACGTGGTACCCCTCTTTTTGAAGATGGTACTCCACCAGCTCCAGAATGTCCTCTTCATCTTCGATGACAACGATCTCAAGTGTTCTTTCCATAGCGACAATTATACCTAATTTCTCAGCAGACCCACAGGCAATCCGCCGATGTAGCCAACCTGCGCCCGTTTCTGCTCGGCTGTTGCATTGTGGATGAGCAGTTCATCAGGTGTCTCCTCATCCACATTTTTTGGCACATCCGTAAAGGGGTGCTGCACATTGAAGAGCAGTGCCCCTTCGCCTGCGACGACTGCTTTGTCCAGTCCTGTCACCTCCGCTCCTATGGGCAGTGATGCGATACGCATCAGCTTTTTACTTTTCAAATGATATGCCCAGAGCATATTGTTAAGGTGGTTCGGGCCATCTTCTCCGATGATGAGTATGCCACCTCCCAGGTAGAGAATGTTATCCGGATTGGCGATGGTTTCAGGGTCACACCGGTAGTGTGCCGCATGGGGGCTCTCATCATCCAGAGGTTTGCCTGTAAGCAGTGCCTCCATCGAAACGGCACTGTAGTTGCCATCCAGCGCAAAGGCGTAAACCCCGCCGCAGAAGTTCTCCTCCAGACGGATGTCGTTGCCTGTCTCCATCCCCTCATAGTCATCGGTCATACTCTTGTCGATGGAGGAGAGGGAGAGAAAGAGCGTACGGCTGGCAGGATCGAACGCAATTCCCTCCCCTTTTCGAAACTCCATCGTCGCCCCGAGGTAGGCTGCATATTTGCGTGTTTCAAGAAAGGCGGCTGCCTTGTGCATATTCGGTTTAAGTCGCAGGCACTCCGTGGCGTCATCTTCAATGATTTTTCGGTAACCCTCCGGACACCGGTAATTTGCATCTGGCTTCGTAATGTCGAACATATCACTCAGGGTCATTTTCTGCTTGACCATAGCGGCAATCTCACTGTCTTTGGCATGCCCAAGCTCCCGCCACTGCACCGTAAAGCTTCCACCGTTTTGGGCACTTTTCTGCGCCAGTTTCGCCGCATAGAGTGTGCCTTCCCACACGGGTGTAAAGCTTGTCACCGGCTTGTCAAGCACGAATTTGTAAACCCCCTTGAAGTTGCCGTCATCACTCATATAAAGCGTTTTATGGTCTGGCATCATCACTGCCAGTTCGGGTGTGTAGCGCCCCAGAACGAAGTGCTTGACAACCTCTGCCCTGCCCAGGGATTTGGGCTGGATCTCGATGATGTGCCCGTAGTTGTAGGGCGTAAATGTGTCACCGTTGTAGCCCTTTGTTTTGTCAACACTTTTGTCACCAAGCCATACAGCCATATTCTCTACATAGGCACAGAAGTAGTTGAACCTTCCTTTGTCATCCTTGAAACTGCCGTCAAGCAGGCAGTTGACATAAAAAGGGGATGCCGCGTCTGCATAGCGGCTGTTCATCGAGTAGTCCTCTTCGCCGCCAAGGTGTGTACCGTAGTCGGTCTTGGAGGCGGCACAGTCGATGATGGTACCGCCGACACTGTGCATATCGACCGGTTTGGTCTTTACTGCCTGCAGCCGCTTCTGCTCTGTCAGCTCCAGCGTCGTATCGTACACCATGCCCGGTGCCTCCTCCATATGGGTCAGCAGCCGCCACTCTCTGCCCGCTTTCAGCAGTGACGAACCGTCAGGCTGTACGGAGATGCGGGGCTTGCCATCTAACCCTGTCATCGCTTTTCCATTCACATCGACAATCTCTCCAAAGACCCCCTCGCCTATCTTCTCGCCTGTCTTTACAAGCAACCGGTAGAAGAGTGGATAGTTTTCACTGCGGTTGTCATCGAAACGGAGGGTAACACCGGAGGTGACACGCAGTGTTGTCTTGTCAATATCGTTTTTGGAAAGGGGTACACTCTCAAACGCAATGCCGGTTGCTTTGCTTCCGACAAGGTGCACATTGGAGGGTTCAAGCGTGATAATTTTGTAGATAACGACCAGAGAGATGAGAAAAAAGGCGAACCATTGCAGTCTGCGCATCGGGCAACTCCGTTTTTACGAAAGTATACCCGATTTCAGGTTGCAACTCAGCCCTGAGTCTTCATAGCTAGAAAGTATTACTTTCTATGACTATACTGGTTTCACTCGATAGCGACAAAGGTGCACTCAACCCGCAGAGCGGCTTTGCCGTTTGCACCTGCCAGAGCCATCGAGTGAAACCTTGCACACACTTGCAGAGAAGCTTATTCTTTTAGAGTTTTCCGCCCATTCGCGCGAAGATGACACGCTGCGCGATACTGTCGAGGCGGTCGATGATCTTGAGGTTCTTGCGGATATACTTGAGGAGGTTGAAGTACTCTTCTGCCTTTCCGTCCGCCTCACCCATCTTCTGCAGCACGCTTTTTTCAAGCAGTGCGTAGATATCGTCGGTTTTGGCATACTCCACATCGATCTCGATGGCAAGCTGCTTGATCTTGTCGTTGTCATCGAAGGTTTTCAGCATCTCGATGGTCTTGTCAAAGGCGTTGACCGTACAGCGGTTGATGCTCAGCGACTCTTTGATGAACTGAATGATGTTCACATCCTCTTCGGCCATCATCCCCTGCATATTTTTCAGATAGTTGTTGATATTGGTGCGAATACGGTTGAGCGCAGAGGTAATCTTAAGGTAGGAGACCATTTCACGCAGGTCTCTTGCCTCCGGTGTATAGCGTGCGAAAATGAGAACAATATCGTTGTCGATCTTTTCGGTACAGCTTGTCACACACTTGAGGTTTTTTCGCACCTCTTCAACGCGTGCCGTATCGCCCTCAGTGAGCGCTTCGTAGCCCTCTTTGTTCGTCTTTGCCAGTACTTCTATAGTCTCCAGCACCTCGGCACGCACAGCGTGTCTTGCCTGTTCATATTGTGTCAGCATCGTTCATCCTTCCTTGTTGTGTTATCCGAATCTTCCGGTAATGTAATCCTCTGTCAGCTTCTTGGAGGGGTTGAGGAAAATCGTCTCCGTCTTGTCATACTCGATCAGCTCGCCAAGATACATAAATGCCGTATAGTCGCTCAGACGGCTTGCCTGCTGCATATTGTGTGTGACGATCACCACGGAGACTTCCGATTTGAGTTCGCTTATCAGCTCCTCGATCGCACCTGTGGAGATGGGATCAAGCGCGGAGGTCGGCTCGTCAAAAAGCAGTACACGCGGTTTGAGTGCTACCGCACGGGCGATACAGAGACGCTGCTGCTGTCCGCCCGACATCCCCAGTGCGCTCTCGTTCAAGCGGTCTTTGGTCTCTTTCCAAATCGCAGCGCCTTTGAGTGCCGCTTCGACCCTGTCCTGCAGCTCGCTCTTGTTTCTGATGCCTGCAAGACGCAGCCCATAGGCGACGTTGTCGAAGATACTCATAGGAAAAGGGGTAGGCTTCTGGAAAATCATCCCCACCTCCTGGCGCAGGCGGATGAAGTCGTTCTCCTTTTTGAGTTTGAGAATGTTCTCTTTGGTGCCGTCACGGTGGTAGAGGTTGATCTCTCCCTCGTAGGTGTTGCCCGGATAGAGATCGTGAATACGGTTCATCGAACGCAGCAGTGTCGACTTTCCGCAGCCGCTGGGGCCGATCATCGCCGTGATCTTGTTCTCTTCGACCGGGAGGGTGATCTTCTTGAGCGAAGGCTTCTGTGCACCGGGGTAAATAAAAGAGAAGTCCTTGACTTCCATCACTACATTTTCCATCTGTCTTTCCTTATTTTTTGTTTCGTACGACAAAGCGTCCAAAGAGGTTGATGATCAGTACGATCACGGTCAAAATGAACGATGCGGCCCACGCCAGGTCGCGGCTTGGCGCATCAGGGTAGGTTGCCAGGTTGTAGATACTTACCGTCAATGATGGGAACTGTCCTGTCATATCCATCGTAAAGAACTGGTTGTTTGCCGAAGTAAAGAGCAGCGGTGCCGTCTCGCCGATGATACGCGCAAAGGAGAGCAGTACACCAGTCATAATGCCCACTTTGGCCGCCTTGATGACCACCTGCAGGATGATTCGGTGCTTGCTTCCCCCAAGGGCGATACCCGCTTCACGCAGCTCCTGGGGTACGAGCCCAAGCATATTGTCCGTTGTCGAGATGATGATGGGGATCATCATAATCGCCAGCGCCGCCGTTCCGGCAAAGCCGTTGTAGCCGCCAAAAGGGTCGACCAGAATCGCAAAGACGAAGACACCGATGACGATGGAGGGAGCCGACATCATCACATCGCTGAGGTTTCTGATGATAGCCGCCAGCCTGCTGCCGTGACCATACTCTCTCAGGTAGATTCCCGCCATCATTCCCACCGGTACGGCAATGGCACTGGCAAGAATGGCCATCATGAACTGCCCTACCAGCAGGTTGCGGATACCGCCGTCTACCAGGTCGTGCGTAAAGGTGGTCCAGTGGATCGCCATGATCCCCTTGTAGCTGAGCGTGATGAGAATCCAGAAGAGGAAGCCCACCCCTACGACTGCCGCCAGCGTAGAGAGTGTCAGAATGATCTTGTTGAGTATCAGACGGTTCATACTTTTGCCTTTCTGCCGAAGAAGTAGAACTTCGCCGTTGAGATGATGATGAAGCTGACCACAAAGAGTATCAGCGCCAGATAGTACATACTGCTAAGCTCCAGATCCTGCGCTTCGGCGAAGTTGTTGGCCAGCAGTACGGGAATGGAGGTGGTCGGATCGGTGATCTTCTTGGGAAGCTCCATCACTGAACCTATCAGGAAAGCAACCGCCATCGTCTCACCCAGCGCACGTCCCAGCGCCAGAATGATCGATCCGATGATCCCGCCCTTGGCGTAGGGCATAATGACATCCTTGATCACTTCGAACTTCGTTGCACCCATCGCATAGGCTGACTCCTTGAGCACTGCGGGGGTGGTGTTCATCGAATCACGCGTGATAGACGCCATAAAAGGGATGATCATGATCGCCAGCACCATTCCGGCTGTCAGCAGCCCCACACCGTCTCCACCAACCGTTTTCTGTACAATCGGCGCAAAGTAGAAGAGCCCCCACATACCGTAGATGATACTGGGAATGGCAGCAAGCAGTTCAATGGCGATAGAAACCGGCTTGGCTACTTTTTCCGAAGCTATTTCAGTTAAAAAAATAGCGATCCCCATCGCCATCGGTGTTGCGATAACCATCGCAATAATGGTGCTAAGCAGCGTTCCCACGATCGGAATAAGCCCGCCGAACACGCCCCCTTCGTCATCTTCGTCCGCTTCCCAGGTATCTGTCCAGAGGAAGTCGATGCCGAAGGTGTGAATGGCATCCTGTGCATAATGAAACAGCACCGCAAAGATTCCCACAAGCAGGAAAAACGAAAGTGTCGCGGAGAAAAAAGAGAAGTTGCGAAAGAGTTTTCCACCCATACAGTACCTTTCTGTCGATTCGTTCGCGGATTGTACAACAAAGCGATTACAAACCTATTACAAAATATTACGAGGCAGGTAATGAGAGAAAGGAAGAGGCGGGGCTGTCGCCCCGTAGAGGTACGGCAAAGGGTTTATTTGATCCCTTTGGCCGTCCAGTATTTTCTGATTTCGTCTTTGGTTGAAGCCGGAAGCGGCACATAACCAAGGTCTGCAGCAGCTTTATCACCATTTGTATAGGCCCAGTCAAAGAAAGCGGTTACCTCTTTGTTCTTCTCTGTCTTCTCTACAGGAAGCAGAATGAATGTAGCCGCGACAATCGGGTAAGAGGTTGCACCTGCAGGGTCGCCAATGACAGCGTAGAAGTCATTTTCTGGCGTCCATGTCGCATACTTTGCCGCATCCTGGAAAGACTTGACAGTTGGATTGATGAACTTGCCCTCTTTGTTCTCTACCTGTGCTGCGGGCAGACCGAGCTTGATCTTGTAAGAGTACTCGATGTAGCCAATGGAGTTTTTGATCTGCTGAATGTTCGCAGAGACACCGGAGTTGGATTTACCTGCAACAACCTTTGCCGCCTGCCACTTTGGCTTCTTGCTTACTTTAAATGCCGGATCGATCTTGTTGAGGAAGTAGGTAAAGTTGAACGTTGTACCTGATTTGTCCGCACGTACACAGGTCGTGATCGGTGCATGTGGCAGCTTGAGTCCTGCATTTTCTTTGGCAATGACCGCATCGTCCCAGAACTTCGCCTTGCCGCTGAAGATCGCATCAATCGCAGCGCGTGAGAGCTTCAGCTCTCCGTCTTTGACACCGTCAAGATTGTAGGCAAGTACGATAGAGCCGACGACAGTCGGGAACATATAGAGTTTTTTCTTCTTCAGTGTCTTTGGCTTGAGCGGCTTGTCGCTTCCGCCGAAATCAACCATACGCTTTGTGATCGACTTGATCCCGTCACCGGAACCTGTCGGCGTATAGTTGACCTTTTTGCCAGTGGCTTTGAAATACTCCGATGTCCATGCCTTGTAGACAGGTCCGGGGAAAGAGGCGCCTCTTCCCTTGATCTCGTCCGCATTGGCCAGTGTAAGCGCCAGAGAAGCCGCTACCGCAGCCGTTACAATCTTTTTCATTGTCATTGTGTTTCCTTTTTAAAAGTAATTTACGCTGCGCAGTGTAACGCAAAACGATAACAAATCTATTACAACCCTGTTCCGATATAGCGTTTCCGCTTACTCTCTTTCATCTGTGTCAGATCGACAAGGATAAAACCGTCGATGCAGTAGTTGAAGTGTTTGTCGTACCCGAAATCCATAAACGTCACCCCGCCAGGCTCGCACATCTCCGCATACTGCTTGTAGAGTGTGGGGATGGTATAGCCCATATATGCCAGCTCCTCTTTCAAGACCCGCTGGTCGGCACGGTAGTCACACCCGCAGAAGATCTCTTCACAGTAGGCTTTCATCTCCGCAGGCATCTTGTAGGGCGCTCTGTGGCGTACGGTACGCTGTTTCGTGCCGAAATAGAGTGAGTAGAAGTAGATCAGCAGCGCTTTGGCCTGGAGTGTGAAACTGTCACTCAAACTCACCGGTCCAAAGAGGTAACGGATCTGCGGACGTGTCCGTACATAGGCACCAAGTCCCTGCCACAGGTAGTCTAGTGCCCTTGAATTCCAGTATTTGGGCTGTACGAAACTGCGCCCAAGCTCCAGCCCCTGCGCAAAGTAGGCATGAAACGTTGTGTCGAACTTGAAGAGTGTACCGGTATAGAGCCCCTCCACTCCGAAATCTTTGAGTATGCGGGCGCACTCGCCGATGCGGTAGGCTCCGGCGATCTCCAGATTCTCGTCATCCCAGATAATCAGATGCTTGTAGTAGAAGTCGTATTCGTCGATATCACGCTTTTCTCCGGTCCCCTCTCCCACATGCCGAAAGCTGATTTCACGCAGCCTGCCGATCTCTTTGATGACACAGTTCTCCACACTGCTTTCATACAGTACGATCATTTTGCCGTCAGCTGTCTTGCCAAGCAGCTCTGCACGTTTGAGTTCACTCTTGATGTCGCCGGGCGCTTCGCTTAGCGATATCCCTTTTTGCACCTTAAGCAGGTTCGGTCTTCCTTTCGCCACACGGTAGAAGTGACGGCGCAGCAGCTTGACCGCCTCTTTCTGGGGCAGGCCTGCCACCGTATAACTCTCATAGGGGATGGCATTGCCGATACGGAAACCGATCTCTTTTCCATGCGCCTTGAACATCTCGTGCGGCAGCGTGGCTGTTGCCAGCGAACGGTTGATCATCGAGAGCAGATAGAAGCTTTTGGAATTTTTCGCTTCGATATAGATGGGCAGAATGGGTGCGTAGTGCTTCCTTGCCAGCTTGTAGAAACCGGACTTCCACGGGGTATCTTTCACACCGCCGGGTCTGGCACGGCTCACTTCTCCTGACGGGAAAATGACTACTGCCTCTTCTGCTTCAAGCGCAGCATTGATCGACTTAAGCGTCTCTTTGGTCATCTTGCCGCTGACATTATCCACGGGGATGACCATCTCGCCAAGATTATCGAACTGTTCCAGAAAGGCGTTGGCAACAATCCGGATATCTTTTCGCACGCTTTTGATAAGGTGAAGCAGCGCCATCGCATCGAGCGCACCGAGTGGATGATTCGCGACAATAACGACTCTACCGTAAGGGGGGATATTTCCAAGTTCGTTCTGTTTGATGGCAATATCGATCTCGAAATACTCCAGTATCGCTTCGATGAAACTGAACGCACCCTTGTGGCGGTTCTGCTCCAGGAAGGCGTTGATCTGCCCTTCATGGTAAAACTTCTTGACAGAAGAGAAGAGCAGAGACTTGGCACGCTGGGGGAAACGCTCGATCACAGGGTAGTGGTGTGTCAGGTAACTCTCTACACTCAACTGCTGCATCATGCAATCCTATAGTACATATTGATCTCTTCGATGAAGTGCTCACAGACGGCTTTTGCCTTTTTGTGCGCGCCAAAGAGTGTCTCAACCAACTCCCACTCCTCATAGATCAGTTCATAGGCTTCCTCTTTCGAGATGCCAAAGGCTTTGGTGATGCGTTTTGCAAGCTTCTCGAGCTTCTTCTCCGATACGGTCATTGTCTCAGTCATCGCTGCACTCCATATAATAAGATGAAGTAATCATAAACCATTTCAGTAACAGAATGGATACAAAATGCATACACCGATGTAACCGTTTCGATACCCTTTCGAAGTAAACTAAGGTAGCTATTTGACACCTCTGAAGCGCTATCGGTTCCACTCAATAGCTCTGGAAGTCCAATTGCAAACATAATATTGAGGAGAATCCTACTTGAGCCCCTATGAACAGATGGCAGTCGAAGCCTGCTACATGCACATTATCGGACACAAGATCTTCGTTCGGATGAAAGATATTCCCATGTACCTCTCCAAAAAGACGCGCGACAGCATACGCAACCGATACAGCCATTCCATCGAAGTCGCCGAGAGTACGGCACATCTGCTCAAGCATGTCAGCCGGGAACTGGGAGAGGGTATCGACCTCGACTTTATGGGGGTAGCACGCATTGTAGGTCTGGTGCACGACATCGGCCATACCGCTTTCAGCCATGACGGCGAGCGCATACTCGATGCTCGTCTTAAAAAGACTTCTGCAGACTTTCCGCGCCCGGTCCGATTCAATGCCAATCTCAACAACTTCCGGCGCATCGAAAAGTACGGGCTTTTCGGTATGCTGCCCGAAACCGCCGCACGCTACGCGCTTGCCTCCCTGCTCAAACGCAAAAAGGAGCTGAAGCAATACCCCGAATACCGCTTCATCGAAAGCTACCTCAAGCAGGCGGTCAAAGAAGAGGAGCACTACCTTAGAAAACGGGGATTTGCCCTGCGCAACACCACAGGAAGGACCATTCTCTCACAGGCGATGGACCTTGCCGACGAAAACCGCTACCGTGTGACCGATATCATCGATGCACTCAACATCTATTCCAAGGAGAAGCTCAGACAAATCCTGAAAAAGAGCCTGCCCGACACCCTCACACTCAAAGAGCTCAACGCCTGTGTTCCGTTTCAGCGCGAATGCATGCGTCTGCACGGAGGCGAGAAACCGGGTACCGTCACGGTCAAAACCGTGCTTATCGAACTGCTCGAGTATGAAAGCCACGCCAAAACGGAGTTTCAGAACTTTATGAACCTCATCTCCATGGCATTCAACCGTAACTTCACACTTGACAAAAAGGGGAAACTTGTTCCCAAAAACGCCCGCATAGAGACGCTTCGCAGCGCCTTTGCCGACATTGCGAAACACTACATCTGGGGTTCCAAACGCGTCAAGAAGATCAAGCAGCCCTACAACCACTATTTCGAAACTGTGGTCACATACTTCATCGAAGAGACGTATGCGGTTTCACTTATCGACAGCAGCAGCTACCGAAACATGCTCATCGCCCTGAAACACTCCTCCCTGCCGCCTGCAACGAGACGCTACGAAGAGCTTCTGCTGCTTCGAAATTTCCTGGGAGGATTGACAAATCCCAAAATAGAGGAGCTCTACAAACAGATCAAACTGCTGAAACTGGAGAAACGGTATGCAGTGCAAGTGACAAAGAAAGAGCGTTTTCTCAAAATGCCGACTATTGACAGCTTCGAGAAGAAACTACAGAGGTTCGAATCGCGTATCCGATGCAGCTGATGTGTCAGTCGAGTTTGTAGCCTATGCCCCAGACCGGTTTGATATACTCCTTGACACCTTCGGGGTCGAGCTTCTTCTTCAGCCGGTTCATCGCAACGTTGATGGTTTTATCGTGAAATTCCGTGCTCTCTTCACCCCATACCTCTTCACGCAAAAAGTCTCTGTCAAGCGGCTGACCCGCATTTTTGACAAAGGTATGAAAGAGCCTGAATTCAAGGTTTGTCAGAAGAACCTCACGGTTCTCCACCTGAAGCTGACGTCGTTTAAGGTCAAGCGTAATGTCACGGTAGCGCACTTTTTCAGTAACCAGTGCACCGCTTCTGCGCAGCAGCGCTTCGATACGCAGCAGCAGCTCTTTGTGGCTGAAAGGTTTTGTCATATAGTCATCCCCGCCACAAAGGAAGCCCTCTTCAAGATCTCTCTCCCTGTCGCGGGCAGTCAGGAAGATGACGGGAATGTCATATCCAAGCGCACGCATTTGGGCAACAAATTCGCTCCCCTCCACGCCGGGAAGGTTGCGGTCGACGATCATCAGTGCGGGACTCTCCTCTTCGAGAAACTGCTCCACACGCTCGGTGGAGAGAAAACCCGTTACGCCGTATCCCGCCTTTTGCAGATGGTACTCCACCAGATCCAAAATATCCGATTCGTCTTCGATGACGACAATTTCTATCTCACTTTTATCCATGCCGAAATGCTACCGCAAAGCGGTTACATTTTCATTACACCCAAATCTCTAAATAGGATTCTTTGAATTTGTGTTATAACCCAAGCCCTTTGAGCACATAGAAGATAATGGCGGCAAGTACGGCAGCCGCGGGCACGGTGATGATCCACGCTGCGACAATCTTCTTGACCATACCACGTTTAACATACTCCTCTTTGAGTACCTTTTTGATACGCTTGACCTCTTTTTTCTGCGCCTTGTGCGCTTCAACGAGTGCCAGCTTCTTTGCAGGGTCTTCATTGGTACAGGCATCGAGCTCTTCTTTGAGCTTGCGCAGCTTCTCCATCTCCACCTGGAGCTTCTGCTGCTTTTCACTGGTCTTCTTGCTGTCAAGCCACTCCCGCAGGAATCCGACCCCAAAGACTGCACCCACGGCAATGTGTGTCGAGGAGACGGGCAGCCCAAGCTGTGACGCGATAACAACGGTAATGGCCGCGGCCATCATAATTGAAAAGGCGCGCATCTGGTCAAGTTCGGTGATCTCCGAACCGACCGTACGGATGAGGCGCGGGCCGTAGAGTGCAAGCCCCACCGAGATACCGACGCCTCCTACAACCATAACCCAAAGCGGGATCGCCGCTTTTTTGGAAACGGTCATATGCAGCAGGGCATCATTGACCGCCGCAAGCGGACCGACGGCGTTGGCGACATCGTTGGCGCCGTGCGCAAAACTGAGCAGTGCCGCTGCGAAAATGAGCGGTATCGTAAAGAGGAGGTTGATATCGGCACGACTCCCCTCCATCCCACCTATTCTGCCCGCTACGCGCGGTCTGCTCCAGAGGTAGGTTGCCACGCCACCAATCACACCGATGAGAAGTGCAATGCCAAAGGTAGGCTTTTTGGTCTGCGGCAGGAATGCAAGCATATCGGTCAAATCTTTCCAGACATGCTTGAGCCCTTTGATCGTAAGGTAGGTCAGAAATGCTGCCGCCATAATGCCAAGCAGTATGGGCACAACCTTTCGCGCCGCACTCAGGCGATCCTCCTTATAGAGAATCTGTGACTTGATGACGTAGAGAAAGAGTGCCGCAATGACACCGCCAAGCAGCGGCGAGACGATCCACGAAGCAACGATCTTCCCCATCGTTCCCCAGGAGACGATGGCAAAACCGCCTGCGGCGATCCCGCCGCCAAGCACCCCCCCGACAATGGAGTGTGTGGTAGAGACCGGCGCCTTGAGCCAGGTAGCGAGATTGAGCCAGAGCGCAGCTGCCAGCAGTGCGGCCGACATCGCATAGACAAAGAGCATCGGATCGCCGCCGAATGCTGCAGGGTCGACAATGCCTTTTTTAATGGTTCCAACCACATCACCTCCGGCAACCAGAGCGCCCATCGCTTCGAATATCGCCGCAATGACGATGACGCCGCCCATAGAGATTGCTCCCGCACCGTAGGCCGGGCCGACATTGTTGGCCACATCGTTCGCACCGATGTTCATCGCCATATAGGCACCGAAGATCGCTGCCATGACCAAAAAACCGCCATTTGCGACACCGCCGCCGAGCCCCTGTGCATACCATGCCACCGCCAGGGCAAAGAGCGCCCCAAGCCCCACCTTCAAACCGTTCTTCATACCTTGTCCTTTACTCACCTTTTCTACCACTGTGGCACAGAAAAGTGTCATACTTTTGCTTTGCTAATAATACAGAAATTACATTTTAGGGTGGCTTTTGATGATGTGCCGATAAAAATCGGCACATTAAAGAGAAGAAAATTTGAAAGAAGAACTTAGAATTTATAGATCATATCCAGCTGGACACGTTCATAGTCTGCCTCTTCCCCCGTATGGCTTTTGCTTGCATAGAGTGTGTCAAAGAAGAAACTGCCGGCAAGGTAGAGATGCTTGCCCGCCTTGTACTTCGCTCTGATCGCATGTCCTTTTGCCCCGGTACCGCCGCCAAAGTTGTCCGAGTCGGAGTAGGCACCAAACGTTGCGTCTTCCTGAAGGTCTGTATAGGAGTATTTTACCTGCCAGTCGCCAACCTTCTTGGCTTTACCCAGCTTGATCGCCAGGTCGTATCCGAAGTTGTTGTCATCTGCCCCGAAGTTATAGACTACGCCTGCCGCAGCTTTCAGCGGCATTCCAAAGACGTCACCAAACTGCAACTCCGCAAACCCCTCAACGATGTGATAGTTGTTCGCATACAATCCGTTAGCATCAAGTGTATTTCCTTTGTCCTTCCCGAAGAGAGGAATGTTCCCCTTCAACCCGTCATAGTAGTAGAAGCCAGCACCCAGATTGAGTTTTGCACTCTCTAGCGCCAACTTCTGTACATACTGTGCGATGAAAAGATTGACCGTATCGGCTTCATCCAAAGCATTCTCTTCCAGTGTAGGCTGGTTTATCCCCAGAGTGATGATTCTGGAGTCATCCTTGTACTGATAGTTCACCCCGTTCATCGAGACATCGTTATCCCATACAAGCTGTGACTTGACCGGTCTGTACATCATATAGGGTTCTCTACCTATTTTCAAGACGGAATTGCCATCTTTATAGGTAAATCCCAGTACATTAAATCTCAACGACTGAAAAAAGTAGTCACTCAACGGTTGATCATCAAGAAATGTCTGGTTTCCTGAAGTAGGATTACCAAAACCAGAACGCATCCCCACATCAAAATGAAGCTTGTCTGTAAGATCGAGCGTCAGCCCAAGTCTCAAGCGGTAACGATTTCTATATGTGTTATCTTTATCGTCTCTCTCGATACTCTCATACCTAAGTCTCAGATCACCTTTGAAATGCACTCTCTCAAGCACACTCTTTTCAGCTACCGGTACATGGTCTTCCGTTTCTGCAATCTTCTGCTTCTTTTCATCGATTCGCTCATGCGGATGCTCAACATATGCGTCACCCATAGATAGTGTTGCTGCTGCCGATACCGCTGCCATTGACAAGATGATTCTTTTCATATTTTTGATTCCTTGTTTTGTTTAGATGGCGGAAGTATAGAAAAAAAGGGTAACAAATTTATTACAAAGGAGGGAGTGAGGAACCGAAATTGGTTATTGGTGTATTGGTCATTGGAGATGGTTCTTTTGCGTAGGGTGCGAAATCTCACACCTTTGAGACGTAGAGTGGCAGAAATAACGATGATTTTTCACAAACACTTCAAAAATTATCCCGCAAGGGGATACACTACGATCAAACCTCCGATTCCAAGAAAAGCAGGAACCTTTGCATCAAACCCCAAGACAAACGAGAGAAACAACTATTGGCTTATCCACATACTGATTGTCATAGCATCTTTCCAGAGAAAGGCAGGTATTTGACAACCCGTCAGGGCATCAGCTTTTCTTTTTTCTTTGCTTCGTTTCTCTTTTTCTTTGTGCTGCTACAAAGAAAAAAGAAATGAAGAAGCACGCTAAACAAAAAATAAACATCAAGATCCCGCATCAGGTACGGGATGACAAAGAGAAAGGAACCGAAGGCTTTATTGAAATGTATACCCTTGGGTATAGCTTCGGATATACGTTGTAAGAGCAAAAAATATTGGCGGGGCTGAAGCCTCCGATTCCAAGAGAAGCGGAAATCTTTGCGTCAATTAGTTGAAAAACGTCAAGATCCCGCATCAAGTGCGGGATGACAAGAAGAAAAAAACAAATCACCAATAACCAATACACCAGTAACGCTTTTAATCCCGATACGCCGAGTGCTTCGCGCCGCGCTCTTCAAGATATGCTTTCATCTTTTTCTGACCCAGTTTACGGGAGTAGTCCAGCGGGCTCATACCGCTGTTGTCTACCGCGTTGATATCACCGCCGGCATCAAGCAGCATCTGCATCATCTCCGTATCGGAAAAGCATGCAGCAAGCATCACAGGGGTAATGCCGCTTTTTCGTGTTGTCGCGTTGAGGTCAAACCCCTGTTCTATGCAGTAGTCTATGACATCTTTGCGTTTGAACTTGATGGCCATATCGAGTGCCGAAACGCCGTCGCTGTCTGTCTGAAAGAGGTCGACCCCGTTTTCAAGCATCGTCTTGATGAATTCGAGTGACGCGTATTTTCTGATGGCGTAGAAGAGCGGACTGATGTCGTCATAGTCTTCCAGTTCGTACTCTTCACCTATGAGAATGGGCTTGTTGAGGTCCACCCCCTCTTTGATGAGGGCTTTAAGTCCGGCAATGGAGTCGTTCTCTATCACTTCTGTTACTTTGTTCATGGTCACTCCTTGGTCTGTTACCATTGTGTTGCCAATCATCGTTATGATGGCGCTGTTCCACTATTTGGAACGTTAAAATATTTTGAGAAAGGAGAAACGATGAGGCTCAAACAAGTCATTGCACGCACGGCCAAAGCCGAAGGAAGCAGAAGCATCAGCACAAGAAAGATCCTGCGCCTGAAAAAGACAAAAGAGTTCGACTATCTTGTCGATACCCGACGTTGACTACCCGCCAAAGGGGTTCATCCCGCCAAGCATTCCCATCGCCTGGGACTTTCTATTATCTTCTACCATCTTGTTCACATCGTTCATTGCCGAGATCAGCAGTATCTGCAGCGACTCCTTGTCATCAAGCAGCGAATCGTCAATGTTGATATCAATAATCTCACCCGCACCGTTGGCACGTACTTCAACCATACCGCCGCCCGCTTTTGCCGTAAGCTCGACATTTTTCGCCTGCTCCTGCAGTTCCTTGGCCTTCTTCTGCATCTGAGACATCATCTCAGTCATCTTTCCCATATCCAATCCGTTGCCGAACATCACTCCAACCCCTCGAACGCCTGCGCAATCGTATTGTCATCGTTGAGGATGATAATTTTCGGCTTGTAGCTCTCCGCTTCCTCTTCACTCATGCTTGCATAGGCGATGATAATGATCTTGTCACCCTTGTGTACCTTCCGTGCCGCTGCACCGTTGAGGCAGATGTCACCCTTGCCGCGCTCTCCGGAGATGATATAGGTGGAGAAGCGCTCACCGTTGTTGATATTGACAATGTCGATCTTCTGCCCTACACGCATCTTCGCAGCATCGAGAAGATCCTGGTCAATGGTGATGGAGCCGACATAGTTGAGATTCGCATCGGTCACGGTCGCTCTGTGCAGCTTGGAATAAAGCATGGTAATGTTCATAATCATCCTACCTGATTTATTGATTGTCGGAATTATACCGCATTTGCACTATATTATACAGTAATTGTGAAGAGAATGGGAAGCGGCAGAGCGTGTGCCCGCCGTTAATGCGATTAGCGCGCCATCTGAGACGGAGGCACAGGCTCTGCCCACATCTCTTCGGGGATCACATACTCTTCAACAACTTTACCGCCGATGATATGCTCATCGATGATACGGTCGATCTTCTCTTTGGTCAATCCGACATACATCGTGTGGCCGGGCTCTACGAGCATTACCGGACCCTGCTGACAGCGGTTGAGACATCCGGTCTGTACCGGCTGTACCGTTCCGATGATCCCTTTCATCATCAGCTGCTGTGCCAAATGCTGAAAGAGCTGCTGCGATTCGGGGTCGTTCTGGCTGACACAGCTTGGTTTCGGCATTCCCGGAGGTGCCGACTGCTGGCATTTGAAAATATAGAAGGCTGGTTGTGGTACACCTTGCATCATGGTTCATCCTTTGATATGATTTTTAATTAGGAGTATTTTACTCTGATTTACTTAAACGAGGATTAATGTACGATTGACACATATCAACGGATTATTTGCCATTTTCAATTATAATCACACCAACATTTCCCGAGGAGCACTTATGCGCTATCCAGACTTTTTCGACAAGGTTCCCGCCATTATGCTGCAAGACCCCCTCAGTGACTTTCTTGGAGCGTTCGAAGCGGGAGAGCTGGAGATCTCCTACCTCGAGTGTGTCAAGCTTGCCGGGCACTCCTGTCCCACCGTTGCCGGTGCCTACCTTATGGCACTCAAGGGGCTTGAAGCTCTCTACCCCAAAGAGGAGGGTGTGCTGCCCCAGCGCGGACACATCCATGTCGCGATGCGTGATGCGGAGACCGACGGTGTAACGGGTGTCGTCTGCAATGTCATCTCCTTTATCGTCGGCGCAAACGGCAAAAGCGGCTTCAAGGGCATAGGCGGCCACTTCTCGCGCGACAACCTTGTTGCCTACGGTGTACCGATGAACGGGGAGGTGACACTGACACGGCTGGCGACAGGGCAGCGTGTTGTCCTCTCCTATGATACCTCCATTATCCCGGGGGATCCGGCTATGAAACCGCTGATGGCAAAAAGCCTTCAGGGCAGTGCGAGCGAAGAGGAGAAGGCACACTTCAAGCGACTCTGGCAGGGACGTGTTGAGCGCATTCTGCTCTCACCAGGTCTCTGGGACCAGATGATCACCATCCACGAAACAAAGGAGTAAACAATGGGTATTTCACAATTTATGACCGACGAACACAGAGCGTGTGACGACCACTTCGCAGCAGCCGAGCAGGCAGCAGTCAACGGTGACTGGGAGACGGCGGAAAAGGAGTTTCTCGCTTTTTCCAACGACACCCTCACCCACTTCAAACGCGAAGAGGATGAACTCTTCCCTGCCTTTGAAACCCAGACAGGCAATACACAGGGGCCGACACAGGTGATGCGCTACGAGCATGAGCAGGTCAAAGGGCTGATCGGCAAGCTGGCTGAGGCACTTGAAGCGCAGGACAGAGACGCCTACCTTTCACTCTGTGAATCGATGATGATCCTGCTGCAGCAGCACAATATGAAAGAGGAGCAGATGCTCTACGCGATGTGCGAACGGCTGCTGCCGCCGGACCTCAAAGAGGAGACACTCAACAAAATGAAGCAGGTGGAGCTTTAAGCGCCATGCCCAAAACAGACAAGATCTTTCTCGATGCACGCGAACTGGAGCACCCCATCCCGCTTGAGCGCGCCATTGCCGCCATCCGCGAACTGGGAGAGGGAAACTACTTCTACATGATTCACCGCAAAAACCCCATTCCGCTCATCGAACTGGCAAAAGAGCAGGGGCTTGAAGTACTCAATAGAGAAGATGAGCATGGCACCTGGCACATTCTGATCGCACGCGACACTTCACTTGACCTCGAGGCGCTGTGCGATGTTTAATCAAAACGGTCTCTCGCTCGATCAGGCGCCGCCTATATCGGTCGTTTTCCGTTTCTTTCTCTCCGGCAGTCTCTTTGGTCTGCTTGCAGGCGTACTCGTACTCCTTTTTGGCACAGAGATATTCAACGCCGACACACCCCAAGCACTCATACTCACCCACACCCTGACACTGGGCGCTATGCTCTCGTTCATGTTCGGAGCACTGTTTCAGATGCTGCCGGTCATCGCCGGCGTCAAACTCACCGCACCGACAAAAAAGGCAGCGCTTGTACAGTACCCTTTCGTACTTGGTGTCGTGCTGTTGCTTTCTGCCTTTGAAACTGGCAAAGCGCCGCTTTTCATTAGCGCATCCGTGCTGCTTGGCGGCACCATTCTGGGCATTGCAGCAGTGATGCTCAAAAACCTGCTTGCTCTGCCTAACCACAGCAACTCCTCAAGAGGCATGACCGTCGCACTCGTTTCACTCACCCTGCTTACCCTGCTGGCACTCTACATGACAGGAACCCTCTCCGGACTCTGGAGCGGTGCGGGATACAGCGAAGTCAAAACGGCCCATTACTCTTTTGGCCTCTTTGGGTGGATCGCGCTGCTGATCATCTCCATCTCCTTTCAGGTGATCGAGATGTTCTATGTCACCCCTGCCTACCCGAACTTCATCAGCAAATCGCTGCCGATGCGCCTCTTTGGGCTGCTGCTTCTAGGAAGCATCGGAGCCTTTTTCTTTGCACAGAGCTGGTTCTTCGTCGACATCGCCATTGTCATCTTTCTGCTCTGCTACGCCCTGATGACCTTGCGCCGCCTCTCACAGCGCAAACGCCCCATCGCCGATGCAACGGTGTGGCTTTGGCGCACCGGCATGGTGCTGCTGACACTCAGCGCCTCGGCAACGCTGACCACACGCTTTTACCCCGTCGCGTCGCTTCAGGCGATCAACTACATCTTCTTTGCGGGGTTTGCGCTTAGCATCGTCTTTGCGATGTTCTACAAGATCGTTCCCTTTCTGACCTGGTTCCACCTCAATGCGCAGGGCTACTTCACCGCCCCGATGATGCATGAAGTGATCCATCCAAAAACGGCGATGAAACACCTCTACATCCACCTTGCCACCCTTGCGGCTTTTCTGGTCTCGATCTATTACGCACCGGCCATCTACCTTGCAGGCTCCCTGCTGATACTCTCCTTTGGCTGGATGCTGTGGCAGATCATCCATGCGTGGGAACTCTACATACATACGCAGAAAACGGGGGAGAAGTTTGAGATGTCAATGCCGGAGGCAGAGGGTTAAGGGTTAAGGGTTAAGAGTTAAGAGTTAAGAGTTAAGAGTTAAGAGTTAAGAGTTAAGAGAATTTTGCAAAGCTTTACTGAAGTGAACCTTAACCACCTTTGAAATCTTTGTGTTGCTTAAGTAAAAAACGTCAAGATCCCGCATCAAGTGCGGGATGATACAGTACCAATAATCAATACACCAGTAACCAATAACGGCTACGCCTCTTTTCCCGCCAACAGCTCCCGCACCACTTCACGGTCGTCAAAGGGGTGCTTGACACCCTTGATCTCCTGGTAGTCCTCATCGCCTTTGCCGAGTATCAGCAGCACTTCGTTGGGTTCGAGTGCATCGAGTGCGAGTTTGATGGCAAGGCGTCTATCCGGGCATGCAGTAACGTTCTCTTTGCCGACAAGCCCTCTTAGAATATCTTCCAAAATCATCTCCGGTACTTCGTCTCGCGGGTTGTCGGAGGTAACGTAGATCTTGTTGGCATAGCGTCCGGCAACGGCACCCATTTTGGGGCGTTTGTCTTTGTCGCGGTTGCCTCCCGCACCGAAGACCACGCTGATATCGCGGTCTTTCATCGATTCAAGCACTGCGCGGATACCGTCATCGGTATGGGCGAAGTCTACAATGACCAACGGATCTGTGCTGACAACCTCCATGCGTCCCGCAACACCGGCAAAGTTCTCGACGACATCACATATCTCCTGCAGCGGGCGCTTGGTGAGCAGATGTACCGAACCAATGGCTGCCATCAGGTTGAAGAGGTTGAAAAGCCCCACCATCGGAGAGTGGAAGGTCGCCTCTTCCCGCAGGTGTTTGATGCCTGCCGTGATGCCGTTGATCAGCGAGAATGCCTGCACCTTGTAGGTTGCCGGCTCGTCCACACCGTAGCTGTAGGCATTTCTTGGGTTGAAGGTGATACTCTTGATGTCATCCTTGTTCAGCAGCTTCATCGTATCGTCTGCAAAGAAGAGGCTCTTGACACGGCGGTACTCTTCGATCGTACCATGGTAGTCGAGGTGGTCCTGCGTGACATTGGTGTGTACTTTCAGTGCGAAGGTGATCCCCTCGATACGCTCCTGATGGATCGCATGGGAGCTTACCTCCATAATGAAGTAGTTGCAGCCAAGGTCATGTGTCTGCTTCATATTGTGCAGGGTTTCAAGTATGGACGGCGTGGTCATACTCTTCTCTTCGATGCGCTGCTCCTCGGCAAAAAGGCCTCTGGTACCCTGCAGTGCCGGTTTTTCCCCAAGGTCCAGCAGAAAGGAGTAGATCGCCGCAGTGACGGTTGTTTTGCCGTTGGTACCCGTTACCCCCACTACGCGCATATCATCAAGTCCCCAGAGCGCTATGAGCTCTTTGGAGGTGATGTATTCGGGCTTGGTATCGAGTTGTTCGAAATAGGGGGTGTTCTGCGTAGTTTTAAGAAAGAGGGTATCACTGCCCAGCTTGGTTGTATCGTCTGTGATGAAGGCGTATCCCTTCATATCGAAAGGGAGTTTCACGCTTTCATTCCTTTTACCACATTGTAGAGTGCCAGCACATCCTGGTCGTCGCCGAAGAGACTTGTTGTCGCATCGAGGTAGTTCAGTGCCATCTCATCGAAACCCTCCTGGGCCAGACGAGTGACAAAGTCGATGAACTGGTCCTTGTCGGTGATGACGACTTTAGTAGAGAACATAATGTCCTCAAAGGCCTTTTTGAAGCTGCCGCGACTCTTGACAAGCTCGAGGAAGTCGCTGTAGCGTATGCCGTCACCATACTCCACCTGCTCCTGAACGGGGTCGACCAGCAGCTCGCTAAGCTGCATCTTCGTTGTCGAGAGCGATTCGATCAGGCCGTCGATGATATCGGCGGCATTCTCGCGCTCCTGTTTGATGACATGATAGTAATCAAAGAGTGCCTGCGCTTCCTCCTCGCTCTCGATACCGAGATCACTCAGATAGACGCCGACCTTCGCCTCTTCAAGCGTAGGATAGTCCTTCAGCAGCAGCCCGTAGGTCTGCAGCGCCATCTGGTAGTCGCCTTCGAGGAATTCACGCTCGGCACGCTCCAGTAAGAGATCAGGGTTCACTTTGCTCATCTTATCCTAATTGATCCAGTTTGTCTTCGAAGCCGTGGGGGACATTCACCACTCTCAGCTCCGGATGAATCAGTGTCTTCAGCTGCTGCTCTACACCGAACTTCAGGGTCGTACCGCTGCTGCCGCACCCTACACAGGCACCCTGCAGCTGCACATAGACCACTCCGTCTTTAATATCGATCAGTTCAATATCTCCGCCATCGAGTTTAATGGAAGGTCTGACCTTTTCGATCACATCTTTTACCGGCGGCAACAGCTCTTCATCTGTAAACGGGATCAATGTTGCTCCTTCTTATTTTTATTATTATATCAGATTTTCAAAACAAACCTGTAATAGCGGTTTGGTTACTGTGTTTATACACTAAAACGCTTGTTTTGTCAATGAAATGTTTGGGTTTTTTAAAGAGTTTTGGAAAGTGTGTACCCGGAGAGTCCGGGATACGGAGTGCAGAGCGATTATACGAGTTCGATAATCGCCATAGGTGCTGCATCACCTCTTCTTGTACGTGTCTTGATGATACGTGTATATCCGCCGTTTCTGTCTGCATACTCAGGTGCGATCTCGTTGACGATCTTGTTGGTGCACGCTTTGTCCTGCAGCAGTGCGAAAACCGCTCTGTGTGCATTGAAATCACCGGCAGACGCCTTGGTGATCAGTTTCTCATAGTAGCTTCTAAGCTCTTTTGCTTTCGGCAGTGTCGTCTCGATTCTTCCCTCTTTTGTCAGGGCGATCGCGAGGTTTTTGAGCAGTGCCGCTCTATGAGCAGAAGTTCTGTTCAGTTTACGATATCCGTGCTTGTGTCTCATATCTTTCCTTTATTGGGGCAGCTTACGCTTTCAGCTGCTCTAATTTTTTCACAAGAGTCGCTCTTGTGCTCTCTGCAAGTTCAAACTCCGGACCGAAGCCGTGCTCAACAAGACACTCGTTGATCTCGTCAAGTGACTTTTTGCCCAGATTCTTGATATTCTTGATCTCAGTCTCGCTCATCAGTACCAGTTCACCAAGATACTTGATGCCCGCTCTGTCCAGCGAGTTGAACGAACGTGCGCTCAGTCCAAGAGAGTCTACCGGCTGAAGGAACGGCTTGATCTCGCTCTCGTCACCGCCTCTGCGGGGTGCGGGAGAGGAGATGTCCACATCGAGCACACCGTTGAATACGGAGAGCTGCTTGTTCATCACTTCCAGCGCGTTCGTAAACGCTTCAACAGGACCGATCTGTGCATCTGTTTCGATGTCAAACACGATCTTCTCGAAGTTCGGGTTATCCTCGACAAGGACAGGCTCGATCTTGTAGTTCGCCTTTCTTACCGGTGTAAAGAAGGCATCCAGCGCGATCGCTTCAGGATCGACTTCATCTCTGAGCTCTTCACTCGGAACGTAACCGATACCTCTTGCAATCACTACGGTGAAGTTCAGCTCCGCATCTTCGTTCAGTGTCGCCAAAGGCAGGTCACCGTTGACCACTTCGACCTGATCGTTGTTCAGATCCTGTGCAGTAACCTCTTTGTGACCCGAGAAGCTGTAGTTCAGCTCCACTCTGTCACTCTCGTCCTTGATCTTGAAGCGGATGTTCTTGAGGTTGATAATAAATACGGCAACATCTTCATGCATACCCCTGATCGTATCGAACTCGTGTGCCGCCCCTTCGATCTTGATGGAGATCGGTGCATATCCGATGGAAGAACCCAGGATGAGTCTTCTCAGCGGATGTGCGAGTGTAACAGCATAACCGCTCTCAAAAGGGTAGGCGACGATCTCGGCGCGGTTTGCGCTGATCTCGTTGACTTCCACTTCTGTCGGCATAGATGGTGCAACTTTGATTTTTCTCATTAACTAGCCTTTACTACGATTATTTAGAGTACAGCTCGACGATTAGACGCTCTTCCACAGGAATTGAAATCTCATCTCTTTCTGGAATTCTCGTAAAGATTCCGAAGAGTTTTTCTTTGTCGACGTCAACCCACTCAACCATACCGGTCTGGTTTGTCAACTCGATCGCTCTGAGGATCTGAGGGTTGTTTTTGCTCTTCTCTCTGATCTCGATTTTCTGGCCAGGCTTCACTCTGTAAGATGGGATGTCAACACGCTTGCCGTCAACAAGGATGTGTCCGTGGTTGACAAACTGTCTTGCAGATGCTCTTGTTGTGGCAAATCCCATTCTGTAAACAACGTTGTCGAGTCTCTGCTCGAGCAGCTGAATCAGGATGGCACCGGTGTTACCCTCTCTTCTGTTCGCTTCCTGGAAAAGCGCTCTAAACTGCTTTTCGGAAACACCGTACATGAACTTCGCTTTCTGCTTCTCCTGAAGCTGAAGGCCGTATTCACTGATCTTTGTACGTCTCTGACCGTGCTGACCCGGTGCGTATGGACGCTTTTCCAAAGCCGATTTACCGGCAAGTCTTCTCTCACCCTTCAGACCAAGGTCAACACCAAGTCTTCTTTCTAGTTTTTCAACTGGACCTCTATATCTTGCCATGCTTATACCCTTCTCTTCTTAGGTGGTCTACAACCATTGTGTGGAAGCGGAGTGATGTCCTTGAGGAATGTCACACGGATTCCCTCAGTCGCACCGATCGCTTTAACCGCTGTATCTCTACCGGATCCTGGACCCTGAACTTTGATTCCGACCTCTTTGATGCCGTTCTCTTTCGCTTTTGCCATTGCATCCGCAACCGCTTCAGTCGCCGCGAACGGAGTCGATTTTTTAGAACCCTTGAATCCGAGTGCTCCCGCTGAGCTCCAAGAGATAACGTTACCCATCTCGTCTGTTACAGTGATTACCGTATTGTTGAAAGTAGCCGCTACGTAAACGACACCTTTAGCAATACTCTTTTTTGCTTTTTTCTTAGCCATACTTCGCTACTCCTTACGCTGCGCCGACAGTTTTACGCTTACCTTTACGGGTACGCGCGTTTGTCTTCGTTTTTTGTCCACGAACAGGAAGTCCTCTTCTGTGTCTGAGGCCTCTGTAGTTACCAAGGTCCATCAACGCTTTGATGTCCATTGCGACTTTCTTGCGAAGGTCACCTTCCACCATGACGTTCTCCTGGATGTCGTTACGGATTGTCGCCGCTTCCGCATCTGTGAGCTCGTGAACTCTCTTGTCATAGCTGATGCCGGTTCTGTCAAGGATCTTTCTTGACGTTGTCAAACCGATACCGTAGATGTATGTCAGTGCATACTCCATTCTCTTCTTCTGTGGTAAATCAACACCTGCGATACGTGCCATGTTTATCCTTGTCTCTGTTTATGTTTTGGATTTTTACAAATCACGCGTACAATACCTTTGCGCTTGATGATCTTGCAATCATCGCACATCTTCTTAACTGATGGTCTGACCTTCATGGTGACTCCTGTAAATTTTTGCACCCTGGTTTGCGTGGATGACCGAGTTTAGGCCGTCCAACCCTTGAGTGATCGGTGCGAATCAATCAAAGATTCTTCGCGCAGTTTCCCACTACCTATAGTAATAGGGACAGGGATTATACCGAAATGTTTCTTGAATTTTTCTGAGAGATGGTTGTTTTGTGTAGAGTGTCTTGCAATACAGTATCACCAATTGAAGTAGCTATATAATCAACGGTCAATATAGTATGTATGCGTATATTATTGGTATGCCTTATGAATGAGTTAATATGGCTTACTCTCACCATCATACACGGTGTCTAATTCGCCTTTAATATAGTCACCATTTATTCTTCTAAACATTTCTATTCTATCATCATTACTTTTTATCAAACTTAGTAATTTATTATGAAAAAAAAGAATTGCTGTCATAAACATATACAACAGAAATACTGTCCAATACGCATAATTGAATCCTAATTCTTTTCTGTCTACATAGCAACACAAAAAAAGTTGAACCGATATCGCACCATATAACAAGTCTATAAAAAATGTTGTTACTATATCTTGCTTCTTGCAACCTTCTTTATTCCGTTTCCAAACAGCCCAATTTACATAAATGATGTAAAGTAAAAAAAGAATAATCCAATATTTATACTCTGTAACTATCGTTAAAAAATCATTTATATGTAGAAATGCTATCAACATAAGTAATATTGCACCTATTGAAATCAGAAGATTATTAATTTTATACTCTTTGTTGTGCCTTGCATCTATTACTAAATATACCACATAAGTAAAAGCTGCAAAAAACACTGTATACGCCCAAGAAGTATATATGTCAACTCTACTCTTTGTTATTGACATCAAAATTATTTGTGTTAAAAAAATAATCAAAAAAGGTAGAAGTAACGATGCTTGAACTAGCACTTCATACGTCTCATAGTCTGAAAACTTTTTACCATTTAAAAGTATTTCTTTTTTTTGTGCACAATCTAAGCATTTATTGTCTACATCAGCACATTTCTCTTCTATGCTACGTGCTATGCAGCATTGTTTTCTTATGTCATTCAGAAACACGTTTTATGTCCTCTTGATAACATACCGATATTATTTCACTTTTTTGACTAAATAATACAAAAATCACATCAAAATCAGTTTTATTTTTTTTTGAATTTTTATGTACATCTAAATCAAATATTTTTTTACATGTTGCACCAGACATATATGTTAAATCAAAAAACAATAATGCAGTATCCTCATCAGTTTCAGCTGAAAATGTTTTTCCATTAATATAAAATGTTTGATCTTTGCTTTTTTCTCCATATAATACCTTATAGACAAAAACAGTTATATCTATCAGTAACTTACCTTCAATAGACCCAGCATAAAAAACCAATTTACTTTTAGAGTAGTAATCATCATATAGTTTTTTTGCAAAATATTTGCAAATTATAAACAATAATAAGCTATTTGATATCACTTTCGTAAAATCATAAATATTATCTCCAGCTTTGGCATAAGTTAAAACTTTCTCTTTAAGCATTTCTTTTTGTGATCTGTCATCTGTCTCATTTATTTTTAATTTCTTTAAGTATGTGAGCCAGTCAAAGATTTGATCACTCTCTGATAACTTTACTTGTTGAGACGAAGGACATATTAATTCGTGTCCGTTTCCCTTCCTTTCATCTCGATAACAATTAAGTAAATAATTATATTTTAACGATGATGGAACTATGCCATTACTATACTGACTGCACTTAATTGAGTCAATTTTTAAGTTTATTTTTTCCTTATAATCATCAAAATTTGCTATAACAAATATGCTATCTTTGGTGTTTACATTATATCCATATTTTTGTAACATTTTTTTTCTATATAGATGAGATATTGTCACTCCATAACCTGTTTTTATCGCCTCATCAATATATACTACTATGTGATCATTATTACTTTCCCTATCAAACAAATGACGAGGTATAATAGTAAGATAGGGGTGATTCAACATTGACTCTGATATTTGTGTATTTTTTCCATTCATTTTTAGTATATTTAACGCATGTGCCAAAAATGAACCTGAACGTAAAATCCCCATATAATGTATTTTTTCAAAATCGTCTGGACTATATTGTGATTTTATCTTTGCATGCATCAAATCAATAAATATTGATATTTCGTTCCAATCCTTTGCTTTGGCTATCACTCTATAAAATTTAAATCTTTCGTGTTCCCTGTTATTGATCGCATACTTATTGATATAACTAACAGTATTTAAACCATTCTCTACTACATAGTTTCGAAAAGATTGACTATTTGTGCTTGAAATATCTTCTATCGTGTTCAATGGGCTTTCTTCTATATCCTTTAAAAATTTCTCTAAAATATACTCATGAATAAAATCTCGATCAAGTTTTGCGACTTCAACATAAAGGGTTCTTTCAGTAATAATCTTGTCATAAAATTGTCTAATTACTGAAAGGTATTGATCTATATACTTGGTTAATTTCTCTAAGTATTGAATCTGCTTATTTTCATTATTTAATGGATCTTCAAGACTATTTTGAAATATTTTATCTACTTTCCATAATTTATTTGCCAAAATATAAGTAAATATCTCAAGTTTGGCTACATCGTTTTTATTTTTTGATAACTCTACATATTTAGTATAGACTTCTTTATAAGAAATAGCATTTAAGTTACTTGGTGCTTGTTTCGATATCGCCATTTCAATATTGACTACAATTGCTTTACTGCACAAATCTCTTAATTTAATACTACTACCCAAATTTTCTATGCTTTTTTGATAAAAGCTAGCAATCCTATCGAATAGTATATGGTTATATTCAAATTTTGCAAAGACACCTTCATTTCCTGAAAAAATAAATTCATAAAAAGAAAATGCCTTGTGGAATAGCTTATGAAGTAGTGCATTGAAATGTTGATCAACTATTAAATTGAATTGAGTAGGTGCATTATTAACATACACATAAAGTTCTTTGGCTATCTTACTAATCCCTACTGCATTTAACGGATACGGATCTTTAAGTGATTTCTTTTGAGTTTCTGTAAAAATAGTGTTTGATGGTTTTGAAACTATGAAATCATAATAAAATGAAAGATACCTACTGGATATGATTTTTTCTTCTTTATTTGAAAACTTATCTTGTACCTCTTTATCTAAACAAATAAAATAGGAATATAAATACACTAACGACTTTGCAATATCAGTATTAAAATCTATCCACTCATCAGTTAGCTGTTCACGTTTATAGTTATATAAACGATTAATATTTTCTGTTGAACGATAATATTCTTGTAGTACCGGTAAATCAAAGATGCCTTTATCCAAAGTTGTCATATTCATCCTTCTATGTATTATATACTAACAAATATTAAGGCAATATGTCCAAAGCTTACATCACTTATAACTTTGCAAACATTGCATATATGGTGCGTTGCCACGCACCATGCGGTTTTATTTGTACCTAAAAGTGATACGACCTTTGTCAAGGCTGTATGGAGTCAGTTCAACTTTTACCTTGTCGCCGGGGAGGATCTTGATGTAGTGCATACGCATCTTTCCGGCGATGTGGCAGAGTACCACATGTCCGTTATCCAGCTCTACTCTGAAGGTTGCGTTGGGCAACGCTTCTACCACTTTTCCGTCGATTTCGATTACGTCATCTTTTGCCATGTCGTCTATCCTTTTTCGTTTACGAAGAAGCCGTTGCTTCCGTGAGGATGACAGCCTTGCCGTCAACCACCGCTACCTGATGCTCATAGTGCGCGGTCCGAAGACCGTCGTCACTCACTACCGACCACTCATCCTCAAGCAGCACCGGGTTGCCACTCTTCTGGCACACCATAGGCTCGAGACAGAAGACCATCCCGTTCTTTATCTTGGGTCCCTGGTTGGGTTTACCCTCAAGATAGTTGGGGATGTTTGGTTCGTCATGCGGCTTGGTGCCGATGCCGTGACCGCAGTAGTCGCGAAGCGGTACGAATCCCGCTTCGGTAATGTAGTCTTCCAGAATCTTGGTAAGCTCTTTGAAGCGCATTCCGGGTTTGATCTGCTCGATGGCATGATAGAGTGCGCCTTTAGCACATGCAATGAGCTTTGTGTCGGGTTCAGGCACTTCACCGATTGGCATCGTAATTGCCGCATCGCCGTAGTAACCGTCGAGTTTCGTACCGATATCCAGCCCCAGAATGTCACCCTCTTTGACGACCGTATTGTCGGGAACACCGTGAATACAGACTTCGTTGAGTGAGGTACAGACCGAGCCGGTAAAGCCGTAGAGTCCCTTGAAAGAGGGAACGGCTCCCGCTTCACGGATGTAGGCTTCCCCAAGTTCATCGATCTCTTTGAGTGTCATACCGGGTTTTACAATAGATTGGAGATACTGAAGTGTATTGCCGACAATCTCGCCGGCTGCTTTGAGCTTGGCGATCTCGTCGGGTTTTCGAATTGCAATAGCCATTAGAGACCTACGTTACCCAGTGTATCATACTGGTTCATCGTACGCTGCGCTTCTATCTTTCGCATTGTGTCAAGTGCAACCTGGACAATAATCAGTACGGAAACCCCACCGAAGTAGAAGCTCGCACCCATTCCGGAGATGATTGCAAACGGTACTGTGGAGATGATACCGAGATAGATCGCACCCCATACTGTCAGACGGCTTGCCACCTCGTTAAGGAACTCTTTGGTGTGCTCACCGGGTCTTACACCCGGAATGAATCCACCCTGACGCTTCAGGTTGTCGGCGATATCTTTGGCATTGAACGCGATTGAAGCGTAAAAGAATGCAAAGAAGACAACCAGAATGAATGTCGCGATGTTAAAGACAATGCCGCCTGGTGAAAGCGCATCGGCAATCGCTGTCAAAATCGGGTTGCTGCTTGCCTGAAGCATCGTCAGAGGGAACATCAACACTGCCGAAGCGAAGATCGGAGGAATGACCCCGGAGAGGTTCACTTTGATCGGGATGTAGTTCATCACACGCTTAGTCTGGTTCTGCATGATCGTTTTACGAGAATAGGAGATGGGCACACGGCGCTCTCCCAGTTCCACGTAGATGATCGCAAGGATCGTCACAAGTACGACCGCCAAAATCGCCAGCACCAGCAGGAAGTTCATCTCACCGGCGTTGACCGCACGGATCGTGTTGCCGATCGCTGCAGGGATTCCCGAAACGATACCGGCGAAGATGATCAGAGAGATACCGTTACCGATACCCTTCTGGGTAATCTGCTCACCGATCCACATCAGCAGCATCGTACCTGTCAGCATCGAGAAGGTTGCAAGAACGGTAAAGGTGATAGGGTCGATCATTACGGCACTCTCGCCTCCGCGTCCTGTCATACTCTGCAGTCCCATCGATACACCGATCGCCTGAACGACGGTAATGAAGATGGTGAAATAACGGATGATCTGCATATACTTCTGCATACCGTCACGCTCTTTTTTCATCTGGCCAAGTGTAGGGAAGGTTGCTGCGAGGAGTTCCATAACGATGGAAGCAGTGATGTAAGGCATAATACCTAACGAGATGATGCTCAGTCTGCTCACGGCATTACCGGAGAACATGTTCATCATCCCGAGGGCGTTGTTCGAGTTGTTGTCAAAGAACTCTTTGATAACATTCAAATCAACTCCCGGAGTAGGAATATAGGCTAAAACTCTGTACGCAAAAAGGAATCCCAATGTAATCAGGATTTTTTGAGTTAAAGCGTTACCCATGGTTATTTTCCGCTTGTAGTAACAGCGTCATCTTTGATCTTGCTTGCAAGATCTTTTGCAGATGTACCGATGAGTTTGACTCTGGTTACAGTTTTTTGCAGTTTGTGTATACCCTTGATTGTTTCAAGTGTGATCTCATCAAGTGCTGCTACCGCTTTGATCTTGTCGACGTTGATAACGTACGGCTTTTCAACTTTTGAGGTGAATCCGACTTTTGGAAGTCTCTTCTGCAGTGGCATCTGACCACCCTCGAAACCTCTTTTCTTGCTGTAACCGGATCTTGCTTTCTGACCCTTGTTACCGCGACCTGCTGTCTTACCTGTACCTGAACCCTGACCGCGGCCTACTCTCTTTCTGTTGCGAGTAGAACCGGGTGCCGGCTGTAAATTATGTAGACCCATACTAGACCCCTTACGATTTGATTCTGGTAAGCGCCTGAATCGTACATCTTACCAGGTTATTTGGGTTGTTTGAACCGATCGATTTGCACAGAACGTCCTGTACACCTGCAAGTTCGAGTACCGGACGTGCAGCTCCACCTGCGATAACCCCTGTACCTTCACTCGCCGGGCGCAGAACGATGCGGCTTGCATTGAACTTGTGCTCGATGTCGTGTGCGATCGTCGTTCCCTTGATGTTGACTTTCACAAGGTTCTTGTGTGCATCATCAACCGCTTTCTTGATCGCGTCGGGAACCTCTTTGGCTTTTCCGTATCCGTAACCGACGTTACCTTTTTTGTCACCGATGACGACAAGTGCGGTGAATCTGAATCGTCTACCACCCTTGACAACCTTGGTAACACGACCGATGTTTACGATCACTTCTTCGAATTCTTTTTCGATTTCTTGATTTTCCATCATGCTTCCTTAAAACTTAATTCCGGCTTCTCTGAGGCCATCTGCGAATGCGGCAACGACACCATGGTAGAGGTAACCGTTTCTGTCAAATACAACTGTCTCAATGTTTTTAGAAGCAAGGGCTTTTGCCATTTCGGCAGCCACTTTCTTCGCGTCTTCTCTGTTCGCTTTGAGTCCAAGCTTTCTACCGTCAACTGCAGCAAGTGTCGCACCTGCATTGTCATCGATCGCCTGAGCGTAGACGTGCTTGTTTGACTTGTAGATTGAGAGTCTAGGCAGTTCGGCTGTACCGAAGATCTTGCCTCTTACCCTTGCTTTTCTCTGAGCGCGAAGTTTGTTTTTTCTTTTCTGAATACTTTTTAACATCTATCGCCCCTTACTTACCGGCCGCTTTACCGGCTTTTCTGATGATAACTTCATCTGTGTACTTCACACCTTTTCCTTTGTAAGGCTCAGGTGGTCTGTATGCTCTGATCTCGGCTGCTGCCTGTCCTACTGCCTGCTTGTCAGTACCCTTGATGGTAATGATGTTCTTGTCGACAGTGATTTCGAGCCCTTCGGGAATCTCGAAGTTGATGTCGTGCGAGAACCCAAGCTGCAGGTTGAGTGTTTTGCCCTGGACTGCCGCTCTGTAACCGACACCGTTGATCTCGAGTGACTTCTGGAAGCCCTTGTCAAGACCGATGATGATATTGTTGAAAAGCGCTCTGTAGGTTCCCCAGAAAGCGGCGGACTGCTTGTCGTCACCTTTTCTGATGAAAGTCACTTCGTTGCCGTCGATGTTCACACCGACACGTCCGTGTGTCTCAAGTCTCTTTTCAAGATTGCCTTTTTTAGCCACGAGAGTCGTACCGTCGAGAGATACCTCAATACCGCTAGCGACAGTTACTGGTCTTTTTCCTATTCTTGACATCTTGTCTCCTTACCAAATACTACAGATTACTTCGCCGCCGATACCGCGCTTGTACGCTTCATCGTTGGCAAGTACGCCTTGGCTTGTAGAAACAACCAGTGTACCGTAACCGTTCTTGAATGTTCTGATCTCGTCTTTACCCTTGTGAACACGTCTTCCGGGCTTGGAGATCTTTGTGATCTCGTTGATCACGCTCTTTTCGTTCTCGTCATACTTCAGTACGACTTTGATCGTCTTCTTGTTGCCGTCTTCTTTCACTTTGTAACTCTCGAGGTACCCTTTGTCAACAAAGATCTGTACAATCGCCTCGATCATATTGGAGTGAAGAAGTGTCGTAACATCCAGTTTTCTCTGCGCAGCGTTTCTGATACGAGTCAGTGAGTCTGCAATTATATCTGTCATCATCTTTTACTTCTCCTTACCAGCTTGCTTTACGCATTCCGGGAATAAGACCTTCATTGGCCATTTTTCTCAAACAAATACGGCAGATACCGAAGTCTCTGTAGACAGAGTGCGGTCTTCCGCAGATGTTACATCTGGTGTACGCCTGAACAGCGAACTTAGGTTTTCTCTTCTGCTTTGCAATCATCGATTTCTTAGCCATTAGTTTCTCCCTTTAGCGAAAGGCATACCAAGCTTCTCTAAAAGCGTGAATGCTTCTTTGTCATCTTCAGTGTTGGTGACAATCGTGATGTTCATACCATGTGTCTTGATAATACTGTCATAATCGACTTCCGGGAACATCAGCTGCTCCTGAAGACCGAAGTTATAGTTACCACGACCGTCAAAGCCTTTTCTCGGCACTCCTCTGAAGTCTTTCACTCTCGGCAGTGCGATGGAGACGAGCTTGTCAAAGAAGTTATACATATTCTCTCCTCTGAGTGTCACTCTGATCCCTGACGGCGCACCTTCTCTTGCTTTAAATCCAGCAACGGATTTCTTGGCGTTGACGATAACCGCTTTCTGTCCTGCGATAAGAGAGATAGTATCTGCCATATTGGCGATGAGTTTAGAATCTCTTCCCTCTTCACCGGCACCGACAGAGATGACGATCTTTTCAAGCTTCGGTGTCTGCATCGGGTTTTTCACCCCGCACTCTTCGCGCAGTGCAGGTACGATGTCATTGTACTTTTGCTTCATTCTACTCATAGGATTAACCCTCTACTTTTTTTACGTTTGAGATATGGATCGGCATCTCTTTGTTGGCAAATCCACCCTCTTTGTTCTGCTCGCTAGGCTTGACAGCTTTTTTCGCCACCTTGCAGCCTGCTACGATCACAGCATCTTTCTTGGTAAGTACCTGGAGAACCTCTCCGGTCTTGCCTTTGTCGTCACCAGCGATGATCATGACCTGATCACCCTTTTTGATCTTGAATTTCTTAGCCATTACCATACCTCCGGTGCGAGGGATACGATCTTCATAAACCCTGCATATCTTGTTTCACGACTGACAGGTCCGAAGATACGTGTACCGATCGGCTCCTTCTTGTCGTCGATGATTACCGCCGCGTTGTCGTCGAATCTGATGAGTGATCCGTTTTCTCTCTGGATCTCTTTTTTCGTTCTTACGACAACCGCTTTGACAACCTTACCTTTTTTCACTTTACCTGTCGGGAGCGCTTTCTTTACAGAAGCAACGATCACGTCACCTACAGATGCGTATCTTCTTTTCGATCCGCCGAGGACCTTGATACACATAATCTCTTTTGCACCGGAGTTGTCCGCTACATTCAGTCTAGTAAATCCCTGGATCATTACAGCTCTCCTCTCTTCACGATTTCAAGAAGTCTGAAGCTTTTGTTCTTGGAAAGCGGTCTACACTCGATCGCAGTGATCGTGTCTCCGACATTCACATCGTTCTTCTCATCGTGAACAAGATATTTCTTGAATCTCTTTACTGTCTTGTGATATCTTGGGTGGAGGACACGACGCTCAACCAGTACGGTTGCAGTCTTGTCTCCAGCCTTTTTGATCACAGTTCCTTGTATTTGTCTTTTTGGCATAAGTGACCCCTTACTTCGATCTTACAGCAGTCAGCGCTGTCTGGATTCTGGCGATGTCTTTTTTCGCTGTTCTCAACTCTGAAGTGTTTGTCAGCTGCATCGTCTTCAACTTTGCATTCAGTGTAAACAGTTCCAGTTTCTTCTCTTTGAGCATTTCAAGCAGTTCTGCTTCGCTCTTATCTTTCAAATCAATATATTTCATTACTGTCCTTTGAAGTGATGATTTTACACTTGAATGGCAGTTTATGGATTGCCAGTGTCAACGCCTCACGTGCGAGAGACTCTTCAACACCTGCCATTTCAAAGATGATACGTCCGGGCTTGATGTTCATCACCCATCTATCAACAGCACCTTTACCTTTACCCATTCTCGTTTCAAGTGGTTTGGCTGTAAGAGGCTTGTCAGGGAAAACACGAATCCATGTCTTACCGGTTCTGCTGATCTTTCTTGTCATCGTAATACGCGCCGCTTCGATCTGGCGGGAGTCGATACGTCCGGCTTCTACCGCTTTAATCGCGATATCGCCGAATTCGATCTTGTTCCCTCTGAAAGACTTACCGCGGTTACGACCCTTCTGCTGCTTTCTCCATTTGGTTCTTTTAGGCATCAACATGGTTATTCACCTCTCTTTCTGGAAGGTCTGCGACCGCCCTTTTTCTCTTCTTTCGGCTCAGCCTGGATCCCTTTTGCAAGGACTTCACCTTTGAAGATCCATACTTTGATACCGATGATTCCGTATGTAGTGTGCGCTTCTGCAAAACCGTAATCGATCTTTGCTCTAAGCGTATGCAGAGGTACACGACCCTCGAGGTACCACTCGGTTCTTGCCATTTCAGCACCACCAAGTCTACCTGATACAGAAATTTTGATCCCTTTTGCACCTGATTTGAGTGCACCCTGGATCACTTTCTTCATCGCACGTCTGAAGGCAACACGACGCTCGAGTTGAGTTGCTACGTTCTCGGCTGCAAGTTGTGCAGATGCCTGAGGACGCTTCTCTTCTTTAATGTTGATAGCAACATCTTTTCCGAGCATCTTGGTCAGCGTCGCTTTGAGCTTCTCGATGTCAGCACCTTTTTTACCGATGATGATACCGGGGCGTGCAGTAACGATGTTGATTCTGAGCTTCTTGACAGTTCTTTCGATGATGATGTTGGAAACACCCGCATAGAAGAGCTCTTTTTTCAGGAATTTTCTGATCTTGTGATCTTCTGCGATGAAATCAGCTGCTCTTGTTTTGGCCGGGAACCATCTTGACTCCCAGTTTCTGTTGATTCCGAGTCTAAGACCTATCGGATTGACTTTCTGACCCATTTATGCTTCCTTTCCATCTTTTTTCGCCGGCGCAACTTCTACAAGAATGTGTGCCGTTGGTTTAATGATTCTTGACGCAGTACCTCTTGCTCTGGGTCTCCATCTTTTCATTACTGCCGCTTTGTCGACTCTGCATGAAGTGATTTCGACTTCTTCAGGCTCGTAGTCACCGTTTGCAACCGCAGACGCGATCACTTTCGAGATGATGCCTGCAGCCTTGTTCGGCATGAACTCCAGTGAAGCGAGTGCCAGCTCGGCATTCATTCCCTGAACTTCTCTTGCGATCAGTCTTGCTTTTGTAGGTGATACTCTTACAAATTTCAATAGTGCTCTACTCATCTTACCCTACCTTCTTCTGAACAGAACCTTTGTGGCCCTTGAATGTTCTTGTTGGTGCGAATTCTCCAAGCTTGTATCCAACGTGGTTCTCTGTAATGAATACAGGTACGAACTGACGTCCGTTGTGTACGTTGATAGTCAGACCGATGAACTCCGGGAAGATCACAGATCTTCTTGACCAGGTTTTGATCGGCTTGCTTGAGCCCTCTTCTTTTGCTTTCAGTACTTTTTTCATTAGGTGACCATCGATGAATGGACCTTTTTTTAACGATCTTGCCATATCTTAGCCCCTTACTTTTTTCTCTTGCTGATGATGAGCTTGTCGCTCGCCTTCTTCTTACGAGTCTTGTAACCCTTCGTTGGCATACCCCAAGGAGATACCGGGTGACGACCTGAGTTTGTCTTACCTTCACCACCACCGTGCGGGTGATCGATCGGGTTCATCGCAGAACCACGTGTCTGAGGTCTGATCCCCAGGTGTCTGCTTCTACCTGCCTTACCGATGACGATGTTTGCAAAGTCTTCGTTACCGACAGTACCGATGGTTGCAAGACACTCACCAAGCACGTATCTCATCTCGCCTGACGGGAGTCTGAGAGAGACGTACTTTCCGTCTCTACCCATGATCTGTGCGTAACCGCCCGCTGAACGTGCGATCTGTCCGCCGTGACCCGGGCTGAGCTCGATGTTGTGTACCAGTGTACCGACAGGAATGTTCTTCAGCTTCATTGCGTTACCGGTCTTGATGTCAAGTCCAGCTTCGGCAGACATGATCTTGTCACCGACATTGAGGCCCTTTGGCTGAAGGATGTATCTTCTGTCACCGTCTGTGTACTTGACCAGACAGATTCTACAGTTTCTGTACGGATCGTACTCGACTGTCGCAACAGTACCCTCTACACCGAACTTGTTTCTTTTGAAGTCGATGATTCTGTAGAGCTTCTTCGCACCCGCTTCTTTGTGGCGTGAAGTGATTCTACCGTTGCTGTTTCTACCCGCTTTTCTCGGGATGTTCACGAGCAGTGATCTTACGCTTGCCTTAGCGGTAATGTCACTGCTGTCAAGGTTTGTCATGTACCTTCTGGAAGGTGTATATGGTTTATATGATTTAATTGCCATTTCTTATCCTTATACCGCTAAGCTTTCGATCTTCGCATCTTCAGGCAGCTTGACATAGAACTTCTTCGTGTCAGGGCGCTTCCCTTCGATACCTTTGAATCTTTTCACTTTTCCGTTGACTCTCATGGAGTTGACTTTGAGTGGTGTGATCCCGAAGAACTCTTTGAAGACCTCTTTAAGACCGTTTTTAGTCATTCTTGGAGTTGTCTGAACTACGATGACACCGTCTTCCTGAAGAGCAAGGCTCTTCTCTGTATACATAATTGATTTAATATCTGTAATATCTGCCATCTTAAGCCTCTTGTGTCAATTTGTCAAATACAGCTTTTTCGATCACTACAGAGTGATATGCCGCTGCAAGGTATGCGTTGAGCTCGTTTGCTTCGATCAGGTATGCATTCTGAAGGTTTCTGAATGCCAGGAATGTCTTGTCGTCGATCATCTCTTTGACAACCAGTACATCTCTCTGGCCAAGACCGTTGACGAATGCAGATGCATCTTTTGTCTTTCCTGATTCGATCACTACGCTGTCTACAACGAAGAGTGCATCGTTAGCCGCTTTCTCTGCCAGTGCGTGGTAGAGTGCAAGCTTCTTCTGCTTCTTGTTGACTTTGAGGTCGTAGTTTCTGTCCGTGCTCGGACCGAATACCACACCACCGCCTCTGAAGTGAGGTGCTCTGATTGAACCCTGTCTTGCACGTCCGCCACCTTTTTGTGCGAACGGCTTTCTACCACCACCGCTTACTGCAGATCTGTTCTTTGTCTGCGCGGTGTTCGCTCTGAGTCCAGACGCATACGCTTTACAGTAGAGGTAAAGGTTGTGCGGGTGAACTTCCAGGAACTTCTGTGGAAGGTCTGTTGTTTTAATAGTTGTTACATTGCTCATTTAACGATCCTTACCAATCCTCTGGCACCGTTGTGACCAGGAATTGAACCTTTTAATACTAGGATGCCGTTCTCAGCATCGAATGAAATCACTTCATTTTTTACTGTTACTTTGGTGTTGCCGTACTGTCCGGGCATCTTTTTACCCTTCTGTACACGTCCTGGCCACTCGGCGTTACCGATAGAACCGATACGTCTACCGAATCTGTGTCCGTGTGAACCTGGTCCGCCGCCGAATCCGTGACGCTTCATACCACCCTGGAAACCTCTACCCTTGGTGTTGAGCGATGTCTTGACGACAGCCGCTTCCGCCAGAGGAGCAGGGTTCAGGTCACCCGCTTCGGTACCTTCAGCCACTTCGATAGTCATGAACTTGTTGAACTCTTTGGAGATACCAAACTTGTTCTGCTGACCTTCGATGGCCTTGTTGATCTTCTTGCTGCTGTTATACGCAACCAGTGCTTTTCCGTCTTCACGTACTTCACACACCTTCGCATCAACGACTTTGAGAAGTGTAACTGGAACACTTGGTACGTCGATGGTTCTGCTCATACCAATTTTTTCTACGATAAATTCCATTCCCTACTCCTACTTGTCCATTGATCTGATCTCAACTTCGATCTCGGGTGCAAGATCCAGCTTCATCAGTGAATCGATTGTATCCGAAGTCGCCGAAACGATGTCGATCATTCTTCCGTGAATTCTGATCTCGAACTGCTCGCGAGAATCTTTGTTCACGTGTGGTGATTTAAGTACGGTGTAACGCTTGATCTTAGTTGGCATTGGAATTGGCCCTCTAATCTCTGCACCTGTACGCTTGACTGCATCTACGATAGCAGCAACTGATCTGTCTAACACGCGGTGATCATAAGCTTTAAGCTTCAATCTGATTTTTTCCATTTTTACCCTTTAAAGAACTCGTTAGAGGCCCTGGCCGCACACCGCAAAACGGGGCATTGAGGACACCTAACATAAATTTAGGAACGCGAATTATATCCAAACTTTCTCAAACGTGCAACACTTTTCAGTCCAAACTCGCTACAATTTGAAAATATATTTCCTTATAAAAAGGAAACTATGGAGTATTTTATGGATCTTCTCGAGCATTTTCACAGCCATCCCCCGCGAAACGACCACTACATTCTGCGCAAAACGACCCTGCCTGAAAGCGGCGATGTCAACCTCTACGGTGCCAGAGGCTGCGGCAAGACCGCGCTGGTGCTTGATTTCCTTGCACAGCAGGATGAGAAGACGCTCTACATCGACCTGGAGGACCCAAGTCTCATCCTCAACACGCTCGACACCCTTCCTCTGCAGGCTTATATAGAAGAAGAGGAGATAGAGACCCTCATTCTCGACCACTATGAAGAGGGAATGCTCGATGAGTTCCCAAAAGTTGCACGCCTCATCGTCATCAGCCGTACACCGCTGGATGAAGCACGCTTTGCGCAGGTGCAGCTCTTTCCGCTTGACTATGAGGAGTTCATCGCCTTCGAACACGCCAATGCCGCAACCGTTGCCTTCAACCACTTTCTAAAGAGCGGTACCCTGCCGGCCATGGCGCGCCATGCGAGGAACACGACACTGGCGATGAAGCAGTTCTTCCAGCAGCAGTTCTCGCCCAACGAACAGTCGCTCATCCTCATTCTGGCGCGCTACAACACCCAGCCGATGACCACCCACCAGATCTACAGCTTCACCAAGGAGCATTTCCGCATCTCCAAAGATTTCGTCTACGGTGCCATCAAACGCTTCCAGGAAGAGGGGCTGCTCTACTTCATCGACAATGCCATCAGGCGCAGCGGCAAAAAGATAATCCTTTACGACTTCGCCTTTGCTAAATACCTCGCCGCCGGACAGCCCTTCGGCATCCAGTTCGACAGTATGGTGGCCCTTACCCTCATCAAGCACGCTGTAGCTTTCAAAACACTTGGCGTGCACGGATACGTTACCAATAATAAAGAGCTTATCATCCCCGCCCCGTTTGAGAGCGAAGAGGCTTTCTGGGTCAAAGCGCAGAACAAGTTCTCCATCTTCAAAAAGCACGGTATTGCCAAAGTCACCGTCGTCACCGTCACCAACACCTACGCCTTCGACATCGAAAAGATCCGCTTCGAAGCGATCCCCTTTCATGAGTGGAGCATCGCACACACAGAGAGTGAGGAGTGAGGAGTGAGGAGTGAGGAGTGAGGAAATTTTGTATGTTTTGCCTGAAGCAAAACTTAAAGTATACACTTCGTTAAATTTCCGGTTCCAAAGAGCTGAAAAGCAACAAACACCCAATAACCAATACACCAGTTACAAATAACTACATGATATAATGTATTGAACATTCCACCGCGTATTGCTATAAGCTTCCCTCTGCTATAATTCGCGTGCCTCTTTTCAGACCTGTGCAACGGGACTGAGGGACAACGGGTCAGGACGGGAACGTAGCAGCCCACCCCTCTTTCTCGTGTGCCGCAGCCATCTGGGGAGAGGTCTTACAACTGCAGACAGGTGGCCGAGTGGTCGAAGGCGCACGACTGGAACTCGTGTAGGGTTAATAGCCCTCGAGGGTTCGAATCCCTTCCTGTCTGCCATTACTGCCTACAATTTGCACCTCATCACAAATAAGCAAAACTCACTACTTTATCGCAGCTAAACAGTCACCGTTCACGCACACACCTCACACGCAATTCTCTGTCCATTCTGACATGTTCCGCTTCGCCGTAGGCGAATGAGAGCTGCCACGCTTCACGCTCGGGGTCGCCGGCATAGGGTGTCGCACTCCAGAACCATGCATCGGAACGGACAGCAAATCCGCTTTTGAGGGCGGGACGGTCCCGTTTGAGGTCTGCAATGGTGTAGAGTTCCCGAAGTGTCGGTAAACGCCAGTCACTGAAGCCGTCAACGTTTAGTGCGACACAATAGGCTTTGGCTTCCGCATAACTTTTGCTTTCAACAGCAACAGCCGCATTGTCCTGCCAGACCAGTCCCGTCTTCTCATCCATTTTGGAAGTAGCGCCAAATACTAATACGCTGCAGAGCAGTGTCAACAGAGTCAATCGCTTCATTTTGGCTCCTTTGCCGTTTTTACGGCGGGAATGTCTTTTACACATCGTACCGCATGGTTGGTGCTCTTGTAGCTGTAGTAGGTGACACCCGAACGAAAATCGATGGTCCAAGCCCGGGAAGCATTGGCAGCAAACGGAGTTCCTGTCCAGTAGGTGCCATCTGCCGTATGTGCAAAAACATCCAGTACCGCAGGATTCACTTTTCCAAAATCGACAATGGAGAGTAGCTCCCAAAAGGTTGGCAGCCGCCAGCCGCTCATCCCGTCAAGTATCAATGTCCGACAATAGTTGACAGCATCTTCCCAGTCTTCCGAACTTTGTGCTGACTCCGCATTGTCCTGCCAGTAGATATGGTTGCGTTCATCCAGAACCACATCAGGCTTCCCCGCCGCCAGCAGCATCCCCGATAACAGGAGCAGATACACTATGGTCAATCTCATCATTTCACCTCTCTCCTTCACATTTTACACCTATTATACACTATTTCACAATGACATACAGTACGATTCCTGGCATCCAAAAGCGGAGATACCGGATATGGTATAATTTTCTATCATAATATACAGTAAGGAGAGATTCATGGCACAGGACGAAGAGGAGATTATCCACAGCAGCACACTTGAAGAGAATGTATGGGTACACGGCAAACCCGTTGCCAACCTCCCCTCATCAGACTTCAGTATGAGTGATGAACGGAAAGCCTATATAAGAAAAGTATTGTCATATGACATCATTGATATCCGCACCTATGCAGGCTACAAAGGGGACCTCATCATCCAGGTCACGACAATGGATCCCGCAACAGTCCCGGCCCTCAAATCACTGGCCCTTGATATGGGCTTTGAAACTGCTGCCACCAAGGATGCGCTCTCTGTATACAAAATTTATGCCATTTCCCATCCTGATACTGCCTACACGCTGAAAGAAGAAGCGTAATCCTTTTTCAGAGCAACCCCTCATCTGAAAAACTGTAATACCCCGCCCTGGTGAGGATCACATGGTCAAGCAGCTCAATACCCACCAGTTTCGCCACCTCTTTGAGCCTCTCCGTAATCTGAATATCAGCCCGGCTTGGTGTCAACGTACCGGATGGGTGGTTATGGGCGACAATGATCCCCGCTGCCCTGTCACAGATGGCATCGGCAAACACTTCACGCGGATGGACAAGAGACTGGTTCAGTGTACCGATAAAGACTGTACGTACCTCGATGATATGGGAAGCACCATCCAGAGAGATAGTAAGAAAATACTCCTGCGCACGATCCGCATAACTACGTAACTCATCATATACATCCGCAGCGGAGGTGATTTTCCGGTTCTGCTTCAACAAAAAACGTCTGCTCAGTTCGATCGCAGCAAGAATCTGTGACGCCTTTGCCGGCCCAAGCCCATGGACGGCACAGAGCTTTTCCAAAGTGAGCCTCCCAAAATCCTCTTCAAGCAGTGCCACCACTTCACGGGAGAGTTTTCTAACATCTTTCCCCTGCACACCTGAACCGAGCAGCACCGCCAACAACTCCTCGTTCTTCAGTGCCGCTGCCCCTTTGTGCATCAGCTTCTCTCTAGGCCTGTCCTTCTCATACATATCTGTTACACGTTTCATACCCGTAAGTATAGGAAGATCTATCTCCGCCTCATAAAAAAAATGTCATATTGTCATGAATTTTATTTTTCTTTAATCGTGGCAACGCTATTATTACTGCACGGAGATATTGAAAAAGCCAAACCTTTCGCGAGAAGGGGACGGAAAGCCATGGGTCTCACGCAGATCGCCAGGTTGCCAATATTGATTTACTATGCAATACTACTTTTTCATCTCCAAAAGAAGCGAATGATAGAAATATATCTTTAAGTTATATTTAACTGTTCGTTTATTTTTTATTAATCGAATACAGCTACAATTGCTACAACAGTCGGTTACATATTTTTTAGTATGAGAATATTCTGCTAAAGAATACGTATCCACTTTTGATCTTGAGGAGGATTGAATTGAAACGTATCTATAAACTACTGCTTCCCATCTCTATCGCTACTGTCACCGCACATGCAGCGACCAAAACAGTCAAACACACCATAAAGAGTGGTGAATCACTCTACACGATCGCAAAAAAGAACCATACAACCGTTGACACACTTTGCAAACTCAACGGTATCACAAAGAACAGTGTACTCAAAGCCGGCAAAGCACTCAAGGTACCTGCTTCCAAAAGTACCAAAACAGCAAAACACACAACAAAGAAAGCGGCACACTATACCATTAAGAGAGGCGATACCCTCTCCGGCATCGCAAAAAAACACCACATTTCACTTGCAGCACTCACCAAAGCAAACCACTTGAAAAAAGATGCAACACTGAAACCCGGCCATACGCTCTCTATTCCGGGAGGCAGCGTACACCATGCAGCGAAGAAAACAAAAGTTGCAAAAAGGGTAACGAAAAAATCGGATAAGAGACTGGCTCGTGCACTCAAGCGTGCCAAGGGTACCAAAATTGCAAAAGTCCATGTCAAAAAATCAAAAAAATTCACACTCAGTGATCTGGTTTTTGGCAGCGACCGCTTCAACGGAAAACTCTCCAAAAAATCACAGAGAATGATCGAAATTGCGAAAAAGAAGCTCGGAAGACGCTATGTATGGGGAGCGACAGGGCAGAAAAATACCTTTGACTGCTCAGGCTTGACCAGTTACGTCTGCAAGGTAAACGGCATTAAGATCCCACGACGCGCCATCGAGCAGTCCAAAGTCGGCAAGCCGGTCAAACGCAGTGAACTCAAGCCTGGCGACCTCATCTTCTTCGATACCTCCAAGCAGCGCAGAGGCTACGTCAACCATGTCGGTATCTACATCGGCAACGGCAAGTTTATCCATGCAAGTTCGGCAAAGAAGAAGGTGGTCATCACCAGCCTCAAAAAACCGTTCTACTCACAGCGCTTCAAAGGCGCACGCAGGGTTGCATCGCTCTAAGCGATACTGCCCATGCAAAGCGGGAGATTCTCTTCTGCACATTTACGCTACTTTTCTTTCCTCTTGCCCAAAAAACTGTAACTTATACTTTGTCTGTATGAATATTCGTGTAGTCACGGAATAGCAATAAAACACGTAACAGTAAACTTGATCTAGAATCTTACTGCGATGCGGGTTGGAGTTATTGATAAGTAGCATATCGATCGAAAGCATATCGGAACCGGAAATTTATTTCCGGCCCCTGGCGTAAATTCACCTAACGGTATACACTTCTTAAATTCACGCATCCTTAAAAGATAAGAGTAATGTGCTACTCTGCTTCGAGCACCGCACCGCTGCTGGCGTTGGTGACCAGTGCGCGGTACTGCTTGAGCCAGCGGCTCTTGAGCTGTTTGACAACCGGCTTGAAATTTTCACGGCGTTTGGCGATCTCTTCGTCGCTCAGATGCACCTCCAAAATGTAGTTGTCCACATCGATATGTATTTCGTCACCATCTTCGAGAAGTCCGATCATCCCGCCTTCAGCCGCTTCAGGGCTGACATGCCCAATGCTGGCCCCTCTGGTAGCGCCGGAGAAGCGTCCGTCGGTAATGAGTGCGACCTTATCGCCAAGCCCCATACCCATGATGAGAGAGGTCGGTGAAAGCATCTCCTGCATTCCAGGTCCCCCACGCGGCCCTTCATAGCGGATGACAACGACGTTGCCGGCTTTCACCTTGCCGCTGATGATCCCCTCGATGGCTTCATCCTGCGAGTTGAAACAGACAGCCGTTCCGGTAAAAACACGCTCACCGGTAATCCCTGCGGTTTTGATGACTGCGCCCTGCTCTGCAAGGTTACCGTAGAGGATGGCAAGCCCGCCCACTTCGGAGTAGGGGTTGTCGATGGTATGGATGATCTCCGTATCGAGGATCTTTGCATCTTTGATTCGCTCATAAAGAGACTCCCCTGTTACAGTCGGGTTGTCAATGAGAATGTCATCACCACGCTTTTTCATCTCGTGCATCACGGCACTCACCCCGCCGGCTTTGTTGATATCTTCCATATGCACCGTTGTCAACGACGGAGAGATCTTTGCAATGTGCGAGACGCGCTTGCTGATAGCATTGATGTCCTGCAGGTTGAAATCTACCCCCGCTTCATTGGCAATGGCCAGCATATGCAGAACAGTGTTGGAGCTTCCGCCCATCGCCATATCGACGGCAAAGGCGTTGCGTACGGCATTTTCGTTCAGAATGTTGCGCAGTCTGAACTTCTCACGCTCTGCCGCTTCCATCTTGGCAATCTCGCAGATACGGCGTGCCGCTTTGCGGTAGAGCTCTTCACGCTCAGGCGTAAGCGCAAGAATGGTACCGTTGCCCGGCAGCGCGATACCCATCGCCTCCATAAGCGTGTTCATAGAGTTGGCCGTAAACATTCCCGAACAGCTTCCGCCACTCGGGCAGGCATTACACTCGATATCGGTCAGTTCCGCTTCATCGATCTCGCCCGCTTCAAACTGTCCTACCGCCTCAAATGCCGTAGCAAGGTCGATCGGCGTACCGTCAGCCTTGTGTCCTGCGGCCATAGGACCGCCGGAGACAAATACCGTGGGCACATCGACACGCAGCGCTCCCATAATCATCCCCGGAACGATCTTGTCGCAGTTCGGTACAGCAATCATCGCGTCAAGCTTGTGCGCGTTCATTACCGTCTCTATGGAGTTGGCGATGATTTCACGGCTTGGCAGGGAGTAGAGCATTCCGTCATGCCCCATCGCGATACCATCATCGACACCAATGGTGTTGAACTCAAAAGGAACACAGCCGTTGGCACGGATCTCCTCTTTGATGATCTCTCCTACCTTGTTCAGGAAATAGTGCCCGGGGATCAGCTCTATAAATGAGTTGGCCACCCCGATAAAGGGTTTGTCGAAATCTTCGTCTCTCAGTCCGGTTGCCCGCAGCAGACTTCGGTGTGGAGCACGGTTATGCCCCTTTTTTATCTCGTCACTTCTCATAGTTTTGCGCCTTTTTTAAAAATTTTGTCGATTATAGCACATTTACTATTTACATTTAAAAAAAAATTGGTTATAATCGCACTCCAATTTCAGGTATACCACTTGAAAGCGGTATGGATATGCGGGCGTAGCTCAGGGGTAGAGCATCACCTTGCCAAGGTGAGGGCCGAGGGTTCGAATCCCTTCGCCCGCTCCATAAATGCAAACAACTTGCCTAAAAAAACAATCATCAGACTTTCTAACCATAAGTTTGACGTTCTTTAAACAAAACAGTTATAGGGTACCTTGAAGCCCGGGTGGTGGAATGGTAGACACAGGGGACTTAAAATCCCCCGGTCATTGTGACCGTGCCGGTTCAAGTCCGGCTCCGGGTACCACCCACCTCTTTAACGGAACCATCGCCAAGTTGGTAAGGCCGCAGCCTGCAAAGCTGCTATTCGCCGGTTCGAGTCCGGCTGGTTCCTCCATATAACTTTATGCAACCCTTATCTTTTTAAGATAGAATTGCATACCTCTTTTTACTGTCGGGAGATGTCAGAGTGGTCGAATGTGCCGGTCTTGAAAACCGGTGAGGGTAACACCTCCGGGGGTTCGAATCCCCCTCTCCCGGCCATCCATTTTAAACAATCCAAGCTAAGCCCCAGTACAGCGTAATCTAAAAAACTTTCTGTTTTCTTTTTATAAAAAAATTCCAACCTATTTCCAACCCGATATATAATCTTGAGCATTAAGTGCAATTTGAAAGAGCACTTGAGCCCAATATTCCAAAAGATACTATCGGGCCCCAAACACTGAAGTATAAATCCGTCGCACGGCGTTTATCATCAGATGCATATCTATCGATAGCTAATATGCACTTCCTATCCTTATGAGGTCTCTTAATTCAGGTGTTCCGATTTGATTAGAGATTGCTTTCGCAGCTTGGAAGGTCTTGAGTCAGCTTTTTGATGGAACGTCTCAGTCTGTCATAGATCCCAAAAATATATCCCTGCCATACATGACTGAAAACACGGCATATGTGCTATCAACTCTAGAACGGTTTCCCGCCCATAATGCCAGCCCCAATCATATCAAATGACTTAGATCGGGATAAGGCCGAACCCCCGGAGGGTGTTATGAGATTTTTATGGAGTATTTGAAGTAGAGCATATATCTGTCAATGGCATTGATTTAAAAATATAGTTTTGCTATACTTCTTACAATGTAAGTTAAAGGTGATTGAGGTCTCAATTCAGGGCACCTTTAACTTGCTACTTCTTCCGTTTATTGAAAATCACACGAAAAATCATTACTACTATATTATCCATAAAAAAAGCACCAAAACAAGCAATTTTTTTTCATTGACATAGTGTGAATAAGTGTGACTAAACTGGACTAAATCACTGTGCAATGGGGTAACACGGCACATATAAAAGATGTTTATTCTGATAATAATACACTTGACAAACAAATATAATATTGTATTATTCCAATAATAATCAATTAAAAGGAGTGGCTTTTGAAGTTAAAAGAGATCGCCACCATCAGAACCGGCCTTGTACTTTCACGTAAAAAAGCATCTCCTTATGATGAGCGAAAGAAGCGTTATCAGCAGATCACACTCAAATCATTTTCAAACACAACTACTCTACAAAGACAGTACTTTGACGAGTTCCTCTCTACTGAAAGCATAGACGACAAGTATATCTCCAGGCCAGGGGATGTTGTGGTAAGGCTTCGCAAGCCAAATGTGGCAGTGTATATTGATGAAAAGAGTGCCGGTCTGGTCATTCCCTCTCTCATGTGTATTGTCAGAGTTAAAGAGAGTAGTGTGAACAGTGCTTATCTGGCGCACTATCTGAACTCTACTCCGGTAAGAAAAATGTTGGAGCGGGAGATCAAGGGAACGACCATCCCTATGATCAAGACAAAAGATCTGGAGAATATCGATGTCGTTCTGCCCTCTCTTGAAGTTCAGAACAAAACGGCAGAACTGATGAGGCTTGCTGCAAAAGAGATTGAACTGACAGAAAAACTCACGCAGCAGAAAGAACAGTTTTCCCAAGCCGTTTTAGATAAAATAGTAACCAACAGTATGAAGGACAAATAGATGCAGAAAACCACCCAGGAAACCATAAACAACATCGTATGGAAGGCGTGTGATACATTCCGAGGCACAATGGACAGCAGCGAGTACAAAGATTATGTTCTGACGATGCTTTTTGTCAAATACCTCTCCGACTTTTACAAAGAGAAGCTGGAAGAGCTGCATAGGAAATACCAGGGTAATGAAGAGCGGATTGCCAAAAGTCTGAAGCGTGAAAAGTTCGTGCTGGATGAGAGCTGTACCTTTGACTACCTGCTTAAGCACAAAGAGGCACCCAATATAGGAGAGGTGATCAACAAGGCGTTGGAGCGCATTGAAGAGGACAACAAAGAGAAGCTCGAAGGGATTTTCCGCAATGTGGATTTCAATTCCGATACGAAACTGGGAAAGACCAAAGAGCGAAACAGTATCCTCAAGCATCTTCTGGAAGATTTTGCCAATGAGAAGCTTGACCTTCGTCCCTCCATGCTCAAAGGAAATGATGTCATAGGCGATGCCTATGAGTATCTCATATCCCATTTTGCAAGTGATGCAGGAAAGAAGGGTGGAGAGTTCTTTACTCCGTCAAGTGTTTCTACGCTGCTTGCCAAGCTGGTCGAGGCCAAAGAGGGGGACCGCATCTATGACCCCACCTGCGGTTCCGGCTCCCTGCTTATCAAGGCAAGCAAGGAGGTGGGAAATCCCAACTTCGCCATTTACGGACAGGAGCGGAACGGCCAGACCCATGCACTCTGTAAAATGAACATGTTTCTGCATGAGATCAACGATGCCAACATTGCCTGGGGCGATACGCTGCGCAATCCTCTGCACATCGAGAACGACCATTTGCTGAAGTTCGATGTCGTCGTGGCCAATCCGCCGTTCTCCCTTGACAAATGGGGAGCGGAAGAGTTGGCGAACGATCACTACAACCGATTTGTCTACGGCCTGCCTCCCAAGTCCAAAGGTGATTACGCATTCATACAGCATATGCTGGCGAGTCTCAATGCCCAGGGGCGTATGGGGGTTGTGTTGCCGCATGGTGTGCTCTTCAGGGGTGCCAGCGAAGGGAAGATTCGTAAAGGTATTATTGCCGACAACCTGCTCGACGCGGTCATCGGCCTGCCGGCAAACCTCTTTTTCGGTACGGGTATTCCCGCGGTGATACTGATCTTCAAAAAGAACAGAGAGAACAAAGATGTTCTCTTCATCGATGCCAGTCGGGAGTTCAACAAAGACAAAAACCAAAACAGTATCGATGAGAGGCATATTGAAAAAATCCTTGGGACTTACCGCAACCGAACAGAAGTAGACAAGTACAGCCATGTCGCTACCCTCGAAGAGATAGAAGAGAATGACTACAACCTTAACATTCCCCGTTACGTCGATACCTTCGAGGAGGAAGAGCCGGTAAACATTGAAGAGACCAAAGCCAACATCGCCCGGATCGAGGCAGAGCTTTCGGAGGTGAAAAAGCAGATGCAGGCGTATCTGGAGGAGCTTGGGTTATGAGTGATGTAGTTCTTTACGAAGATGGACGTGTCGCAATAGATGCGAGGGTAGAGTATGAAACACTTTGGCTCAACAGAAAGCAGATAGCAGAACTGTTTGATGTGAATGTGCCGGCAATTTCCAAGCATATCAAAAATATTTACAGTAGTGGAGAGCTCTCACCTGAGGCAACTGTTTCCAAAATGGAAACAGTTCAAAAAGAAGGCAGCCGAGAGGTGAGAAGAGAACAGGAGTTTTTCAATCTGGATATAGTTATAGCTGTAGGATATCGTGTCAACAGCAAGCGGGCGACACAGTTTCGTATCTGGGCGACGGATATATTGAAACAGTATATCGTAGAGGGGTATGTTCTCAACCAAGAGAGACTACAACACCAAAAGCTCGAAGAGTTAACACAGACTTTACAGCTTATCAAGCAGGGTTTGGACAATAACGTATTGAGTATTACAGAAGCCAAAGGCTTTGTGGAGATAGTCAGTGACTATGCCCGAAGCTGGGCGCTGCTTCAGGGGTATGATGAGCAGAGTTTGCAGGAGGTGGCGCAGACCAAAGAACAGCGCTTTATTCTCGACTATGATGAAGCACTCGAAGCCATTGCAGAACTCAAGCGTGTGCTCATCGCCAAAGGGGAAGCGACGGAGCTTTTCGGGCAGGAGAAAGCAGGGGAGTTCAAAGGCAACCTGCTGAACATCTATCAGAGTTTCGGCGGTGAAGAGTTGCTGCCAAGTGTAGAACAAAAAGCGGCGAACCTTCTTTACTACATTATCAAAGGACATCCGTTTAACGATGGCAACAAACGTATAGGGGCGTATCTGTTTGTGCTTTTCCTGCACAAAAACGGTATCCTCCACCAACCCAACGGCGAACCGAAGATAAACGATAATGCCTTGGCATCGTTGGCGCTGTTGGTAGCCACCTCTGCACCTGAACAGAAAGAGATCATCATCAGACTGGTGATGAATATGCTTTATGAGGGAAATATTTGATGAGCAAGGTTAGAGAGGGGCATAAGCAGATCAAAGTCGGGGTGACAATATGAATGAGGAAATAGCAATGAGAAATAAGGAATGGCGAAAGATGGAGCTTTCACATATCCTTGAGATTTCAAAATGTAAATTCAACCCCAAAACGACGAACGAAATTAAAAAATGTATTGAACTTGAGCATATTTCTCAAGAAACAGGTAAATTATTGGGATATACCAATTCAAATGAACAACAAAGTATCAAAAATGTTTTTAAAAAGGATCAAGTCTTATTTGGAAAACTAAGACCATATCTTAAAAAATATTGGAAGGCGGACTTTGAAGGGGTTTGTTCGACTGAAATATGGGTTTTAAATGGAAAAAGTGTTACCAATGATTATCTGTTTCAATTTATACAAACTAATAAGTTTAATCAAATTGCAAATGTCTCAAGTGGTTCAAAAATGCCTAGAGCTGACTGGAAATATATGGCTGAAATCCCTTTTGATGTACCACCCCTAAAAGAACAACAAAAAATAGCCCAAATCCTCACCACATGGGATGAAGCTATTAGCAAACAGGAAGCACTTATTGCCGAGAAAGAGCAGCTCAAAAAAGGGTTGATGCAGAAGCTTTTGAGTGGGGAGGTTCGGTTTGCTGGGTTTGATGGGGAGTGGGAAGAGGTTAGGTTGGGCGATTTTCTAACTGAAAGGAATATTAAAGCTCCAAAAAGTAGAGAATATCCTCTAATGGCTTTTGTTGCAGAGAAGGGTGTGGCACACAAAGGTGAAAGATATAATCGTGAATTTTTAGTTAATGATAGTGATAATAAAAAATACAAACAAACTGAATATGGGGATTTTATTTACAGTTCTAATAATCTTGAAACAGGATCTATAGGTTTAAATCTTTATGGGTCTGCAAGTATTTCACCAGTTTATAGTATTTTCCAGATACAAGAACCTCACAACTATCAATTTATGGGTAGTTTTTTAGTTAGTAAAAGACTATTACATAAAATGATAAGATATAGACAAGGTGTTATATATGGACAGTGGAAAATTCATGAATCAGATTTTTTAAAAATAAAAGAAAAAATTCCTTCTCCTGTAGAACAGCAAAAAATAGCCCAAGTCCTTACCACAGCAGACAAAGAGATAGAGCTACTCAAAAAGGAGCTTGAAGTACTCAAAGAGCAGAAGCGTGGGTTGATGCAGAGGTTGTTGACTGGGGAAGTGAGGGTGAAGGTGTGAGTTTAAAAATAGATACCGAAAATCCACTATCCAGTGAAATGATTGCAGAGCTATTACGTTTAGATGTATCAAAAAGATATATTTTTCATAGAGAAAGTAAAAATATTGAATACAAAGAATCATTTAATCATGCAGGTTGGGATGAATACCTAAGAAATTTTGCAGCATTTGCGAATAATGATGGTGGGTATATTGTTTTTGGTGTAAAAGACAGACCTAAAGAGCCTATTGGCCTGAATGAACGTGCTGCTGAAATGTTTGATTTTATTGATGAAGAGTATATTAGTGGGGAGATCAATAAACTTTTTGCTCCTACGATTAATTGGGAAAAACAGTTAGTGATAGCATTTGATAAGCCGTTTGGTATTATTTATGTTTATAGAGGAAATATAAAACCTGTGATTGCCAAGCAGGATGAAGGGTCTATTAAAAATGGTGAAATATACTATAGATATTCTGGGCGTGTACAAAAAATAGAGTATGGTGAGTTGAACGAGATTATTGAAAATAGGATTAAAGAAAATACAGATCAGATAAAATCATTGTTATCAAAAATTTCAGAGATTGGTCCTTCCAATGCTGCTGTATTAGATGTAGAAAGAGGAGTTTTGGAGAAAGACAAAGATAATATTTTAGTATTGGATGAAGAGCTTATCCCTAAAATAAAGTTTATTAAAGAGGGTGAATTTTCAGAAAAGAAAGGGGCTCAAACTTTAAAACTTGTTGGCGAGGTTCATCCTATTGATCAGGTTGAAATTGTCAAAATTAAAAAACAGAATTTGACGCAACAATATCCGTATTCATTTACAGAGATGAAAAAGAAGATATTAGCTCAACTACCAAGCTTGAATCAACATCATATTCATAGAATAATTTCAGAGAATAATTTAAAAGATAATCCAAAATATTCTGCATATAACTTTAGAACTAAAACACATGAAGATAAATATAAAGAGTCAGGAATAATCCCACAAGCTACACCAAGTTTATATAATGATGAAGCACTTGATTTTATTGTTAGGAGATTAAGAGATGAATAAGTCAGTATCCCGACCAGCATCGTTGAGAGGCAAGCCCTACTTAAATCTTCGGGTGATATCGGGATCCATTAGAAGAATGATACTATAATAAGTTTAACTAGAGGTTAACGGAGAAGATGTGAAGAAAAATGTATTTGAAAGTATAGAAAAAAGTATTTCTAGTGCGAGATTGTCTACCTATAGAAATCATACAGCAAGTAATGATACTCAGCTTATTGCAAATTATATTTTTAATGCAAAAATATCTGAAAATTTTTACTTCCTTCTTCAGAATCTTGAAGTAGCACTAAGAAATGCTATTTATGATGCTTTTAAAAAACATTATCCTCACAGAGATTTCTTTTTTACACATGCAACCAACCCAAGAAGAGATAGATACCAAAGAAGACAAGAAAACCATGATAGAGAATGTTGGAAGATGATTTGTGGAGCAAAGTATAACCTGCGAAACACAATATTGAATGATGGGAAAATCATAGCAGAATTAAATTTTGGATTTTGGACCAAACTATTATTATCAACAGATCGAAAATACACAAATATGTGGCGTACTATTTTTTCAGATGTTTTTCCCAGCTATCAAGTACAAAACTCGATAGATCGAGATAAAAACGTAGTCGGCCGAAAAATTGATAATATCCGAACCTTTAGAAATCGTATTTTTCACTATGAACCTGTATTTAATCAACCCAATCTCGTACAAATACATGAAGACATTATCGAAGTACTTGGTTGGATAAATCAAGATATGCAAGCATTAACTGTCATGTTTGATGATTTTCAGTATATGCAAGAAGAAAAATATTTTATACGGAAACAGTTGAGAGGCAATAATGTCTTGGCAAAGAAAAAGCGAAGATTTAGAGGAAAAAGGAAGTGAATCTAAAGATAGGGTATATCACTCAATGTGACCGTGAAAGTGGTGGGGAAGAATGAAAAAGAAAAATGGGATGATTAGTGATTTAAAAAGTCATACATATAAAAAAGGTTTAATCCAGCCACCAATGAATACTCTTGAAAACAATCAACCAGTATCTTGGACGAATGATAGATTACCAGAGTATTTATGGCTTGGATTAATTTTGATGAGTTATGAACGGACTGATGGTATTGAAAAAGTAGGAAAGATTTTAAAAGAAATATCTCAAATAAATGATTCAATCATAAAGCCTAAACTATCTGTAATTTTGTCTCTCTCTGAAATAGAGCAGGAAGAAGTTTATAACATAATTTATAATGAAGTAAATCCAAAAATTCTAGCACCATTAACAGTTATTTATAGAAATTCAACACACTCAATTTTTAATAAATATTTCAATATTCCTGAAATGCCTATAAGCAATAGAATCAATATTCTTAGTGAAGCTATTAAATTATACTATGATCATCAATCATATGCAGCTACAGATTTAAGATTCGTAGTGTTATCAATGATGATATTTCAAGGCAAACTTCACGTTCATGAAGGAAGTAGAATACCAGAAGCATTCTCAAATTATCCATATACTAATCATGATGATGAAAAAATGAAAATGTATCGACCCTCTATCAGAGCTACCGAAATGATGGATATTGGAAATTCACCTAATAAGCACTTTATAAATAACTTTTGGGAAGAGATTGGGATGAAAACAGATTGTTCACCTACAATAATAGGCTTTAATAAGAAGGATGAAGAAATGGACTACAAAAAATATATTGTAGAGGTTCAAGACAAATTAAATTATTTATTAAATGAGTTCAAAGAAAATTCTCTAATGGATGATAAATTTGATGTTATTATAGGGACAGCAACATATGCGTTGAAAATTTTTAATGATGTAGTTGAAAAAGGTTTAGATGATAGTATATTAGGACGACATGCATATAGAACAATATTAGAATCCTATATTAATATAAAGTATTTATTAAAAATTGAAAGTGAAAAACCTAATATTTGGGAAGAATATAAATTATATGGTATAGGAAAATATAAATTACCTCTTTTAAAAGAACGAGAGAATGTAGATACAAGTAATGATATCCATTTTGTAGAACCAATTGTTGATATACTTATTAATGAAATACTTTGGGAAGAATTTGTAGATATAGATGTAAGATATTTTGATAAAAAGAAAGTTAAAGAAAAATTTGAAGAGGTTGGAGAAAAACATTTATATGAAGTTCTTTATGAGTATGATAATAATTTTATTCATGGTTTTTGGGGAGCGGTAAGAGAAAGTTCTATGCTTCATTGCAATAATGCAGCACATAAGTATCATTCACTTCCAGATATTAACTTTGAGCAAAAAATGACTTCAGTAAATAATGATATTTATAAAATAATAGAGAAATTTTCTCACTTAATCGATGAAGAATATTAATTATGACTATTAGAAATATACAAAAATCTCAACAAGAATATTTTGAATTAGTTAAGAGTTTTAAAAATAAAATCTTTTCGGATGATATTAATCAGCAAGATATTGCAATGATTCTAGATGAAGTATTATGTTTTTGGCTTGATAAAAAAGATATTTTAAGAATCGAGCTTAACAGTCTTACTTCGCATCGAGATTGTGTAATGCTTAGTGGTGCTGTATATTTAGATATCAACGACAATGAACATTACATATTTAAGGCGTTAGGAGAAGAACATATTATTTCTGATCCACTATTAAAGCTGGAACCTTTCTTTCGAGTTCCAATACATATATTTAATCAAGAGTCTATTGAGCTTTTTAGGAGAGCATTTCGAGATACAATGGATATTCTTATGCAAATTCAAAATAGTTTCTATATTATGCCTATAAAAATTTTGGCGATTAATGATGAAAATGAGAATATTGAATTATTACAAAAGTTTTTTTTGAATTTTTTGAATACAGCATTGAATGAAGATTTTGAACAAGTAGATGGGTTCTTTAAAAAATATAATACTTATTCTGAAATTGAAAATAGAATGACATCATTTTTCAAAAAAAACTTAACTTTTGATGAATATAGTGACCAAGGTTTTTCACTAGAAACAAAAGTAGAAACTTATATTAATTCACAAAATTTAATACGTACTTTAACAGAGGGAAAATCTGAAGCAGAAAAATTTATTTTATCACTTCAAAATTATGTCACTCAAATTAGTGATATTTTGATTACAGCAGTACTAACAGGAGTTACTCCATTTATTAGAAGCAGGCCTACTTTTCACTATTTAACTATCGTAATGTATACATTTATTGAAGATGAAAATTTTAAAAATATGATAGAAAAAAGTATCGTATATTATATCTTTCATAATACAGTGAATAAAGAGAGTATAGTTCAAATTGACTTTAATGAGTTTGTGAAAATTTCAAGAGAACAACAATTTTTAAATTCTATTCTTGAGGAAATAAGAGATCAAGAAATTAATATTTTTGAAACAGGTGTTGAACAAGTTAGTCAAATCATTGAGGACAAGTTTTGTAGTGTAATAGACAATGTGATTAAGGAAAATAAGTTATGACCCCAAACACAAACGAAACGCAAATTCAAAACAACACCATAGACCTCCTGAAAAATATGGGCTATACCTACATATCTCCAGAGGAGATGCCACAGCACAGAAGCAGCACGAGGCAAGTGGTCCTCAAAGATATCTTGCTTAAACAGCTCCAAAAGCTCAACGGCTTTGAGTACAAAAGCACACAGTACCCATTTTCTGCAAAAAACATCGCAAAAGCTGTGGACGATCTGAATGTTTCTCTCAACGAAGGGCTGATGACAGCCAATCAGAAGATCAGCGACCAGCTTTTGCTTGGGAACTCCTACAGCGAAGAGCTTATCGATGGGGTGAAGAAGAGCTTTTCGCTGCACTACATTGATTTCAAAAATCCCGAGAACAATGTGTTTCATGTCACCGAAGAGTTTGTGGTGGATAGGATCAATCAGCAGGAGAAGGTTAAGACTAGACGGCCTGACCTGGTGCTGTTCATCAACGGTATCCCCTTTGGGGTTGTCGAGCTGAAAAAGTCTTCTGTTTCAACAGAGGAAGGCATCTCTCAGATGTTACGCAACCAGAGTCAGAATGAGATACCCAACCTTTTCAAGTATGTGCAGATTACACTGGCAGGGAACAACCACTCGCCACAGTACGGAACGACGGGAACACCTAAAAAGTTTTATGCGGTCTGGAAAGAGAAAGAGCTGGATCTGTCTTCTCTGGTCAAAGACCGAACCCCTTCAGCATTGGATAAAAGCATCTATGCACTCTTTCATAAGGAGAGGGTGGTGGAGCTGCTGCATTCGTTCATCATCTTTGATGGAAAAGTGAAGAAGATCGCACGCTATCAGCAGTACTTCGCCATAGAGAAGATCATGGATCGCATCGGCAAACTGGATGCCACAGGTAGACGGCACGGCGGACTCATCTGGCATACACAGGGATCGGGAAAATCTCTTACCATGGTGATGCTTGCCAAGGTGATAAAACGCGAGATCGTCAATTCCAAAGTGGTCATCGTCACCGACAGAAAAGACCTGGACAAACAGATACACAACACCTTCAACAATTCGGAGGTCAAGGCGGAACGGGCCAAGTCCGGCAGGCATCTCATAGAGCTGCTGCAGTCGGGCAAAAGTGTCATTACCACGATCATAAACAAGTTTGAAAAAGTCAAAAATGAAAATGTAGTACTGCACGACCCCAATACCTTCATACTCGTCGATGAGTCGCACCGTACGCAGGGTGGCGATATGCACAAAGCCATGCGCAAGGTCTTTCCCGAAGCCTGCTATCTCGGTTTTACCGGAACGCCACTTATGCGAAGAGAGAAGAACTCTTTTGCGAAGTTCGGCGGTGAGATACACCGCTATACCATAGATCAGGCAGTCGAAGACAAAGCGGTACTGCCGCTGCTGTATGAAGGCAGACTGGTGGACCAGTGGGTCAATGACGAAAAGGGGCTGGACAGACGTTTTGAACAGATAGCCAGATATCTGAACGACGAGCAGAAGCTTGACCTTAAAAAGAAATGGGCACGTTTCCAGAAAGTCGCCTCCAGCGAGCGGCGTCTCGAGATGATCATGCTGGATATCAACGAAGATATCAAAAAGCGGCTGCAGGGAACCGGCTTTAAAGCGATGCTGGCCACCTCTTCCAAGTATGAAGCCATCAAATACCACAAACTCTTCGAGGAGATGGGCGATGTCCGTACGGCTTTCGTCATTTCGGCTCCTGACAGCAGGGAAGGATACTCGGAAGTAGATGACGAGAACAAGGCTTTCATTCAGGAAGAGTGGAGCAAAATGATGAAGAAGTACGGCGATGAGGAAAAGTACCTTGACAAGATCAAAGACGAATTCATCAACGGAGACGAGATAGAGCTGCTCATCGTGGTCGATAAACTGCTGACAGGCTTTGACGCACCCAGAGCGTCAGTGCTGTACATAGACAAACTGCTCAAAGAACACAATCTTTTACAGGCCATTGCGAGGGTAAACCGCCTTTACGAGGGAAAAGATTTTGGATTTATCGTAGATTACCGTGGTCTGCTTGGGGACCTGGACAAGGCACTCAACGATTACTCCGGGCTGGCGGACTTCGATGAAGAGGATATTGCCGGTGCGGTGTTTGACATCAAAGAGGAGATTGCACGGGTCAAGACTTACTATGACTACCTTGAAGAACTCTTCAGGGAGGTGGAGAATAAAAGCGACCAGGAGAGCTATGAAGTCTTTTTGGCCGATGTTGAGAAGCGCAAGCTGTTCTATGATTACCTTTCCCATTATGCAAGGGCACTGAAACTGGCACTCTCCAGTGAAAAGATCGAAGATGTGTTCACCTCTGGACAGATCGTCGAGTATAAGGAGAAAATGAAATTCTATGCCGAACTTCGCAAAGCGGTACGCATACGCTACTATGAACAGGTGGATTTCGGAAAGTATGAAAAACAGATGCAAAAGCTGCTTGATACGTTCATTTCCGCCGATGAAGTGAACCAGCTGACAAAACTGGTCAATATTTTCGACGAGGAGTTTGAAGCGGAGATAGAACGTATCGTCGGGGACAATGCCAGGGCCGATGCCATATTGAGTGCAACGACTGCGGTCATTACCGAAAAACGGGAGAGCAACCCGGCTTACTATGACAGGCTCTCCAAACGCATTGCGGAGATTATCGAGGAGTATAAAGAGAAAAGACTCAGTGAAGAGGAAAAACTCAAACATGCCAAAGAGATACGGGAAATGCTTCTGAAAGAGGAGGCGGAAGAGACGCGGAACTACCCTGAAAGTATCAGGAAGAATACCCATGCAAGAGCGTTTTACGATAATCTTCAGGAGCTTTTCTCCAAAGCCATGAACAATGTGGATGAGCGCATTATGGTGGCTGAAGAGAGCAGTTACTGCAACAGGCCGCAGGAAGACCTGCTGACACGGACCGTACTAAAGATCACGGAAATATTTGAAGAAGCCTCCAAAAAGCCTGACTGGAAAAACAACAGTGACATGCGCAACAAAATAGAAGGGAAGATAGAAGACATTCTGTGGGATATTGAAGATACATACGGCATGAAGTTCGACAACAGTGACGAACTGTTGGCTATGATCCAGCAAATAGGGGTGAACAATTATGCCTGAGAAAGGGGCAGCGACTTTATCGAAGCGTATGCCTTTAGGTGCAGTCGCTGAAAAAAAGAGTGATGCAAACGCGACTAAAGTCGCGTCCCCTGTAGTTGTCATTATCAAAAAAGACGTCAAGCATATCAATCTGAAAGTCAGGCCGACAGGAGAGGTAGTGCTTACTGCCCCCAGAGCCTGCACACAGCGGGATATCGACTATGTGTTGAAAAAAAGATCTGAATGGATAGACAAAAAGATCGCCTATTTCAAGACACATAACCAGGTGGTCGAAAAAGAATATGTCAGTGGCGAGAACTTCTCTTACCTGGGGCGGAATTACCGGCTAAAAGTCATTGAGAGTCTTGATGAGGGGGTTAAACTCCAAAGAGGGTACCTTCAGGTTTTTGTGCGGGACAAAACGCATACCGAAAAGAAAAAGAGACTGTTGAAGGCGTGGTACACTGCCAAAGCAGAGATACACTTCCAAAAAGCGATTGAAAAATACCAGACTATTGTCAAAAGAGAAATCGACCGCGTCTGCATACGGGAGATGAAAACAAGATGGGGAAGCTGTAACCCGACGAAAGGATATATCAATCTCAATTTGAGGCTGATCGAGAAGCCGACGGAGTGCATTGAGTATGTGGTCCTTCACGAGTTGGCCCATTTGATACATGCAGACCACAGCACAAAATTCTACAGCTACCTTGATCTCATTATGCCGGACTGGAAAGATCGAAAGAGGAAGTTAGAACAGATAGTCTAAAATCAATCTTTTAAATGAGCATTGTGTTTTCTCATTGCTTTAAGCGTAGGCATTATGTAAAACTTTTTTTCAAAAAGTAGTTTTCGTTCTGCTCCTGATAAATAATTCTCGTAAAACTCAATAATATCATCTAGTGTAGAACCATACAATACATTTCTTAGAGATTCAAATGTGTGCATATTATAGGAAGATAAAAAAGGAACATAGTCCTTAGGATCACCATTAAAGTCTCTCAATGTACGGTATATCTTAATTAAAAAGCCTTCACGATTAACCTTCTTATTCATCCGTGTATACTCTTCTATCTTATATAAAATAATTGATAAAGATTCAAACTCATATAAACTAATAGGCTCAGACAAGTTTAAAAATTCGAGCTTTTCGATTTTTCCGAACTTCAAATAATCTTCAATATCCTGTTCCGAAAAGTATTTATATAAAAATGAAATAATAGGCCTTTTTTCCTGGGACCAATTATAAACACTTCGATCAGTAACGCTCAAGAGCTTAGCGATAGATGACTTCACAAGTTTCCTTTTTTGAAAATATTTCCTACACTTTTCTAAAATGATACACAATTTTGTCTTATTATTCTTCAATCACTTGACTTAATAATATAAGCTATGATATATTTCCAATATACTTAAATAAAAAGAATAAAAAAGGAAAAATATGACAAAGGCGGAACTGGAGAATTTTGTTGAGGAAAAAAATATAATGAGCATGGCCGAGTGTAAGCAGGAGCTTTATTTACTTGGGATACCTATGAGCATTAAGGATATTATTCGAGTTACTACAGCAGACGAAAGAGAGAAAATAAAGGATCTTATCGGTGATGACTTCGCATATGATATCGAAGAGACATGTGCTGTACTTAAGAATTTTTCAGCTGCGACCGCTGCAAGACAAAAAGAAGAACTGCGAAAAGGAAAGCCGGTTTGGGGCCCTCATCCAATAAATCTGAAAAAAAATATAAAAACATATTATCCCCAAATTGAAGTTGCTGCTGTTTTGTATCTTCAATCTAACCCAATTAAACCATTCATGAAGCCATCTTTATCCCGAATACTGGAAACAAGACATGGATAATTTGAACAAAAAGCTTGACAAATATGTCAAGCTTTCTCAAGAACAACGACAAAAAAAACTTCGTTGGCTTTTTCGGCAGAGCGAAGAGCTTCAGTTAGAGGCATTTGTCTTACAAAAAAAATATTATTTTGAGTTAAGCAAATACAAAGACGAGAACCAGTCGCTACTTTATTTAGCTGCTTGCACTCTTGCTGCCCGTGAAATCTATGATTTGCTGAAAATGCAAAAAGGAAAAAATAGGTCACAAAATATATACAGCGTAAAAAACCCCACATCTATGCAGGCAAAACAATTCAAAAAACACATAGATAGTGATAAATGGGACAAATTATTAAATCTTAAAAATAAAATATTAGTACTAAAAGATCAAGAAGGCCTATCATATCGACAAATTTCAAATTTCTTATATCGATATCATCGACTAGAGGTGTCACATTCATATGTTGCGACGTTTATTAAAAAAATGAAAGGTTAATAATGTTATCACCAGTTACAATAGTTATTAGTGTTGCTATTGCTACCATAGTCACACTAACCATAGTTCGCCCCATTCTTGGTAGAATGATAGATCGTGCACTAGCGCGCAGAAAAGAGCCTAAAAGGATGCTTAGATTGGAAAAAATAAGTAAGAAATACCCTCCCGACTATAAGGCAGAAAAATTTTGGCTAAATATGGCTGCAGCGAAGTTCATTGAGAAAGAAATCGAAAAAAATAAAAAGTAAGTTATAGAATGTGTTAATTATGACTCTTGATAAGTTAAGACTTACAAGACAGCAATATTATCATTTTTTATACACTCACTATGCATGACTGGCTCAATAGGCAAGTCATGCAACTTCTGTACCATCAAGGTTGTAGTTCATCCTACTAAATTAGTAGCTAAATAAAATATGCAAACCCTTTTGTTTTATTATATGATAAAATGTGCAAAAAAGTTGTAAAATGTCTATAAATGAAATAATAGCTCTTGTTGGAACTATAGTGTTTACAGGGGCGATTCTCTGGTTTCTTAAATCAATTAATGATTTTATGAGTTGCAAGAGCAAAACAAAGTAAAGCAGTATGGGACTTTTGGTTAGCTAATGAAGTTTTTCAAGATCTCGGAACTCATCTTCTTCTTGTGACTCACGCATATATTTGAGTTCGTCCAAAATATCTTCAAAGACTGCGTTTGTTGTGGTTTCACAAATCATCTTTTCCAGAAATATGCCCATTGTCTCAACATCCTTTTGCTTTGAACTTGGAAGTTTTCTGGTACAGACTTCACCATTAATCACTTCGTAGCCATAGGCACTATTTTTGTAAGAAAATATTTTTTTCATCTGTTTTTCTCCTTCAGCTTAATCATCGTCATAATAGTAATTATTGGTTCGGCGCGCTTCTTCACCCATTGCTAGTAAAAGTATAGCAATGTTGATCGTCATCACGAAAAACACCGTTGCGATAGCTATGCTTACAGATGTCTTTTTGGCAACACCACGAAAAATGAAGATTGCTGCGATCGCAGCAAAGAAGATTCCTAAGGCAAGCGAGTCTGCTTCTCCGTGATTTTCACCATAGATACCTGCAACAATAATTGCCCAGGGAATAAACCCCAGTAGTATATTTATCATATTTACCGGGGTATAGCCGTATGTCACCTCACTATAGGCATTTAGCTTAATAACACCATAGACAAAGCCACCAAGTATGGTTAATCCCAGTATAGCCCCAAATACGGTCATGATAGCCTGTCTCCTAGAATGTGGAATACCATGATATATGGCCGCCTTTTATTGGTAGTTCTGATTTGAATAAAACAAAATGACATAATCCATTCTTTCTAAATATTTTATCATTATTTTATGATTTTTGCTTAGATATATCAAATTGTCAAATAGCTAAAAACATGAACGATAATTTCAACTTACTCTAATTTGGAAAGTGACTAAAAGCTTTACATGTTGCAATACAACAATATACTAATATTTCTCTACCCTCCTCTGCTTTATTTTATACGATCATAAACGAAACATAGTATATTTTTGATTTTGATAATCCTTCCCTTATCTATAAACTTAAAGTTTTCTTTTGCTAAAATTTTTGAACTTTTTATTAGGCGAGAATTATGAAATTAATAATATCAATTTTAATATCCTTTCTTATTATGGGCTGTGGAACAATAAATAAGCAACTAGATACACCAAAATCTAAAGTGAATAGTCAGTGGTTTACAAAGGTTATATTTTCCAAGTCAGATAAACTTGAGTTTATGGCTGATGGGAAAAAAAAGAACTATTATCTAATTGGCTCGACTACAAATGACTTGTACTCGATCAGTAGAAAAAATGGAAGAAAGTCATATTTTGGCCGTTATTTTATTAACAAGAAAGGGGACATTGCTATCCTGATTAAACATATTATTTATTCACCTCCGATCTTCTTAAACCGTGTATCTCCCAACAAATATCAGGGGTACCTTGATGAAATGAAACTTACACTTACTGTACAGAGGAAAACTGTAGTTGCTAAAAATGAAAGTATTATAAAGTCAAATAACACGAACATAAAAGCATCATATGGTGCAAATGCTTCTTACCTTGTTGCTGCTGGTGCTTCATCAATGGGCAATATATATGGAACAATAGCTATTGGAAGATATGGACATAATCGTTCTAAAGCTTTAAGCTATATACGAAAAGAATGTAAAAAAGCAGGTTTAGAATATCCAGATCACAAAAATTTAGCAATTAATAAATGTACTAATGCGGCTATTGCAAAATATAATACTTATTAGGTTGTACTTATGTTGAAGTATATATCTTTCTTTTTGTTTTGTTCCACTTTTATTTTATCGGGTGAATTGTTTTCTCAAGACCCTATAGTGATACAGGAGCGAGCCTGTATGCATGGAAATGATACTGTTTGTATGGATCTTGGTGATGTATATCTTAATGAAAAAAATTTCAGGATGGCTTATGAATATTATGACATAGCCTGCAAATACAAAAATGGCCTTGGATGTTTCGGTGTAGGCTACATATATGAGAAGGGATTGGATTTCCCTGCTAATTATAGTAAAGCACTAACATATTATGAGTTATCATGTAAATATAACAATGCGAATGGTTGTAGCTTAGCTGGCTTAATGCATGCGACTGGGAAAGGTGTTCCTATTAATTATAAAAAAGCGTTATTTCTTTTTGACAAGTCATGTTCATTGGGTTCTTCGACTGGTTGCCGATCGCATACACACACCTTAAGATTGCTTAGTATGTAGCCATGAGCAGTGAAGAGTACTAATCTGACTCTATTTAAAAATTGGTGCGTGAGCTGAATGGACTATTTTTTAGTGCATTTAAAGCCTGCATATTTATCCCAAATAATGCTCAGTAATACTGGCCCTAAAATGCTTCATCTCCCAGCTGACCCCCTGGAGTGCCTGTTCATAACTGTATCCATGATTTTGGTATGCTCTGACTCTACGTTGAGCAAAAGTCCACCTGAAGCCATGTGAGCCATGAGGAGAGATGCCCAAACATAAGCAAGTTTGACGTATATCTTTTGCATATTCAGGATAGGAAACTCTAAAGATGCCGTTATGCTCCTCAAAATGATTCATTAAAGCATTATAAACATTAACATTGATCCATACAGCCCCTTCCTTTCCACCTTTTTCCTTGGTAATGATAATATGGGTTAAAAAGTTTTCCATTTCATCAGGGGTATCTGCACGATGGACCTGGTCGGGTTTGATGAGCGTCACCCCTTCACTGCGAGCACCTCCAAGGTATTGTATGGCCCCTGCAATTCTATGTTTGAACTGACTCAAGCTGTTAATTATCTTTTCTGGATTGGCATAAACCCTGTTGTGGTAGCCATCTGCTACAAGATTTTGTACTTTTGCATAATGAAGTTTGTTTTTCCGTATCTCAAAGTTGTATTCCTTGTATTTTCCTTTGATATTGAGAGAGAACTTCTCCAATGCGATTTCAAGTTTACCAAGGGCAGAAACTATCTTTTCGAGGTATTGTGTAGAAGGGTAATATTCGATCTTGTAAGAGATATAGGCATCCACATGTTCAGTAGTGATTTGTTCAAAGTCTTTGAGTTTCCAGTGCTCTTTTAGGTAGTTTCCAAAGTTGTTCCAAACATTTCTGTAGGACTCCATGGTTTTATAGGAGGAGACACATTGATAATGATCATGATTAGGGTCTGTCTTCTCATATTTTTTAGCACCTTCAACGAAGATCTGTTTTGCTAACTGTGATGTCTGATAATATACACTTCCTCTCATGTTATTTTTGTCCCTTATTGGGTAATTTTCAGTTAAGTCAATCTGCTCTTGAACCTTGTAGCATCCCAAGTTGATCTTTCACTCTAGTCGTGCTAATCGCCCATTTTATTTAGGACATCGGTGAAGATGGTGTAACTTTCACCATGAACCCTATTTTAAGATATAGGTCATCTATAAAACATATGAAAATAGTAACAGGTTTTAAGTGTAAAGGGAAGAGTGGGGCAGCAATCTTTTGAAGACATTTTAAAAAAATACCCGTTTCCTTATACCTTGGTCTATTTGAATACCCTCCTAATACTAGGCCTGCTGCTGTAAAATACAAAAAAATAAATTTATTTATTTTACAGACTAGTTTACAAAAGTTTACAGAGGACTTTACAGTTTTAGCACTATCTTACATATCATTTTTAAAATAGTTATCTTATTTCTATTCAAAATAATTCTTCATCATTGACCGAACCATGTCCATCCCACTATCTGGTGCAAGTTTAGCATATCGTTGCGTCTGCTTAATATCTTTATGATTCAAAAGTTTCTGTATTGTATATATGGGTGTACCATTAATTGCTAATTGACTTGCGAATGTATGTCTTAAAGTATGGATTACAACCCTATTTTTTCGATCATCTTTTTCCAGTCCTTCATTAAAGAGACGATCAAGTACTTTTTTCATTTTCCGCCTTAAAGTTCTTGGCGGAAGTGTAATAATTGAGTCATTCTTTTTTAAATCTTTTATTTCATTTGCAAGAATTTGTTGGAGTTCTCCATTAAAAAAACCTGCATAGGTTGAATTATTTTTTGAATCTTTAATTTGTAAAACGGAATTACTAATTTCCACATCTTTTTTTGTAATACTTAGAATACCTCCTGATCTAGAGCCTGTTGATAATGAAAGTAGTGTGAAAAGATAAAGCTGGTGATCCTTTTTTACAGTTTTTAATAAAAGCTTGACTTCATCTACGGTTAAAAATCTTTCACGCCTATTATCAACTTTTTGCTCTTTTACTCCTTTCGCAGGATTTTTTCCGCTATACAACTCTTCTTCCATCGCATAGTAAAAAATTGTACGTATGAATTGAATATATTGATTTACTGTTTTGGGTGCTTTTGTTTTTGCCATTTCAGCTTGAATATGTAATACATCTTTTTTTGTAATATTATTTAAGTCTTTATGCCCTATATAAGGCTTCAACTGACTCTTGTATTTACTTTTAGCCTGCGCATTTGTTTTATTGTGAAGCTCCTTGGTTTTAAAATATTGCATGGCAACTTCATCAAAGGTCACTACTTTTTTCTTGGATCTGCCTAATATATCTGGAGCATCTGATCCTAAACGTACACTATTAATAATTGAAATCCTGATTGCATTGGCTCTCTCAACCCGCATACCTTCACTGAACTTACCAACCTTATATTCTTTTACTTTTCCCTGATCACGATATACTACATAAAATGTTTTATCTGTTTTACCATTGGTAATTGATTCACGATAAAACACACCTGTATATTTGGTTTTTATTCTCTGTTTTGATTTACTCATTAGTTATCCTTGGATATGATATATAACCATGATAGAAGAGAATTTCTTAAGCGTTTTTTTGTTTTTATAAGGCTGATAATGTATGATAAAGTATGAACGAATATGACAAACTCAAGGTAACACTTTTTCCAACATATTCCAACATAAAAAGAATAAATAAGACAAAATTTGAATATGATTGAATGAATATGATAATGCAGTTAAAGCTCATAAGAGCCCATGATCCCGAAATAAAGCTAAATGTGAATACCTATGAAAAACTATGACTGAAGCCGAATAAAATAAACTCGACAAATCCCCCTCTCCCGGCCATCCATTTTTTACAATCTTCACAAACACTGATATCATCGAGCTTTCAAGCGATTTTACAAAAATCTCAAAAATACTTTGCTAACCTATTGCTAACCAAATCTCGAAAACCGATTCAGCTTCTGGTATAGTGTATATGTATATAAGCATTTACAAAGTAAAAAAACTGTTAAAATTGTAAATGACCATAAACACTTACAAAAAGAGGCGCTATGCTGGATAAAAGTAGTGTAAAATACCTTTGTGGCTATTTAGGTTTTTATACTGATATAATTGTATGCAAGTAGATACACTCTATCAAAAACTCAAAGCACTTGAGTCACAAAAAGCTATCATCGAAGCGGAAATCAGGGCAATAAAACAACAGATATCCAAATATTCTGTACTAAGCAAAGAGGAGAAAATAGCACTCTTCAAGTCGCTCTTTGTCGGACGAGAAGATGTTTATGCGCAGTACTGGGTAAAGAGAGATGGTACCAAGAAAGGGTACTTTCCCCAAACCTATACATACAAGGGTACAGATTACAAGCCCCTTACGCCTGATGTGATCCGAAAACATTTGGAGGGGAAAATACGACTTGGCACCTATGCTGTCGTTGATCAGGTGATGGCAAAGTTTCTGGTGCTTGATCTGGATAAAAAGAGCTTTGTGGAAGATGCCCGAGCGATTCATGCCGTCTCCCAAAAGTTACAGCTTTCACCACTTTTCGAAATATCAAAATCAGGGAACGGCATACATATCTGGTACTTCTTTGACACCCTTGTAAGAGCAGTTGATGTAAGGCGTCTTGGGGATTTGATACTTACAAGGGCGATGGATGTTAGCAGCGGTATCGACATGAAAAGCTATGATCGCATGTTCCCCAATCAAGACTTTGTTGCACCGGATGCACTTGGCAACCTGATTGCCCTGCCGCTTCATTATGGATCACGAAGTGAGAACAAGACCATCTTTGTTGATGTAGACACACTGATACCCTATGATGACCAGTGGTTGATACTTCGAAATGCAGAACGCATTTCTACGCAAAAGCTAAACACTATTTTAAAAACACATGCAGTTCATATGACCAACGGTCAGTCAAATCTCATGCCGTGGGATGTTAAAGAGGAGAAACCCCTGGTTTTTCCAAAATATACCAAAGCCGTACTTTATGATGCACTCTATATTGAAAAAACACAATTAACAAAAGAGGTAATGAATCGATTGCAACGTATGGCATCCTTTACAAACCCGGAGTTTTATATCAGACAAAGCCTGCGTAAGTCAACCTACAATACGCCACGGGTGATTACCTCTTATGATCTTAATGAGCGGTATATTATTCTGCCAAGAGGACTTATTGCCAAAATACAGCAGTTCTTTAACAAGTACGGTGCTATGCTCACAATTGAAGACAAACGACCAGTCCACTCCATCAAGAAAAAAAAGTTTTATTTAAAATTGAGAGAAGAGCAGATAGATGCCTTTCATGCCCTTCTAAGCAGAGACTATGGAGTACTGATCGCACCACCAGGATTTGGCAAAACTGCTATCGCTTCAGCCATCATCTCTAAGCGGAGTGTCAATACATTGATCTTGGTACACAAAACAACGCTGCTGGAGCAGTGGGTTAAAAGACTGAGTGAGTACTTTGAAATCGATTCAAAAGAGATCGGACAACTGGGTAAAGGCAAGAAACGGATTTCATCCATGATTGATGTAGCAACACTACAATCACTCAAAAACAGACCGGAACTCATAGAAGAGTATACTCAAGTCATTGTTGATGAAGTGCACCATATCCCTGCTGTATCGTTTGAGGTACCGCTCAAGCGTTTTAGGGGTAAATATTTGCTGGGGCTTAGTGCCACACCAATACGTCAGGATGGAATGCACCCGATTATGTTCATGCAGTGCGGGGAGATCGGGTTTGAAAAAAAACAGAAACGGTCACAGACTCATAGACTTATTACAATTCAGACAGAGTTTGAATCGATGTATGAAGATTTTTCTTCGATTTTAAATGAACTGGCAGAGGATGAAGTCCGAAATAGCCTTATTGTGGCTGAAATACAAAAGCTCTCAGATCGTAATATCCTTATTCTTAGTGACCGTATAGAGCATCTGAATATTCTTTATCATATGCTTGATGCAAAAGATATTTATTCCGTGCTGCTGCATGGTGGTTTGAGCCAAAAGATACAAAAGGCTGCAATAAAAGAGGCACAAGATGCCAGAATCATTCTTTCAACCAGCAGCTATATTGGTGAGGGAATTGATTTTTCACATTTGGATACTATAGTCTTTACGATGCCAGTATCTTTTTCTGGGCGTGTGATACAGTATCTAGGACGCATTGGAAGAAGAGGACAACAGTGTATTGCCGTAGATTTTGTAGATGAATTTATGCCTATGCTGCGTGCCAGTTTCGCTAAACGCTCCAAAGCATATAAGAATATGGGATATGTATTAGAAAATACAAGCGGGAGCCTTTTTCATCATTAGTCACTATGTAATTTAATGCTTAAAGTATAATGATAACACTCATTTGCTATTAAATGTATTTTATACTATAATGTTTTAACTATTAAATGCATTTCATATAAAAAGAGAAAAAATGATACCTATATTAAGTAAGCTTTCGAAACGCTTTTTGAGTACAAAACCCTCCGCATTCAAGCGTTTTCTGTATGAACAGATAGATTTTTCCGCCCAGGTCATCGGTATCGTAGGGGGCAGAGGATCGGGCAAAACAACGCTGATGCATCAGTATGCAAAGGCAAGCAAGTATAAATCTTCCCAAATCCTCTATATCTCCTGCGACCACCCTTCTGTTCTCAATGCAGATATTTATGCCATAGCCGATGACTTCTATACCCACGGCGGCAAGCTGCTTCTGCTCGATGAGATACACAAGGTCAAGGACTTCTCTGCACATATCAAAGCGATCTATGACTTTACCGATCTTCAAGTGATCTTCTCCGGCTCCTCTGCGATGAATATCAAACATGAAATAGGCGATCTTTCACGAAGAGCCCTGGTCTATGAAATGCCCGTACTCTCTTTCAGAGAATATCTTGCACTCAAGAACATTGCACGTCTTCCCTCATATACGCTAGATGAGATCGTCACTTCTCACGAAGATATCACCGTAGATATACTCAGTGAGGTGAAGCCTCTGGAACACTTCTCTGACTATTTGGATCATGGTGCATACCCTTTCTTCAAAGAGGGTATTAGCTCCTACAGCGACCGATTGCTAGAAGTGGTTAACACGACAATAGACAGTGACCTGGCATCCATTTTCAACATCAGCTATGAAAAGCTCGATGCGCTTAAAAAAGTGCTCTATATGCTCTGCAGTACGACCCCCTATGAAGTCAACAAGTCTAAGCTTTCTGCGAGTGCCGGTGTCTCATGGAGTACTCTCTCCAAGTACTTGGAGTATATGCAAAAAGGCTCCCTTCTTAACATCGTTAGAGGTAGCAAAGGGCACAAAACCATTCAAGCCCCCAATAAAATACTCCTCAACAATCCCAACCTTTTTGCCGTCCTGTGTGCCAAAGCGGATGTGGGTGCCGTACGGGAGAGTTTCTTGGTCTCACAACTGTCAACCACTCATCAGGTGCACTACCACCATCAGGGCGACTTCCTGGTCGATGAAAAGATCATACTGGAGGTAGGCGGGAAATCCAAAGATGCCAAGCAGATCATAGGCGTGCAAAATGCCTATTTGGTGATAGACGATATAGAGAGTGGGTATGACAATGCAATGCCGCTTTGGTTGTTTGGGTTTTTATACTGATAAGTCTCTATTTGGAATGACCCCCTATTCCATTGAGGCATCGATGGCCGAAATTGTTACAATTGGCGGCACTTTTTTGAAAATGTCACACAAATGTCACTTTTGGATGGTATAATACACCTGACTACAAAAACGAGGGGGAGCGGTAGTGTGTCGATTGTCATAGAGTTCCTGTTGACGTTTCTTCTCTCCTGGCTCTTGGTCCGTCTGGTACGGAAGTATGCGCCGAAGCTGGGGCTGATTGACATCCCCAACGAGAGAAGTACCCATGTCAACCATACCCCCCGCGGCGCAGGTATCGGATTCTTTCTGGCAGCCGCCATTGTACTGCCCTGTTTCCACTTTGATCTTATGCTCCAGTACATCTGGACGCTGCTGGCCATCTTTATGGTTTTCATCGTAGGGGTGCTCGACGACCATCATGACACCTCCCCCAAGACCAAATTCATCGTACTCATCATCGCTACGATATTTCTCTCTTTCGACGGCCTGATCATCGACGATGTGGGAAGCTTCTTCGGCATACCCGTCTCATTCGGCTGGTTTGCAATCCCCTTCACGATCTTTGCAGTATCCGGCTTTACCAATGCATTGAACCTCATCGACGGCCTGGACGGGCTGGCGGCTACCATCAGCATCGTGATACTGGGCTCCTTTTTCATTGTCGGCTACCAGCACCACGATACCTTTATGACGGCTCTCTCTCTGGCGTTTATCGCCGCACTTGCCGCCTTTCTGCTCTTCAACTGGCATCCCGCTTCCATCTTCATGGGAGACAGCGGCTCCCTGACACTGGGCTTCATCATCTCCGTTCTGGCCATCAAGTCACTGGCCTACCTCCCCACTGTCAGTGTGCTCTTCATCGCAGCACTCCCCATCTTCGACACGCTCATCGTCATGGTACGCCGAAAACTGCGGGGACGTTCGGCATTCTCCGCCGACCGCTGCCATATGCACCATATCGCCAGGCACTTCTTCATGGAAGATACCCGTAAAACGGTCATCTTCTTCGGTATGCTCCAAGCGGTCTACTCCATTACCGGACTGATGCAGGACAAGAAGATGGACGAAGGCTACCTGCTGCTCCTCTTCCTCCTCAACACCGCCCTGCTCTATTTTGTACTCGGCACCATGATCAAGAGGCAGAAGCGGGATTGCTAGCATGAATACGTGTCCCACATACCAATCTTCACAAAAGAAATATCATTGCAACATGGTATAATACTGCCATTATCCAGGGAGATGAGAATATGACCAACATTATACTGTGCGGCGGCAGCGGTACACGTCTGTGGCCGCTGAGCCGAACGCTGATGCCCAAACAGTTTGTCAAGCTCTTCGGGAACGAATCGCTCTTTCAGAAGACCGTTACACGCAACCAGAAAGCCTGTGACAGGCAGTTCATCGTCTCCAATGCGGAGCAGTATTTCCTGGCAGTCGACCAGATCGAAGAACTCAACCAAAACCAATCACGAATCACGAGTCACGAATCACGCTATCTTCTCGAGCCTGTCGGCCGCAACACAGCCCCCGCCATCGCACTCGCCTGTATGGCACTCGACCCGGAAGAGACGGTGCTCGTCACCCCATCGGACCACCTCATCAAAGATGAAAACGCCTACCTTGAAGCCGTTGCCAAGGCCAAAGCGCTGGCAGAACAGGGCAGCCTCGTCACATTCGGCATCACTCCGCACTACCCGGAAACAGGGTTTGGATATATTCAGGCAGAGCCTGACATGAGTGCTACGGGTTACGGGTTACGTGCTACGACAGGAGGGTTGGATGTGGTCTCTTTTAAAGAGAAGCCTGATTTAAAAACTGCCGAAGGCTACCTTGCAGAAAACGTAACACTTAGCACGCAGCACTTAGCACTAAAGTACTACTGGAACTCCGGTATGTTCTGCTTCAAAGCCGGCATCTTCCTCGACGAACTGCAAAAACACGCCCCTGAAATCTACGAAGCCTGCAAGAAAGCTTTCGACCAGAAAAAAATTCAACATTCAACATTAAGAATTCAACATTCTCAGATGGAGTCCATTCCATCTGAGTCTATAGACTACGCCGTGATGGAAAAGAGTGACAATGTCAAAGTGGTACCCGCCGACATCGGCTGGAGCGATCTGGGAAGTTTCGATGCCCTCTATGAAGAACTGCCAAAAGATGAGCATAGTAATTCGTCATTAGTGATTAGTGATTCGAAAAAAGAGCAAAATCCCAATCACCATTTACCAATTACCGATCACGCAACAGGCAACTTGATCATCTCCAACAAACAAGTTGCCGTTGTTAATGTGGACGACCTGCTCATCGTGGATACGGCCGATGCCCTTCTCATTTCCAGAAAAGGAAGCTCACAGAAGGTCAAAGAGGTGGTCACACAGCTCAAGGAAAGAAATTCTGAACTGCCCAATATCCATGTTACCGCACACCGCCCCTGGGGGACCTACACCATCCTGGATGAATCGAATGGCTACAAGGTCAAGCGTATCGTCGTCAAGCCGGGCAAGCGTCTCTCCCTGCAGAAGCACTTCCACCGCTCAGAACACTGGATTGTCGTCTCCGGTACCGCCACTGTCACCTGCGGGGACAAGGAGTATCTGGTCCGTGCGAACGAATCGACCTACATCCCCATGGGTGAGATCCACCGCCTCGAGAACGTCGGCAGGATCCCGCTGGTCATGATAGAGGCGCAGGTGGGCGAGTATGTGGGGGAAGATGATATTGTGAGGCTCTCCGATGATTATCAGAGAACCTAGCGTTACGTGTTACGTGCTATGTGTTACGAAGGAATGAAAAATGAAATGTGAGAAACTGGATGTTTGGAAGAAGAGTGCCAGACTTTCCGCCAATGTCTACAAAGCGTTCCGTGATTGTCGGGATTTCGGTTTCAGGGACCAGATTACTCGGGCGGGTCTCTCCATTCCGAGCAACATTGCCGAAGGTATGGAGAAAGAGTCCATCAAAGAGCAGCTCAGGTTCCTGGACATCGCCAAAGGTTCCGCCGCCGAATTTGCGACGCAGACCTATATCGGAATGGATATAGGCTACATCGACAAAAAAGAGGGGAAGAGATGGATCGATGAAGCGGATCACATTCTCTCGATGTTGTCCAAACTGAAAAACAGCCTCAACAAAAATCGTAACACGTAACACGTAGTACGTAACACGAAAAAAAGGAACAAAATGACAGAAAAACAAAAAGTAGCATTGATTACGGGTATTACAGGGCAGGATGGCTCTTACTTAGCAGAATTCCTTCTGAAAAAAGGATACATCGTCCACGGTATTAAACGAAGGGCGTCCCTCTTCAACACCGACCGTATCGACCATCTCTACCAGGATCCGCATGTCGAGAACAGGAACTTCATCCTGCACTACGGAGAGATGACCGACTCCATGAACCTGACACGGATCATCCAGGAGGTACAGCCCGACGAGATCTACAATCTGGCTGCCATGAGCCATGTTGCCGTCTCTTTCGAAACACCCGAGTATGTCGCCAATGCAGACGGGACGGGGACACTGCGTATCCTCGAAGCGGTCCGTCTGCTCGGCCTCGAGAAGAAGACACGCATCTACCAGGCATCCACCTCGGAACTCTTCGGAAAGGTGCAGGAGGTGCCGCAGAGCGAGACCACCCCTTTCTACCCGCGTTCCCCCTATGCGGTCGCCAAGATGTACGCCTACTGGATCACCGTCAACTACCGGGAGGCGTACGACATGTTCGCCTGTAACGGCATTCTCTTCAACCATGAGTCTCCCGTACGCGGAGAGACATTCGTTACCAGAAAGATCACCCGTGCAGCATCCAAAATCGCGCTGGGACTTCAGGACAAACTCTACCTGGGCAACCTCGATGCCAAGCGTGACTGGGGACATGCGAAGGACTACGTCAAAATGATGTGGATGATCCTCCAGGCGGACGAACCCGAAGACTGGGTCATCGCCACAGGCGTCACCACCGCGGTCAGAGACTTTGTACGCATGGCCTTCGCCTATGTCGGCATCGAACTGGAGTTCAAAGGTGAAGGCATCGATGAAGTCGGTATCGTCAAATCTGTTGACGTAGAAAGAGCAAACGCTGTCATTCAAAATTCAACATTCAACATTCAAGATTTAGTCGGAACGACGGTCGTCGCCGTCGACCCGCGCTACTTCCGTCCGACAGAGGTCGACCTGCTCATCGGTGACCCGACCAAAGCCGAACAGAAACTGGGATGGAAACGCGAATATAAACTCGAAGAGCTCGTCAACGATATGATGAAATCGGACCTGCACCTGATGACCAAGGACCAGTATCTGAAAGAAGGCGGATATACGATCATGAATTACTTTGAGTAATTCATGATCGTGCCATTGGTTACTAGTTACTGGTTATTGGTGACAAGGAGTGTGCATTGGAACTTGGTAATCTGGAAATTTATCAACTGTCATTGAAACTGAGTGAAAAGATATGGAACATTTATCAGGCCATGCCAAACAATCTAAAATACAATATTGGTGATCAAACTTTACGTTCCATCGATTCAATCGGTGCAAATATCGCAGAAGGTTATGGCAGGTTTCACTATAGAGACAGTATGAAGTTCTACTACAATGCCAGAGGTTCCCTATGGGAGTCAAAACATTGGATCTATCTGCTTTACAAGCGTAGTCTAATTGACAAAGCACTCTTCGAAGAGATGATGAACTATATCAATACATTAGGCAAAAAGCTTAACAGTTTTATAGAAAGTATCAAAAGGAAAACTACAAATGTCCAATAACCAATATACCAATACACCAATAACCAAAAAGAGTAAAATTTTTGTAGCCGGCGGCACAGGTCTTGTAGGCTCAGCCATCATTAAAAACCTGCTGGAAAAGGGTTACACCAACATCATAGCCAATTACCACACCCGTCCCCCAGTAACCAATAACCAATACACCAATACACCAATAGACTGGGAAAATCTCGATCTCCTGGATACTCAGGCAGTTGCAGACTTCTTCGAACGCCATCAACCCGAATTTGTTTTCCTAGCTGCAGCCAAGGTAGGCGGCATTGTCGCCAACAACACCTACCGTGCGGACTTCATCTACGAGAACCTGCAGATACAGAACAACATCATCCACCAGAGCTTCAAACACAGTGTCAAGAAGCTGATGTTCCTGGGCTCGACGTGCATCTACCCCAAAAACTGCCCACAGCCTATGAAAGAGGAGTACCTGCTCACCTCCGAACTGGAGTACACCAACGAACCCTACGCCATCGCCAAGATCGCCGGCATCAAGATGTGTGAAAGCTACAACCTCCAGTACGGCACCAACTACATCTCTGTCATGCCCACCAACCTCTACGGCCCCAACGACAACTTCGACCTGGAAAAGTCCCACGTCCTGCCCGCATTGATACGAAAGATACATATCGGAAAACTGCTGGAGTCCGGCGATCTTGAAGCTGTAAAAGAGGACTTGCTCGGTACGCGGGCTGTTATTGGTGATTCGTTATTGGTTATTGGTGAAGAAAGCGGCGACAAAGCACTTTTTGAGGTACTGGAACATTATGGCATCAAATATACCAATACACCAGTAACCAGTAACCAGTCAACACAACCAAAGGTTGCCATCGAAATCTGGGGCTCCGGAAAACCCATGCGTGAATTCCTATGGAGCGAAGACATGGCCGACGCCTGCGTCTTCCTCATGGAGAACCGAGACTTCAAAGACATTGTCAACCCAACATCCAACACCCAGCACCCAACACAGCCATCTACCGATGGCAAAACCTGCGAATCCGTTACCAATCACCAATCACCAATCACGAATCACGAAATCCGAAACACCCACATCAACATCGGCACCGGCGTCGACATCTCCATACGGGAACTCGCCGAGACCATCAAAAAGATTGTCGGATTCAAAGGGAACTTCTACTTCAATACCGACAAACCCGACGGTACGATGAAAAAACTGACCGATCCGTCAAAATTACATTCATTAGGTTGGCATCACAAAGTAGAACTTAATGAAGGCATTAAAAAAATGTACGACTGGTACAAAAACAAACGCTGATTACGAATCACGGCTTACAACATTGACAACATAATTCTTTTGAAGTATAATAGAGGAACAAAAAAGGATATTTTATGATTGTACGAAAACAGACCTCTATCAAAGTAGATCCCCAGGCATGGGAATCGGCACGGGAGATCTTTAAAGAGTACAACCTGACACTTTCGGATGCCATCAATATTTTTTTAAACAAGGTTCGTTTGGAAGGCGGGATGCCTTTTGACATCAAACTCCCCGATGCCAAAACCGCGGACCAGGCTGAAACGAGAGCCTTTTCGGATCACTCGGCAAATCTCATTGATGACTGGAAAGACGAAAGCGAAGATGAGATATGGAACGGTCAAACCTGCAGTCTATAAAAAAATCCACCAACACTTCTGCAGTTACTTCAACTGTCAGGAACTATAACAACCAATTACAAATCACTTAACGTAACGCGTAACCCGTAACACTCTCCTATCTTAACCCTTAGCACTCAACGCTCATCACTCAAATCACCAATCACCAATCACCAATCACCAATCACGAATTACAAAATACAATACGCAGTATTTTTGCTATAATAACTCTATCTAAAGATGTGAGAGGGCCACAATTCATGGGTTTTATCCTCTTGCAGACTATAATATAAACTTGAAAAGGTGTAAAAATGCATACGATAAAACTAAATATACAAGATAGTGTATTTGATAAAGTGATTTACTTCTTAAATAATCTTCCTTCAAATGAGGTTGAGATAGTAGAGGAGAAAACCATAGCTGATGATTGGTCTCATTTAGAATCTGAAATAGAGAAGGGGATGAAATCACCAATGAGTTCAAAAACACATGAAGAGATTTTTGAGGCATTAAAAAGAAAATATGCATCTTGAATATAGTGAGCAATCTATTGTTGATTTAGATAATATCATTGAGTATATTGCCAAAGATAGTAAAGTCAGAGCTTTACGATACATAGATAAAATGAAGTCTAAAATGGAATTATTGGTACATGCTCCCAATATTGGTGTGGCATGTAAAACAAAAAAAATCAATCAAGACTGTAGAATTTTAATATTTGAAGACTATTTGGTATTTTATACAATCAAAGAAAATAATATACAAATTAAGAGAGTTTTGCATAGTTCTGTAAATTATATAGATAAATTTAATCAGGGTATCGATCTATAACATTTGCGTCACCAGCTTCTCACATCCTAATCACCAATCACCAAATTTACCATTGTGCAAAGTCCTCTCCTTAATACTTAACTCGTAGCACGTAGCACTCATTAAAGTGAAGCCCTTTTTGCTATAATAAAATAATGTGAGTGGATGAGAGAATGGGGAGATGTGTAGATGAGGGAGAAAATGAAAAAGTCTGATATTGTCGATTTGTCGTCAGATACTGCCTCTTATGCAGATTTTGTTGTTTCCATAAAAGAGAGAATCCTAAAGTCGCAATATGAAGCACTAAAAGCTGTCAACAAAGAGCTTATAGCACTCTATTGGGATATTGGGAAAAGTATTGTCGAGAAGCAGGATGAATTTGGTTGGGGCAAATCTGTTGTTAAAAACTTGGCAGAAGATCTTCAAAAAGAGTTTGTGGGTATCAAGGGTTTTTCTGCTCAAAATCTCTGGAATATGCGACTTTTTTACCTTGAATACAAAGATGATTCAAAACTCCAGACACTGTCTAGAGAAATTGCATGGTCACATAACATGGCAATTGTTCAGAAGTGCAAAGATAATTTGGAACGAGAATTTTACATCCAGATGACTAAGCGTTATGGCTGGACGTATCGTGTGCTGATCAACCACATAGAAAACAAGTCTTATGAAAAATTCTTGCTCAACCAGACCAATTTTGAAGAGACTGTTCCTCAGAAGTATAAAGATCAAGCAAATAGAATCTTTCTGGAGTTATGCTAAAATAAGATTAGTTAAATTCAGAGGGATTGACAAAAAGAACTTTAATTTGCATTTGAAAGAGTGCGAGTTCAGGTTCAATCACAGAGGTGAAGATTTATACAAATTGCTGTTGAAAATCTTCAGAAAAGAGCCTCTTAAATTGTCTTGACCCAAAAAGAATCTTCTTAATCCTTGGTTTTTAGTAAAATAGGAATGATATGAATAATATTTTAAATTTAATCGGCAGAACTAAAGAACTTTTTATCGAAGACATAGCCAACAATAATGAAGAATTAAAAAAAGTAATCAGCTCATCATCCTTTTTGGTTATTGGCGGAGCAGGATCCATAGGACAGGCTGTTACAAAAGAGATATTTAAACGGAATCCTAAAAAACTGCATGTGGTAGATATTAGCGAAAACAACCTTGTGGAGCTTGTTCGGGATATTCGTAGTTCATTTGGATATATCGATGGGGAGTTCAAAACTTTTGCGATTGATATTGGTTCGTTAGAATATGATGCATTTATCAAAAATGACGGTAAGTATGATTATGTGCTTAATCTTTCTGCGTTAAAGCATGTCCGAAGCGAAAAAGACCCTTTTACTTTGATGCGTATGATAGAGACCAATATATTTAATACTGATAAAACCATAAAGCAGTCTATAAAAAACGGAACAAAAAAGTATTTTTGTGTTTCTACAGACAAAGCGGCAAACCCTGTCAATATGATGGGAGCAAGTAAGCGGATTATGGAGATGTTTGTGCATAGAAATTCTCAGGAGATTGAAGTTTCTATGGCACGATTTGCTAATGTCGCTTTTAGTGACGGTTCACTTCTGCATGGGTTCAATCAACGCATCCAAAAACGACAGCCAATCGTGGCGCCAAACGACATTAAAAGATATTTTGTAACACCACAAGAGAGCGGTGAACTATGTCTTATGAGCTGCATCTATGGAGAAAATCGTGATATCTTTTTTCCAAAACTTAGTGAGAGTCTCAATCTCATCTCTTTTGCAGATATTGCGGTGAAATATCTTGAAAACTTAGGATATGAGCCATATCTCTGCAAAGATGAAGATGAGGCGAGAGAATTGGCAAAAACTTTACCTGATGAAGGGAAATGGCCATGTCTTTTTACAAAAAGCGATACAACAGGTGAGAAGGACTTCGAAGAATTTTTTACCGATAAAGAGGTCTTAGACATGGATCGTTTTGAAAATCTCGGAATCATAAAAAATGAGCTTGAGTTTGATGCTGATAAACTTGAAAATTTTGAAAAAACGATCAAAAACTATCTGCATAGTCTCTCCTGGACAAAAGAGGATATTGTCAGAGAATTTTTTAAACTTTTGCCTGACTTTGCGCATAAAGAGACAGGCAAATACCTTGATGAGAAAATGTAAGTTGGGATTTGGGATGAAGGTTTTAGGATTTAGAAAATGAAGGAACTGACTGTTTTCAAAAAAGCACATGAATTTACTTTGGAAATTTATAAAGTCACAGCCGATTTCCCTTCCGAAGAAAAGTATAGGTTGGTTGATCAGCTTATTAGAGCAAGTTACTCTATACCTTCAAATATTACAGAAGGACAGCATAGAAATACGACAAAGGATTATATGAGTTTTTTATATAACGCAAGAGGAAGTGCTTTTGAGATAAAGTATTTCTTGTTATTAAGCAGAGATCTAAATTATATCGGAGATTTAGAGTTTCAGAAGCTGACAGATAGTCTTGTTGAAATTATAAAAATGTTAAACTCTTTAATCAACTCACTTAAAAAGAAAATAGTATGAGATACGAAGATATTGTAAATTTTATAAAAAAACTTTACCTAAATCCTAACTCCCAAATCCTAAACCCTACAATTCCATTGCATGAACCAGTCTTTATAGGCAATGAAAAAAAATATCTCAATGACTGTATAGACTCCACCTTTGTCTCAAGTGTCGGAAAATATGTAGATAGATTTGAGAAAGAGTTTGCAGAGTATGTCGGTAGCAAGTATGCTGTGGCAACTGTAAATGGTACATCTGCATTACATATCTCGCTCCTATTGGCTGGTGTAGAAAGTGGTGACGAGGTGATTACTCAACCATTGACATTTATCGCAACTTGTAATGCCATAAGCTACTGTGGTGCCAAACCGGTGTTTGTCGATGTGGATAGAGATACTATGGGATTGTCACCTGAGTCACTCAAAAAGTTTTTAGAAGAAAATTGTGAAGTTGTAGATGAAAAATGTATAAACAAAACCACAAATGCTACCATCAAAGCTTGTGTACCTATGCACACTTTTGGACATCCCTGCAAAATTGATGAGATTCAAAAGGTATGTGCCGAGTGGCATATTACACTTATAGAAGATGCAGCGGAGAGTCTTGGAAGTCGTTATAAAAACAAGCATACAGGCACTTTTGGAAAATTAGGAGCATTTAGTTTCAACGGCAACAAGATCATAACAAGCGGTGGTGGTGGTGCCATAGTCACAGATGATGAAGAGCTTGCAAAAAGAGCCAAGCACTTAACAACTACGGCAAAAGTACCCCACCCATATGAGTATGTGCATGACGAAGTAGGGTATAACTATCGTATGCCAAACCTCAATGCCGCTCTTTTAGTCGCACAATTAGAGCAGCTTGATAAGTTTTTGCAAAATAAAAGAGAACTAACTCTGAAATATGAAGAGTTATTCAAAGAGTATGATGATATAGAGTTTGTAAAAGAACCACAAAATGCTACTTCAAACTATTGGCTTCAGGCAGTTGTCTTAGAAAACTTGGAAACCCGAAACAAGTTTCTTGAATATACTAATAAAAGTGGCATTATGACAAGACCAATATGGAAGCTGATGAATGAACTTGAGATGTTTAAAGATACTCAATGTTCTGGTTTGGATAACGCGAAATATCTCGAAGAAAGAGTTGTCAATATTCCAAGCGGGGTCACTTTGTGAAGAAAGAAGATATCATTTTAATAGGTGGCGGCGGACATTGTCATAGTGTTATAGATGTAATTGAACAAGAGGGTAAGTTTACAATAGCCGGAATAGTTGTCAATGATATGCCAAAAGGTACAAAAGTATTAAACTATGAAGTTATAGGTAGTGATGATGACTTGGAAATTTTATTTAAAAAATATCAATATGCTGTTATTACGGTTGGGCAAATTAGATCCAATGATGTAAGAGTAAAACTTTTTAACAAATTAAAAAAGACAGGCTACAAATTGCCAGTAATCATATCACCCCTAGCGTATGTTTCTAAGTATGCCACGATTGATGAAGGTACGGTTGTAATGCACCAAGCTTTGATAAATACAAATGTAAAAATAGGAAAAAACTGTATCATTAATACAAAAGCTCTTTTGGAGCATGATGTAACAGTAGAAGATCATTGTCATATCTCCACCGCTTCTGTCGTGAATGGTGGGACGAAAATTAAAAGAAATACCTTTTTTGGAAGCAACGCTGTTTCCAAAGAGGTTGTTGAAGTTAATGGTTTTATAAAAGCTGGGAGTTTAGCAAAATGAGCGTTTTTATCATAGCTGAGGCAGGTGTAAACCATAATGGATCAATAGAACTTGCCAAAAAACTTATAGATGTAGCAAGTGAAGCTGGTGTTGATGCTGTAAAGTTTCAAACTTTTAAAGCGGAAAACTTGGTCAGTAAAAACGCCCAAAAAGCGGAGTATCAAAAAAAGACTACAGATAAAAATGAGTCACAATTTGATATGATCAAAAAACTTGAACTCGATGTTAATACACATAAAGAGCTTATGGCTTACTGTAAACAAAAAGATATAATGTTTCTTTCTACGCCGTTTGACCATGACAGTATAGAGCTTTTAGATGCACTGGGGCTTGAGATTTTCAAGATTCCAAGTGGTGAGATTACCAATCTTCCATATTTGAAGCATATAGGAAAACTAGGTAAACAGGTGATACTGTCAACAGGTATGGCGGATATAGGTGAGATAGAAGATGCTTTGGATGTGTTGGTTGCAGCAGGAACAAAAAAGGACAATATTACCGTTTTGCATGCAAATACGATGTACCCGACACCTATGGAAGATGTCAATCTTAAAGCGATGCAAACGATTGCTTGTACATTTGGTGTAAAAGTAGGTTATAGCGATCATACATTAGGTATAGAAGTGCCCATAGCGGCAGTTGCTATGGGTGCGACTGTGATAGAAAAGCATTTTACGCTCGATAAAACTATGGAAGGTCCTGACCATAAGGCTTCATTGGAGCCTGATGAACTCAAGGCGATGGTAAAAGCTATACGAAACATAGAACAAGCTCTTGGAAATGGCATCAAAAAGCCAAGCAACAGCGAAAAACCAAATATGGCTATAGCCAGAAAGTCCATTGTAGCAAGTCGCAGTATCAAAAAAGGTGAGATTTTAAATGAAGGAAATTTGGCTATCAAAAGGCCTGGTAATGGCATCAGTCCTATGAAATGGGATGAAGTTCTAGGACGCATTTCTCAAAAAGATTATGAAATGGATGAGTTAATATGAGTAAACGCAAAGTATGTGTAGTTACCGGAACAAGATCAGAATTCGGATTGTTCTACTGGTTAATGAAAGAGATAGAAACTGATGAAGATTTGGAATTGCAGATTATCGCTACTGGTATGCATTTGAGCCCTGAATTTGGGTTAACATATAAAGAGATAGAAAAAGAGTTTACGATTGATAAGAAGATAGAGATGCTTTTATCGTCCGATACACCTATAGGTATCTCCAAATCGATGGGACTTGCTCAAATATCCTTTGCAGAAGCCTATGAAGAGTTAAAGCCTGAAATGGTGGTTGTTTTAGGCGATAGATATGAAACTTTTTCAGCTGCTAGCGCTGCGATGATAGCAAGGATTCCTATAGCACATCTTCATGGCGGGGAAACAACAGAAGGGGCTTTTGATGAGTCCATACGACATAGCATTACAAAAATGAGTCATTTGCATTTTACTGCGACGGAGGAGTATAGAAATAGAGTAATTCAGTTGGGTGAACACCCTGATAGAGTTTTTAATGTTGGTGGATTAGGTATTGATAATATTAAGCGATTAGATCTATTGAACAAGAAAGAGTTTGAAAAATCTATAGATTTTAAACTAAATAAAAAGAATATACTAGTTACATTCCACCCAGTAACTTTAGAAAATGCAACGGCACAGGAACAATTTACAGAACTGCTTGAAGCTATCGATGAATTAGAAGACACACATATAATATTTACAAAAGCAAATAGTGATACCAATGGCAGAATTATAAATCAAATGATAGATAAATATGTTGAAAAAAACCGAGATAAAGCGATTAGCTTTACTTCTATGGGGCAACTACGCTATTTAAGTGCCTTACAGTATGTTGATGCAGTAGTGGGTAATAGTTCGAGCGGATTACTTGAAGCACCGACATTCAAGATAGGGACTATCAATATCGGTGATAGACAAAAAGGTAGAATAAAGGCAAAAAGTGTCGTCGACTGTAAACCACAAAAAGAGGACATCCAAAAGGCGCTGGATAAGCTGCATAGCAATGCATTTCAAAATCTTTTAAAAAATGTAAAAAATCCATATGGAGATGGTGGTGCGGCAGTAAAGATTAAAGAGGTACTTAAAGATATCTCTTTGGATGGAATTTTAAAAAAATCTTTTTACGACCTTGGAGTACATGATGAAAAACTATAATAAAGTTTTACTCAAACCAAACTCAATCATCAAAGAAGCTTTGCAGGTTATAGACAGTGGAGCAATGAAAATAGCTCTGGTTGTAGATGACGCTGAAAAATTGATCGGAACACTGACAGACGGTGATATTCGTCGAGGTTTGTTGAATGGGCTATCTTTGGACGATAGTATCGAAAGTATCATATATAAAAACCCAACAGTTTGTAGCATAGAAGAGACAAAAGAGAAGATTTTAGAAGTTGCCACAGCAAAAAAGTTGTATCAAGTACCTATAGTTGATAGAGATGGGAAATTGGTTGGAGTAGAAGAGATCAATGAACTACTTAAACCAACAAAAAAACCAAATAAGGTTGTTTTGATGGCTGGAGGACTTGGGACAAGACTTCGACCATTAACAGAACATACACCAAAGCCTATGCTTAAAGTCGGTGATAAACCTATACTTGAAACGATCATCCTAAACTTTAAAAGGTATGGGTTTACGAATATAATACTTAGTGTAAACTACAAATCTGAAATGATTGAAGAGCATTTTAAAGACGGGAGTGAACTCGGTGTAAATATCGAGTATGTTCATGAAGAAAAGCGAATGGGAACTGCTGGTGCGTTGAGTCTTATGCGAGAGAAACTTGATGAGCCATTTTTTGTCATGAATGGGGATTTGCTGACCAACATTAACTTTGCACATATGTTGGAGTATCATCTGTCTCATGATGCGGTCGCAACCATGGGTGTCCGTGAGTATGACTTCCAAGTACCTTACGGAGTAGTCAACGTTGACGGTCACCAAATACTGGGTATAGATGAAAAACCTGTACACAATTTCTTTGTGAGTGGAGGGGTGTATGTTTTATCTCCGGAAGTTTTAGTGACCATACCTGATGCCTATTATGATATGCCAACACTTTTTGAAAGACTTATAAAAGAGAAGAGAAAGGCCATCTCTTTCCCTATACATGAATATTGGCTGGATATAGGTCAGATGAGTGACTTTCACCGTGCAAATGCAGAGTATCATGGGGTGTTCAAGTAATGCATAATGGAAAAACCTTTTTAGCTATCATTCCTGCTCGTGGTGGGAGTAAACGGCTTCCTCGTAAAAATATCCTGGAGTTAGCCGGAAAGCCGTTGATTGCATGGAGTATTGAGGCAGGACTTCAAAGTAAACATATCGACAAAGTGATCGTAAGCAGTGATGATGATGAGATTTTAAGTATTGCCAAGGACTTTGGCAGCGAGACAATAAAACGACCAGATGCTTTAGCCAGCGATACAGCAACATCTTTTGATGCCATCAAACATACGATTGACAATAGTAAAAAGTATGACTACATCATACTCTTGCAACCAACAAGTCCATTGAGAGATGAAAAACATATCGATGAGGCTATAGAGCTATTGGAAACTAAACAGGCTGATGCACTTGTAAGTGTATGTGAAATGGATCATAGTCTTCTTTGGAGTAACACACTTCCAGCAGATGGGAGTATGAATGATTTTTTAAGAGATGAGGTGAAAAGTAAACGTAGTCAAGATCTGGAAACATATTATAGATTAAATGGTGCGATTTATATTGCCAAAACAGATAGACTACTGAAAGAAGAGAGTTTTTTTCTTAAAGATAATATTTTTGCATACAGAATGGATAGAAAAAGTTCGGTTGATATTGATGAAGAGATTGATTTTCGAATTGCAGAATATTTCATGAAAGATAAATAAAGATGACATTAAGACATTTTTTAAAATCATTCTTCTTCTTTCTGTCTTCTTTCTTTAAAAAAAGAGAATATGATGTACTCTTTTACTACCCAGCACACTTTAACAGAGGAGAGGGGGATATCAATCCTTTTTTTGAACCGCTCTATGGCATATGCAGAAAACACAATATCAGCTATTTGGTTATCGAAGAACCGGAACTTTTTAAAAAGACAAAGAGAAATGCCAAAGCGGTACCTTTTGACTTTATGCTCATTGCCATTTTGGTTTTACGCAAAATCATTCCATTAAAACGTTTTGCCTCCTTTCAACATAGAGAGTGGTTGATCGCAGGGATACTTAAACCCATATTCTTTCGAAAATTTTTCTTTCAAAACTATATCGTTTTATCCAACAGTATGATGGGTTTTTTTCGAGGATTAAATAAGGATGCGAAGCTGTTTGATTATCAGCATGGCGTCATCACTTCGCAACATAGAGGATATATTGATGCCGAGATGCACGCAGCAGAACACATAAAGCGCAACGAAGCAAACGTTCTGGTTTATGGGAAAGGCTTTGAAGATGTTTTATCTACCACAGTATCTGATAAATATTACAATTCTCACGTTTATTCTATAGGACAGAATATAAATGGGGAATTTGAAAACCATTACATAAAACGGACAATATTATTTTCACTACAATTTGCCGATCCAAAGAAAAAAGATAATCCGCTAAAGTTAAAAAAAATAATAGATTTTTTTGAAGTGTATAGCGATTTCTTTATTTTAAATAATATTACTATTTTACTAAAGCACCATCCACGTTTTCAGTACGATATCGATCCGTCTCCCCTGTATGCCTTTGCATTCACAAAACTTTATGAAGGGAATCTTTTTGACGGACTGTCTGAAAGTTTTTTGCATATGACATTTCATTCTACCACAACCTTTGAAGCCGCTTCAAGGGGAATACCAACTTTATTGATGAAAAATGATTTATTGGATCCCCAGTTTTTTGTCGATGACTACAACTATCCATTAGGCATTATGGATGAGTCGGAGATCGTTGAGCATATACAGAAATATATAGACGATGAAGTAGACTATCTTAACTCAGCTAAAAAAGTTTTTGAGTGGTATGGGCGTTTTTACTCTGAGATAGATGAAAAACTTTTTGTTGAGTTAATGAAAGGAACGAAATGAAAAAAATTAAACTGTTTTTAGGCGCATACATCAACAGTACCAATGCCCAAAACATCAATTGTCTCGCGCTTGCGAAATATTTAGATAAAAATATGTTTGATCTCTATGCGTTAGAGTTATATTCCGGCAATCTTCAAAATGAATCCATAGAGGGAGTAAGTGTTTTTCGTTGCTTTTATCCACATAAACTCTCAAAATATATAGCTTACCTTTGGGGTATATGGAAATGTGATGTCGCCTATTTGCCTAAAGGAGAATTGGATAGTTGGAATAAGTTTTGGTTGAAACTGTTTCGGAAAAAAAGTTTTAAAACGGTAGAAGGCATCTATGATGACAAAAACCTTGCATCCGCGATCGATCATAAAGGAAGTTATAAAAAATTTATAGACTCCTTTGCATACTTTGACAAGGTTTACTCCATAACACAATATTTGAAAGAATATAATTTAAAACATCACAAGATCAAATCAGAAAGCAAAATATTATATCTTGGATCTGACGTAGAAATATTTATGAATCTAAACAAGTCACCAAATGTATTAACAAACATTATTTATATTGGGAGGCTTTTTAAAAGAAAAGGTATCTATGACTTAGTGGAAGTGGCAAAAAAGTTTCCAAACTTAAATTTTCATATCGTAGGGGAAGGCAGTGAAGGAAAAATTTTTGAACTGCTAATAGAACGCGAAAAGCTTTTGAATATTAAACTATATGGTCGTCTGAGTCATACGGAATTATCAGAGCTGTTGAAAACTATGGATTTACACCTTTTTCCTTCACGTTCAGAAGGTTTTCCAAAAGTGACCTTAGAAACAGCAGCAGCAGGAGTGCCGTCTGTGGTCTATTCTGATTATGGGGCAAGTGAGTGGATCACCGACCACAATAACGGGTTTGTAGTCGACACTCTCGATGAGATGAAAGAGACCATTCAGGAATTGATAGATGATCCAAAATCACTTCAGGAAACTTCGAAAAATGCGATAGCAATGGCAAAACAGTTTGACTGGAAAGTTTTGGTGAAAGAGTGGGAAGAAGAAATTATAGCCCTGGTAGAAGAGGAGAACTAAAATGCAATTAAAAGAGTGGTTATTTTTATCGTTGGCAAATAAATTACCAGCATTTGGAAGTATAGATAGAAATCGTTGGAAGCTCTTAAGGCTTGCTGGCATGAATATAAAAGGCCCCAATACAGTTTTTGGACCTTTGACTATACGTCCTTTAAATGGAACAAAAAATATTTTCATTGGTAAGAGATGCTTTTTTAATACAGAAATAAGATTTGGATGTCCCGGCGCCAAAGTTGTCATCGGTGATGATGTTGGCGTTGGTCCAAGAGTTTCTTTTGAAACTACAAGTCACGGACTGGTTTATCAAGAAGAAAAAGGGAGAGGGAGTATCTATAAAGATATTGTCATTGAAGATAAAGTGTGGATAGGTGCCGGTTCTACTATATTGTTAGGTGTCGCTATCGGTGAGGGAGCAGTAGTCGCGGCTGGATCTGTTGTGACAAAAGATGTTCCAAGTTATTGTTTAGTGGGGGGGGTACCTGCCAAAATGATTAAAAAAATTGATACAGATATGAGTAAAAATAGTAACGGAAGCAAATGAAAAAGTTATATAAGACGATTATACCGAAACGAATACGTCAGAAGATAAAAGAGCGTGAAACTTACGGAGAGTATGAAAAGCTACGAAAGATACCTGGTCATGTCTATCGCCGTTTCGATGAAACACAGAGCATCTTCATACACATACCGAAGGCCGGCGGTATTTCGACGATCAAGAGCCTTTATGGTGAAGAAGCCGGTGGATTTGGGCATCCGACCTATGAAAGATTTTTGCGACTGTACGGGGAAAAGCATTTTAATACCTACTTCAAATTCACTTTTGTACGCAACCCATGGGAGAGGCTGCTCTCCGCGTACAGTTTTTTGAAAAAAGGCGGTATGAACCATATGGATCAGCAGTTCTGTAACGAAGTTCTTTCTGACTATGGCACCTTTGAGAAGTTTGTCATGGAATGGGTCGACGAAGAAAATGTAGAGAGCTGGGTACATTTTATACCTCAGTATCATTATGTGTATGATGCCGATATGAATTTAGTTGTCGACTTTGTAGGTCGGTTCGAGAATTTCAACAAAGATTTTGAAAAGGTGCGGAGCATCCTTAAAACAGGTACCCCTCTCAAGCACCTCAATAAAACAGGGGATAAGAAAGCGAAAAGCTACAGAGATGCCTATACCCCGGAAATGGCTGAAAAGGTAGCCAAGGTCTACAAAATCGATATTGAACTATTTGGGTATGCATTTTAATGCTAAAAACACTTTTTACACAAACGAGTTGGAGCCTCTTAGGTACGGTTTTTGGCTTTGTTGTCGGTTTTTTTGTCAAGATGTTTCTGGTCAACAAAGTTGGTGCCAGTGATTTTGGTCTATACACTATCGGCCAATCTTTACAAAGCGCTGTTTCTACAATGGTAGCACTTGGCATTCCGGCAGTTATTTTAAAGTTTTTACCAAAATATTTGACTCATGAAGAGATTACAAAGGCAAATATACTCACCTCCAAATCATTGACACTGTTGCTCTTTGTTGGCATTATAAGTTGTATGGGAACCATGTTGTTAAGCTCGTTGGTTGCCACATATATCTTTAAAAACAGTGACTTAAGTCTGATCATCATGATTTCTGCTTTATATATTCCTTTGTCGCTATATTCTGCGTATATTACATCAGTATATCGCTCCTTATTGAAAATCAAAGAAATTATTATGTATGGAACCATTTATATGGTAACGTTCCGAGCTGTTTTGACTTTTGCCGTATACAGTTTTTCAAGTAATATTATATATTTTTTATGGATCGAACTGATCTCTATGCTTTTGTCTATAACTTTATTAACCTATAAGTTCCAAAATAACAAATTAAAATTATATAGTTGGGAATATGCAAAAGAAAATCTTTTAGAGGCCAAAGAGATTTATTTGTATGCAAAAACCATGTACGCAAACTCTGTTTTGGGGTTCGCAAGTGGATATACATTGATGTTTATCATGAGCATAACGCTTCCGGCTTCAAGTATAGGAGTATTTGCAATCTTAATGACCTTAGCAGGTTTGACGAACTTTTTACAAGCAAATATTAACCGTGTATTTGCCCCTATCATCTCATCATTAGTATCAAAAAAAGACTATACGCAGCTTTCTATGCTTTATAGAGAGTCAACTTTCCTGCTCAATATCATTACAATTCCATTTATTTTGATTGTTGTTTTATTTTCTAAAGATATTTTGATGTTATATGGTGAAGAATTTTCAGGATATACTCTGGAACTTACCGTTCTTTTTCTCGCCAACTATTTTTCTTTAATGGTTGGCAGTTCTGGTATGATGATGGTAATGGGCGGACTTGAAAAAGAACAACTCTATTTACAGGTAATGCAAGTAATCATAACAATAATAGTCTCTATTGTATTTCTACCGATATATGGTTTAATGGCAGCTGTTTTAATACGGTTGTTAAATATGTTTTTTATTAATCAAATGGAAATATATTTTATTCGTAAAAAGTTTTCTATCTGGCCATGGGACAAAAGTAGTTACTTTCTAATACTTTCCTTTTTCACTCTGCTTTATGTCTCTTATACATTACATAAGACACAATTTTCTTTACTAGAATATATTTTATTGCCTATATCAGTTTATGCAATATTTTTTACTGTATTCCATAAAAAACTTATTACCATTAAACAATTGATACAAAATAAAGATCACTGATGAAAAAAATATATTTGGAAATTACTCCGTTTTTCCCAACAGAAGAGAGCTTTCGCGGTCCTTATGTTTTTGATCAGGTCAAAGCCATAGAAGAAAACAGTGACTATGAAGTTGTCGTGATAAAAATGGGGTCTTTCTATGAAAAACCCATGCCTGAGCAATATACGTATCAGGGAATCAAGGTCTATAACTTTAAAGTTCTGGACCTCCCTTCATCTGTACTCCCCGGACTGTTTCACACCTATAACCTCCATAGACTCAAGCGGTTCATAAAAAATATTGCTAAAATTGACATGACTAATGTCAAAGTCATTCATTCTCATGTTACTTATCCGGCCGGCGCTTTGGGAGTAGCTTTGGGAAAAGAGTTCGGTATTAGAAACTTCGTGCAGCACCATGGGCTTGATGTGATGCAGTTGGGGAACGGCAGGTTGTTAAAAGGCAAGTTAAAAGCGTTAAACAATAGATATATGCAAAAGAAATTCCTTCAAACGGTTAACCATACAGACCTCAATATTGGCGTAAGCCAAAAGGTCATAGATGAACTTGAAAAGATAAAAGGTTTTTCAAACCCAAACACGTATGTGCTTTACAATGGCGTAGACACGACTAAGTTTTACAGAGACAGGAGCATAAAAAAGCCGGCAACATTCACTATAGGGTGCATAGGAAACTTTTGGCCATTGAAAGACCAGATCACACTCTTGAAAGCACTGAATGTGCTTGTAAGTGAAGGCAAAAATTTGAAGGTGAAATTCATAGGCTCCGGTCCTACCTTGCAGGCATGTTTGGATTATGTTAAAGAAAACAATTTACAAGAATATGTAGAATTTCTTACGGAGATAGATCATACAGAACTTAATGATTTTTATAACACATTAGACCTGTTTGTATTACCCTCATACTATGAGGCGTTGGGATGTGTTTATACTGAAGCTCTACAGGTAGGAGTTCCCATTATTGCAGTAAAAGGACAGGGCATTGAAGAGCTCATCAGAAAAGAGGAGAGAGAAAACGCCCTGATAGCAAAACATGACCATGCCCACCTTGCATCGCTGATAGATGCTCATCTGTATAATCCCAGACCAGTCGACTATGACTTAAATATAGACAGGTTTATAGAGCCTTTCTTACAGAAAATCGGTAAAATATAGCCCATGAACATACACAAAACCTTTGCCCGCTTTTTTGGAAACAGGGAAACGGTGGTTATCTTTGCCTATCTTGCCGCCATGGCTGCAGTACCCGGCATAGGAACTCTCGCGGCATTGCACCTGATGTTTATGGCTTTTACCAAGAAAGGGGAGTGGTATTTTAAAAGCCTCGTCTATTTTGCACTCCTGAAACATCTCAACCCTATATTTCACCCGCCCTCTACCAACCTTTTTCTTCTATTTGTCATAATCCTGTTTGTAATATTTCTGATAGAGACACTGACGTCATCAAAGATGCGTCTTTTTTCTCTTGAAAAAAAATTTTATCTACTCTTTTTGCTTTTTGCGCTTGCAAGTATGGCAGGGAGTCTCTACCCCACATTTTCACTCATCCGCATAGCAATTGTGTGGATATTTACGTTTGTTGTCTTTCAGAGCATCCGGCGTTTGGGCAAATTTGACCTGATACAGTTTATGCTCAGGGTTACTGCGCTGCTGGTGTTTGTCTCATTACCACTGATCTTTACCGGAGCGGGCTATATGTGTGTCGGGTTCTTTAAAGGGGCCATCAACCACTCCCAGGATTTTGCCTTGATTCTCTTGCCACTTTTTATGCTATATCTCACAGCCATATTAAGTCATAAAATCCAAAACTCTTTATTTCATATGACAGTACTAGGGATCGGATCGATAGAGTTGATACTCAGTGCATCTAGAGGTGCCGTAGGTGCCGTTGTCATGACGCTTATACTCTACTTCATTCTGCAAAAAAGTACAAAAGTGAAGAAGAAGTCACTCATCTCCATGCTCTTTCTGTTGGCCGGTCTCATCCTTTTCGTTGCGGCGAATCCAGAAAAAGTTCAACAAAGAATAGACTCATTTTTCATGAAGTACGAAAATACAGGTGGAGTAACCACCTATGAGGACTCTGTAGCCGGACGTCTATATCTTGTTGAGGTTGCAAAAAACAATATCAAAGAACATCCACTTACTGGTGTTGGCTTTAATGTACAAACTTACTATCAGGACCCTCTGGTCCGCCTGAATCTTGAACGTTTGATAAAATATATCCCTGAAACCGACATTATGTACAGCAGACCTTTGGAGAAAGGGAACCTCTATACAAGTGTTTTTGAGGAAAACGGCATAGTTGCGGGAATATTCTTCCTCTATCTTCTGTTTTCGCTTTTTTGGATGCTCTACCGGTCCGGATTGCCGTTTGTTTGGACTCCATTTTTTGCAATGATGATCAATTTTAATGGAGAGGCTTCACTCTTTTCTCCCTCCGGTCCCGGAAACTTTCAAATGCTCTTCATCGCTGCCCTCTATTTGATGGCATTGCAACAGAAACAAAAGGCAGGAGGTATGCATGGTGCATAAAGTATGTATTTGGGAGAACATTGTTTCCCCTCACCAAAGTTTCTTTTTTAAAGCCTTAAGCGAGCATCCCCGGGTCGATCTTCAGGTACGCTACTTTGAGGCGTTCCATGACGAACGGAAAAAACTTGGCTGGAGTGACAACAGTGTCCTGCCTGACAATGAACAGTATGTTCCCCAAGATATCACACAAGCGCTGCGCTCTATGGAGGACTGGGAAGAGAGGCTCCATATTATTCCCGGCATCTCCTATGCCTTTACACAGAAGCTGTTGGACCATCTGATAGAAAAGAATGTCCAGTGGGCCCACTGGAGCGAAAGAAGCGGTATTGGTTTGGCCAAAAAGCTTCACTACAATGTCCGGCTGTTCACCATGCTGCAACCACTTGTCTCAAAAATAGCTAAACGAGATTATGCACAGCAAATTAACACATTTGCCTTGGGTGCTTTTGCACAAGGAGATTTGGCTAAAAAAGATTTCATGAAATGGGGAGTTAAGAAAACGAAAATAGAACATCTTTTTTATACTATCGGCCATATGAAAAAACCCAAAACCCTACCTGAAGGCCTCAGAAAATATAAAGGAAAGAAGATTTTTATGTATGCAGGTTCTTTATATGACGGAAAAGGGATACAACAACTATTAAGTGCTTTTGCAAAACTAACCCATAGTCAAAACTGGCTTTTAGTGTTAGTTGGAAATGATATTTCTAATGGAAAATATACAGATATGTCTAAAAATCTTGGAATTCATAAGCAAACAATATTTACAGGAGTAAAGTCAATAAATGAAATATCGCAATATATAGGCTCAGCCGATATTTTTATTCTACCATCATTATATGACGGATGGGGAGCCGTACTGAACGAAGCTGCAGCTTTGGGGCGTGCCATCATTGCAACAGACCAGTGTGGCGCCGCTTTTCACCTTATTGAACACAATAAAAACGGTTTTCGCATCAAAGCAGGAAGCGTTGCCGCACTGACAAAAGCCATGCAGCACTACGTTGACCATCCCGAAGATATTGTTCGACATGGAGAAAGATCGGAAACACTGTACAGAAACGGGTTTACACCGGAGAAGAATGTCGTGCGCTTTCTCTCTGCCGTAGACAAATGGACACACAAGGATATCGATCATGAAACACAGGGTTAAACTGCTTCTGCTCAGACTCTCGTCATACATTTACAAAAACAGAGATAGCAAGGTTATCTATTATCACGATGTACATTCGAAACAGAGCTATACCGACATGTCCACCTCCATAGACCTTTTCAGAAAACATCTTGAGATCATATGGGAGGAGGGGTATACCGTCGTCGACAAGATACAGAATCCCAAAAAGGAGATAGAGATCACCTTTGATGACGGGTTTAGAGGTCTTTACGAGAACTTTGACTTTTTTATAGACAACAAAATTCCTGTCACACTCTTTCTTATTCCCGACTATATGGGCGGACCGAACTATGTGAATGAAAAAGAGGTGTCAGAGATGCTGGCAACAGGCCTGCTGCGCATAGGCTCCCATACTATGAGCCACAGAAACCTGGATGAGCTGGATGAAGATGAGGTTCATCTGGAGCTAAAAAACGCCAAAGCGTTTCTTGAAAGGAAATTCGACGCAAACATTGATGAGATATGCTACCCCAGGGGGAGGTTCAACAGACGCATCATACAGCTGTGCAGAGAGCATGGCTACACCACACAATACTCCTGTTTGCCGGGCAGCTACAGCAAACCCTTTGCAGAGGGGGTATTGAGGCGCAACTTTGTACAACATGCGACACCGGAAGAGTTCAGGTATCACCTGTATGGTGCCGGGGAACTGTTTTATAAACGATACCTGAAACAGCACTTCAGGAATACCTATGCGCATTAGTTTGGTCGTTCCCTCCTTTTATCCGGCGGTGGTGTACGGCGGACCCATTTTTGCGACACTGCATGCGACTGAAGCATTGAGCCGTGAAGGAATCGATGTCTATGTCTCAAGTACGAATGCCAACGGAAGTACAAAGCTCGATGTAGAAAGCGGTACGTTTCTAACCCATCAAAATGGTTTGCACATAAAATACTATGATGAAACCATCATCAACCGCTTCTCTCTTTCTATGCTATTGGGGCTCTGGAAAGATATCAAAGAGGCTGATGTCGTGCATGTTCAATCTGTATTTTCCATACCGACACCTATGGCCCTTGTCTATGCCAGGCTATTTGGGAAAAAGGTTTTGTTGTCCCCGCGCGGCAGCCTGTGCAAATGGTGCCTGAACGAAAAACAGAGATTTAAAAAAAACTGGCTGCGCTTCTTGATTGCTCCATTTGCATCAAAGGTACTGTGGCATGCAACATCTGCACAGGAGATGACCGATATAAAAACGGTGTTTGAAACATCCGATGTTGTGCTTGTTCCTGACGGTGTCAACTGCAAAGAGTTTGACAATCCGAACAAACTGACACCCGCTACTTTCATGGAAGTATTTGGCACATCCGATTCAGTTCCTCAAAAAATCATAGTCTCCATGGGGCGGCTTCACAAGGTAAAAGGCTTCGACATCTTGCTGAACGCTTTTTGCAAGGTCCTGCAGGAGTATCCTGATGCCATGCTTTTTCTGGCTGGAGAAGATGACGGGGAGAAAGAGAATTTGGAAAGATGGGTACGGGAACTTGAGATTGAAAGCCGTGTCGTTTTTACAGGTGCCCTTTACGGCAAGGAGAAAAGAGACTTTCTGGCAAATGCCGATCTGTTTGTACTACCGTCACATACTGAAAACTTCGGGATTGTCTATGCCGAAAGTCTAGCAGCAGGTACACCTATAGTCGCCAGCACAAATACGCCATGGCAAGAGGTTGAGCGTGCAAAATGTGGTAAATGGGTTGAAAACAGTGTTCAAAAGACAGCAGAATCCATCTTGGAGATGCTCAAAGAAGATCGTGAAGAGATGCGGGTGAATGCTAAAGCATTGGCTAAAAAATATGACTGGAAAAATATAGCTTTGCAGTTTAAAGAAATTTTTGAAGGGATGGTTAAAGAATAATGAAAAAAAACATATCAGTCCTCATACTAACTTACAACGAAGAACTACACATCGAAAGATGTATAAAGTCTTTACTCACTTTTACAAAAGAGATCTTCATTGTCGATAGTTATTCAACAGACAAAACAGCAGAGATAGCAGAGTCTTTAGGTGCGAAGGTCTATCAAAATAAATGGCCGGGTAATCATGCTATACAGTTTCAATGGGGATTGGACAACTGCTCCATTGAGACAGAATGGGTTATGAAAATGGATGCTGACGAGTACGTACTTCCTGAACTGGCCGAGGAGATTAATACCAAGATGGAAACGCTTGGTGATGATGTATCGGGAGTTTACATAAAACGTCGTGTTCACTTTATGGATAGATGGATAAAACATGGTGGGTATTACCCGACTTGGCTTTTACGCATATGGAAGTACGACAAAGGACAGATGGAACAACGCTGGATGGATGAACACATAAAGCTCAGTTCCGGAACAACCGTGCAGTTTGAAAACGACATCGTCGATGACAACAAGAACAACCTCACATGGTGGACGCAGAAGCACAACAACTATGCCACGCGCGAAGCGGTGGACATACTCAACATCATTTACGGTTTTAAAAAGTACGACGAAGTAGAACCAAACCTCTGGGGAACACAGGAACAGCGGAAACGCTGGCTGAAGATACGCTATGCGTCTCTGCCGCTATTTCTCCGCCCCGTTCTCTACTTCACCTGGCGCTACTTCTTCAAACTCGGCTTCCTCGACGGCAAACCCGGCCTTGTCTGGCATTTCCTTCAAGGGGGATGGTACAGGTTCCTTGTCGATGCGAAGATCAATGAGATCTACTACAAGGTAGATCGTGCTACGGGTTACGGGTTAAGTGTTACGAAGGAGCAGAAGAAAAAAGCGATCGAAGAGATATTGAGAAATGAATATGGGATAGAGTTTTAATGTTAAATTTTGAATGCTTAATGTTGAATTGAAGAGCAAGAGTTTTAATGCTTAATGTTAAATGTTGAATGTTGCACCCAAGGGAATTCCCGTTGGTCAATGTTGAATCTGTGTAATAAAATTTGACATTTTACAAAAAAACTATTATAATAATTTTATAACGCCCATGGCAGTACGCTCACTAGGAAATGCAGGTGAAGCCGAGCCCATGGGCTTTTTTTTTGGAGTTTTTTATGAAAACAGCAATATTAGTCGATGGCGATTTTTATTTGAGACGAGAGGGTATCAATTTTGTCCTCGATGCAATGAACCATCCCATTCGCGAAGATTTGCAGGAACACATTGACTGGCTTCATACGACACTTCCAAAAAGACAGAAAAACAAATAAGTCATGAAGGAAGTCAAGCTCAATTACTATAACAATAATTGGTATAAACCTGGAAGTACCATGAAAAAAACACTTTGGTACTTTACCAATATGTTTTTCTTTAAAACCATGCTGCCGTTTCCCTCTTCTTTCAAAACAAAGCTGTTGATACTTTTTGGTGCGAAGGCAGGTCGTGGGGTAGTGATAAAGCCAAACGTGAATATCAAATACCCCTGGTTCCTTGAGATCGGAGATGACTGCTGGCTAGGCGAAGGGGTTTGGATAGACAACCTGGCAGAAGTGACTCTTGGCAGCAATGTTGTCCTCTCCCAGGGAGCTTACCTGCTTACCGGCAGCCATGATTACAAAAAAGAATCTTTTGATCTTGTGCTTGGGAAAATTGTACTGGAAGATGGTGTATGGATAGGGGCGAAAGCTACTGTCTGTCCGGGTGTGACCTGTCACAGCCATTCTGTGCTTGCCGTCGGCTCTGTCGCTACGCAAGATCTTGATGCCTACGGCATCTATCAGGGGAATCCGGCAACACTCAAAAGAGAACGATCTTTTGAGTCGTGATTGGTGATTGGTAATTCGTGATTAGGAAAAAATACAGCAAATGAAAATATCGATCATCACCTCCGTATACAATAACAAAGAGACCATTGCCGAAGCGATAGAATCTGTCCTGTCTCAAACGTATGAGAATATAGAGTACATCGTCGTCGACGGCGCTTCGACGGACGGGACGGTAGAAGTCATACAGCGGTATGCGGACAGAATTGACACGTTCGTCTCCGAGCCCGACAAAGGCATTTATGACGGATTGAACAAAGGGGTGGCACTGGCGACAGGTGATGTTGTGGGATTTTTGCATTCGGATGATCTGTTTGAAGATGAACATGTCATTGCCAAAATAGCCGATGCCTTTAAAAAGAGGCATGTCGACAGCATCTACGGTGACCTGACCTATGTGAGTAAAGAGGATACCGGCAATGTGGTGCGCTTCTGGAAAAGCGGTGCCTTTACACCGGGCAAACTCAAACGCGGATGGATGCCGCCGCATCCGACTTTTTACGTGAAACGGGAAGTATATGAAAAGTACGGGGCATTCGATACCGGTTTCAAGATAGCAGCCGATTACGACACTGTTCTGCGTTTTCTGGGAAGAGAGAAGATAAGCACCCACTACATCCCTGAAGTGCTGGTCAAGATGCGCGTGGGCGGCGCAAGCAACAAAAGCCTGAAAAACCTTGTGCAGAAAAGCAGGGAAGACCTGCGTGCGATGAAAAACAACGGCGTGGGACATGTGGGAAGTCTCTTTATGAAGAATGCTTCGAAAGTGCCGCAGTTTTTTCGTAAAGCGAAAAAATAGTGCTACGTGCTATGTGTTAAGTGCTCAGGCTTCGGGATTCAGGGTTCAGGGTTCAGGAAGCGGGAATTCATTCCCGCCCAGGACATTGTCGAAACACCGGGGCTTCTTTTTGACGCGAATGAATTCGCGTTTCCATTCCCCCCCATCCACCCATCCACCCATCTTCCCAATCACGAATTATGACTCGCAATAATCTTCTGTCCATAGCTCCAGGCCAGCCGCAGCGGGCGCAGGACGACATAGAGAAACTTCAGATTCTCAGGAAGTGTGAAAGTCTGACAGTCGGTTGTTGAGATCTTGAAAAAAGTCGCAAGATAGAAGTGCAGCATATCGCTCTTTTTATCGAAAAGTTGGGACTGGTAGAAAAACGTCTTTCTGTTCTTCTCAAAATCGCTTCTTCCCTCTTTTTTTTCAGACATCTGTTCCAGTGTCATACGTTGAAGCTGCAGAATCGTTTCCGAAGAGAGGTCGCTTTGTACACTCTGGGGCAGAGACGTATGGAAAAGTGACTGCGCAAGGGAAAGCCCCAGATAGAAAGAGCGTTTTGAATGGGACTGTTCCGCTATGGCAATGGCTTCGTCCCAGTGGACTTCCGTGCTGCGGACAAGCCTGTCGATATCGCAGATCCACTCTATGCGCTCGAAGGCATGCTTTGCCCCGTGCAGGCAGAGATAGACCAGCAGAAGCTCATTTTGCAGTGTTTTGAGCGTCTTTCCGTTGATGGCAACCGACTGGCACTTCTTCTCTGCGGCACAGGACATAATGGAGATAGCGTACTTCTTTTCAAAAAGCCTCCAGTGCAGTTCTGTGTGTACACCGCCTTTGCTCATGAGAGAGAAATCTTTTGCTGTATGAAGGCAGGTTGCGTTGCTCAGTATCTTCAGGGGAAGCACAGCTGTATGTCCGTTCTCGGACATCAGTTTTCCTGCCCGGTAGGCATCTTTTTCATCCACCAGAACATCCAGATCACCAAACTGCCGCAGCGTGATGTCGCCATAGGCCATCTGCGCCAGGGCGGGGCCTTTGAAGGAGAGAGCTTCGATGCCGCTCTCTTCAAGCAGCTTCATGATGCGAATGAGTTCGGCGGACATAAGCATATTTTTGCGAGCAATTTGCAAGTACGCAGACTTTAAGTCTGTGAGCAAATACTCGAGTGATTGGTGATTGGTAATTGGTGATTGGGAAGAGCGGGGGAAGTCACTTTGTGATGCAGTGTTACGTGTTGCGTGATCGGAGAGTGAATGGGTGGATGAGTGAGGAGAATCACTCTGTGATTCAGTGCTACGTGCTACGTGTTGCGTGTTACGAGAAGAGTCAGTTGAAAGGTGTTGGCTGTTGGGTGTTGTGCTATCGTCCTGTTCCCTCTCTTCCCCATTTTCCAATTCTCCCATTCTCCCATCTTCACTAAGATGTTTTAGGGTTTTATAAACCAACGGAAGAACGCCGTGCCGTGAAGCGGCAGTGATTGGTGATTGGTGATTGGTGATTGGTTGGAGTTGTTTGCCAATCTCTTTGAGATCCGGTTCACTTTGGCAGCAGGCGATGAGAAAACGTAACTCGGGGGAGAGGGACGTTTTAGTTTTTAATTTTGAATTTTGAATTTTAAATTGCTTATTTGGCATGGGGTATTATAGTATTTGGGTGCTAACGTTATAGAGGTGTGCAGTAAGGTATGACGTGTTATGCACTTTTTAATACGAAAGGGAGCTCGATGGTGTGTTCGTTTGATTTTACATTTAAAATTTCTATAGCGACAACTTCATCTCTCTCATTATAGTCAACAATAACATCTTTTGCTGTTTCTTCGCTCTCTATGATCTTGTCATCGGATAAAATGACATATATCGCATCTGTTTCGTTATCATATTTGATTTTCATTTGTAACCTTCCTTCTTCTTTTTTCTATCGAAATATGTAGTTACAATCAAATAATTGGTAGGATTGACTACAACTTTTAAGCAACGATCACCATGTTCGTGAATAGTACTGAAATAATGTATTTCCTCTTCATCTATTTTGACTTGAGCAGATGGATTTTCAATCGTTGACCTGATCCAATCTTCTGAAATATTTCTAGATACCATCACATCTTTAGCGTGTTGACTCAATTTAAATTTCATATGACGATTATATCATAATTTAATTTTTCATGTCAGGCGCGGCTGTTGACCATCCACTGGGAGAAAGTGTCGAGGTAGCGCCAGAAGCTCTGGAGGTTCGCTTCGCTGCACCGGTTTGCCTCAAGCAGCGGCATCAGTGCCTCTTCGAAGAGGACCAGCCAGTGAAGTCTCGCTTCAGGAGTGATGGCAAAAGGAGCGTGGCGTTTTCGCATCTGCGGGGCGCCGCGGTTCTGGTTGAAGTAGGCAGGCCCACCGCAGATCTGAATGAAGAAATCCGCGGAGTGCTGGGCCGCAATCTGCATCTCCTCTTTCTCTTTCGGGAAAAGATGGGCGATGGGGCTCTCGTAGAGCTTCATGTAGAAGCGGTCGAGCAGATCGCGTATCCCCTCCTCCCCGATCTCGGCAAGAAACTGCGGATTGGGTTTGGTAACGGGAAGTGTTACCCCTTCGACATAGGGCGTGATGGAGAAGTCGACTCTTGAAAACTGCATAACAATACCTTTTTTTCTACGGTTATAGCAGGAAATACCGTTTGTGTCAATGGCCGCAGCTGCCGCCGCACCCGCTGCCGGTGTCGATGGAGAAGCTGTTGTGGTAGCCGCACGATTCACACTCGAACGAAACGATCTTCGGCCCGCCGCAGCCTCCGGAACGCTGGTCGGTCAGTATGATGCTCTTCTGCTTGCATTTGGGGCAGAAGCCGCGGTTGATGGCATCGAGCTGCTCCTTTTTCTCTTTGAGGTAGTAGATGTAGACCGTGACCGAACCGATGAGAACAATGAGCAGGAAAAGCAGCAGATAGATATCGATGGGATTCTCCTTATGAAGGGCTGTAGGTTTTAAGTACCGCTTCGTGCTCGCGGTAGTTTGGCATATGTTCTTCCACAAACGCCCAGAATGCCTTCTGGTGGTGTTTGTGACGGGTATGGGACAGTTCGTGCACCACCACATACCAGATGGTCTCCGCCGGCAGCTTCATCAGCATCGGATTGAAGCTGAGATCGTTCTTCGCCGAACAGCTCCCCCACTGCCGTTTGGCTTTTCTGAACTTCACGTTGCCGTAGGTGACACCCATCTTTTCGCTCCAGAACGCTACAGAGCCGGTAATAAAACGGTTGGCCTCTTCCCTGTAGAACCCCTCCAACTGTGCCCGTACCGAATCGTCGCTGAACGACGGGGCATAGAGTTCCAGATGCTCCATCCCCTTGCCTGTTTTCACACGCTTTTTGGGCGCGACAATAAACTGAATCGGCAGATGGTCACCAAAGTAGTAGCAGTGCGCATCGGGTTCGTATCCGGGGAGTTTTCCCTTCTTCGCCTTTACCCGCTTCTGGGCATCGGCGATCCATGCAGCCTTTTTGATGAGCAGCTGTTCGATGTAGCGCTGGGAGACTTCAGGGGACTTGATGACAAGCTCTCCGTCGTCGTCAAAAGTGAGATAGGTGTTTTTCAGGCGGCGGTTGACAATATGGGTATAGCGGGGGAAGAGACTCTCCATGATCCTGACCTAGTTGATCAGGTGACCGTTTCGATAAACCCCTTTACGCACCACGGTGCCATCCTGCCGGTAGATATATGCCTTTCCGTTGAGTACACCCTTTCTGTAGGGAAGAATAAACCAGACCGTCCCGTTGGGGAAGTACCCCTTCTCGTCACCATCTTTCCGTCCCATCACATAGGGAGTGGTTTTAAGGATGTGCCCCTCTTCGTCGTACAGCTTCTCAACCCCGTGCTTCACACCGTTTCGGATGGGCACCGTAGAGGTGAGTTCCCCCTCGGGACCATACATCTTTTTAAGGCCGTTCTGCCCGGTATTGTCAGTCATAATGAACTCCGAACGCAGCTGGCCGTTGGTAAAGTACTCCTTCTTCACCTTGCCGCCGCCCAGTGAAGGCCCCTCGCAGGCCGTAAAGAGCAGCAGCGAAAAGAGCAGTGCCAAAAGTGAGATCGGTTTCATGGTTGTACCCTTGTTTCTTCAATATTTTTCAGGCGACTAGTATACACTAAATTGCCTTGCCTTGCAATACAAAAGCGAACCGGGTACCCGGTGCATATCAATACCAAATAGGAAAAGATTCGCTCTTTTTATGCTATGATTGCTCTATGACCAAACAAGGAGAAGCGATGAAACAAAACCGTATGCTGCTTACCCTCTTCCTGCCGGCAGTGGTGTGGGGAGACTTTTTCTTTGCCGGCGTGATGCAGAAACCCGCCGGCTACAGCGAACAGATGCTGCTCTCACGGGCCAAGCTTACCAGACTGGAACGCAGTATCAAAGCGGGGTGGCAGGAGGGGTATGCCGTCACAGACCTCTCCCATGCACCCCACAAATGGAACGCCGTACTCAGCAAAGGCACCACCGTTACCGAACAGGTGACGATGCGGCGCAGAGTGATGGACGACTTCACCCGCGACCTCCGCCGCTATCTGAAGATGGGATTTGAGGTTGTAGAGGTCGAGAACGGTGTGGGCGAGTGGATGGCTGTGCTGCAAAAGGGAGGGCCCTACCGTGAAACCACATTTGTGCAGACACGCGACAGAGAGAAGATGCGTGATGCCGTTACCGCCAAAATGAAGCAGGGATACCGGCCCATCGACATCGAAGAGGCGGAGGGGTACCAGGTGGTACTCTTTGCCAAAAAGACACCATTTGAAGAGGCCCGCTACGTGCAGGCAGCCGACTGGAACGAAGTTGAACACGCCGTTGCCAAAGCGTGGCAGGAGAAGTGGAACATCCTGGAGATGGAGTATGGCGACGATGCCTGGAACCTCCTCTTCGTACGCTACCCCGTACTGCGCACCGAATCGTACATCCGCAACAAAGATTTCAAGAAGTTCCGCAGCAGCGTACGCAAGGGGTGGCAGAAGGGGCTTCGGCTGACAGACCTCGCCGAGGGAAGAAGATAACGCCCCCTTTCAGAACGTCTAAAGTGAAGTGTGTTACAATATAATTCAACAAAACTTATGTAAAACCATAAAATTTATAGAACATATTGAGGAGGACAACGATGAAAACACTACTTAGACATACACTGACCGCACTGCTGCTGGTACCTGCACTCTCCATCGCCGATGACTTCTGGGTCGGCGTATTCGCCAAAGATACGGGGTACACCGACCAGTCCTACACCACCAGCAAGACCCTTTCCCGCCTGCAGACAAAGATAGAGAACGAATGGAACAAAGGCTACACCCTTATCGACATCAACTACGGCCATGATGTCTGGATGGCACTCTATGCCAAAGGAACCGGCTACAGCCGACAAGCCCTGCTGCACCGTCGTGACCTCAAAACATTCCAGGAAGCCATTGGCACCTACCGCAAAAAGGGCTTTGAACTCATCAATGTCGAGTATGGTGCCGGCGAGTGGATCGGGGTCTTGGCCACAGGCAGCAAGTGGAATGAGGTAGAGTTCGTCTACAAACGCTACCGTGACGACTTTGAAAAGAGCATCATCGAACACTGGAGAGACGGATACATGCTCGTCGACGCCGAAGCGGCCGAAGGGTACTGGACAGGCATCTTCGCCAAGAACACCGGTTTCAAGAGCCAGGCATACACCATTATCCATGACTGGGAAGATGTCAGTGACGAAATCAAAGCCAAGTGGCGCGACGGCTACCGCATCGTCAATATCGAGTTCGCAATGTCTGAATGGTTCATCATCTTCGCAGAACTGCCAAAACCGAGAGAAGAAGCCTTTGCCAACAACGAGGACATAGAAGATTTCAGAGAGACCATCAGAAAATACTGGAAGAAGGGGTACTACCTCATCGATGTGGCGGATGGAAGAGACTAATATTAATGAGGAATGAGGAAGTTTTGCAGACCTTCGTTGAAGTGAAGCTTAAAACACTGTCATTCCTGGCTTGACCAGGAATCTTGACTGTAAGCAAAAGAAGCGCGTTATATCCATATGTCAAGATCCCGGCTCGGAGGCCGGGATGACAGTAATTTGGAAGCGATGATTTAACGAAGTCTATCCCCTTTTGGTGCATCGCCACCCGGGCCGAAAATATCCCACAGAGGGGGGATACACAGTGCTAAATTTTCGGTTCCAACAGAAGATCCTAATCCTAATCCTAATAACCAATAACCAATTACCAATAACTAATCTATAAAGACCCCGGATCAAGTCCGGGATGACACTCCACTCCCCACAAATAACCAATACACCAGTAACCAATAACGATTATTTACACCTCCCCCTTTTTCAACACCTCCACAATATGGTCGGCAACGCGCAAGGCGTTGGCGTAGATGGTCCAGGTGTAGGCAACCGATCCGCCGGTAGGCATGAAGCTGGCATCGGCGACGTAGAGGTTGTCAACATCGTGCGCACGACACTGTTTGTCAAGCACCGAGGTTTTGGGATCGTTGCCGAAACGGCAGCCTCCGGCAACGAGGTTCTGCGGCGGTGTGGCGGAGACGGAAGAGTAGATATGCTTCGCCCCCATCTTCTCAAGCACCTTTTCGCACTTTTTGGCAATGTAGCTGCCCACCTTGACATCCTGCGGATGTCCCTCGATACGCAGTCTGCCCACCGGCATGCCGTACCTGTCTTTGTGTGTGGGATCGAGCGAAACGAAACAGTTGTCGTTGGGCAGCCAGTCGTTGAAAATTTCAAACCGGACGGTTTTCTGTTTTGTAAAGCGCTCTGTCAACCTGTCGGCAAGCGCATCGCCCCAAAGCAGCCGCTCTTTGCCGTAGCGGCTCTTGACCGCCCGGGAGATGATGTTCTGGTGCTCGAACATGAACTCCACCGAACCGCCCTTGAACTTTCCCTCCCACCAGTCATCGATGAAGTACCAGTCGAGGATGGAGCGGTTGACAAAGTAGCCTGTCTGCATCAGCTCCTTGAAGCTGATCTCCCTGAGTGAATCTTCATGCAGCTCCCCCTGTCCCGACCCGCCGCCGGAGAAAATGAGATTCTTTCCCACCTCACCGCTGCTGTTGGCAAGGCCGTCGGGGTGGAATCGGTTGGCGGAGTTGAGCAGCAGTCTGGCACTCTCGTGCGCCTGTGCGGCAACGACAAAGAGGCGTGCACGGATGGTGCGTTCTTTGCCTGTCACCGTGTCCACGGCTACCGCATGGCTGACATGCGTTTTGCTGTCGCTATGCAGCTGCTTGACATGGGTATTGCTCATCAGTGTCAGGTTTCCTGTCGCCAGTGCGGGGATCAGAAGCGACTCCCTGGCACTGCTCTTTGCCCCGGAGCTGCAGCCGTAACTGCCGCAGAAGTTGGAGTAGTAGCAGGCGTTACGGTGCCCCTTGTCCTGGGAGAGTACCCCTCTGGGCGTTACCAGCGGGGTGATGCCCAGCGCTTGACAGCTCTTGTCAAGCAGCTTGACAACTGCATTCTCTTTTGTCGGCGGCTGTGGGAAGTCCGGCGTACTGCGCGGCGGTTCGAAAGGGTGCGCCTGAAAACGTCCGGAGATACCCACCAGCGTTTCGACTTTGGCGTAGTAGGGCTCCAGGTCACCGTAGCTGATGGGCCAGTCGACGACATTGGCACCCTCTATGGGACCATACTTGCTTTTGAGACGAAAATCGTCAGGATGCATGCGGTGGAACATGCCGCTCATGAAGTTCGACGAACCGCCGACAATATTGCCGTTCCAGAAACTCCATCCGCTCTCGTAGCTGGGGGTGGCTTCCCATTTTCCGTCCACCCTCTCCTCAATGACATGGTACTCCTCGAAGAGATTGGGAGTGACGATATCACGGCGGCAGTAGGCAATCTCATCTTTGCTGAACGCTTCACGTCTGATAAGCCTTCCCTTTTCGAGGACAGCCACCTTGTAGCCTGCTTTGCAGAGCGTATAGGCAACGGCCCCGCCGCTGGCACCCGAACCGATGACGACCGCATCAAACTCTACATCTTTCATAGTTGGATATACCTCGTTTTGGGACGCGGCTGCCCGCCAAAGCTATGTACTGCTCTCCAGCCCGCTTCACCCACATTGCTGCCGTAGACCGGATCGCCAAGCATCGCTTCAAGCGAAAGGATCATAATGCGCGAAAGCCAGTTGCTGCCGTAATCAGTCGTTTCATAGCGCCGCAGCGCCTTCTCCATTGCGTCACGGTCATACCCAAGCAGTTTTCCCTTCTCTCGCAGCATCAGCTCTTTGGCCCCCTCTATGACAAAGACACGGATATCCCTGTCGTAGGTCGGATGCGATACCGTCTCTGTCAAAAAGCGGGTCATACGCATCGTTTCAGCATCGGGAAGCCTGCCACCTTTGGGGAACATATGGCGCTGTACCGCAGCGATGACCGTCACAGCCTCTTCAAGCGCTTTGTCGGGTTTAGCGGCTGCATCACTGCGCTGTGGCAGGCAGAGTGCCGCACCAACCATTCCCGCAGCTGATAAAAAGGCTCTTCTCTCTACTCTCATCGATATCCTTTTTTCTATTGGTGACATTATACTACCCTCTTTCTGTGTAGCCAGAGTGCACGTCCATACTCAATTCCGGCTTTAAAGCTACACACAGAGTGCACAATCATCGCGCTATACTGCCGTTGTATCAAGTCACTTTGATGCAGCATATCTCATTACCGCACCAGCCAAATACCTCAAACTTTGAGAGAACGAGATGAGGCAAAGTGTGCGTGAAAAAATCTGTAGGACTACCCGTCGGTAATTCAAAGATTTTTTTGCGTGCAGGTTGTCTCGTATCGTTCTCCCCGAAGGGTGCTGCACTTTCGCCCACATACGGCGTTAGATTTTCTTGAATTAGCCTCCGGCTAGTCCTGCAAAAATCTGCCTTGTCTGTGAACGAAATTGCAGCATCAAAGATTGAGGTATTTGGCTGGTGCGGTAATAATAAAAGGAGTTCCCATGTTTCACCGTTTCTATACTTTCGCCAGAGACCTGCTCAGCCACGGCCAGGATGCCGCACTGCTCTTTGCGCGCCTTGCCGTCGCCTACGGTTTTTACGAACCGGCGATGCAGAAGTGGTCGGACATCCATGCCGTTTCGGTATGGTTTGAAAGCATGGGCTACCCCCTTCCGACACTCAATGCCTATATGGCAGCGTCAACGGAGATTACGGGGGTGGTACTGCTGACACTGGGACTCTTTACGCGGCTTATCTCGATTCCGCTGATGGTGGTGATGGTCGTTGCCATTCTCACCGTACACCTGCCCAACGGTTTCGGCGCAGGCAACAACGGCTTTGAGATACCGCTTTACTATATGTTGTTTTTGGCCATCTTCGCTTCGTTTGGAGCCGGAAAATTCAGCCTTGATCACCTTCTCTTCGGTGACGAGCAGTAACACAACACAAGGAAAACAGTATGAAACAGATGATTAAACTGGGACTCATTCTCGCAGGGGCGGCAGCCTTTACCATGACAGCGGCTAACGCCAAATGTGCAGGCGGCAAAGAGGCACCCAAAACAATGAAGTGCCAGGCGGGCAAATGCGGTGCCGGAAAAGCGAAAGAGAAAGGCATGGGCAAATGCAACGGCGACAAAGCCAAAGAGAAAGCCAAAAAAGCGATGGAAAAAGGCAAATGCGGTCAGGGCAAGTGCGGCGGCAAATAGAGCTGTCTCTCCTCTTCTCCGGGGCTTCCCGGGGATTCACTCTCCACACTCCCACATTTTCTTCACAAAAGCGTGTATAATAGCACTATCTATACACAAAGGTGACCTATGAAATATATTCTTCCCATACTTCTTGCCGCTGCGCTGCTTACAGGCTGCGAACAGAAACAGGAAAAACAGGAGACACAGGCCGCACATGATGCCAAAGTGGCACAGCAGGCACGTGAAGCGCTGCTCAAAGAGCTCAAAGAAAAAGAGCAGCCGAAAAAGAAGACGGCTTCGGAAAGTGAACCTCCAGCCAAACTTGAACACCTTGGTGTCACCGCCACACCTGACGGAAAGATCATCATCGACACCAACAGAACCAAAAGTTATCTGGAACAGCTTGCCAAACGCATGAAGGCCAAAGCGGATGAACTTGCCAAAGAGATGCAGCAGGGTGCCATTGAAGAGAAAGAGGCAGGCATAGAGGTGAATGAGAGCAAAATCGTCATAGACCTGAACAAAACACAGACTTTTATGGAGAAGTGGGCGAAAAAGATGCAGGGGTTCGTCAAAGATATGGAGAAGCTCTCCAACACAATAGACGGAGATATCAACAGCTCTGCTTCAGGGCAGTAGTGTTCTGAAAAGTTAATGTTGGGGAAAAGGGGATGAGAGGCCGGGAAGCCTCTCTGAAGACAGCGCGTCTTACTTCGCCAGTGCCGCTTTGGACGCTTCGGCTACTTTTGTGAACGCTTCAGGGTTGTTCATTGCCATGTCGGCAAGTACTTTTCTGTCAAGTTCGATATTTGCAAGCTTGAGACCGTGCATGAATCTTGAATAGTTAAGATCATTGAGTCTCGCTGCCGCATTGATACGGATGATCCAGAGTTTTCTGAAATCTCTTTTCTTCTGTCTTCTGTCTCTGTAAGCATATACCAGTGAACGCTCGAGCTGCTCTTTCGCTTTTCTGAAGTGTTTTCTTCTACCGCTGTAGAACCCTCTTGCCTGCTTCAGCAGTTTTTTGTGACGTCTGTGTCTGACTGTACCAGTTTTTACTCTCATGGTTTTCCTTTACCGTTTTCTGTGTTTAGAAATAGGTGCCGACTCTGTCGGACTTGCCCCGTGTTTTGGGGGAACCTTACTTCAGTTGGATCGTCTTATACGATCATCTCTTTTACATTTTTTGCGTCAACCGGATCGACGTGTTTTGGATGTCTCATCTGTCTGTGGTGTTTACCGTCGACCTTGGTGAGAATGTGGCTTCTGTACGCCGTTCCTCTTTTGATCTTGCCGCTCTTTTTGATCTTGAAACGCTTGACAGCGCCTTTTACGCTCTTCATCTTTGGCATATGCTTACTCCCTGTTGAATTTTTCATACCGTCTTACGGTCGGCATAAAATGGGACGGTATTATACCGAGATTATTTGAAAGTTTTATAAAAGGGAAAAACCACCCTACTCTAACCCCCTTTATGATAGAATTTAGCCTACTAAAAAAGAGGGCGTTTCGTGGACAAAGCAGCCAAGATACTTTCACAGAAAAAGAAACTTCTGACCGAGATCTACTTCGAGCTGCAGGAGCACTTCGAGGAGAAGTACGGCAAGGATGCGCTGGTGCTGATGGAGATCGGCACCTTCTTTGAAGTCTACGAAGTCAACAACGACGAACGGAAGATCGGCAAGGCCAAAGAGATCGCCGAACTGCTCAACATCCAACTGACACGAAAGAGCAAGGCAGTACTGGAAAATTCGGTAAGCAACCCGCTGCTTGCGGGCGTTCCCGCCGTTTCACTCGACCGCTATCTCTCCCGCCTCATCGCTACCAAAAAATACACCATCATCGTCGTCAAGCAGAAAGGCGAAATGCCCAATGTCAAGCGCTATGTGGCCAATATCATCAGCCCGGGGACCAACTTCGAGTACCTCAGCGAACCGACAGAGAACAACATCGTTTCTCTGCTAATCGACGAAAATGCCGGTATCTACTCGGTGGGCTACGCCGCCATCGATGTCACGACCGGAAAGACCATCTGCAACGAGATCCACTCCAGCCGCGACGACAAGACCTATGCACTCGATGAAGCCTTCAACCTGCTGCAGACCTACAGCACCTCGGAGGTGATACTCACACTCGAGAGCAAAGCCATCGATGCGGAGTGGCTGATACACTACCTCGAGCTTGCCGCGACCCACTACTCGCTCAACGACAAACGCTTCAAGATAGGCTACCAGAACGAACTCTTCAAGCGTATCTTCGAAATCAACTCCTTTTTAAGCCCCATCGAATACCTCGACCTCGAACGCCACCCCTACACCACTGAGGCGCTGGCGGTGCTGATAGACTTCATCATCGAGCACGACGAGAGTATCATAGAGAAGATGAACCGCCCGCACTTTCTGGGCAACAGCCGCTACATGTACATCGGCAACAACGCGATGGAGCAGCTCTCCGTCATCAGCCGCGACCCTGCAGATATGACACTGCTCGACCTTGTGGACAAAACCTCCACCGCCTTTGGCAAACGGCTGCTCAAAGAGCGCCTGCTCAACCCCGTCTGTGACAGAGCGCTGCTTGAGGCACGCTACGACCTGGTAGAGAAGCTGCTGCCAAACACCGACCGCTTCGAGACACACCTGAAGCAGATCTACGACCTCGAGCGGATCGCACGGCGTATCAAACTGCACAAACTCCACCCCGTGGAGCTGACCTACATCGCTATGAGCCTCGAATCGGTACTGAAGCTGCTCGACGATGCCGAAGCAAACGGTGTGGCATTCGATGAAAACCTCAAAGATGAAGCGCGTGAAATGCTGACGGTGCTCGAGGAGACCTTCGAACTCGATGTCTGCGCACGCTTCCGCATCGAGCAGATCAACGACAACATTTTCAAAAGCGGTGTCTACCCTGCCATCGATACCATCGTCGCCACGCAGCAGCACGAAGTGGAGAAGATGGAACAGGTGGCAGAGCATGTCGAGTCTCTCTTTGAAAAGGACAAGCTCTTCTCCGCTTCGAACACCCGCTACACCACAGTCGGGTACCTCGAGAGCGAGGGATACTACATCAACCTGACCAAAAACCGCTTCTCGCTCATTGAAAAGCAGCTCAAGGAGTCCTTTGTCACCATAGACAACCAGCACCACTTTTTCAAGAATTTCCGCTACAAACACCTCAAAAACGCCGTCAAGGTGCAGGCACCACTCTTTGAGGAGATCACACGCTCCTACGAAACGGCGCAGGTACAGCTGGTTTCCCTGGTCAAGCAGCGTTATGTAGAGAGCCTCGACCTGCTCGAAAAGCGCTTTTCGCTGCTGCTTGACAAACTCATCGGCTTCATCGCCAACATCGATGTGGCGATCTCAACGGCCAAATGCGCGCGCACGATGAACCTCACCCGCCCCATCATCGAAGAGGGGAACTTCTACGAAGCGGTCGGGCTGCGCCACCCCATCATCGAAGCCAACGACGAACGAGGCATCTATGTGCCAAACGACATCTTTCTGGGTGAGAACAACGGTACGGCGCACAACCACATTACCCTCAACGCAAGCGACGGGGAGGATGTGCTGGGTGTGCTGCTCTACGGTATCAACTCCTCGGGAAAATCGTCGCTGATGAAGAGCATCGGCCTCTCTGTCGTCCTTGCACAGGCGGGCTTCTTCGTGCCTGCAGCAGAACTCCGCTTCGGACTCTACGACAAACTCTTCACCCGCATCGTCAGCAAGGATAACCTCTACAAGGGGCTCAGTACTTTTTCAGTCGAGATGCAGGAGCTCAAGAACATCTTCAACCGCGCCGATGCGCGCTCGCTGGTGCTGGGTGATGAGATTTCACAGGGAACGGAGACGGAGTCGGCGCTTGCCATCGTCTCTGCAGCCATCCTCAAACTCCTCTCGCTGCGCTCTACCTTCATCTTCGCTACCCACCTGCACCAGCTTGGCACCATACCGCAGCTGCAGAAGGCAAAACACCTCATCTTTCTGCACCTTGGCATCCGGTATGACGAGAGCAGCGATACCCTCATCTACAACCGCGTACTGCAGCTTGGACGCGGCGACAGCCTCTACGGACTGGAGTTCGCGCGATCGCTCCATATGGACGGAGAATTTCTCAAGATGGCACAGGAGATACGCGAGAGTCTGGGCAATCACGGCAGCGAGATTAAAAAGCTTCGCAAACGCAGAAGCAGCAAGTACAACAAGGAGCTCTACCTGACCAAATGCGCACTGTGCGACGAGAATGTCGAAGATGTCCACCACATCGCCGAGCAGCAGCAGGCAAGTGACACCGGACACATCGATCATTTCCATAAAAACCACAAGTACAATCTCATCCCGCTGTGCAAGAAACACCACCAAATGGTGCATGAAGGCAAAATTGTCATTTCAGGGTTTATGATGACGAGCGAAGGGTTAAAGCTGCACTACAATGTGAATGAGGAATGAGGAATGAGGAATGAGGAATGAGGAATGAGGAATGAGGAATGAGGAATGAGGAATGAGGAATGAGGAATGAGGAATGAGGAAATTTTGCATGGGTTGTTTGAAGTCAACCTTAAAAATGCCATCACTCCTGCGAAAGCAGGAATCTTTGCATCAATTGTAAAACAGTGTCAAGATCCTGGATCAAGTCCGGGATGACAAAGAAAAGGAAGCGACAGCTTTAGCTTCGCCTTAACGTTGATTGATTACATAACGTTTAGCGGGACTATCCCACAAGGGAATACACAGTGCTAAATTTTCGGTTCCAACAGAAGATCCTACTCCTAATAACCAATACACCAATTACCAATAACAGATATATAAAGACCCCGCATGTGATGCGGGATGACAAAAGTAAAAGTGGGAGAAAAGCGCGTTATTTTTTCAGCGGTGTGACGTACATGTTGATGTAACGCCCTTCCTGCTTTGGTGGGGACTCGAGCTGTCCGATATCTTCAAGCATCGGCCAGACGCGGTTGAGGACTTCTACACCCCACTCCGGGTTGGCCATTTCACGGCCTCGGAGGAAGACGCGGAGTTTGACGTGCTTGCCCTGCTCGAGGAATTCGCGCGCATGTTTTACCTTGTAGGCAATGTCGTTATCGGCAATTTTACAGGAGAATTTGACCTCTTTGACTTCGATCTTCTTCTGGTTCTTTCTTGCCTCTTTCTTTTTCTTCTCAAGCTGATATTTATGCTTGCCGTAGTCCATGATCTTGGCAACAGGGGGTTTGGCATCGGGTGATACAAGCACCAGATCCAACCCTTTCTCTTCTGCGATCTTCAGGGCTTCGTCTCTTGAAATGATGCCGAACTGCTCGCCGTCATCTCCAAGTACCCTTAGTTCACTCGCTCTGATCGCATCATTCATAATGGTGCTGTCAGGCTTCTTTCTTCCCCTGTTGTTTCTATCGTTATGTCTACTCAAATTGTTCCTTCAGTAAGTTGTTTGGTTAATTCTACCATAAATTCGTCTTGTGTAAGATTATACTGCTCGCGCGTTCTTCGGTTACGGATGGCAACGGTGTTGTTGGCTACCTCTTCGTCTCCGACGATCACGACGTACGGCACACGCTTCTTCTCCGCCGTTCTGATGCGCTTGTTGAGCGAATCGTTCTTGTCGTACACTTCCGAATCGATCCCCTCCATACGCAGCTTCTTCTTAAGCGCAAAGGCATAATCGGCATGCGCATCAGAAATTGGCACGAAGATCACCTGTGTGGGAGCAAGGAAGAAGGGGAACTCTCCGGCATAGTGTTCGGTCAGAATGCCGATGAAGCGCTCGAAGCTTCCCAGGATAGCGCGGTGTATCATTACCGGACGCTTGCGGCTGTTGTCTTCGGCAACATACTCCACCTCGAAGCGTTCAGGCAGGTTGAAGTCGACTTGTATGGTGCCGCACTGCCACTTACGGCCGATCGCATCGGTGATTTTGATGTCGATCTTCGGCCCGTAGAAGGCTCCGCCCCCCTCGTCGATACTGTATGGCAGATTGTTGCCCTCAAGCGCCTCTTTGAGCCCCGCTGTCGCCATCTCCCAGACAGCGTCTTCACCAATGGCCTTCTCCGGTTTGGTAGCGATCTCCATTGTATATTCAAATCCGAAGAGCTTCATAACCGCATCGACAAAGCCTACAACATCGAGGACTTCGGAGGCAATCTGCTCAGGGGTACAGAAGATATGCGCATCATCCTGGGTAAACTCTCTTACACGCAGCAGTCCGTGCAGTACGCCCGACTTCTCGTGGCGATGTACCACACCATACTCGTAGTAGCGCAGCGGCAGGTCACGGTAGGACTTCTGTGTCTGCTTGAAGATCTGAATATGACCGATACAGTTCATCGGTTTGATGCCGTACTCCTGCCCGTCGATCTCGGTCAGGTACATATTCTCCCCGTAACAGGCGTAGTGCCCCGAGGTACGCCACATGTCTGCCTTGAGGATCTCAGGACCGCGCACCGGCTCATAGCCACGCGTAAGGTGCGCTTTGTGGAGAATCTGCTCAAGCTTGTGGCGAAGCTTCGCGCCCTGCGGCATCCAGAAGGGCAGTCCGGCTCCGGACTCTTCGTTGAACATAAAGAGCTCCATCTCGGTACCGATCTTGCGGTGGTCGCGCTTCTTCGCCTCTTCGAGCATCGTCATGTACGCTTTGAGCGCCTCTTTGGTCGCAAAGGCCACCCCGTAGATACGGGTGAGCATCTCCGCATTCTCGTCACCGCCCAGGTAGGCCCCCGCCACACGGGTAAGCTTGAAGTTGTTCAGAAAGCGCAGTGCCGGTACGTGCGGTCCGCGGCAGAGATCTTCGAAGTCACCCTGCCTGTAGATGGAAACCTTCTCGTCGGGAATGTTCTTGAGTACCGCCTGCTTGAGATCGTCGTTGGCAAACTTCTCGAGCGCTTCGGCTTTGGAGATTTCGTACTTTTCGATCTTGTACTTCTTCTTGATGAGTTCCTTCATCTTCTTTTCGATCTTTTTGAGATCCTCCTCGCCGATCTTCTCGCTGACACGGAAGTCGTAGTAGAACCCTTCGTCAACGACAGGACCTACGAAGAACTGTGCATCGGGGTACAGCTCCTTGATCGCCTGTGCCATCAAATGTGCCGTGGAGTGGCGGATGATCTCAAGCGCCTCTTCGCTGTTGTCATACTCGATGGGAGCAGCACTGCAGCCCTCTCCCGCACTCTGTGTGTCGATAATATTGCCCTGGTCATCCAGATAGCCAATCAGATTTTCGCTCAAAATAACCCTTTTGCTGTGAAAGTTGCACACTTGTGTGCCTTGAAATGGCGCTATTATAGCCAAAATCTACTTTTAGGGAAGTGCGCACCGCCTCGAACAGAGACGGGAAGGAGGTGTTTTTATTTTTTTGCCTGCAGGCTTTGTGCCTTCTGCTCGGCGGTAAGTTCATGGTAGAAGTAGTGGTAGCGGCCGGCATCTTTCTTGGCTGCATACATCGCTTCGTCGGCATACTTTCCGAGCATCATCGCTGTTTTGGTATCGTCAGGGAAGAAGGCGATACCGATGCTCAGCTCGATAGGCACGATAATGCTGCCAACCTTGTGGCGCCCGATGACATTGCGTTCGAGCTTGGCGATGAACTTGTCCATATAGACCTTTTTTCGCCTGGTGATGATGGCGAACTCGTCACCGCCAAGACGTGCCACGAAATCCTCTTCATCGCAATTTTCCACCAATCTTCTTGCCACCTCTTTAAGCACCTCATCACCGACATGATGGCCGTGGGTATCGTTAATGGCCTTAAACTTATTGAGATCAATGAAAAGAAGCGCGAAAGGCTCGTTTTCGTGTATCATCTCCATCATTGTATCTTTGTACTCTTTTCGGTTGGCAACGCCGGTCAGCTCGTCACTGGAAGCATCGATGACCACCTCGTTGAGGGTTTCGGTAAGCATCATGTTTTCACGGTCGAGACTGAGGATGAACCGCTGAAAGAAGATCACGACCAGCATGGTTGTAATGGCATACATAATCAAGATCTCATAGTGGCTCTTCCAGTACTCCGAATAGGTATAGAGCACGAACCATGCAACCGCCGAGAGGAAGACACTGATATTGAAAAAGAGGGATCCGAAACTCAAACCGCTGCGTATGATGATCAGCAGATAGAGCGGCAGAAGATAGAGGCTGTCCTGGTCAAAGAGCGCGATAAAAAAGGTCAGCAGTCCGATATCGACCAGCAACAGCACTGTTTTACGAGCCTCTACCAGTTTTCCGGGATGGGTGGAAATATAATAAAAGTGCGCTACGGAGAAGAGTACCACCACGAGCAGGGTGAACCCCGAAAGCAGTGCATTTTCCGCAACGGGGCCTTGTGTAACCCCCGAAATGACAAAGGCAGCGAGCATCAGCACCGCCAGTCCGACAAACCGGTCTGTGGCATACTTGCGCTCCTGCTGGTAATAGATAGTCTGCGAAAGCATGGTCGCTCCTTGCAAAAGTGTAGAGATATCTTACACTCTTTTCTCTTAGAGGGGAGGATGACTTTTCAAATTCAAAACAAGGAGAATAGACGTGTTCAAGGGGAGGAGGATACACGCGCTGTATAACGCTTTTTCGAAAAGTCATCCAGAAGGGGCATACCTGACTGTTTCAAGGGAGGAGGAGAGAGGTAATGCCTGCCTTCATGGTGTCATCGTAACACAGAAGTGTGTACTCTTTGTGGAGTCTCCGCCTTCACACACAGGATAACCCCAAACCGGCTCATATCTTTAACAAATGAATAACAGAAAACAAACAGTCCCTTGACATTTGGTTAACAATCATACTATAATGAAGGAGTAATAACACAATAACAAAAGGATATGTTATGAAAAAATTAACACTTTCACTCGCTGCACTTGCAGCAATGGGTACATTTGCAGTTGCCGGCGGCGACATCGCTCCGGTTGAGCCGGTAGTTGACACACCGGTAGTCGTTCCGTCTGATGCGGGATTCTACATCGGTGGTGCATATGGATATGGCAAAATGGATGTTTCAGATTCTGCCCTTAACTATGCACATGATGAGAACTTTGACTCGTTCATGCTCCAGGCTGGATACAAAATCAACCCATACATTGCGGTAGAAGCAAGATACTGGTTTGTCGGCAGCGGTGACTGGGCAGACGGAACTACACCGACACCAAGCTTCGATACTGACAGCTGGGGAATCTACATCAAACCGATGTACCCTGTGACCGATGCATTCGATGTCTATGCGCTGCTCGGATACGGTGATACAAACCCAGAAATTGGCGGGCAGGGGCCTGGCTATGATACAGACGGCTTCCAGTGGGGTCTTGGTGCATCATATGACATCACTTCCAACGTTGCTGTATTCGTAGACTATGTCAATCTCTACGATGACACAAACAGTGGTGAAGATCTCCAAATTGACACCTGGAACTTCGGTGTAACCTACAAGTTCTAATACTTGCTTTCGGACCTTCGGGTCTGATATCGCTCTTCTCCCCTTTCTTCACAGATATTTCTCTTTAAGACATTACTACACATACGTTCTACATTGCATACAGTATACTGAAGTAACGTTCCAAACGGAGGTACATCATGCAGAAGAAGAGCATTACACTCACAGACAACCGAAACGGCAACACCTACACATATCCCGTTCTCGAAGCGACACGCGGTCCGGATGTCGTTGATTTTCGCACACTCTTCAAAGATACCGGCCTTTTTGCCTACGATCCGGGCTACACTTCCACGGCAAGCTGCAGCTCCGCTATCACATTCATCGACGGAGCCAAAGGGGAACTGCGCTACAGAGGCATACCCATCGAGACGCTTGCAAAAGAGCACAGCTATCTTGAAACCTGCTTTCTGCTGCTGAACGAACGCCTGCCAAATGCCGACGAACTGCAAAACTTCGACCTAGAACTGCGCCACCGCGCTTTTCTGCACGAGGGGTTGCGCAGCCTTTTTGCCGCTTTTCCGGACAATGCCCACCCGATGGCGACCCTCTCTGCAGCCGTCACGGCGCTGGCTTCCTTTTACCAGGAGCATCTCGATATGAACAACAAAGCGGAGTACCACGAAATGGCGCACCGTATCATCGCCAAGATGCCGACCATTGCTGCCTTTGCCTACCGCCATTCGCTTGGCATCCCCTGCATCCAGCCCGATATCGACCTGAGTTTTACCGAAAATTTCCTGACCATGATACGCGCCTATCCGGGAGGCAAGATGCATCTTGGACCACATGGGCACGAGACCATACGCGAAGTGGAGGTGCGCGCGCTCGATACCATCTTCACCCTCCATGCCGACCATGAACAGAATGCCTCCACCACCGTCGTACGCAACGTCGCCTCCACCGGAGCACACCCCTACGTTGCCATCGCATCCGGCATTGCCGCACTCTGGGGACGTGCACACGGCGGCGCGAACGAGTCGGTCATCGCGCAGCTTGAGATGATAGGCTCTGTCGAAAATGTCGATGCGTTCATCAAACGCGCCAAAGATCCTGATGACGACTTCAGGCTGATGGGATTCGGACATCGCGTCTACAAAAACTTCGACCCGCGCGCACAGGTACTCAAAACACTTCAGGATGAACTCAAAGAGGAACTGGGTCTCAACTCTCGCCTGATGGAGATCGCTGCAAAAATAGAGGAGATAGCCTTGAACGACGACTATTTCGTTTCACGACATCTCTACCCCAACATCGATTTCTATACCGGCATCATCCTCACCGCACTGAAAATTCCAAAAAATATGTTCACGCCGATTTTTGTGATTGGCAGAACAGTGGGATGGATCACACAGTGGATAGAGTTTAAAAAAGATCCTGAATCGAAGATTGCAAGACCGAGACAGCGGTATATAGGAGATTAATACCATGCAGATCTATATCCCTGTAGGGTGTTGTGCCCTCACAACACCGAAATATATATGTTGGCAGCAATACGTAAATTCGTCGAAACAGACATACGGCGTTGTCATGGGACAACACCCTACGGTGCACCAAAAACAGAAGCCAAAATAAGCGCTTTTTTTATTTTTTTCATACCGGAAGCTGGGAAAAGGGTGGAAACAGCTTATTTTGGCTGCTATAGCCATAGAGGTCCATATTCCAGAAATAGAAGGATTATGGAACCGGAAATTTAATGCAGTGTATACCTTTAGGTGCACTTCCGGCCCCTGGCGCGAATGAATTCGCGCTTCCATTGTTCTATTACCCTCACTTAATGCTATATCTTGCAACGACAATTGAACAGCTATTGGTTATTGGAGGTTCGCTTTCATTTGGAACCTACTGACAGCCCACGCACTCCTGGCTTCTATCTTCTACATCGTTTGTACTCTCCGGAGACTGTGAACGCAGATAGTAAGTGGATTTGAGCCCGAACTTCCATGCATTCATGTAAATTTCGTTGAGATACTTCCCGCTTGCCTTGTCGAGCGTGATGAAAATGTTCAGAGACTGTCCCTGGTCGAGCCACTTCTGGCGGATGGCACCGGCTTTGATGAGCAGGTTCTGGTCGAGGTCGTACGCCGGGGTGTAGTACTGCCATGTATCCGGCGAGAGGTTCGGCACGACGACAGGAATGAGCCCGGAGAGGTTCTCTTCGAACCACTTGCGCTTGTAGACCGGCTCGATCGCCTGTGTAGTACCCGTGAGGATGGAGATGGAGCTTGTCGGTGCGATGGCCATCAGGTAGCCGTTGCGCATACCGTCCTGCTTGACTTTCTCTCTCAGTCTCTGCCAGTCGTGCGTATAACCGAAGAGTCCGCCCCTGTCGACCAGTTTGCAGGCATTCTCGTTAGCCTTGTCGATAGGGAAGATCCCCTTGGACCAGTCGGAGCCCTCGAAGTTGGGGTAGGTACCCTTTTCGATGGCAAGGTTGCTGGAAGCCTCGATGGTGTAGTAGGAGAAGGACTCCATCACCTCATCGATCTTTTCAAGATGCTCCGGACTTCCCCATTCTATCTTGTGCTCGGCAAGCATCTGCGCTTCACCCATGACACCGAGTCCGATGGAGCGCGACTTCTCGTTGGTGCGCTTGACCTTCGCCAGCGGGTAGAAGTTGAGGTCGATGACGTTGTCGAGCATTCTTACCGCAATCGGTACAACACGCTCGAAATCCTCTCGGGTATTGATCTTGGAGAGGTTAACAGAGGCAAGGTTACAGACAGCCGTATCGCCGTCGATACACTCCTTGTCAACGATCCAGATCTGCTTGCCGTTGAGGCTGTCAAGTGCGGTTACCTTCTTGGCAGGCTTTGTCACACCGCTGTCAACTGTCAACATCTCGTTCTCATCGTACGACTCAACCGTACCGTCAACGAATCTGAAGCGCGTCTTGTAGTAGTTTGGCTTGGTGTTCTGGAAGATCTCCGTACAGAGGTTGGTACTGCGGATAATACCCGCATGCTTGTTGGGGTTGGCACGATTGGCTGTGTCTTTGAAGGTGAGGAAAGGGTTGCCTGTTTCGAAGTAGGAGCGCAGAATCTCTTTCCAAAGCCCCTTGGCGGAGATGCGCTCCCGGGTAATATCATCATCACTGTTCTCAAGCTCGACATAGCGCTTCTCGAACGCCTCGCCATAGAGCTCGGTCAGCTCCTTGACTTCAAATGGATCGAAGAGGGTCCACATCTCGTCGTTCGCCACACGCTCCATGAAGAGGTCGTTGAGCCAGAGTGCCGGGAAGAGGTCATGCGCACGGCGACGCTCCTCTCCGGAGTTCTTCTTGAGGTCCAGGAAATCTTTGACATCGACATGCCACGGCTCGATGTAGACGGCAATCGCCCCTTTTCGTGTACCAAGTTGGTCGACCGCGATGGCGACATCGTTGGCGATTTTCAGGAACGGCACAATACCGCCTGCCGCATGCTTGTGTCCGTCGATATAGGAGCCCATACCGCGCACCTGCATCCAGTCCCAGCCGATACCGCCGCCAAACTTGGAGAGCAGTGCCATCTCCTTATAACCGTCGAAGATCCCCTCGATGTTATCAGGGGTTGACCCGATGTAGCAGGAGCTGAGCTGATGGCGCGGTGTACGGGCGTTGGAGAGGGTCGGTGTCGCTGCCATTACTTCGAACTTGCTCAGGATATCGTAAAACTTCTTCGCCCAGGTCTGGCAGTCGAACTCATTCTGTGCAAGGAACATCGCCACGGCCATAAAGAGCTGCTGAGGAAGCTCAATGGGGTTGCCCTTTCTGTCTTTGATCAGGTATCGGTCATAAAGTGTTCTGATACCAAGATAGGTAAACTGCAGGTCACGCTCCGGCTTGATATAGTCATTGAGGTCGTCAAGGTCGTACTTCTCTTTGAGCCCGAGGACGATACGCCCCTCCTTCTCCCCTTTTTCGAAATATTCACGCAGGTGGTTGTAACCGGTAAATCCGGTGACTTTATGGTAGAGGTCATAGAGGAAAAGACGTGCGGCGACAAAGGTCCAGTTGGGACGGTCGATATCGATCTTGTCGACTGCAGTTTTGATGAGTGTTGTCTGGATCTCTTCGGAAGTGATCATGTCACGGAACTGCAGCTTGGCATCGACCTCAAGCTCGCTCTGGCTTACCCCTGAAAGCCCCTCAACCGCTGCCGATGTATACTTCTGGATCTTGCTGACATCCAGTGTTTCTACCCTACCGTTCCTCTTTACAACACGAATCATACATACTCCTGAATTATCGGCATAGAATAACATGCCTGTGACATTTTGATACCCCCTCGTTTGGGGTAAAAAGATTACCCGATTTTACTCAAATTATGGTTAATTGCGTTTGAAATTCTGTATCATTTTTGGGCAATATTGTTATAAGGGCAGGTAATTAAAAAAGGGGTTTGTAAAGTGGATAGAGTTGACAAAAGTGTCAACACCTAAATAGGCGGAGTGTGATGGAGGTTTTAGGGTTAAGGATTGAGGATTAAGTGGTGCAATCCACTAATGAACACAAATAGGTGGAGTGTGATGGAGGGGTTTTAGGGTTAAGAGTTGAGGATTGAGTGGTGCCATTATCTCTCAAACCCAAATAGGTGAAGTGTGCTGCAGATTTGGGGAGGGGTTGTGCCGAAGGAGCTTGCTTTTTCCTGTCGTCTCCTATGCCTGCGGCATATACGGATCGCCTGACGGTTCTCCAGTGACTGAGCGCACTCCTCCAAAGGTACGGTGCAATCATGTACCAAAATCAAATAGGTGGAGTGTGCTGTAGGTTTCTCACAGAGAGTGCAAGCACAAGGAGGGCTGTACCGCAGGAGCTTGCTACGAGCAAGTGACTAAGGTACTCCCTCAAAGATGCTTAAAAAAACCAAATAGGCGGAGTGTGCTGCAGGTTTGAGGGTTGTGCCGAGGGAGCTTACTACAAGTAAGTGACCGAGAGCACTCCCTCGAAGATGCGGTGCAATCCGCCTATTTGAAGACGCGATCGAAGATTTTGTCTACGTTTTTGGTATAGTAGTCGTAGTTGAAACACTCCCTAATCTGCTCCTCACTCAGCTTCTCTCTAAGCTCCTTGTCTTCAAGCAGGTACTGGAGGTAGAGAGACTCGCCTTTTTCGTTGACAGTCGGTTTGCCCTGCTGGATCTCCTCCCACACCTTCATTGCGTTGCGCTGTACGATCTTGTAGGCATCTTCACGGCTGACACCCGCTTTTGGCAGTTCGAGCAGTACTCGCTGCGAGAAGACAAGCCCGCCGGTGAGGTTGAGGTTCTTCATCATGTTCTCCGGCATGACGGTCATGTTGGCAATGACCCCGTTCATACGGTGGAGCATGAAGTCGGTCGTAATGAAGGAGTCCGGCAGCCAGAATCGCTCGGTGGAGGAGTGGGAGATGTCACGCTCATGCCAGAGTGCGACATTCTCCATCGCCGGTGTGGCGTAGGCACGGATGATGCGCGCAAGGCCTGTGATGTTCTCTGTGAGAATCGGGTTACGCTTGTGCGGCATAGCGGAAGAGCCCTTCTGCCCTTTGGCAAAGTACTCCTCAACTTCATAGACCTCTGTACGCTGCCAGTGGCGTACCTGTACGGCGAACTTCTCTACAGAGGAGGCAAGCAGTGCCAGTGCGGATGCCAGACGCGCATAGCGGTCACGCTGAATTACCTGGTTGGAGACGGGAGCAGGTTTAAGGCCAAGCTCCTCCATCGCGATCTCTTCAAGCTCGAGCGGCGCATGTGCGAAGTTCCCCATCGCGCCGCTGATCTGTCCTACCCTGATGACCTCCATCGTCTCTTCGAGGTTCTTGAGGTGACGCGCCATCTCATCGTACCAGACTGCAAGCACCAGACCGAAGGTGATGGGCTCTCCGTGAATACCGTGGCTGCGTCCGACCATCAGTGTCTTTTTGTGTTCAAAGGCGCGCTTCTTGATGGACTCCATCATCATCTTCACATCTTCGATAATGATTTTCAGTGAGCGTACCATTTGGAGTGCTACAGCCGTATCGACCGTGTCGGAACTTGTCATACCGTAGTGGAACCAGCGGCTCTCTTCACCCAGTGTCTCGGAGACGGAGGTGGTAAATGCGATGAGGTCGTGTTTGGTGACTGCCTCTATCTCATCGATACGCTCGACGGAGAAGCCAGCGTTTTTGATGATCTTCTCTGCATCCTCATCGGGGATGAGCCCCAGCTTGTTCCATGCCTTGACCACTGCCAGTTCGACATCGAGCCACGCCTGATACTTTGCCTGCATTGTCCAGTTGTCGGCCATCTCTTTACGCGAATAACGTTCTACCATACCTAACCCTTATGTGTGTAAAATTTTGATAGTATTTTACCCAAATAGCTATTAACTTGTTCAATAGTACATCTATCGAATTCTGATTACAACAAAGAGGTGAAAATGCCGTTCGTCAAAGAGATGTTTCACGTGAAACAAACCATGCCAGCCTTCCTCTTTGTAATGCGTACATTTAACTTTACGCAGGCACAGGCACAGCGCCTTGTCTGCAAAGGGCGGCTGCTGATAGAGGGTGAGTCCATCTACAATCCTGGAACGAAACTGGAGCCTGGCGTTGTCGAAGTGGTCTACTTCGTACCGCAGTCGCAGGGACGCAAACCCCTCTTTCAGACAAAGGATTTCATGGTCTTCGAAAAACCCTCCGGTATTCTTGTTCACCCCAACACCATGTCCACCCCCTATTCGATGCTCGATGAGATACGCACACTCCACGGAGAGAACGCCAATGCCGTTCACCGCATCGATATGGAGACCTCGGGCCTGCTGCTTGCAAGCAAACACAAGAAGGCGGAAAACTTTCTAAAGAGTTCCTTTGAACGCAAAACAATACAGAAGAGTTACCTTGCATGGGTCGACGGCAAAGTCGAGAACCCTTTTTCGGTAGATATGCCCATCAAGGTCAACGACGATTACTCGGAGTGCAAACACAAGGTCTTCATCGACCCCACAGGCAAACATGCCCACACCGATTTTAAACCGCTTCTTTACGATGAAACCCTTGATGCCACACTGCTTGCCTGTTACCCAATCACAGGCCGTACACACCAGATACGCGTACATCTGTTTCACGTGAAACACCCCATCCTCGGTGACCCCATATACGGTACGACATTCGAAACCGCCAACGCTTACCTCGACGATACACTGACACCGGAGGAGCGCTTCGAACAGACCGGCGCCACACGCCTGATGCTGCATGCACAGACCTTGAAGTTTCCATATGGAGCGACCTATTTTATTGAGAGCAAGGAGAACTTTGCGGGGATGAAGGGGTTGATTTGCGGGAAAGGGAAGAGGAAGTTTAATGAGGATTGAGGATTGAGGATTGAGGATTGAGGATTGAGGAAATTTTGCACAGTTTGATTGAAATCAACCTTAAAAACTTCGTCATCCTGCAAAAGCAGGAGTCTTTGCGTCTACCTGCAGAACTGCGTCAAAATCCCGCATCAAGTACGGGATGACAGTAATTTGGAAGCGAGGATTAATCCTCGCCAGAGGGGCCGAAAATGCACTTAAAGGTATACACTTCGTTAAATTTTCGGTTCCAGCAAGAGACTGAAACACCAATAACCAATACACCAGTTACCAATAACTGTTCCACAAAGAACGTCAAAATCCCGCATCAAGTGCGGGATGACGGAAACTCCTCACTCCTACTTCCTACCTACTCCCTGCTACCTATCTATTCCTCATCGCTTCTGTTCGCTTCATAGACGAACCAGCCGCCGCCGATACCGACGACCAATACAATGAATACCAACAACGCTATCTGTACATCAGGCATACTATACCTCTCCTTTTGCTTCCTGCTCGCGCAACTGGCCGCAGGCAGCGGAAATGTCGAGCCCCTTGGACTCGCGGATGGTGCAATGTAGTCCTCTTTTGGTTAAATACTCCTGAAACTTCTTCATATCCTCTTCGGTCGGACGCTTGAACTCCGTGCCGCCGTAAGGGTTGAAGTAGATGAGATTGACCTTCGCTTTGATGCCGTCAAGGAGTTTGAGCAGTTTCTTTGCCGCACTGATATCATCGTTGACATCCTTGATGACAAGGTACTCGAACATCACACGCTTTCTGTCGTTGACAGGAAAGTTTTTGACCGCAGTGATGATCGACTCGATGTTGTAGGCTTTGTTGATCGGCATCAGCTGCTGGCGCAGCTCGTCATCGACCGCGTGCAGTGAGATGGCAAGATTGATGCCAAGCTCCATCTTGCCAAGCTTCTCTATCTTGCTGCTGAGCCCGGAGGTTGAGATGGTCTGACGGTGCGGCGCAATGGCCATCCCCTCTTCATCTGCAAAGATTTTGACCGATTTGGCAACCGCATCGAGGTTGTCAAGCGGCTCTCCCATCCCCATAAAGACGATGTTGACACGGCGGTTGGCAGCGATGTCATTGTCTTTTTTGATCAGACGCAGCTGCTCGACGATCTCTCCGGGGGTCAAATTTCGCATAAAACCGCCCTTGGCGGTCAAACAAAAGGCACACCCTACCTTGCACCCTACCTGGGAGGAGATACAGACTGTATAACGCTCCTGATGCTTCACAGAGCCATCTTCATGATACTCCTTGTCGCGCATCAGCAGCAAAACCGCTTCAACGGTATGTCCGTCATGCAATTCAAAGAGATATTTTCGGCTGCCGTCGATGCTGTCCTGCACCGTAACGGTCTTGAGCGGCGTACAGGTATAGTTCTCTTCCAACTCCTCACGAAGTGCCTTTGGCAGGTTTTTCATCTCTTCGAATGAAGTTGCATATTTGTGGTAGATCCACTGGTAGATCTGCTTGGCCCTAAATGCAGGCTTGATAGCTTCTGTCAACTCTTCCTTGGTTAAATCTTGTAGTATTGTTTTCATCTTGCTTCTTTTCTTAATAATATTAATGGCCGCACCATTGGCCTTCACAGGGGATACCGTCCCTGTCACCATCCATTTTGGTATCAGGACAATGCTCTAAAAAATATGTTGCCTCTTCACATGAATGCATTTGACTGCAATACTGCCTGCCGTCACACCAATATTGCTCTGCTTTTTTGGGCTTTTCTTTCTTTACGTTGATATGTATCTGGCGTGTATGCTTTGCAATAAAATCTTCTGTTTCTTCATGGAATTTTTCCATATCTTCAGTTTCATTTGTATATATCTGCTTTTCTGTATATTCTGTATGCTGTGGGGCCGGTGTTGCTGAATCTTTACTATTGAAACGGCCTGCCAGCATAACAATTACACCTATGGCTATAATAAGCATATATCTTTTTTTTAAAACGCCTCTTTTTCCATATTCTTTTTTTTCTGTTTTTTCTCTCTCGTGTGATTGCTTTTTGTTCCTATAGGCATTGACAGCTCTTTTTTTGCCGTCTTTACCTGTTGCAACGGTGTAAAAAACAACTTCACCTACAGCAGGGGGAACGCCTCGTTCTTTAAAATCTGAAATATGAATAAAAATCTGGCTTGAACCGTTATCAGGCTGAATAAATCCAAAACTTTTCTCCGAATTCCATGTAACCACTCTTCCTTTTAGCACTTTATGCATTGAAATACCTGCCGACATACTGTGTTAGCTTGGACATCGCCTCACTATGATGCTTCAAAAAATCACGATGCGCATTCTCGTCACAATAGTTGGTGACAATAAAGAGTCCCGCAGCGGGGATGCCGTACTGCTTTGCTGCCTGCACCACTCCGAAAAACTCCATATTCTCCAGCACGATGCCGCGCGACGTGTAGGCGTCCCACAGCGCTCTGTTGGTCGTGATGTAGTTTGAGGAGTTGACGATCACGGCATCGTTTGTTTCACGTGAAACCTCAGGAAATATCTCCTCTGCACCTTCACAGGTGATGCCGCCCAGTGCCTCCCCAATGGGTGAGTAAGCTTTCCCCTCCAAAAGGCTCTGCTCGATGTTGGCCGCCGTATGGGATGCAACGATATCGAATATCCCGTGTCTGCCGTAGGAGCCTGCCGTCCCTACAAAGAGAATGTTTTCAGGCTTCTCTTTTTCACACAGCTGTGTCAGTGTGACAGCCGCTTCGACCATTCCTATACCCACTGGCTGGGCGAAATCGAACTGTTCGATACGGCCCGCGCAGACGATCATCAGAGCCTCACCGGAATGTTTTCTGCCTTGAGGTAGCGCTTGAGATCCATAATGTCTATCTCTCTAAAGTGGAAGATAGAAGCGGCAAGGGCGGCATCGGCATTACCCTCGGTGAATGCCTCTTTCATATGCTCCATCGTTCCCGCGCCGCCGCTGGCGATGACCGGGATATTGACCACTTCACCGATAGCACGGTTGAGTGCATTGTCAAATCCCGCCTTGGTGCCGTCGGCGTCCATAGAGGTTACCAGAAGCTCGCCCGCACCCCTCTCGTACGCCTCCTTGGCCCACTCTACTGCATCGATACCCGTATCGTTACGGCCGCCGTGGGTAAAGATGTGCCACTCGTTCTCTCCGACACGCTTGGCGTCGATGGCCACGACGATACACTGCGAACCGAAACGCTTCGCACCCTCTTCGATGAATGCGGGTCGTTTGATGGCTGCAGAGTTGATGCTCACCTTGTCGCAACCGACGTTGAGCAGAGCGTAGATATCTTCCAGTTTGCGGATGCCCCCGCCTACTGTCAGAGGGATGAATACCTCCTGGGCGACCTTTTTGACCACATCGACGATGGTGTCGCGCCCCTCATGGCTTGCCCCGATATCAAGGAAGGTCAGCTCATCCGCCCCCTCCTCATTGTAGCGGCGTGCCACTTCGACCGGGTCTCCCGCATCTCGCAGGCCGACAAAGTTGACCCCTTTTACCACACGTCCGCCGTCTACATCCAGACAGGGAATGATGCGTTTTGCAAAATAGTCCATCAATTCTCCGTTTCTGCCGCCATTTTGGGCAAATTTATGGTAAGATTATACAAAAATTATCCCAAATAGGGGTTTAGCCATCGGCTATAAAGGTAGATTATAGTATGATAACCGACAATTTGGCGGAGTTTGCATCGAAAAAATTCGGCCAGAATTTTCTGAAAAACAGTCTCTACCTGCAGAAAATCATCCAAGCGATGCCCGAAGACGACCTGAAGGTCGCCGAGATCGGGCCTGGCTTAGGTGATTTAACCAAAGAGCTTGTAAAAGCTCGAAATGTCACAGCATTTGAGGTTGATAAAAGACTATGCGAGCATCTTGCTACGGAGTTCGAAGCCCCCATCTCACAGGGTCGTTTCGAACTGCGCTGCGGAGATGTGCTTGAGCGTTGGGGGGAAGGCGCTCTGCTGGATGAGCCTTATCATCTGGTAGCGAACCTCCCCTACTATATTGCAACCAATATCATATTGAAAGCTTTCAAGGATGAACAGTGCCGGTCCATACTGGTCATGGTTCAGAAGGAAGTTGCCGTCAAGTTCGCTGCCAAACCCGGAGAGAAGGCATTTTCCGCTCTCTCCGTACTGGCTTCGAGCGTCGGGAAGGCCACGCTCTGTTTCGAGGTAGAACCCGAAGCGTTCATTCCGCCCCCCAAGGTGACCTCCGCCGTGCTTTTGATAGAGAAAGAGCGCAGTCTGGATGACGAAAAGTTTGAAGCGTTCCTCAGGATCGCTTTCGCGCAGCCGCGCAAAAAGCTTTTTAAAAACCTCACTGCAGCCTTTTCCAAAGATAGGGTTGCAGAAACCTTCGCAAAACTGGACCTCGATCCGAATTTGCGTCCTCATGAAGCTGGGACATCGATATATCATCTGCTATATAATGAATTAAAGGATATGTTAGATGGAAAACAGCAAACCAACCAACGAAAACAGTCAAAATCAAGGGCAAAAAACGCAAGAGGGCAATAAGCCTCAGCGCAACAGAAGACCCAACCCGCACAGACAGAACAACAACCAAGGCCAAAACAGCGGCGGCGAAGGCGGTGAGAACCGTAACGAAAACCGCAATCGCAACCGTAACCGTAACAGAAAACCAAACCCCAACCGTCAGGGCGGACAGCCGCGCCAGGAAGGCCAGGGCAACCAGGGCCAGAAGCAGGGCAACAACGCCAACCGCAAGCCCGGCAACAACGCCAACCGCAACGGCGGAGGAAACAAGGGGCGCGGCGGGAACAAGCGCAAGAACGTTACCACGGTAAACGATGAGATGCGCGCCTCCATCGAGGAGAACAAGCGCGTTCAGGAAGCCAGAATGGCGCCGTGGAAGCAGATAGACCTCAACTCCAAAGGGAAGGTGCGCTTCACACCGCTTGGAGGCCTCGGAGAGATCGGCGGGAACATGGCCGTACTCGAAACGGAAACCACCGCCATCGTCATCGATGTGGGTATGAGCTTCCCCGATGAGACGATGCACGGCGTGGACATTCTCGTTCCCGACTTCAGCTACCTGCATACCATCAAGGACAAGATCAAGGCCATCGTCATCACACACGGCCACGAAGACCACATCGGTGCGGTTCCCTACCTCTTCAAAGAGCTGAAGTTCCCTATCTACGGTACACCGCTGGCACTGGCGATGATCGAGAACAAGTTCAACGAGCACGGTCTCAAGGGTGATGCGAAGTACTTCCGTTTCGTTACCAAAAGAAAGCAGTACGAAATTGGTGATCTGAAGATCGAATGGATCCACAACACCCACTCCATCATCGATGCCTGTTCACTTGCCATCGAGACGCCTGCGGGTATTTTGATGCACACAGCGGACTTCAAGATCGACCATACACCGGTAGACGGCTACACGATGGACCTCAGACGCTACGCATACTATGGCGAAAAGGGCGTGCTCTGCCTCTTCTCCGATTCTACCAACTCGCACAACCCCGGCTTTACCAAAAGTGAGACCGTTGTGGGGAAAACTTTCGACCAGCTCTTCGAGATGGCGAAGGGGCGAGTAATCATGTCTACTTTCTCCTCCAACGTGCACCGTATCTTCCAGGCGATGCAGCGCGGGGTCAAGCACGGCAGAAAGATCTGTGTCATCGGCCGCTCCATGGAGCGTAACGTCGAAACCAACCGTGCGCTGGGCTTTGTGGATATCGACGACAGACACTTCATCGAAGTGCATGAAGTCCCGAAGTATGCCGACCATGAGATTCTCATCGTCACTACCGGTTCGCAGGGTGAAACGATGGCAGCCCTCAACCGTATGGCGACAGATGAACACCGCCATATCAAACTCAAGCCAAGCGACACGGTTATCATCTCCGCTTCGGCCATTCCAGGCAACGAAGCGAGTGTTTCGAAGCTGATGAACCTGCTGATGAAAGCAGGCGTTACCGTACGCTACAAAGAGTTCAGTGACATTCATGTCTCAGGACACGCAGCACAGGAGGAGCAGAAGCTCATCCTCAGACTGGTACAGCCTAAGTTCTTCCTTCCTGTTCACGGAGAGTACAACCACATCGCCAAGCATGCACGTACGGCGGTAGAGTGCGGCGTGGACGAGCGCAACATCCTGCTGATGAGCGACGGCGACCAGGTAGAGATCACACCGAAGTACCTCAAGAAGGTCAAGACGGTCAAGTCTGGCAAAACCTATATCGACAACCAGAACAACATGACCATCGAGAACGATGTCGTGCTTGACAGACAGAAGCTTGCAGAAGACGGTATCGTAACCATCGTCGCGCAGGTTTCACAGAGCGAGGGCAGACTGGTAGGCAAACCTGTCGTCTATACCCACGGACTGGTTCCCGACAAGGAAGACAAGAAGTTCGCCAAAGAGATCGAGCAGCTGCTCGAGACGATGCTGCTGAACATGAAAGCCAAAGGGATCCCTGAACACACTGTCATCGAAACCGAGATCAGAGCGGCGGTACGCAAGCACATCGTACGCACCAAAAAACGCTATCCGCTCATCATCCCTACCGTCTTTGTCGTCTAAGACCTGTGGTACAGGGCCCTCCGCCCTGCCCTGCACATATCTGTGTTATAATCATACCCTGACAATCCATTCACAACGAGCGAAACCATGAACCTGATAGAGAGTGCCAAAGAGACCCTGCGAATCGAAGCGGATGCGCTGCAAAAAGCAGCCAACAGACTCGATGAGAACTTCACCAAAGCCGTCAGACTCATTTTGCAGACCAAGGGGAAACTGATCATCACCGGTGTGGGGAAATCGGGACTTGTGGGTGCCAAAATGGCAGCCACATTCGCCTCTACAGGGACATCGAGTTTCTTTCTGCACCCTACCGAAGCACTGCACGGTGACCTGGGAATGATCGGCAAAGAGGATGCCCTGCTTGCCATCAGCAGCAGCGGCGAGAGTGAAGAGCTGACGAAGATCCTGCCGCATATCAAACGCTTCGAGATTCCGCTGATAGGGATGACGGGCAATCCCGACTCTTCACTGGGGCGCTATGCCGATGTTTGGATCGATATATCCGTTGCAAAAGAGGCCTGTCCTCTCAACACCGCGCCTACTGCATCGACAACGCTTACAATGGCACTCGGTGATGCGCTAGCGGTGGCCCTGATGAAGCAGAGAGGTTTCAAGAAAGAGGATTTCGCCTCTTTCCACCCCGGAGGCTCGCTGGGCAAGAAGCTCTTTGTCAAGATAAAGGACCTGATGCGCACGGAGAATCTGCCTGTCATCACGCAGACCACACCGCTCAAAGAGGCCATCGTCACGATGAGTGAAGGGAAGCTTGGCAACGTACTGATTGTCGATGAGAACGGAAGGCTCAGCGCCATCCTAAGCGACGGTGATCTCAGACGCGCACTGATGCAGGAGGGGTTTAGCATGGATGAGAGCGCCTACACCTACGCAACTAAGGCACCTAAAAGCTACCAGAATACAAATCTTCTAGCAAGCGAAGCGCTCGAAATCATAGAGAATGCACGCATACAGCTGCTGCCCATCACTGACAGTGATGGCAGAATCGTCGGCGTGCTGCACATTCACGACCTGGTAAACGCAGGTATCAAAAGCAAGTAAGGCAACACCTTGAGACTCAACAAATATATCGCCCACAATACCAAATACTCCAGAAGAGAAGCGGACAAGCTTATAGAAGCGGGAGAGGTGACCCTCAACAAACGCCCCATCAAGGAGTTTGGCTACGAGGTTCAGCCCGGCGACCGCATCTTCGTCAAGGGGCGGATGGTCAAGGAGAAGGGCAACGAGGTGACCGTTATCGTCTACAACAAGCCCAAAGGGGTGCTGGTAACCAAAAAGGATGACCGAGGGCGTACCACCATCTACCACAAGCTTCCGGGCAAATTCAGGCACTTTATCCCTGTAGGCAGGCTCGACTATGCCTCTGAGGGACTTTTGCTGCTGACGGACAATGTAGAGGTCGCTACGGCGCTTATGGAGAGCTCTCTTGACCGTACCTACAACATCAAGATAGACAAACCGCTCACGCAGGAGATGGTCGATGCGATGCGCGAGGGGCTGGTGCTTGACGATGCCACTGCCGGTGCACACGAAAAGAGCAAGATACGCAGTATGGCGTTCGCTCCCTTTGTCGGCTTCGAACTTCGCAGCGAGGGGAAGAACTACACCAAACTGCGTGTGACCATCAACGAAGGCAAGAACCGAGAACTGCGCCGCTTCTTCGCACACTTCGACGCAAAAGTACTCGATCTCAAACGTGTCGCATTCGGAGGCATCGAACTGAACAACCTGCCTACCAACAAGACACGTTTTTTCACCAAACGCGAATATGACGACCTGCACGCCTTTCTCAAAGCACGCAAAAAAGAGCAGAAAAAGGCCAAAAAGAGAGCCACTGAGGACGAGCGGGAACAATGAGCACCCTCGCACTCAAATACCGTCCGGCCATCCTTGACGAAATAATTGGGCAGGAGCGGCTGCTTGGCCAAGAGGGGGTGCTTCGCAAACTCATTGAGAGCGGTAAACTGGAGCACACCTTTCTCTACGGCCCTCCCGGATGCGGGAAGACCACCCTTGCGCGTGTCATCGCGCAGACCCTGGGTCGACCATTCTATGAAATGAACGCCACCTCCCTCAAGATAGAAGAGTTGCGAAAAATCTTCAAAACCTACGCCAATGCGCTGCAGAAACCGCTCATTTTCATCGACGAAGTGCACCGGCTCAGCAAGAACCAGCAGGAGGTGCTGCTGCCCTTTATGGAGAACAATGACGCGCTTATCATCGGCGCTTCGACAGAAAACCCCTACTACTCCCTGACAGCCGCGATGCGCTCCCGCGCCCACCTCTTCGAACTGAATGCCATCGGCAATGAAGCGATGCACGCTTTTTTGGACAATGTGCTTGAAAAGGAGCACATTGAAGCAGAGGAGGATGCCAGGGAGTACCTCGTATTCTCCAGCGGTGGGGACCTGCGTGCGATGCTTAATCTCCTTGAGAGTGCTGCGGCCGTAGCCAATCCAGTTACGCTTGAAATACTCAAGTCTATCCGCCCCCACGCCATGCAGGCGGGCAGCAGTGAGAGCGAAAGCCACTACGAACTCACTTCGGCAATGATCAAGAGTGTGCGGGGATCGGACATCGATGCCGCACTCTACTACCTCGCCCGTCTCATCGAAGGCGGAGAGCCTGCTGAGTTCATCGCAAGGCGACTTGCCATCCTTGCCAGCGAAGATATCGGCAATGCCAACCCCAATGCCCTCAATCTTGCCGCTTCCACGCTTAATATTGTCAGGCATATCGGCTACCCGGAAGCTCGTATTTCACTTGCACAGTTGACAATCTACCTTGCCTCCTCTCCCAAGTCCAACAGCGCCTATATGGCGATTAACCGGGCACAGAAAGCGATCAGAGAAGGCAATATCTACCCTGTTCCAGACCACATTAAAACACATGCTAAAGCGTACCGTTATCCTCATGATTTCGGTGGTTGGGTCAAACAATCCTATGCAACTGCGCCCCTCCGCTTTTATGAAACACGAAAGGTCGGTTTTGAAAAAACACTTTGGGAGTGGTACCAGAAAATCATACAAAAAAATATTTCATCGCACTAAAAAAACCGCAATTTTGTCACTTTGATATGCTATAATTTAATTTGAAGCCAAAACAAGGAGGACAGAATGAGACATACAGTCTATCTACTTTCTGCCACTGTAATCCTTCTGCTTTCCGGATGTACCGGCAATGAAGCAGTACCTGCCAACGCAACACAGACAGGTATTGCTACCGGAGCCATCGCAGGATCGGTTATAGGCTATAACAGTGGACACCACAGAGGTACCAATGCCGCACTTGGCGCACTGGCCGGTGCTGCCGTAGGCGGTCTTGTAGGCAATGCAGTAGACGAGAGCAATCCCGAACCCGTAGAGACGGGCGGATGGCACGAATAAAAAGGAGATATGATGATCAAAACGAAAAAAACCATACTGGCTGCAACAGCTGCACTATTTCTGCTTACAGGCTGCTACAGTGACCCTGGTCTGGTAGAGGATACAAGCTACGACCGTACCAAAACCGGTGCACTTGCCGGGGCATTGGCAGGTGCTGCCATAGGCTACAATACCAAAGGACATCACAAAGGGGAACGTGCAGCAATAGGTGCGCTGCTCGGTGCTGCCCTCGGCGGTGCCGTAGGCTACAGTCTGGATGAACAGGCTAATGCCGTAGCGCGTGCACTCGGCACAGGGGTCAACAACGACCCGCTTGCCGCACTTGATCCGAATCATGACATTATCGTCTCCAAACACCCCGACTATGTCAAGATTATGTTCCGTGACAAAATGATGTTCAAAACCAATTCTGACAGGCTGCAGCCAAGCGCAAAGATAAAAGTACAAAAGGTAGGACGGGTACTTGCCAGTTACCCACAAACTATTGTCGGTGTCGCCGGATTTACAGATAATACCGGAAGTTACAATTATAACCTGGCTCTCTCAGAGAGACGCGCCAGAAGCGTTGCCAACCTCCTGACAATGAATGGCCGCCCTCTTATAAAGGGATGTTCATGGCAAAAACCGATCGCACCGAATACCTCGGCACGCAACAAAGCACTCAACCGGCGTGTCGAAGTTTATCTCTATGCCAACAGCAACCGGATGACAGACCCTTGCAGATAAAGGCTATTTAAGCTGTTTCAGCGCCCTCTTGGCGCCTTCTGCATCGAGTGCTCCGGAGAAAAACTTGTCTTCGGTTTCCTGTATCTGCCTGTTAAGTTTGTCGATAAGTTCCTTGCCTCTTACACGGTTCTTGACGAACGTACGCATTGTATCGAAGTCAGGAAAGAGGTCAAGATACTCCTCTTTGAGCGGGCTCTTGTTCCAGGCCGCCACCTGCGTCTGCGGATCAGCAAGCGTCACATCGAGTATCTTGTCTCCCATACTGTCCTCGGTATAGTACTGGTCGAACTTGTGTTCCTGTTCATACCCCGTATTCTGCAGACGGTCATCCTCTTTCTGTATGTCTCCCACATAGGTGGTCACCAGATAGAAGAAGCCTATACCCACGGCAATGAATACCATCATCGATTTATCCATAACTTCTCTCTTTCGTAAACGTAATGGGAGTATTATACTATGATTTTTGAAAAAATGAATTGTATCGAAGAAGATATATGGTGGCCACGATTGGACTTGAACCAACGACCACTACCATGTCAAGGTAGTGCTCTACCAACTGAGCTACGCGACCACAAATTTTGTAGGTGGGAATTATATAGAAATAAAGCTTAATTTTCCCGTAAAGCAGAAAAAGAGAAGAGAGCTATTTCTTCTCACAGACCCAACTGCTCTCTTTGCAGAGCTTTTCCAGATAGTTACCCGCCTGCCGTTTCCCGGCACTCAGCGCCTTTTTGAAGTACTCGTACGCCTTCATCTTGTCATTGGGGACACCCTCTCCCCAGGCGTAGAGAATACCGAGATTCAGGTCTGCATTGGCATCACCCAGTTCAGCAGCCTTGCCAAAGTATGTCAGTGCTTTTTCAATATCTCTCTTCACTCCCTTGCCTTCAAGATAGAGTGATCCCAGGTTGTTGTATGCCTGTGCAACATCCTGTGCCGAAGCCTTTTCGTACCAGTATTTTGCCTTCTCGTAGCCGTGCTCCTCCACACCGCCGAGGTTGTGGTAGATTTCCCCGAGATTGAACTGCGCCTGTGCCATACCCTGCTTGGCCGCCTTTTCATACCACTCCATCGCCTTTTTGGTATCGGGCTGCGTCCCTTTGCCAAGGGCGTACATCAATCCCACATTGTACTGTGCCTGCGGATCGCCGTTCTTTGCCAGCACATAGAAGCCGTTGAGGGCCTGAATGTAGTTGCCTGCTTTGTAGGCTTGCATCGCATCGTCGAACTCTCCGGCAAACAGACTGCCAATGAGCATAGCGGTATATAACAGTTTTTTCATATTTTTCCTCTCTAAATGAGTGTTTCGGCAATGAACGTTTTGGTCACTTTCCCGCCAAATCGGTAGACACCCTCTTCATAGCTGACGTAGAGCTCATCACCGCTTTTGGGGTGGACCTTCACCTGGTCTGCCACCCTGCCCTCTTTGTGGTTGCGGATGAAGCAGGCGACCATCCCCGTCCCGCACGCCAGCGTCTCATCCTCGACACCTCTTTCATAGGTACGCACATACATCGTATCCTCCCCCTCAAGTCGGCAGATATTGACATTGGCATCGTACTTTTCGCGCAGTCTGCGTGCCTGCTCCAGATCGAACGTGTCGATATTGTCGCGTACGGCTACCAGATGCGGTACACCCGAATCAATCAGCCACCAGGTTTCACCATCCTCTTCGATGTCGGTACGCAGGATCTTGGGCTCGACCATATCACTGACCACATAAAGCCCGTTGATCGTCGCACGGATGACCCCCGCACCGGTGAGAAACTCCGCTTTGCCGTCCTTGCTAATGCCCTTTTCGTGCGCAAAGTGCGCCGCAGCGCGGCTGGCGTTGCCGCACATCGCCGCGTACGAGCCGTCGGCATTGTAGAACTCCCACTCAAAGTCGTACTTCGGATGAGGCAGCAGCACGACCATACCGTCTGCCCCCACACCATTCTGGCGGTGGCAGAGCTTTTGGGCCAGTTCGCTTCTGTCAGCCTTCTCTTTGGCGATAAAGAAAATGAAATCGTTCCCATTGGCCGAATATTTTGTCACTGTCATGCAAACTCCTTTACTATGGCGTCTCTAGCCCGTTCATATTCGTTTCGCAAATGTGCTTCGTCTTTGGTGTTGTCTATGACATAGTCTGCCAGAAAACGCTTCTCGGCAATGTCTATCTGCGATGCGATACGCTCCAGCACTGCCTCTTCATCCAGCCCGTCACGCGCCATGGCACGCGCCAGCTGCTGCTCCGGCGTGGCATAGACTACCAGTGAACGCTTTATGGGGTAGCGTCGCCCCTCAAAAAAGAGCGGTATGTCGACGATGTAGGGTTTGCGCTTCGCATCCTCTGCCTTCGCTCTGGCTTCGATGACATCGTAGATGAGCGGATGGAGCAGCTGCTCGAGCGCCTTGCGCTTGAGCGGGTCGGCGAAAACTACCTTGCCAAGTGATTTCCTGTCCACCTTCCCATCCTGTACAACTTCATCTCCGAACATTTGGGCGATCGCCTCCTGCTGTGACTCAAGCACTTCGTGGGCGATGGTGTCCGCATCGATGATGACAAAACCGTCCTCTGCAAACATCCGTGCCACCGAACTCTTTCCTGTCGCGATACTTCCTGTCAGTACAACTGCATACTCAAACGCCATTTTACCACCTTTTATACGACTGCAGCTGCATCTCGTCGTAGTGGTAGACATCGTCCCTGAACTGCAGATGGCCGTCGTAGTCCACCCATGCGGTCAGATAGATGATATCCACCGGTACCTTCTCTTTAAGCCTCATATAGACATTCTTCTTGCCTTTGAGGATCTCTTCGGACTTTTCCAGGTCGATCGGCTCGAAACTCGCAAAGGTCTCCAGCAGTTTTTTGGGCTCCTGAAGACGTACACAGCCGTGGCTGAAAGCACGCTTGTTCTTAAGGAAGAGGTGCTTTGTAGGGGTGTCGTGCATGTAGACCGAGAACTTGTTGGGAAAGAGGAACTTGATCTTCCCCAGAGCGTTCTTATAGCCCGGCAGCTGCGCGAAACGGTAGGGGACATGTTTGCTGTAGCGGTACTGCGCCCAGTTGACCGAAGCGGGATTGACAACCTTCGCATCCTTCCCCCAGCCGGAATAGATCTGGATACCCTCACGCTTGAGTGCGTAGGGGTTGCGCAGCAGTTTGGGGATCATCTCTTTTTGGATGATGCTCTTTGGCACATTCCAGTAAGGGTTGAGGACGATCATCTCCACCTCATCGGAGAAGATGGGGGTAGGGTGGTTGGGTTTTCCGGTAATGACACGTATGGAGGTGACCAGCTTGCCATCCTCTTCGAAGTAGAGCGTGAAGAAGGGGATGTTGATAATGATATGGCGGTGGGGCTGCCTTGGGTTGAGCCACTTGATACGGTCCAGGTTGAGACGGATCGTAGTGATACGCTTTGAGACGGGAATATTGAGCTTGCGCAGTGTCGCAGGCCCTACGACGCCGTCTGGTTTCAGACCGTTTCGGGTCTGAAAACGCTTGACCGCTTCAACAAGACAGCTGTCATAACGGTCATCTTCTTCACTCTCGGCACATCCGCGGTACTCTCCGGTAACACTCAGACGCTCCCGAAGCGAGTAGACGCCGGGGTCGCGTTTGCCGGGGTCGAGCTTCCGGGAATGCAGGCGCACCGGCGCCCAGCCTCCCTCCGCTTCGATGGCCATATAGTGTTTGAGTGCACGCTGCAGGGCACGGTAGTGGTAGGCGGTAGGTATGGCATCCTGAAGCTCTTTTTTAAGGTCAGCTCCCAGCAAAGCCTTCTCCACCATACCGATGGGGTCCACATCGGGGCGGTGCAGCACCCATTCGGTACTCACGCCGTTGACCTTGAGATTGACGATACGCGCCTGAAAAGCACCCCAGTTGATACTTCCGAAGTAGGCGTAGTCGGTGTAGGCCTTGTAGAGCATCGTGATCTTGAACTCCATCTCCATCTTCTGCAAAAAACTGCTGCCGTTCTCATAGAGGGCCTGCGCCTGGCGTTCAAACTCCCTTGCATCGTTGTAGAGCCTGCTTCGCGGATCGAGCGTGAAATCCTCTTTCATCGCTGCAAAGAGCCCTTTTGCCGCAGGAGAGGGACCCTTTTCATGCATCCAGGCCGGCAGGAAGAGCAGCCGTTTGTAGAAGCGCTTAAGAAAACTCTTGCCCGGTTCCGGCTTGAGGGAGTTGTAGATCACCTCCGTAGCGTGCTCGTCAAACGGCTTTTCCACAGCAGGTACGGCAGTGACGGAGAGAAAGAGTATGGCACAGACGGCTGTAAGCCACTGCATGATCGTTTTTGGAAACATATTCGCCCTCGACGTAGATTTGAAATTATTATATCGTAACCTTATTCCGAAAATGCTAAAATAGAGTATGCATTTTACGTTCGGTAGCCCCTGGGCCTCTCTTCTGCTGTTGCTGCTTCCATGCCTCTTCCTCTGCCGGGAGCACAGCCGCCGCTACTACTTTCCAAGGCTCGAATGGGTTGGCAGGGAGCATCCGCTCTTTTCGTGGGAGATGTGGCTGAAGGTGCTCATCTTCCTGCTGATGGTCACAGCCCTTGCCGAACCCTTTGTCTACGACAGCAGCACAAGCCGCCACAAAAAGGGGCGCGACCTCGTCCTTGCCATCGATGCCTCCGGCTCCATGGCCCAGAGCGGTTTCGATGAGAAAGAGCGTTTCAAAAGTAAATATGAAACCACCCTCGACCTGGCGCAGGCCTTTACCAAAAACCGGCTCGATGACAACATGGGTGTGGTGGTCTTCGGTACCTTCGCCTACACCGCCTCACCGCTGACCTACGACCTTGCCGCTCTTGGGAAACTGCTGAAGATGACCACTGTGGGCATTGCCGGAGAGAGCACCGCCATAGGGGACGCACTGATGCAGGCGATGCGTACCCTCTCCTTTGGCGAAGCCAAGTCAAAAGTAATCGTACTGCTCACCGACGGCTTTCACAATGCAGGCAGACACTCCCCCAAAGAGGCCGTCGATCTGGCGAAGAAGCAGGGCATACGCATCTACACCATCGGCATCGGCACCAAACGCGACTACGATGCGGCGCTCCTTGAGACTATCGCCAAAGCAACCGGCGGCAAGAGTTACGGTGCCGCCTCGGCAGAGTCACTCAAAAAGGTCTTCAAAGAGATCGCCGCACTCGAACCGAGCCAAATACGCGGGGAAAACTACCTCAACAAGCGGCTGCTCATCACTCCGCCGCTTCTTGCGGCACTGGCACTGCTGCTGTTGTGGTTCTACCTCTCCTACGCAAGGGAGCGCCAATGATCTTTCACGCTCCCGAGTACCTCTGGCTGCTCATTCCGCTGGGTCTGGCGTTTTACCTGCTGAAACCCCGATCGCTGCGTATCGTCGCGCACCTGCTCATCGTTGCGCTGCTGCTTATTGCCCTCGCCAGGCCGCAGCTTGAAAAGGGCATCACCCAGGAGCGTGTCGATGCACGCGATGTCATCATCGCTTTAGATGTCTCCTACTCGATGCGCGCGCAGGACATCGCACCCGACCGCTACCGCTTCGCCAAAGCGACCATCGAAGCGCTGCTGAGCAAAGACGCCAAAGACAATGTGATGCTCATCGCCTTTACCACCAACCCGCTGCTGCTCTCCCCGCCAACGACCGACCATGCTCTCGTCAAGACGGCACTCGAAGCCCTTGAGCCCAAAAACATTCTCACCAAGGGAACATCGCTGAAAAAGCTCTTCAAACAAATCGCTGCGGATAAAAGCGGTCATAAAGAGGTGCTGCTCATCACCGACGGCGGAGAGGAGAGAGACCTCGGTGCGCTGACCGAAGCGCTCAAGGGAGCCGATATCCATCTGACCATCCTCACCCTTGGTACGACAGAGGGCAGCACCATCCCCACAGAAGATGGCAAACCCCTAAGAGACAAAGAGGGGCATCTGGTCATCTCCCGCATCAATCCGCTGCTTGAAACCCTTGCCGACACGCTTGGGGGCAGCTACCTTACCCCAAAAAGCAGCCCAAACGCGACGGCTGAAGCCATCCTCAAAAGCTTTGAAGCAGGCAGCAGTGATGCAAACAGCATAGAGAAGTTGCGCCACAGCTATACCGAACTCTACCAGCTGCCGCTGCTGCTGGCACTGCTGCTCTTTCTTGCGGCACACACACGCGCTGCACGAAGACTCCTGCCGCTTTTTGCACTCTTTGGCATCCAACTACACGCCTCCTTTTTCGACACGCTCTACCTAAAACAGGCCTACAGCCGCTATGCGCAGCAGGAGTACAACGCCACAAAGAGTACGCTCTTGAAAGTCAAAACCCCCTCCCTGCAGCGCCAGATCGCACTGGCTGACAGTTACTACAAACTGGGCGACTACCCCAAAGCGGCTGCACTCTACCGTTCCATTCGTACCACCTCACCGAAAATCAAGCAGATGCTCTTCTACAATCTCGGCAACGCCTACGCAATGCAGGGGGCGTACGCTAAAGCGAGGATGTATTATACTAAGGCACTCCAACTGGGTGAAGATGCCGACGCACTGCACAACCTGCAGACCGTCGCTCTGCTCGAAGAGAAACGCAAAGAGACGCTTGGTATGGCGCGTCCCAAATCGCAGGGGGCACAGAGCAGGGCCAAACAGGGCAGTGACGAAGCCGACGATACAAAAAAGCCCAAAGCGCAGGAGCAGTCGGGAGCAGGTTCGGGCTCAGGCGGTGAGCAGAAACACAAAAAGCATACCAAAGAAGGAAAGAAACAACTCTTGATGGATGAGAATCAAAAACCGCAGAAACTGCCGCTGAGCTCCAAAGTGTACGAACTGATCAACAAAGGATATATCCGTGAAACCAAACCGTGGTAGGGTGGCTGCACTGCTTTTCGCACTCTTGAGTGCAGTACTGTGCGCAGAGGATTTTGATTTTACCATCCACTCCAGCACCCTGACGCCGCACGAAAAAGAGCCGGTACTGCTGAGTATTGATATCAACCAGACCAACCCCGAACCGATTCTGCTCTTTTTGTTCGATATCAACAAAAGCAAAAACTACCGGGTCGAACAGATCAACGCTATTCACGACAACACCCTCCACCACGCCAAAGAGCACTACCTCTACCTGCTCTTTCCACTCAAGACCGGCACGATGGAGGTCAACTTCAGCTTGACCAAGCGTGTCACCAACGACGACAAGGTGCGCTACTTCTTCTCCGGAGACCGCGACGACTTCAAAAAGCTCGAAACCACCGATTCTAACATCCCCGTTGCACCCCTGAAGCTGCAGGTAAAGCCGCTGCCCAAAGGTACTCAGCTGATCGGCAACTTCAAACTCGACTACCTCTTCAAACCCAAAAAGGTCGAAGCGTACGAACCCGTGTCACTACGCATTACCATAGAAGGCGACGGCTACCCGCCGCTGCTGGGGCAGATCTACCCCAAGCAGAAAGGCGTCAGCATCTTCGCGAGCAAGCCGGTGCTCACCAGGCACGTAGATGAACATACCGTGCACTACAAGGCGGTCTATGACCTCGCACTGGCCTCAGGCAAAAGCTTTGAGACCGCACCTGTTGCGCTGCAGGCATTCGACCCGAAAACACACAAGCGCTACGCACTCACCATCCCCTCCGAACATATTGTGGTCACCCAAACTGACGTCACCAAACTTGTCGACAAAACCGATACCCCGCCGCCGCTGCAGACGGACTGGAAACCACTTGGCTCCCTTTTGGGGTACCTGCTCGCCTTTGCGGCAGGCTTTCTGAGTGCCTGGCTGCTGAAGCGGCACAGGAAAACGAAAACGAAAGCCAATCCGCTTGCGGCGCGCATCGATGAGAGCAGAGACAAAAAGCAGCTGCTGCAGCTGCTGATGGCCGAAGATGCGCAGCGCTTCGCGCCCGTTATCGACAGACTCGAAGCCGATCTCTACGGCAGGGAAAACCATCCACTCAAACAACTCAAACAGGAAGCAAAGGAGCTACTGACATGACAGAAAAGATCACACAACTCAAGGAGGAGCTCTCCAAAGCGGTCATCGGGCAGGAGAGGATGATAGAGGGACTGCTCATCGGGCTGCTCTGCGAGGGACACATTCTCATCGAGGGAGTACCGGGTCTTGCCAAGACCACCACCATCAACGCTCTCGCCAAAACGTTGGGGCTTGATTTCAAGCGGATACAGTTCACCCCCGACCTGCTCCCCTCGGACATCATCGGTGCACAGATCTACAACCCCAAAGACCACAGCTTCAGCATCAAAAAGGGACCGCTCTTTACCAACCTGCTTTTGGCAGATGAGATCAACCGTGCACCGGCAAAGGTACAGTCGGCCCTGCTGGAGGTGATGCAGGAGCAGCAGGTGACCATCGGGGATGAAACCTTTCCGCTTGAGCGCCCCTTTCTTGTCATGGCGACTCAGAACCCCATAGAGCAGGAGGGTGTCTACGCGCTTCCCGAAGCGCAGCTTGATCGCTTCATGATGAAGCTGGTCGTCACCCACAACAGCGAGGAAGAGGAGCTGGAGATCATGCGCAAGGGGGCGACCAAAAGCTTTGGCGAAGTAGAGCAGGTACTTGAGAGAGAGGAGCTCTTCACGCTTCAAAAGGCGCTTGAGACAATCCACATCGACCCCGAACTCGAACAGTATATCGTCAGCCTCGTTGCCGCGACACGCAAACCTGAAAAGTTCGGCCTTGAGAGTATCGCCGGCGACATCATGTACGGCGTCAGCCCCCGCGCCTCCATAGACCTCTACAAAGCTGCCCGAGCCAAAGCCTTCCTGCGAGGAAACGACTACGTCACCCCCGCCGATATAGGCTACGTCATCGCCGACGTACTGCGCCACCGTATCGTGCTCAGCTATGAGGCAAGGGCCAAAGGCGTACAGCCCGATGAGATTATTGCGAAGATCGTTGAGACGGTACCCATTCCGTGAGAAAATTAAAAGTTAAAAATTAAAAGTTAAAAAGGAGGAGTGAGCAGTGAGCAGTGAGCAACCGATAAATAGAAGTATTGCGCAGCAATACATACCGACACTATTCACTATTCACTATTCACTATTCACTAAATCGGGGCTCAAAAAATGAGCCCCGATTTCAAAGCTCTCCTGCTAAAAGCCCGCCACCAGGTCCATACACTCCTAAGCGGCCACAACCTCAGCCGGCTGCACGGGGAGGGGTATGATTTTGCCGAGCTTCGCGAGTACCAGATGGGGGACGATATCCGCAAGATCAACTGGACCATCACCGCAAAGCTTGGCAAAGCCTACATCAAGGAGCTGCATGCCAACCGTGAACTCTCCGTTGTTGTCGCAGCGATGATGGACGGCAGTGTCTATGTCGGCAACGATAATGCCAAACAGCGGCATATGGCAAAGACTGCCGCACTGCTTGGGTATGCCGCCCAGCACGGCAACGACCTCTTCACAGGTATCGCATACACACCGCAAGAGACCATCTCTACGCCACCGACCAAACAGCTCTTTGATATAGAACACTTCTCCGAGCAGCTCTACACCACACCGCTGCTGCATACACGTCTCGACCTTCAGGAGTCGGTCAACGATCTCTTCAGACGCCTGCACAAACCCTCACTGGTACTGCTGCTGCACGACTTTCTCGAACCTATAGACCTCTCGCTGCTTGCACAGCGCCATGAAGTCATTGCCCTTGTCGTTCGCCACAGGGAAGAGGAGTTTCCAAAAACAATGGGCGAAGTGATGCTCGAAGAGCCGCGTACGGCACAGCAGCAGGATACCTTCTTTGGCAAACGGAGTCTTACGTGGTACATAGCAGCAAGGGAAGAAAACGATGCAGCACTTTTGGCACACTTTTCACACTACGACATCCGCTATGCAAAACTCTTTACCGACGAAGAACCGGTCGAAAAACTGATACAGCTTTTTCGCTAAAGCCCCAGTCCTTTGAGCAGCACACCTACCTCCTTTCCCCATTTCTTCTCTACCTTTTTGCGGATCTCTTCACTCACCTTTTGCTCGATGAACTTTGAAGTGTCGAGTGTGAACTTCGGCTTCTCTGTCGTACCTGTAATTATGCCGTAGATCGTATATTTCTCATAAACGAACTTCAGTTGCGCATGCTGCTTCCCGCTTCGGGTATCGACCCATCCCTCGGTAATGTCAAGCGTGCTTCTGGAGCCGCGTGCATGCAGCGTGTAGTTGACACGGTTGGGGGCGAAAGTGGCATCGAGTGTCGTCGTTTTGTAGATGATGCGGGTAGGGTCTTTGGGGAGTATCTTCGCCAGTGTCTGCGTCAGCGGGCTTGGTTTGATACGGAAGTCGGCAATCCGCATCTTGGCACTTCCGCGTTTCCGCTTCAGACTGTAACGGCTTGTCCCCGAAAGCGTTCCCATAAAATAGTCAGGATAATCCATCATTGCAACGAGTTTGTGCAGCGGCACAGAAGCGAATGTCGTACGAAGCAGGTCGTCATCGAGACGATAGGCAATCTTTCCGCCAAGTGACGTTGTCGTACCGTCAAAATGCAGCCCGTTATGCCGGCGCAGGGTTCCGGCAAGCAGCATCTTTCCGTGCAGTGCTCTGCCCGTAAGCGGTGAGAGCCGTGAGAGCTCTGGAAGTTCAAGGCGATATTTGGCAAAAAAAGCGGCACGCTTGCTGTTGAAATCGAGTGCTGTGATTTTCAATATGCCCTGCCGCATTACAACCGTAGCACCGCCATAGAGATGCCCGTTGCGCATCTTCCCTTTTGCTTCAAGCGAAAGAGGCCAATCAAGGACCTTTCCTGTCAGCTGCTTCATTGTTTTGGGATTCAGGCGCAGTTTCTTTCCGTTGATAGCATAGCTTCCCTCAAGACGCTTCAGGTCGTCTATCTTCGCCGAAATATCCGCGTTGCCGCGTAGATATACCGGCAGACCCGCCAGTGCCGCCAACTTCTCCAGCGCTGCGGCAGGGGCCTCAACATAGACCCCGGTACCGTCATAACGGTACGTCGCCTTCTTTCCAAGCCCTGTTACTGTACCTTTGAGCGAAAGTGCTTTTGTATAGCGTACTTCCCCTTCGCTCTTCACCACGCCTTCGGGCGTATGCAGCACAGCGCGGTAATCGCTTTTCAGTGTACCGCTTTTTAGGCCGTAGCGCAGCGCGGGAAGCTGCAGGTCTGCTTTTTTGGAATGCAGCTTCACCTCTGCTATAAGTGTCTCTTTGTCTATTTTGCCGGAAGTGTCTACTCTGAGGATACCGTAATCCGGCAGAGTAATACCGTAAAGCGTTTCGATACGCTTTCGTTTCAAAACTCCCTTTTTCAGGTGCAGTGAAAAATCGCCTGCAGGCATATCTATGCGGGAGAGCTTCACTTCTCCTTCAAGCGTACCAGAGAGCAGCTGCGGTGCCCTGACAATTCTAAGCACCCTGGGAAGCGATACTTCCTCCAGCTTCAGCACCAATCCTCTCTCAAAGACAAAACCAGTTTCGCCTCCAAAAGTTTTCGTAGTGCCGGTGATGCCAAACACTCCTTTGTTCAGACGCAGCTCTCCTGCTGCTGCCAACGGACCGTGAAGGCGCTTTTGCGTAAGAACACCTAGCTCCTTCACATCAAGCCGGTACGCTGCCTCCATCTTTTGCGATGCGATCTCATATCGCCCGTTCATTACCCTGGCATTCAAAAGGGCGCTATGTACTTTCGCACCAAAATCGAGGTGGTCAGAATGAAGCTTAGCATCGGCAAGGAGGGTAAGACGGTCATTTTTTGGCAGCGTGTAGCCAAACTGCTTTTGAATAAATGTTCTCTCAAGATGGGCATCGTGTACCTCCAGATGAGCATACCCCGTTGCCCCTTTCTTACCTATATTTGGCATATCGACTTTAAGATCAGCGCCTCCCCTTGCCAACGGAGGCATCCCCGTGGCTTCCAAAAGCCCTGAAAGCGGTGTATTTTTGGTAAGCGCTTTGAGACTTTGCAAGCGGCCTTCTTTTACGTTGGCATTGTATGCCACGGGAGCATTCAACAGCGTACCTTTGCCTAAAATAGCTATAGTGTCCCGGCTACCCCTGAAGCGCCCTTTCACATCGGCCTGGGAGACGCGGTATTTCTGATAGACGAAGGCTTTGGCTTTGAGCCGGTAACTTCCGCTATAACTGAGTTTAAAGGGGTCATAAACGGCGGCTACCCGCAGCTGTGCTCCCGGCATCACCATACCGGCTTGCAATGTGCGCCAGCGCAATTTAAACTGCTTCAACGCCAGCGGCAGACCGGTAGCCTCCCTCAGCTGCTTTTGCACATAGGGCTTGAGCACCGCATTGCCGCTGTCGGTAAAAAGCAGCAACGCAGCGGCACTGAGCAGAAGCAGCAGCGCCAGCAGGATAGAGAGTAGCCATACAGCCAAACGGTACATGGGGCTACCTCACCTTTTGGGGAAAATCAGACAAAGAGCAGAAAGACGAAAACAACAAAAAGAATGACATGCAGAAACCCTTCAAGCATATTGGTCTCCCCGTCGTTGAAGTTGACCATGCTCACCAGCAGTGTGAGCGCGATCATCATCGTCTGCACCGGCGTGAGTGAAAGGTTCAGCTCGAGACCAAGCAGGTAAGAGACGACGATCACGGCGGGAATGGTAAGCAGTACCGTCGCCAGTGACGCACCCAGCGCGATATTGATGACCGTTTGCATCCGGTTGTCAACCGCTGCACGTACGGCGGTGATAAGTTCAGGGGCGGCAGAGATGACTGCCACACTTACCGCCCCAATAACCGCCGGCAGGCCGAATGTCTCGAGCGTATTGCCCATAAAGAGCGAAAGCATCTCGGCCAGCACACCGATGATGACAATGGAGAGAACGAGGTTGATACTGTGGTACCAGCCGCTGATCGGCACATGTGTTTCGCACGCCTCTCCCTCTTCACAAACTTTGGATTCAGTCCCTTTGTATTCAAAAAAGTAGCGGTGCGATTTGAGCTGTACCCGGGTGAAGATGACATAGAGCAGTACAAAGACAAGTACATTGAAGAGCATGAAGCGCTGGTGATAGGCCGGGTCAAGAAATTCCGGAAGCACCATCGCAATCCCCATGGCGACCAGCAGCATCGAAAGGTAGGAGTTGGTCGAATCGACATTGTAAGGCTGCTCTCCGTACTTGATGCCGCCAATGATCGCCGCCAGCCCCAGCAGGCCGTTGATGTCTAGCATCACTGCCGAGTAGATCGTATCACGCGCCAGGTCGGGGTTGTGTGCATGCATCATCATGATGACGATGATGACGATCTCCACGATAACCGCCGACATCGTGAGAATAAGCGTGCCATAGGGTTCGCCGAACTTTTCAGCCAGCATCTCCGCATGGTGGGCCACCGCCATCGCGGCATAGACGATGACCGCAAAGAGAATGCCAAATCCTGCCAGGTTGCCCGCAGTGCTTGCCGCCAGCGTATGTTCGAAGAAGTGGATCCCCGCAAACGCAAGCAGAGCGGCAAAGAGGCTGTACTCTTTTGAAAAGCGCTTGAGCAGTTCCATCTCAGCCTACAAGATCGTCATAGTTTTCAGAGAGGTCGACTTTGAGTTTGCCCTCAACCTTCTGGATACGCGCATCCCCGGCCTTCCATGCTTTCTTGAAGCGCTTGAGCAGCTTCTCCTGCTGCTTGGACTTGGTGATACCCTTTGTCTTGAAGAACTTCTTTATGCCGCCCCATACCGGTTCGCGCGTTTCACTCTCCACATCGATCGCTTCAGGTTCGCTGCTTTGGTACTCAATCTGGTGCATATAGAGGGTACGCATCTCATGAAACGCTTCCTTGAGTAGATCGATCTCACCGCGCAGCGTCGTAGTGATCTGCTTGTTGGACTTTTTGAGATCCTTGACGGTTCCCTTGAGCACCGCGATGGTCTCGTCTTTGGCCGCAAGAAGCGCTTCGTAGTCTTTTGTCTTTGACGCGGGAGCAGGGCGCTTTGGTGCTGCAGCCTCTTTTGCACTGCTCTTCTCCTGCGCCTGTGGCACTTCTTCTGCTTCAGACAGTGCAGCATCAGTGTCAACCACGATGTAAAGCTTGCCGTCGACACTCTTTGCCGTCAAAATACCCCGTTTGATCTTTGCATAGACCGCCTGTCTTGAGATACCAAGCTCTTTGGCGTACTCCGCCGGCTTCATCAGCTTCTCCATGAATGCCCTTACTTTACAATTTTGTAAATCATAACATAAGTTGAATGAAAAAGTGTCAACGACAAAAGAGAAGTAACGGCCAAAGAGGAAAGGGGAGTCTACTTCTGTGTCCCGTCAAGCACCGGCACAAAGAGACACTGCTCGATGCTCTCGGAGGTGATACGGCCGTTCTTTTTGTAGAAGCGGGTAAGGATGTGGTAGTCTCTGCTCTGCTCGATGGGTGCGACAAGAATACCCCCTTCGGCAAGCTGGTCGAAGAGTACCTGCGGTACCTCTTTGGCAGTAGCGGAGAAGAGGATGCGCTCAAAGGGTGCATACTGCTTCCAACCGCGCTGCCCGTCATCGAAACGGGTGAAGATGTTGTGCAGCTCAAGCTCACTGAAGCGGCGCTTGGCCTCTTTGAGCAGCTCGTCGATACGTTCTATGGTAAATACACGACGGCAGATACGGCTGAGAATCGCCGCCTGATAGCCGCTGCCGCAGCCGATCTCCAGTACCGAATCGACACCCTTGAGCTCCAGATGCTGTGTCATCTTGGCAACGGTTAGAGGAGAGGAGATCCACTGGCTCGCCGCAAGCGGGAGGGCATCGAGCTTGTAGGAGAGGTGGCGGAACTCCTGGGGTACAAAGGCTTCCCTGTCAACCTCCAGGAATGCCTGTTTGACATGCTCATCGAGTTTAAAGTGCTGCTCTATCTCATTGACAAGCTGCTGTCTGTTCCTGGCTTTGATCATAATCGCACTATCCTCTTCCCTTGTAGTGGGGGAATTCTATCAAAAAATTAGTTAAGTGCGCGTCAGTCCATGACGATATAGCGGCGTATCTTCTTAATTTCTCGAAAATCGACCACCCCTTCGATCGCCTCTTTGGTATCATCCATCACCACATCGCCGTTGGGAGAGATGATGGCAGAAGAGGAGGCCATATCACTGTCGCTGCTGTTGGAGACGATGACATAGCACTGGTTCATCACCGCCAGTGCCTGTGAGAGTATCTCCAGATGGCGCTTTCGCGGCTTTCCCCACCGCGCAGGGACGAAGACCACATCGGCTCCCTCTATCTGCTTCCAGAGCTCCTTGAAGCGCAGTTCGAAACAGATGAGTATCGCATACTTCACCCCGTCTACCTCGAACGGTTTGATGCGCTTCTTCTTTCCTGCCGTAAGATAGAGGTCCTCGTCGCCAAGCTTGAAGAGCTTGACCTTCTCCTGGCGGTGTACCACCTTGTGCTTGTGGATCACTACCGCCTGGTTGTAGAAGTGCTCATCCTCTTCAAGCAGCAGCGTCACTACAAGGATCTGCTCATCGATCTCCTGCTTGAGGATCTTCAGCGCTCTGGCGGAGAACTTCGCTGCCGTGGCGAGGTGCTCATAGTCGTAGGCTGTCAGAAAGACTTCGGGGGCGACGATGAGTTTGCTCTGAGGGTGGCTGCGGATCATCTCCAGCAGCTTTTCGAGGTTGGTCTGGTAGCGTTTTTCCGAAGCCAGCTGCAGGGAAAGCGCAGCCATCGGTTTGCGTCTATGCAGCATCGTATCTCTTTTTAAAAGTCATCCAGGTCAAGGCTTCCCTTGGAGTAGTTGGTGACATTTCCTTCGAAGAAGTTCGTCTTCTGGTCGTTGAACTTGGAGAAGTTGTCCACCCACTTGATAGGATGCTCAACATTATAAAGCTTCTCGAGTCCCACTGCATGCAAACGCTGGTCGGCAAGATATTTGATGTACTGCTCGATGATCTCGTCGGTCAGTCCCAGAATCTGTCCTTGGGTAATGTATGCACCCCATTCACTCTCTAGCTTCACCGCCGAACGGAACATTTCATACACTTCGTCGATAAGCTCTTTGGTAAAGAGTTCGGGGCGCTCTTTTTTGGTCACGTTGATCATGTTCTGGAAGATCAGCAGGTGGGTCACCTCATCACGCTGAATAAAGCGGATCATCTGCGCTGAGCCAAGCATCTTGTCTGCACGCGCAAGGGTGTAGAGGTAGGTAAATCCGCTGTAGAAGTAGATGCCTTCGAGGATCTGGTTGGCGAACATCGCCTTGACAATATTGCTGTCAGTCGGATCTGCAGAGAGATCCTCATAGACTTTGGCGATGGCGTCGTTCTTGTGCTTGAGCTTCATATCACGGCGCCACAGCTCATAGATCTCGTCTGTGTTGGTGGAGATGGAGTCGACCATCACTGCATAGCTCTGTGAGTGCAGCGCTTCTTCGAACGCCTGACGCACCAAGATGAGGTTCACCTCCGGAGCCGTGATGAAAGGGTTAAGGTTGTCGATGATGTTATTCGTCTGCAGCGAATCCATAAAAATCAGCTGTGCTAGCACCTTGTCGTACGCCTGCTTCTCCGCATCGGTGAGGTGCTTGTAGTCATTGACATCACGTGTCATATCGACCTCTTTGGGGAACCAGGTGTTGTTAAGCATCATCTCCCACAGGTTGTAGGCCCACTGGTACTTGATGTCGTTGAGTTCGAAGATCCCCGTGGGGTTTCCTCCGAATATCTTCCGTTCATTGGTCTTTTCGTTCGAGTCTGGGTTGTATATCTTTTTGCGTATCATCTCTTCTCCCGCCTTCTGTTTAGACCGCACAACCTCCTCTCGCCTGTCACTGTTGACAAAAGAAGCACTCAAGAGAAGTTGAGGTCTGTTTTTGAAATTATTATACACATCTATGCTGATTTTTAGCTACACTCCCACTATGAAACCTATAGAAGCGACCAAACTCTCCCAGCTGCTGCAGATCATCCCTGACCATCCGATGGTCCGCATCGTCCACTTCAGTGACAGCGGGGAGGAACAGCCGAAGATATTGAGCGAGTTTACGGCACAAAAGGGGTACGAATACCAGATCAATGCGCTCGATGCCGCATATTTCGACAGCCTGCAGCAGCAGCTTCAAGATGCACCGCATGTCAGGCTGGTCAAATTCACCCTCACCAGACCGCGCTATATGATACAGGGCAAACTCTACGACTATGTCTTCGTCACTGCCGCTATAGACGAAACGATACGTGAAGATTTTCTTAAACGGGTTCACCCGGTGATGAAAAACGGCGGGAACATTCTGATCTTCCTGCCAAAAAGCGACCATAGCCAGCGCTGGGAGTGGCTGCGGCTGCTTGAAGAGAACTACTATGTCGCCTCCAACACCATAGACGACCTCTTCGAGCACTACGACCTGCTCATCTCCAAGAAGATGCACGGCTGGGGCGGATGAGCAGCTTCTCCCACATTCACGGCAACATTTCACGCTGGTATGCCAAAGAGGGACGAAAAGACCTTCCCTGGCGAAACACCGACGATGCCTACCACATCTGGCTAAGCGAAGTGATGCTGCAGCAGACACAGGTCAAGACGGTACTGGAGCGCTACTACTTTCCTTTTTTGGAGAAGTTCCCCACACTCGAAGCACTTGGCAAGGCACCGCTCGATGAGGTGCTGAAGATGTGGGAAGGGCTTGGGTACTACAACCGGGCAAAGAACCTGCATAAAACGGCACAGATGCTGACTCAGGCACAAGGCGCTGCCCCTGCATTGCCTTCCGACATCAATGCACTTATCAAACTCCCAGGTATTGGCAAAAATACCGCCCACGCCGTTGCTGCCTTTGCTTTCAAAAAACCAGTACCGGTCATGGAGGCCAATGTGCGGCGTATCCTCTGCCGCATCCATGTGATGGAAAGTGCTGATGAAAAAAGGCTGTGGGAGATCGCCTACGATATGGTCGACAAACAAAACCCTTTTGTCTACAATCAGGCGATGATGGACATCGGCGCGACACTCTGCACACCCAAAGCACCCAGATGCGAAGCCTGCCCGCTTGAGAGTATCTGCCGGGGCAAAGCCGAGCCCGAACACTATCCGCAAAAAAAGCGCCGCACCGTACCCACAAGAGAGCAGCACATCATGATACACCTCTACAACGACAAACTGGCACTCTCCAAGCGACAGGGAAAGTTCCTCCACGGTCTTTGGGGTTTCGATGCCGTAGAGGTGCCGCTGTGCGCGGCTGAGGAGATAGGGGAGGTCATCCACGCCTACACCCACTTCAAACTCCGCTGCAAGGTCTACCTCTACGACGAGCTCGAACCCGCACACAACCACTACTTCACACCCGAAGAGATAAAGAAACTTGCCATTTCAAAAGTGGATGAGAAGATACTGCAGTTGTATTTGCGGTCACACGATGTGTGAGTGAAGCGTTTTGGTATGCTGCCACGCGTTGCGTGAGTGAAGAGTTAAGAGTGAATAGTGAATAGTTTTGGTATGCTTTTCTTTCGAAAAGCTTTTATTGGATGGGATTGTAAATGGATAAAGAACAGGAGTTTGAACAGCTGGTGAGCCGTATGCTGGAGCTGCTGGGTGAAGACCCGCAGAGAGAGGGGCTGCAGAAGACACCCAGCCGTGTTGCAAAAGCACTCGGGTTTCTGACGGAGGGGTACCATCAGGACCCAAAAGAGATTCTCAACCAGGCGCTCTTCTCTACCAGCAATGACGAGATGGTACTGGTACGTGACATTGAGTTCTACTCGATGTGTGAACACCATATGCTGCCTATCATCGGACGCTGTCATGTCGCCTACATCCCCGACGGAAAGGTCGTGGGACTGAGTAAAATACCCCGTATCGTCAACGTCTATGCTAGACGGCTTCAGATACAGGAGCAGATGACAGAGCAGATCGCCGATGCCATTTTGGAGACCATCAACCCCAAAGGAGTCGCCGTCGTCGTGCATGCCCGCCACATGTGCATGGAGATGCGCGGCGTACAGAAGATCAACTCCACAACGGTAAGTTCCGCCCTGCGCGGTCTCTTCAAACGCGACGAGCGTACCAGAAACGAGTTCTACAACCTCATCAACACGCCTACACCGTCAAACTTCTAACAAGCGCTCCTGCGGGGACAACAAACGATAAAAGTTTATCTTGCGTAGGGTGCGTATTCACACACCTTCAAACCGTTTATCAAAAATAACGTTGCTATCACCATATGTTTCAAAGGTGCGTGGTTACGCACCCTACTGTAGCAAATCCATATCTCCCGGGGTTCATCAGGTGATGTGAAATACTGGAAAAAGAGAAACGCACCCTATTTCAATAGCCACGCCAGCGCTTTCTGGCGATCTTTGAAGAACTTTGTCTTGCCTTTCATCATATGGGCAAACATCTTCACCGAAATCTCTTCCCACTTCTTGTCGCCTACGATCGCCATTTTGTCAAAACTGTTGCGATGTTTGAGACCAAACTTCATATCATCCCACGCTGCTTTGAGTTCCCAGCCTTTGAAATTGCGCATATCCACAAGCATATCCACTTCAAGTCCCTTGGCCTCTTTGAGTGCCTTGTCGATGAAAGGAACAAAGACTTCATAATCTTCGTGTGTCAGCTTCCCGATCATCGTCACTTCGATGAAAAGACGCTTCTGTGCACGTTTGATCGCGATGCCTATGCCGTGTTCTTTGATTTTTGCTGCCATTGGTTATCCTTTGTAATAGTAATTGAATTCACCGAAGATGGTTTCACCCGATAGCGACAAAGGAGCACCCAACCCGTAGGGCGGCTCTGCCGTTTGCGACTGCCAGAGCTATCGGGTGAAACCATACCTTTCAGACATCAATCATAAACCATTATAGTCCCAAAAAATTAACCAAAAATTTTAATTCAGAGGTTTTTTATCTTATTTAGCTTTCATTTTATCTTAACTTAAGCAAAAGAGCGTATGATTCAGACAAGTCAATTCGGACCAAATTAGTCCTAATTAAAAATAATTAGAATGAAAATCGTTCTCAAAGGAATTTCATGAGAGTCTATCTGGACAACAACGCCACGACCATCGTCGATCCGCACGTCTTCGAGGAGATGGAGCCCTACTTCGTACAGAAGTACGGCAACCCCAACTCACTGCACAGCTTTGCAAGCGAAACCCACCCCGCACTCAAAACAGCTATGGAGAAGATCTACGCAGGTATCCACGCACCCAAAGAGGACAGCGTGGTCATCACCTCGTGCGCGACAGAGAGCAACAACTGGGTGCTCAAGAGCATCTACTTCGAACAGATCCTCACAGGCAAGAAAAACCATATTGTCGTCTCCGAAGTGGAACACCCTTCCGTCATCGCCACAGCGAAGTGGATCGAGAGTATGGGAGCGAAGGTAACCTACCTTCCTATCAACCATGAGGGACTCATCGAAGCGGAGAAGCTGCGTGAGGTCATTACCGACAAGACCGCGCTTGTCTCCATCATGTGGGCAAACAACGAAACGGGTGCAATCTTCCCGGTATATGAGATCGGCGAAATCTGTGCAGAGTTTGGCGTACCGTTCCATACCGACGCGGTGCAGGCTATCGGAAAGGTGCCGGTCGATGTACAGGCCCTCAATGTTGACTACCTGACCTTCTCGGCACACAAGTTCCACGGTCCAAAGGGTGTGGGCGCACTCTACATCAAAAAGGGCAGAGAGCTGACACCGTGCTTTCACGGCGGCTCGCAGATGGGCGGCTACCGCTCGGGCACACTCAACGTACCCGGTATCGTCGGCATGGGCAAGGCGATGGAGGCAGCGGTAGATGCACTCGATTTTGAGATGACCGAAGTAAGAGAGCTTCGCGACATGCTCGAAGATGCACTCCTTGAGATTCCCGACACCTTTGTCGTTACACCACGCAACAAGCGAACGCCAAACACCATCCTCATCTCTTTCAGAGGTATAGAGGGTGAGTCGATGCTGTGGGACCTCAACCGTGCCGGCATCGCAGCGAGTACCGGAAGTGCCTGTGCCTCCGAAGACCTCGAAGCCAACTCGGTCATGGAAGCCATCGGCGCAGCGGAAGACCTTGCACATACAGCCGTACGCTTCTCTCTTAGCCGTTATACGACCGAAGAGGAGATCGAGTACACCATTGAGGTGGTCAAAAAGGCCGTCGAGAGACTCAGAGGGATCTCAAGCTCCTACGCCTATGCGCCGGAAGGGCATGAGAGCGGGCTGGATGCACACCATTAGAGTTAAGAGTTAAGAGTTAAGAACAGTAACATGACAAAGAAACCTTTGTCAAGAATAATAAAGATTTTATAAAGGAAGTATTATGGGATTTGACAGTTTGATCGGCGGTACCATCTGGGATGAGTACAGCAATAAAGTAACAGAGTTGATGAACAACCCGAAGAATATGGGTGAGATTACAGAAGAGCAGGCAGAGGCGATGGGCGCGAAGCTTATCGTTGCGGACTTCGGCGCGGAGAGCTGCGGGGATGCGGTGCGTCTCTACTGGGCGGTTGATCCGAAGACCGATGTGATTCTGGAGAGCAAGTTCAAAAGTTTCGGCTGTGGAACGGCGATCGCCTCCTCAGACACCATGGCAGAGCTCTGTAAGGGCAAAACGGTCGATGAAGCAGTAAAGATCACCAACATCGATGTTGAAAAAGCGATGCGTGACGAACCGGACACCCCTGCCGTTCCGCCTCAGAAGATGCACTGTTCGGTTATGGCTTACGATGTCATCAAGAAAGCCGCAGCACAGTACAAGGGGGTCGATATGGAGTCGTTTGAAGAGGATATCATCGTCTGTGAATGTGCCCGTGTCAGCCTCTCGACACTGCGTGAAGTGATCCGTCTCAATGACCTCACCACTGTCGAGCAGATCACCGACTACACCAAGGCCGGAGCCTTCTGTAAATCGTGTATCAAACCTGGCGGCCACGAAGAGAAGGACATCTACCTTGTCGACCTGCTTGAAGAGTACGAAAAAGAGAAGATGGCGGCAGCTGCGACCATCGGCAACGAAAGCGGCGGTGCAGGCTCGTTCAAAGAGATGACCATCGTTCAGAAGATCAAAGCGGTCGACAAGGTCATCGACGAAAACATCCGTCAGATGCTCATTATGGACGGCGGTGATATGGAGATTCTGGACATCAAAGAGAACGGTGAGCACATCGACATCTACATCCGCTACCTCGGTGCCTGCAGCGGCTGTGCAAGTTCAAGCACAGGGACGCTCTTCGCCATCGAGAACATTCTCAAAGAGAAGCTCGACCCGAACATCAGAGTGCTTCCTATCTAACCACTCCGCTTCCAGACAGCTCCGGCACATTACGCTGCCGGGAATTGGAAGTCCCTGTTTCTATTTTCTTCTACGATAACTCAACGCTTCAAGCATATCACGCTTTTCTATCTGCTCATGCCCCTCAATGTCGGCGATCGTTCGTGCCACTTTCCTGATGGAGGCGATGCTTCTGTGGGAGAGGGCAAACTTCTCGACAGCGCTTTGAAGAATCTTTTGTGCATCGGCACTCAATACACAGTAGTGCTCTATCTCCTCTTCACTCAGTTTTCCGTTGAGGTGCCGCTGGCCTCTTTGCTTCTGGCGAACAAAGGCTTTCAGTACCGCTTCGTGCATCATTTTTGAAGTGACATCGCTCTTGTCGCTCTGCGTCACCTCCTGCATCACGACAAAGAGGTCTATACGGTCGAGAAAAGGGTCTGAGAGCTTGTTTTTGTAGCGTTTGATCTCCACCTCGGAGCAGCGACACACCTTTGCAGGGTTTTTGGAGAGTAGATTGCCGCAGGGACAGGGGTTTTGTGCGGCGACGAACATGATGTCCGCTTCGTACTCTACCTTGCTGTTTACCCTCGATATGAGCACCCTGCGGTCCTGCAGCGGTTCACGCATCGCTTCGAGTACCTGTTTGGAGAAGTGGGGTACTTCATCGAAAAAAAGCAGTCCGTGGTGGGCCAATGCCACTTCGCCGATTTTAGCGGTACCCGAACCGCCGCCGAAGATGGATGCCGATGTCGCCGTATGGTGCGGTGATCGAAACGGTCTTTTGGGCGTGAAGGTCGGTGTCTGACCGTCCAGAAACTGGTGCTTTGCAATGCCCAGAAGCTCTGTTTCGCTCACCGGCGGAAGAATGTCACACAGCCGCTTGGCAATCATACTCTTGCCACATCCGGGGTTGCCTTCCATAAAGAGATTGTGCATCCCTGCTGCAGCGATGAGTGCGGCACGCTTGGCGACCATCTGCCCCTTGACGTCGGCAAAATCCACTGCATAGTCGGTATCGAAATAGTAGGGTACACCATCGACTTCTGCCTGTTGTGCCTTGTAGTCAAACCGAGTCGTCTCTGCGTCAAGCGTTCCTCTCTGCATCAGCCCGATGGCTTCGCTGAGCGTCTCAACAGGGATGAAGGCCACACCGGAGATGTGTTTGAGTGATGCCATCGCCTCTTTGGGGACGATAGCCTTTTTGATACGCCCCTGCTGCTTGAGTGAAAGAATGAGCGGAAAGAGCATCGAAGAGCTCTTGATGCGTCCGTCCAGTCCCAGTTCGCCAAAGACATAGAGCTCCGGTTCGTCAAAGGCTTTTTTGTTCAGTGCTATCAAGAGTGCAAGGGGCAGGTCAAACTGACTTCCAGATTTACGCAGCTCCGAGGGTGCGAGCCCTATCGTTATTTTCAGCGGAGGAAAGACAAAGTCATTCGTCAGCAGTGCGGACTTGACCCGCTCCTTCGCCTCCTGAATGTCCGAACTGGCAAGACCCACCACCGCAAAGCCCGGCAGACCTTTGGTGAAGGTCGCTTCCACCTCCACCACCTGTGCGTTGACACCCTCCAGCGTGGCACACAGCAGCCGGTTGACAATCGCCTCCTCTTTAGGCTTCTCTTTTACCTTGACCCGTTTTGTCTGTGTTTTGTTCTCTTTCGCATTCATACCGTTATTATGCAAAACGGGAAAGTATACGTATTAAAAATATGTCATATTGTCATATTTTGTACTTTTTCTTGACATTATTATCGTATAGTGATAATATAACTATATGATTAAATCCTTTCGATGCAAAGAGACCGAAAAGATATTCTGGAACCGTCGCGCAGAAAGTTCCCTCCCGATATTCATACACGGGCAAAAATCAAGTTAGATATGCTGGAAGCTGCAGAGGAGAAGCGCGATCTGAAGTCACCGCCCTCCAATCATCTCGAAGAACTCAAGGGTAACTATACGGGTTTTATGAGCATACGTATCAACAAACAGTTTCGTCTGGTATTTCGTTTTCACAACGGCAATGCCTACGATGTACACATCACAGACTATCATTAAAGGAGTTTTCCATGACAGAGGTAAGACCATCGACCCATCCCGGCATCATCCTCAAAGAGGAGTTTGCCCAACCGCTCTCGCTGACACAGGCAAAGATGGCAAAAGATCTCGGTGTAGGTATCAAAACTATCAGTGAGCTCTATAATGAAAAGAGAGGCATCTCAGCACTTATGGCACTCAAGCTCGCTCGTTATTTTGGTACAACAGCGCAGTTTTGGATGAACCTGCAGGACAATTACGACCTCTACAAGGCATATGAGAAAGCATCGGAAAAGATTGAGAGTGTGCCTGTGCTTGAAACTGCGTGAGTTTCTAAGAGTTTTTATAGTTTAAGAAAATTGGTGGCGTACCGGATGTACGCCGTTAAGCTATGAAGCTTTCTTGCGCTTTTTCCACTCTTTTTCAAACTTCTTGCGTTTGATGAAAGAGAGTTTCTCGATGAATACACGCCCCTCAAGGTGGTCGATCTCATGCTGCATCGCGATAGCGAGGAAGTCGTCATCTTCGATGACATGCTTTTCGCCGTGGCGATCGAAGTATTCGACCTTGACATGCTTGGCGCGCTCCACCTCTTCGTAGATGCCGGGAACCGAAAGGCACCCCTCCTGAAACTTGGTAGAGCCGTCCTTTTCGACAATGACGGGGTTGATCATCTCAAGCGTGTTTTCGCGCGGCTGCTCATCTTCGCCTTCGGGGATATCTTCAAGCGGAATATTGATGATGAGCACACGCTTGTCGACACCCACCTGAATGGCGGCAAGTCCTACACCGTTCTTTGCACGCATCGTATCGTACATATCGTCAAGCAGGGTATGAAGCTCCTCATCGAAGCTCTCAACAGGCTTGGAGACCTGCTTCAGACGCTTGTCGGGATAGACAACAATCTCTCTGACCATATCTGCCTCCGGTTATGTAAAGCTCTTGGTCAGAACCTGGTCGATCAGACCGTACTCCACCGCCTCTTTGGCAGACATGAAGTTGTCTCTGTCGGTATCTTTTTCGATCTGTTTGACCTTCTTGCCGGTCTTCTCAGCGAGAATGTGGTTGAGCGTATCTTTGAGGCGCTTGATCTCTTCAGCCTGAATGAGGATATCCGTCGCCTGACCCTGTGCACCGCCAAGGGGCTGGTGGATCATAATACGGGCGTTGGGCAGCGCGTAACGCTTGCCGTCCGTACCCGAAGCCAGCAGGAACGCACCCATCGAAGCCGCCTGGCCGATACAGATAGTGACAATATCGGGCTTGATGTAGTTCATCGTATCGAAGATGGAGAAGCCGCTGGTGATCACACCGCCCGGGGAGTTGATGTAGAAGTAGATATCCTTGTCCGGATCCTGCGCTTCAAGAAAGAGCAGCTGTGCAACAATCGAAGAGGCGACAGCATCGTTGATCTCGCCGCTTAGCATAATGATACGGTCTTTGAGGAGTCTCGAATAGATATCGTAGCTGCGCTCGCCTCTTCCGGTCTGTTCTACTACGTAAGGGATGTAACTCATTGGTTTGCCTTTATATGGATGGAATCAAAGTGATTTAATATGTAAAGAATATACAAAAAAAAGATTAATGGGAAGCGGCGGCCGGTTAACGGCCTGCCGGCAGGCTTACTTCTCGTCGAATCCGAGGAGTTTTCCAAAGAGCTTGTCTTCGATCATTCCCATCTTGACTGCAGGAAGTAGATTGTTCTCCTGGTAGTACTTGATGATCGCCTGAGGGTCCTGACCGCTCATCATCGCTTCGTAGTAGATCGCCTGTGAGACTTCCTGATCGTCTACAGTGATGCCCAGCTCTTTTGCCAGTGCATCGACAATAAAAGTTGCTTTGACTGACTTCTCAGCATCTTCTCTGACCTCTTCACGCAGCTCCTCTACCTTTTCTGGGTTCTCCTGATAGGTTTTAAGCTCCTCTTCGCTCATCTCTCTCGCTTTCGCGTTGATCTTCTGGTCAATCTCCTGCTCAACGATATTGTTCGGCAGTGCGAAGTCGAACGCTTCAACCAGTGCTTCTACCAGTTTCGGCTTAAGCTCTTCCTGGTAGAGTTTGGAGAGTTTTTCGTTGACAATCTGATCTTTGAGTCTCTCTTTGAGTGTCTCTACAGTCGCCTTTTCGTCATTGAGGAGCTTCTGTGCCAGCTCGTCGTTGATCTCGGCAGGTACCTGCTCCTGGATCTCGTGAAGCTTTACTTTGAAAGTCGCCTCTTTTCCGGCGAGATCTTTCGACTGGTATTCTTCAGGGAAAGTGACCTTGATCTCTTTCTCTTCATCATACTTCATACCGATGATCTGGTCTTCGAAGCCCGGAATAAACTGCCCGGAACCGATCTTGAGTGCGAACTTCTCAGCTTTGCCGCCCTCGAAAGGCTCTCCGTCGAGGAAACCTTCGAAGTCGATGAGTACTGTGTCACCGTCTCTGACCATACGCTTGCGCTTGATCTTCTGCAGTGTTCCCTGCTGCTGGGCGATCTCTTCGAGTTTTGCTTCAACTTCTTCGTCTGTTGCTTCAGGCTTTTCAAAAGCAGGAACCGCTTTCTCATACCCTTTGGTATCGACAACAGGTCTCAGAGAAATCTCGAGCTCTACATCGATCTTCCCCTCTTGCTTGTCATACTTTTTGAAGTTCGGCTCACCGATGATATCGGTTTTTTCAATACCTGCCTGGGAGACACCAAGATCAATCAGCGCTTTGAGTGCATCCGCTTCGGCATCCTGCTGCAGTTTGTCACCATGCAGTTTCTTTACGACTGCCGGCGGTACTTTCCCTTTTCTGAAACCGTCCACTTTCATCTGCTTGCCCGCTTCTCTGGCAAGTCTGTCAACATTCATATCGATAACACTCTGCTCGATCTCGCCGTTTACCGATACATTTGCATCGTCAATCTTCTTTACTTCAACTTTCACAGTTATCCTTTTTACATTAAATAAAATTGGGTGATTTTATCGAAACTTTGATAAAAAACCTATTTCGCGTTCTTCTTGTCTCTCTGAACACGTTTACGCATCGCCGGGTCGAGGTGCTTCTTTCTGATACGGATGCTCTCAGGGGTCACTTCGATAAGTTCGTCATCTTCGATCCACTCCATCGCAATCTCCAGAGACATCTCTCTTGGCGGTACCAGTTTAATCGCATCATCCGCACCGGAAGTACGCATGTTCGTCAGCTGCTTACCCTTGAGCGGGTTGACTTCAAGGTCTCCCGGACGTGCCGATTCACCGATGACCATGCCGTTGTAGACCTTGTCCTGCGGCTTGATAAAGAGCGTTCCGCGTGCCTGAAGGTTGAAGATGGAGAAGGCAACCGCTTCACCGTCATCCATGGAGATGAGTGCACCCGGTGTTCGGCTGACAACCGTACCGGTGTAGGGTCTGTACTCCAGGAAAGAGTGGTTCATAATTCCCTCCCCCTTGGTATCGGTCAGGAATTCCGAACGGAAACCGATGAGCCCGCGTGCAGGAATTTCAAACTCGATACGTACCGTACCGTCAGGCATCGGTGTGAGACTTGTCATCTCCGCTTTACGCTTCCCGAGTTTCTCAATGGCAACACCCTGGAACTCTTCGGGAACGTCGACAACAAGGTGCTCGAACGGCTCCATCTTCACGCCGTTCTCTTCCTTGACGACAACTTCCGGACGCGCCAGCAGGAACTCGAACCCTTCACGTCTCATATTCTCTGCCAGAATACCGATCTGAAGCTCACCACGGCCGGAAACTTTGAAAGAGGCATCTCCCATCGGTTCCATACGCATGGCGATGTTGGTCTCCATCTCTTTTTCAAGACGCTCGCGGATCTTGTTGGAGGTGACGTGTTTCCCTTCTGTTCCTGCCAGAGGACCGTCATTTACCGACATGATGACAGAGAGGGTAGGCTCTTCGACATGCATCGGATCGAGCGGTACGGGGTTATTCGGATCACAGATAGAGTCACCTACGTCGATATCGGAGAATCCTGCAATCGCGACAATGTCACCCGCTTCAGCCTCCTCGATCTCGATACGGTCAAGCCCCTTGAATCCGATCAGTTTGCTGACACGTGATTTTACCTTCTCGCCATCAGCCTTGACCAGCATATACTCATCGCCCTTCTTCACCTTGCCGTTGAAGATACGGGTAATCCCGATACGTCCGACAAAGTTGTCACTGTCGAGTGTGAAAACCTGTGCCTGTGTCGGGTTGTCAGGTGAGCCTTCAGGGTAGGGAACCTTCTCCAAAATCGCTTCAAAGAGCGGTGTCATATCCTTGTTCTCATCTTCGAGGTTCCACTTGGCATACCCGTCACGTGCCGCTGCGTAGAGTACCGGGAACTCAAGCTGCTCTTCGTTCGCATCGAGTGCGACAAGCAGGTCGAACATCTCATCAAGTACACGGTCGGGCTCAGCACCGTCCTTGTCGATCTTGTTGATGACGACAACGGGAACGAGACCAAGTTCGATCGCCTTTTTGAGAACGAACTTGGTCTGAGGCATGACACCCTCCTGTGCATCGACGAGCATCAAAACGCCGTCGACCATCTTCAGGACACGCTCTACCTCGCCGCCGAAGTCAGCGTGGCCCGGGGTGTCGATAATGTTGATCTTGTGGTCGCCGTAGGTGATGGCGGTGTTCTTGGAGAGGATGGTAATCCCTCTCTCTTTTTCGATGTCATTGCTGTCCATGACACGCTCGTCTACCTGCTGGTGGGCAGCGAATGTACCCGATTGCTGGAGAAGCTCGTCTACCAGGGTGGTCTTGCCGTGGTCGACGTGTGCGATAACAGCGATGTTTTTGATTTTTTGCATGAAAATTCCTATCGTAACAAGGGCACGCAGCCCTCTAATTTTCGCGCATTATATCCAAAACTTACTATATTTGGGATTTAGCTAAAATTTTTGACCAAGGTTCTCTGGGAAATCATCGGTTTCACTCGATAGCTCTGGCAGTCGCAAATGGCAAAGCCACCCTTCGGGTTGGGTGCTCCTTTGTCGCCATCGAGTGAAACCTTGACGACAAATTATTCAAAAAACTATAGTGAAAGTCCGTAGAGTTCGTGGTAGGTCTTCATCGCATAGCGGTCGGTCATCGCAGCGAGATAATCGGCGATGACACGGTGTGCAGGACGCACGTCAAAAAGCGCTTTCTGATGTTCGGGAAGCAGGTCGTGATCTTCACTGAATGCCTTGTAGAGTCCCTGTATGCACTGTTTCCCCGCATACATCTTCCGAGCGATCTTCTCATGCTTGTAGAGCTTTTTGAAAAGCCGTTTTTTCAGCAGTTTCAGCTGCGTGGCTGTCTCTTTGGAGAAGGTTGCCGGCAGGGGCTCTTTTGCATCGATCGTCGCGCAGATGGGCTCCTCTTTTCTGTAGTGTGCCGTCTTCTCTCTTGAGTTTTCAATGAAGTCCTCTACCAGCAGTTTGATCAGCCCCGCAACGAAACGGTGGCGGTAGAGCGGTTCGTTTTGTCTTACCCCCTCTTGTACCACCATCGCATCGACACGTTGACATAGCGGCTCATCGAGCAGGTCATCGAATGTAATAAGCCCATACTTCACCCCGTCGTCTATGTCGTGTGACGTGTAGGCGATCTCGTCGGCATGGTCAACCACCATCGCTTCGAGGCTGGGGTGTCTGTCGAGTGCAAAACGTGCATCAAGCCCTTTGAGGAACGGTTTTTCGTAGGGGTAGGAGTGCTTGAGCACCCCCTCAAGTGTGCCAAAAGTAAGGTTTAGCCCGTCAAACTCCTTGTAGCGCTTCTCAAGCTTCGTTAAAACACGAAAGGACTGAAAATTGTGTTCGAATCCCAATTCATGCCCGTCGGCTTTGAGCAGACGGTCAAGCTCGTCACCGCCCACATGCCCGAAAGGCGTATGGCCCAGGTCGTGCGAAAGGGCGATCACCTCGGCAAGCGTCTCATTGAGTCCAAGCTGGCGTGCCAGTGTTCTGGCGATCTGGCTTACTTCCAGTGAGTGGGTCAGGCGGGTTCGGAAGTAATCCCCCTCGTGGTTGAGAAAGACCTGTGTCTTGTATTCAAGCCGTCTGAAAGAGCTGCAGTGAATGACACGGTCGCGGTCACGGGAGAAAGGGTCTCTGAAGTCGTTTTGAAAGGGGTGAAATCGCTCATAGGGATTCATCATTATCCTTGAAAAATGTGGCATTATATATTTTTGCTATAATTGTACCCAAAATCGAATCGGAGCGGGCTATGGACAGCGGCAAAACAAGTGAAAAGTACCACATTCTCTACAAAAAACCTGAAGTGACCCTGCTGCAAGAAAGCGGTCTGGGGGTCGCTGAAATCGCTGCACGCACCTGCTACGACAGTTTCGAAAACTCTGAAAATGCCTGTATCAAAGAGGCCCCCGAGCACCTCGATACCGATGCGATCAACGCCATCGAGGGCTCCAAGCTGCTGGAGAATCTGGCATGGGTACACCACCACCACTCCATCATCGAACATGCCACACTCAGCTACCTCATCCGCGGCACCTCAAGAGGGGTGCTTCAGGAGCATGCACGCCACCGCATACAGGCTATTTCGGTACGCTCCACACGCTATACGATGTCTTCGGTCATCAACGCCTTTGTCGCTTCGCTCGAAGCCGAAAACGGATTTGAGTTCTTCCTTGAAAAGCTGCTCACACTTGACCTCTTCGTCATCGCCGATGACGCCTACCTTGCCATCGAGATCCGTGCCATCTACGACAAATTCCGTTTCCAGTACGAAAGAGACAGCGACTTCATCACCAACGCCGTCGCCAAATCTTCCCTGCCGCTGCTTGAAACACACAAGGGCGATGCCCAGGCACTCTACGAAGCGCTCGAATGCGGCAAGAAAAAGCGCAATGTCGGAGATGCTTTTAAACACATCGTATCGGACAACTGGAAAGTCGATATGGTCGTTACTTTCAACATCCGAAGTCTTAAAAACTATTTCGACCTGCGTGACAGCGGTGCGGCGTGGTTCCAGATACGCTGGCTTGCCGAAGAGATGAAAGCGGTCACACCGCTGAAATACCTGCAACTGATCGACAAAAAACACAAAACCCTCTAAGGAATCCGTTACGTGAAACTTCTACACACCGCTATACTCCTGCTGCTTGCCTGTACACTTGCCTTTGCGGAACCCTTGAGCATGGAGAGCATCACCGCCAACCTCAAACAGGGCATTGCAACCAAGCTTAAAGGCAAAGACGGCAAAATCGTCAAAGAGATCTATGCTAAAACGGGCAACAGACCGCTCTGGATAGGGGATGATAACCGGGAGAAGATGGCCAGTCTGATCCAGGCGCTCAAAGACCCGCTTTTCAACTACAAGAACAAACGCTTCGACCAGAAAGCGATCAAGAAGCTGCTCTTCTACCTTGACAACAATGCCATATCGCCGGCAAAAAAAGCCGCTGTCTATGCACGGCTCGATCTGCTGCTTACCAACTCCTATGTCAGGCTGGTACGCTTCATTGTCGAGGGAGATGTCGACTGGACGCTGGTTCAGAAGAAATTCCAGGCACTCAAAGAGAGTGACGACATCCAGGCGACATGGGAAATGCATCCAAAACATTTTCCGCCCCACGGTCCGCTCATCGCCGCTGCCAAAAGCGGCGATATCTACCCCTACCTGACCTCGCTGCTGCCGCTGGAAGACCGCTACCGAAAACTGGTACATCTGCTCAAAGAGTACCGCCGTATGGAGAAGTTCCCCAAAATCGCATACAGCAACTCTCCTCTGAAACTGGGAGACTACTCATCGCGTGTCAAGCAAATCAAAAAGCGGCTTCAAATTTCCGGAGACTACCCCAAAAACGCTCCAATCGATTCCAGGTTTGACGAAACGCTCCGCCGTGCCGTCATCACCTACCAGAAGCGCTACCTGCTCAAAGTTACCGGCCAGGTGGACAAGACGATGACGTGGTACCTCAACCAGCCTGCACGCAAGAACATTCAGGCAATCATCGTCAACCTCGACAAAACCAAACTCTACCCCAAGCACTTCGAAGAGGAATACATAGAGGTGAACGTTCCGGACTTCAACCTGCGCTACTACAAGAACGGTATGATGGTGATGAAAAAGGGAGTGGTCGTAGGGCGCATCGACCGGCCTACGCCTATCTTCGATGACAAGATGGAGTATCTGGTCATCAACCCTACCTGGACGATCCCCGACAACCTCATCAAACGCGACCTCATTCATGTACTGCGTGAGAATCCCAGCTATCTCATCGATCACAATATTCACGTCTTCCGCGGCAGCAAAGAGGTGGAGATCACACAGGAAGACCTTGATCCCTACGAACACAGCGACAAAAAGGTGCCGTGGCGTTTCGTACAGTTCCCCGGAGACAGCAACGCGCTGGGGCGCATCAAGTTCATGTTCCCCAACAAGTATGCCGTTTATCTGCACGATACCGACAACAAAAGCCTGCTTGACCGCCGCTACAAAGTCTACTCTTCAGGCTGTATGCGTGTCGAACAGCCTTTCGAACTTGCCCAACTGGTACTCGAACACGCGCGTAAACGCTACACACAGGAAGATATAGAGAAGATCATCGCAACGGACAAACCGACAACCATTCGTCTCAAACGTCCCATTCCGGTACACATCGTCTACTTTACCGTTTATGAAGAGAACGGGCTTGCCTACTTCAAGCATGACATCTACCTCTACGACAAGATCATCGAAGAGTCGACCGCAGGGCACAGAAAAGAGACCTTTACCGTACCAAAGAAGCGCTTCATCACCATCAAAAAGCAGAAAGCCACACAGAAGCCTCTGAGTAATTAAATTTCGGTTTCATTAACCATCATCCCTTTCTCATCTTCACCCGCTGAAGGTGTGTCAGTGCGATCGCCATCGCATCGGTGATATCCAGCGGTTTTATCTCTTTCTTGATCCCAAGCAGCCGTTTGACCATGAACGCCACCTGCTCCTTTGCCGCCTTACCGTTACCCGTAACAGCCTTTTTCACCTGCAGTGGCGTATATTCGTAGAAGTATCCCACCTCCTGCAGGATCTTCAGTGAAAGTGCACCGCGAAACTGTGCCAGCTTGAGCACCGTTTTCGGGTTGTAGGCGTAGAAGATGTCCTCGATGGCCACTTCATCGATCGTATGGGACTTGAGAATAATGTCAAACCCCTCCACAAGCTCCACAATCTGCTCCTGCAGTATTGTGGTTTTGATCTTCAGCAGTCCCGCCTCTACCAATGAAAACTTTTTCCCATCCCAATGAAGGATGCAGTAGCCCAGATTACGGCTTCCCGGGTCGATTCCCAAAATATTCATTCACACCTTTGTTCACAGTGTGAATAGATACTTTCACACTGCGTTAGTTGCCTTATTTTAGCTAATCTAAGCTAAAATTGCATCAGTTATTCACATCTACGCTTCAAACGTTTCTGAAAATGTGAAAATCTTTGGCTGCAGGCGGAATATCCTACATGAATATCGGACAGAAAGTACTCTTTGAACTGAAAAAAGAGATCCCTGAAACGGAATATGAACGTTATATCAAGAAGCTGGTCTACGACACACGCCGCTCCAAAAGCAACATTGCTGTCTTCAACGCCCCCAATATGCTGGTAGCAAAATATATCAAAACCAAATACAGCGACAAACTCGCCCACCTCTTCGAACTGCAGAACGATGTCAAACCGCAGATCGAAATCACTGTAGGAAAGGCAAAAAGCAGACAGAGTGCGCCTGCACCCAAAACTGTTGCCGAAAAGAGCCACGGCAAAAGTACCTACCTCAACCCTTCTTTGACCTTCGAGAGTTTCATTGTCGGAGAGTCCAACCAGTTCGCCTATACCACCGCCAAAGCCGTTGCCGAAAAACCCGGACGCCTCTACAACCCGCTCTTCATCTACGGTGGGGTTGGGCTGGGAAAAACCCACCTTCTTCAAGCTATCGGAAATTACCATGTCGCACTAGGCAATATCGTTATCTACACCACACTCGAGCAGTTCATGAACTCCTTTACCTCCCATCTGCGCTCACAGACAATGGACCGCTTCAGAGAGAAGTTCAGAGAGTGCGACCTGCTGCTGATAGACGACATACAGTTTCTTTCCAGAAAGGAGCAGACACAGGAGGAGTTCTTTCACACCTTCAACGAACTGCATAACGCCAACAAACAGATCGTCATGACTGCCGACCGGCCGCCCAACAAGATCGCAGGGCTCGTCGACAGGCTGCGTACCCGCTTCGAATGGGGAATGATGGCGGACATCCAGCCTCCGGGACTTGAGACCAAGATCGCCATCATCCAGAAGAAGTGTGAACTCGACGGTATCAAACTCTCTAACGAAGTAATCAACTTCATCGCCACCCATATGGGAGACAACATCAGAGAGATCGAAGGAACCATCATCCGTATCAATGCCCTTGCATCGATGCTCAACCAGGAGATCACCCTCGACTTCGCACAGAATGCCATCAAGGACCAGCTCAAAGAGAAAAAAGAGCATGTCACTATCGATGACATCGTCAAAATCGTCTCACGCGAACTCAATGTCAAACCCAGCGACATCAAGTCCAAAAAGCGCACCAGCAACGTCGTCAGCGCACGCCGTACCGCCATCTATCTGGCACGAAACCTCACACCCAACTCCATGCCGCAAATCGCACTCTACTTCGGTATGAAGGACCACAGCGCCATCTCCCACGCAATGAAAAAGATCGACGAAATCATTGAAAACGATGAGAATTTCAAAGTACTACTCGAAGAGCTTTCCAACAAAATCCACACCGATACGGAAAAGAGTGCCCAAAAGTGAGAAAAAACCACTAAAAACTTGAATAAAAAAAAGATATAATTATACACAGTGAACAAATGTGAAAAACAAATATCGCCCGATTTTGTACAAAATGCCGCTACAGAGTCGTTTGAAGGGTTTTTCACATTTTCATGGCGGGCTACTGCTATCTACTAAAGTTATTAAAAAATAAGGAGAGTCAATGAAGATCAAAGCACCCAAACAGATCATCGAATCGATACTTATCAACCTGCAGCCTTTTCTTGAAAAGAAAGATGCCAGTCAGATTACCTCCCACGTACTCTTCAAAAGCGAAGGGGATAAGTGTATCGTAAAGGCTACTGACAGCGAGATCGGTCTGCGTGTCATTACCGACCACATCCTGATAGAGGCTGAAGGTACCTTTACAGCCAACGGTAAAAAGCTTCTCGATATTATCCGCATACTCAAAGAGGGTGACATTACACTTGAACTGCTCGATGACACACTGATCATCAAACAGGGACACTCCAAATTCAAACTGCCCACTTTCAATCCGGAAGGATATCCAGCATTCCCAACTGCAGAAGAGAAACCCAAAATTTCACTTGACTCTCTCAGCCTGATCCAAAACCTTAAAAAGATCTCTCCCGCCATCGATACCAACAACCCCAAATTCGAACTCAACGGTGCACTCATCAACATCAAAGCAGACGCTACCGATCTGGTAGGAACCGATACAAGAAGACTTGCTATCGCAACCATCCCAAGCACGACAGAGGAGACCCTCTCCCTGATCGTCCCCAAAAAAGCGATTCTTGAGATTCAGAAGCTCTTCCTTGACCAGATCAATATCTTCTACGATGAGACAAACCTTATTATCGCCAATGAAAACTACTTCTTCTATACCCGTCTGATCAACGGAAAGTACCCCGACTACGAGCGTATTGTCCCTTCGAGCGTCAAACACAGTGTCAAACTGCCTAAAAAAGAGATGGTAGATGCGATCAAAATGATCACGACAATCTCGCAGGATATCAAAATGACGCTGCTTAGCGACGTTATTCTCTTTAATTCGCTCAGTGCAGACAATGTCGAAGCAAAAACGGAGATTGAACTCTCTACCGGACTGCAGGAGAAGTTTGAAATCTCTTTCAACAGCCGTTACCTTCTTGACTTTATTTCGCAAATTGACAGCGGCGAATTTTTAATGGAGTTCAACGAATCAAGCACCCCTTTCATTGTCAAAGAGGGTAACTTCATTACTATTATCATGCCGATTGTCGGATAGGAGCAAAACATTTATGAGTGAAAATTCGACCAAATATATCTTTGTCACCGGAGGGGTACTCAGCTCTCTGGGTAAAGGGATTACTGCTGCGAGTATCGGAACACTCCTCAAACATACAGGGGAGAGAGTTGGCGTACTCAAACTCGATCCCTATATCAATGTCGATCCGGGAACCATGTCGCCTCTGGAGCATGGTGAAGTTTTCGTTACCAAAGATGGTGCGGAAACCGATCTTGATCTGGGACACTATGAGCGTTTTCTGGATACATCACTGACACAGAACAATAACTTTACTACAGGACAGGTTTACAAAACCGTCATCGAGAATGAGAGAAAAGGGAAGTATCTGGGCAAAACTATTCAGGTCGTACCCCATATCGTCAACGAGATCAAAGAGCGTATCTTCAAAGCGGGTGAGGGCAAAGATATTCTCATCGTAGAGCTTGGCGGAACGACGGGTGACATCGAAGGGCTTCCCTTCCTTGAGACGATCCGCCAGATTAAACATGAACTTGGCAAAAACAATGTGATGAACGTACACGTTACGCTGCTTCCCTATATCAAGGCTGCCGGTGAGCTGAAGACCAAACCGACTCAGCACTCTGTCCAGGAGCTTCGCCGTATCGGTATTGCGCCGCATATGCTGGTACTGCGTGCGGAAGTGCCTGTTAGCAGCGACATTAAGCGTAAGATCGCCTACAGCTGTGATGTGGAAGAGGATTCCGTCATCGTTGCCGAAGATGCAGCGACGATCTATCAGGTACCGCTCAACTTCCTCAGACAGGATATCCTTACCCCTATCTGCAAGCAGCTGGAGCTTGGAGAGTGCAAGCCGCAGATGGACGAGTGGACCGACCTGGTACACAAGATCATTATGCCGGAAAAGGAAGTCAAAATTGCCTTTGTCGGGAAGTATCTTGACCTCAAAGAATCTTACAAATCGTTGACCGAAGCGCTTGTTCACGCAGGGGCGCATCTGGACAGCCGTGTGAACATCAAATGGGTCGATTCGGAGAAGGTCGAAGAGGATGGTGCGGCGAAGTACCTTACCGATGTCGACGGCGTACTGGTTGCCGGCGGTTTCGGCGAGCGCGGTGTAGAGGGAAAGATACTCTCTATTCAGTATGCTAGAGAGAACAAAATACCGTTCCTCGGTATCTGTCTGGGGATGCAGCTGAGCATGGTGGAGTTTGCAAGAAACGTGCTTGGATTTGAAGATGCCAATTCGGTAGAGTTTGACGAACATACAAAGCATCCTATCATCTACCTTATCGACGAGTTTATCGATGCCAGCGGCTCCAAGCAGGTGCGCACCACCACTTCTCCTATGGGCGGGACACTCAGACTCGGTGAGTACGAGTGTGAAACCAAAGAGGGTAGCAGACTCAGAGAGGCATACGATGCACCGGTGATTTACGAGCGCCACCGCCACCGTTATGAGGCCAATCCAAAGTACAGGGCTGATTTCGAAGCCAACGGGATGGAGATTACCGGTGAATCACACGGTCTTATCGAAGCGGTAGAGGTGAAAGACCATCCGTGGTTCCTAGGCGTACAGTTCCACCCTGAATTTACGTCACGTCTGCAGAATGCCAACCCGGCCATTCTGGCATTTGTAAAAGCGGCCATGGCAGCATCTAAAAAAGATGCCTGAGGCTCTTACGCTACACAAACTCTCCTCTCTCCTTCAAACTCGGTTCGAGGAGGGCTTTCTTACCCTTAACGATCTTCCAAAACCCCATACTTTCAAAGATATGGAAAAAGCGACGAAACGTATTGTTTCAGCGATCAACAAGAGAGAAAAAATCACAGTTATCGGCGATTATGATGTGGATGGGGTTACCTCTACAACCCTGATGTGTCTCTTTTTTGAAGAGATCGGTTATCCTGTCGAGTGGATTATTCCCAACCGTTTCAGAGACGGGTATGGCCTTTCTGCAAACATCATCCCCCGCATAGAGGGGACCGATCTGGCCATTACGGTTGACAACGGTATCTCTGCCCTCTATGCGGCAAAGCTATGCAAAGAGAGAGGTATCGATCTGATCATTACCGATCACCATCTGCTTCCGCCTGAACTGCCCGACGCCTATGCTATTATTGACCAGAAACAGCCTGAGTGTACCTTCCCCTACGATGAGGTGTGCGGGGCACAGATTGCCTGGTATCTGATTGCCTCTTTGAAAAATGCACTGAATGTGCCAATCGATATGATGTTTTATATGGAGCTGGCTGCTATTGCGATTATTGCCGATATGATGCCATTGAAACATATCAATCGGACAATGGTTATTGCAGGACTTCAGTCACTCTCCAGAAGCAGCCGTCCTGCTATCAGAGCCTACAGAGAGTATGCGCAAAAAGAGACTTTGAGTGCAGAAGATATCGGTTTTTTTCTCGGTCCGCTCCTCAATAGCGCAGGACGCATGGAAGATGCCTCCTATGCAGTTGAATTTCTTACTGCTTCAAACATTTACGATGCCCGAGTACGGTTGCAGCGGCTGATCGATTTCAATGAAGCGCGAAAAGCGACAGAGTCCGAGATCACCAAAGCTGCTCTTGCTGCAGCCGACAGAGATGCCTCTGTCATTATCGTTTCAGGAGAAGCGTGGCATGAAGGGGTTGTGGGCATTGTTGCCGCAAGAGTAGCAAGAGAGTTGAAAAGGCCCTGCATCATATTGAGCAGAAGTGAAGAAGGGGTACTTAAAGGCAGCGGCAGAAGTTTCGGCAGCTGTGATCTTTTTGCACTGGTGGACAAAACGCGTCCTCTGCTTGCGAAGTTCGGCGGCCATGCCGCGGCAGTCGGGCTGAGTCTGGAAGAGAAGAATCTGCAACCCTTTATCGAAGCACTTCAGGAGTATTACCTTGAAGCAGATGCACAAAGTGGTGAAGATCCTGATATTGTCGGCATATTGCATTTCAGAGACATAACTTTTAACCTTACGGCACTGCTGAAGAAATTCGAACCCTACGGGCAGGGCAATCCGACGCCGAAATTCTTGACACGCAATGTGCAGATTCTGCAGGCAAACAAGATGGGGAAAGAGGGCAATCACCTGCGTTTTCTCTTTGAACAAGAGGGGATTACCCATCAGGGGGTGCAGTTCAAGACCGAAGCGGTTTATATGCCCGGAACGAGAGCTGATATTGTCTACACCGTCAGTGAAAACCATTTTCGGGGCAACACGACGCTGCAGCTGATGGTTGAAGAGATTCGGCTAAACGGTGAAAACAACCATAAATAATTTGGTTTTTAATCTATTAAATAGTATTATAAGTAAATAGCTATCCAAAAAGGAGTATTTTATGGATACATTTACAAAAAGCAGCACGGTTGCGTTTGAGGCGCTGGAGCGTGAAGGCGGTATGAGCCGAAGGGATGCCCTCAAGGTGATGGGACTTACCGGTGGTGCAGCCATGATGATGGGTGCACCCACACCTGCCGAGGCGGGCCCAAGCAGTGAAAAAAAGGTCAAACTGCTTATCGTAGGCGGTGGTGCGGGAGGTATTATGGCACTGGCGCGTCTGAAACGGGCGCTTCCCAATGCCGATATTACGATCATCACACCCAATGAAATACACATCTACCAGCCCGGACAGGTATTCATGGCTGCAGGGCTCTACACACATGACGATGTCATCCGGCCCAACAAGGAGTTTATCTCCGATGATGTCAATTGGATCAAAGATGAGGTAGCCTCTTTCGATCCGGACAACAACAAGGTGGTGACACGTGCCGGGAAAGAGGTGGGCTACGACTACATGGTCGTCGCAACGGGTATTGTCTACCACTACGACTGGATCGAAGGACTGACCGAAGCCGATATCGGTACCAACGGCATCTCCAGTGTCTATCTGAGCGATCTTGAGAAGGGAACAACCAAAGGGGGTGAAGTGACCTGGAAGTGGTTCAACGAGCTCAAAGCTGCTGCTGCATCAGGCAAAAAACCTACGGTTATCTACACACAGCCCGCTACACCTATCAAGTGCGGCGGCGCACCGCAAAAGATCCTCTATCTCAGTGCGGATCACCTTAAAAAAGAGGGTTTGGGGGCAAACTATATTTTTGCTACTAACGGCGGGAAGCTCTTTGGCATCCCTTCTATTGCCAAGTCGCTTGAAGAGACACAGAAGCAGTACGACACCATCACCAACAAGTTCAAGCACAATCTCATTGCGATGGATGTGAAGAACAAGGTGGCGACATTCGAGGAGACCTATCAGATCAAAGGCGAATATGACGCAGATCTCGATGAGTACGAGATGATCACAAAGAAGCGCCAGGTGGAAATGAAGTATGACTTCATCCACGTAGTACCGCCGATGTCTCCGCCAAAAGCGGTGGTCGATTCCAAACTCGGATGGCAGAAAGGGTCAGCAAAAGGATGGCTTGAGGTTGATATGCATACCCTGCAGCACAGACGCTACCCCAATGTTTTCGGTATGGGAGATGTTTTGGGTATTCCAAAAGGAAAAACCGGCGGTTCCGCCAGACACCACGGACCGGTCGTGACGGAGAATCTCGTCTCTGTCATCGAGGGTAAAAAGCCTACTGCAAAATTTGACGGCTACACTGTCTGTCCGCTGAAAGTCGATTACGGCCATATCATCATGGCGGAGTTCAACTACGACGGGCTGGCGCCGACCATTCCGTTCCTCGACCCTGCCAAGCCGAGATGGTTCTGGTGGGCGTTCGACCTCTATATGCTTAAGCCGATGTACTGGTACCTAATGATGCGGGGGCTGATGTAGCCTTCGCTGCACGCATGGCGCTTACCCATGCGAAGTGGAAGTTGAACCCCCCTCTGTCGCCGTCCACATCGAGAATCTCTCCGGCAAAATAGAGGTTTTTGACCACTTTAGACATCATTGTCTCTGGGTCCACTTCGGCGGTATTGACCCCGCCGGTAGCCACTTCGGCATGTTCGAAACCTTTGGTATCTGAAATGCTCAGTTTCAGATGCTTCAGCGCATAGACAAGCTTGCCTATCTCTTTTCTATTCAGTTCACTTTCCGTTTTTGCTTTGACTTTTGAGACTTCCAGAATGCGCGGTACCAGTTTTTTGTGCAGTATACCCTGCAGCCAGAGTGCAAGCGGTTTTTGGCTTTTGGCATCGACTCTGCCAAGCAGCAGATTGGTCAGCTGCTCCTTGGTAAAGCGGGGCATCAGATCGAGTGAAAGTTCACAGTAGTCAAACTGTGCCAGATGGAGGCTCACTTCGCGGCTGAGGTCGAGTATGGTAAGGCCGCTGATGCCGTAGGGGGTAAAGAGTAGATCGCCCTCTTTCTGTGTTACCTGCATGCCGTTGGCAAAGAGTGTGGCGGTGCCGGGCAGTTTTACCCCGGCACACTGCTTTACCCAGCGCTCTTCACTGACAAGCTGTACGAGTGACGGATATCTTGGTACGAGAGTGTGTCCCATGCGGGTGGCAAAGGCGTATCCTGCGCTCGAGCCGCCGAGTTTGGGTGCGGCCACCGAACCTGAGGCAAGCAGCAGGGTTTCGGTGTTGAAAGTTCCCTGCGAAGTCTCTAGCGTGAAGTGGTTGTCAACCCTGTCAACACGGTTGACAGCGCAGCTGCGGACAATCTTGACACCCGCCTCAAGTGCGGCATATTCAAGCAGTTCGACGACACTGGCAGCCTGCATCGACATCGGAAAGAGTTTGCCCTCTTTGCCCTCGACAAGTTCGAGTCCTATAGAGTGGAAGAATATTTCTATGATCTTGGCATCATACCCCTTGAGTACTGTTTTAACAAAAGCAGGGTTTTGGGAGTGGAAACGTTCGGGAGAGACGGTTTTGTTGCCGATGTTGCACTTGCCGTTGCCCGATACCAGAATCTTCTTCCCCAAACGGTCGTTTTGTTCAAGCAGCGTAACATTGACACCGTTTCTTGCACAAAGTACTGCGGCAGCAAGTCCCGCCGCACCCCCGCCGACAATGACCATTTCATCTTTTTTCTTCTGCATCAGAACTTCTTTTCCAGTACCAGCGATCTGTGTTTGAAGTGGATGTCAGAGAAGGGAAGTCCTGTCATAGGAAGTGAGAAATTTGCCGAAGTGGTATTGAGCTCTTCACTGGCCCGGCTGATAGGGTAGAGTACCTTGTCGGCTTCATGGCAGCCGCTAAAGAGCAGCAATGCAAACAGTGCTGCAGAGTATGACCCTTTCCTTCTCATCTGTTTCCTTCATCTTATTTAAAAAGTGATTATATCACACTCTCAATCTCGTTATAGGGACTTCTTTGTTATTATCCTTTTAAAAAAGGAATTTATATGTCCGCATTAGTAGAGTTTTCGATGTTTCCGACAGAGAAGACACAGAGCAAGAGCGCGTTTGTCGCAAGGGTGCTTGATATTGTCGATAGGAGCGGGCTGGCGTACCAGCTGACGCCGATGGGGACCATCATCGAGGCAGCAACAGTCAAGGAAGCGCTTGATGTCATTAACACCGCCTACGAGGAGCTGCAAAAAGACTGCGGCCGGGTCTACAGCTCCATCAAGATTGATTGGAGAGAGGGGCCTGTGGGCAGGCTTGAAAAGAAAGTGGGCTCGGTAGAGGCGAAGCTGGGGCGTAAACTTAGAAGTTAGTTTTAGCTATAATACTTCTCAATTTAAACAGAAGGATTGTTGATGTTGTGTGCCGAAAGAATGCAGCGGATCGTACAGGCGATCATCCTGGGACTGATCATGGGGCTGGCAGGCTCGAAGATGTTCGCTGCCGCGTTTATCGTGACATTTTTGATGATGACGATGCTCTTCATCGCCGGCCTGACCGGCTTCTGTCCGGGACTGATGATCCTTAAAAAGATATTCCCGCCGTGTGAGTGCGGAGAGAAGAAGGAAGCGTAGATGTCAAATATTTCATATAAGGATGCCGGTGTCGATATCGATGCGGGGAACGAATTTGTCGAGGCGATCAAGGCCGATGTGAAATCGACGTTCGATGAGAATGTCATCGGTGGTATCGGCTCTTTTGCCGGCGCGTACGCACTGCCCTCAGGCTACAAAGAGCCGGTGATCCTCTCCGCTACCGACGGCGTGGGTACCAAGCTCAAGATCGCCATCGAGAGCGGCAAGCTTGATACAGTCGGTATCGACCTTGTGGCAATGTGTGTCAACGATCTCATCTGCAACAACGGTGTGCCGATGTTCTTCCTGGACTACTATGCAACTGGCAAGCTGCTGCCTAAGAATGCCAAGGATGTTGTAGCGGGCATCGCCGAAGGATGCAGAAGAGCGGAGTGCGCGCTCGTTGGCGGAGAGACGGCGGAGATGCCGGGGATGTACAGTGAAAACGACTTTGACCTTGCCGGTTTTGCCGTGGGAATTGCTGAAAGAAGCGAGATGGATACCGTCTCCAACGTCAGACCGGGCCAGGTACTGGTAGCAATGCCAAGTTCGGGAGTCCACTCTAACGGCTACTCTCTGGTACGCAAGCTCTTCTTTGACAAGCTGGGGATGGGGCTTGATACGGAGTTTGAGGGCAAGCCGCTGCTTGAGACGCTGCTGGAGCCTACGCGCATTTATGTCAAAGAGTACAAGGCAAACAAAGCGAACATCAAAGCGCTTGCACACATCACGGGCGGAGGCATTGTCGAGAACCTACCGCGCGTACTGCCTGAAGGCATCAGAGCGGTGGTGAGAAAAGAGGATATCAGAGTGCTTCCCATCTTCGAGTTCATGCGCCAGTATGTCGACGAAGAGGAGATGTTCCGTGCGTTCAACATGGGTGTGGGCATGGTGTGGGTCGTCGAACCCGAAAATATCGATGCGGTGCTTGCCAATACCGACGGCTATGTCATCGGAGAGCTTGTTTCCGGTGAAAAAGGGGTTGAGCTGGTTTAATACCTTCACTCTCCCGTTCAGAGGCTGTTTTGCCTCCTGATTATTTTCTATACAAATATTTCTTTTCAACTTCTGTTATACTATGCTACAATCAGACTAAAAAACCCCATCAAAGAAACGGTATGAAACACGCATCTACTCAGAACACCTCCGGTACCACTCTGAACAAGCTGCGTCTGCTGGTGGCACTTCCGATGATAATTATTGTACTTGGCTTTGGATATATCATAGGTGATGCCTATACACAGCTGCGCGATTTCGACCGGTTAAAGCAAAGTGTTCAAACTGTCAAACTTGTCTCAAACCTTATTGACAGTCTGCAGCTGGAACGCGGCGTGAGCAGCGGCTATCTCAGCAGCAGCGGTGAAGATTTCAAAAAAGTGCTGGCAGAGAAGCGAAAAGCAGTCGATAGTGCGCTTACAATACTTGAAAGGGAAGGAACACTCTCTTACCGTGCTCTGGAAGTGATACGGAAGAGACTGAAAGCGCTTCGCAGTACCGTAAAAGGGCGCACTATTGCTCCAAGCAGCGCTTTTGAAGCGTATACCCGTATCATCCGTGAATTTCAGGTGGACTATCTGAAGCTACTTACCTCGGTAGATGATACCGATATAAAAACCAGATTGATGGCCTATACCAACCTGACCTACCTGAAGGAGGCACTGGGGCAGATGCGCGGCGGGGTTAACGGGCTGTTGTCGCTTAAAAAACCGGATAGAAAACTGATGCATATGGTCATGCTGGCAAGGGGAGAGTATATCGCTTCGCTAGAGCGTGCCAGATCATTGCAGGAACCCTATTATGTCAAAAAGCTCGAAACCGTTATAGACTCTCCGCAGTTTCACTATCTGGCCTCTTTGCTTGAAGAGATGGAAAAACATCAGTTTGATGTTCAGACGATTCAGCCCAGAGAGTGGTTCGAAAAAAGTACGGCGCTGATCAACCGCATCTATCAGATAGAGAAGGAGTATCTGTATGAGATAGATGCATCCATAGAAAAACGTTCAAAAGAGATCTACCTCAAACTTGCTTTCAACATCGCCGCACTCATTTTGACAACGGTTCTGACGTTTCTGCTGGCATTCAGGCTTAAAAATGATGTGGGCAGAACCATCAGGCTGCTTGAGGAGTACAAAGATGCGGTAGACCGCAGCAACATCGTCTCTAAAACCGACAGAAGCGGCAGGATCACTTATGTCAACGAGAAGTTTTGCGAAATTTCCGGCTTCAGTGCAGAAGAGCTCATTGGTAAACCGCACAGGGTAATCCGTCATCCTGATACACCAAAAGAGGTATTTGACAAGATGTGGGCTACGATCCTTGCCAGACGTCCCTGGAAAGGGGTGGTAAAAAACAGGAAGAAAGACGGCAGCGACTACGTTGTCGAAGTGACGGTAAACCCCATAGTCAACAATGAAGGGGAAATTGAGGAGTTCATCTCTATTCGTCACGACATCACCGAAATCCTCCATATGCATGAGACTATTGAGCAGACACAGCAGGATCTTATTTACCGGCTCTCCGAAATAAGCGAAGCGCGCTCCAAAGAGACTGGATTTCATGTACGCCGTGTGGCGGAGTACTCCAGACTGCTTGGCAAATACTGCGGCCTGAGTGAAGAGGAGATCAAACATCTTGTGACCGCCTCTCCCATGCATGATATCGGAAAGGTGGCCATTCCCGATGCAATCTTGAACAAAGAGGGGACGCTCGATGATGAGGAGCGTGAAGTGATGAAGCGGCATGCCGCCATCGGATACGATCTCTTCAAGGACTCCGACAAGCCGCTGCTTAAAGCTGCTGCATGCATTGCACACGAGCACCACGAGCGCTATGATGGCAAGGGGTACCCCCGTGGGCTCAAGGGTGAAGAGATACACATCTACGGGCGTATCACCGCACTGGCGGATGTCTTCGATGCGCTTGGGAGCGAACGCTGCTACAAGGAGGCGTGGCCCGATGAAGCGGTCTTCGCCTATCTCAGGGCAGAGCGGGGCAAGCAGTTCGATCCGAAACTCATCGATATTTTTTTCGAACACCTTGACAAATTTCTTGCCGTGCGAAACCGCTACAGCGACAGCTGCAGCTAATGTATTCTAGTCATTTCATAAAGAATTAAGTTTTACCACTCTATAATTAACTAACTAGTTAATTGATAGGATGGTCTAATGTCTAAAAAAGTACAGAAACGGGATGCCGAAGCCTCCAAGGCGCTCATCGTCACCCACGCCAAGTCACTCTTCTCCGAAAAGGGCTACGCAGAGTCTTCGATGGATGAGCTCGCACAGCGCTGCGGGCTGAACAAGGCGATGGTCTTCTACTACTTCAAGAATAAAAAGGGTCTCTACGAAGCGGTGATGCGCGAAGTGCTCATCGAAATTTACGAAGCGGTGACCGAAGAGAACCAAACCCACGACAACCCCGAAGCGGAGCTGGAGGGGTTCATCCGCACCTATGCCAGGTATGCGTGCGAGCACCCCTACCTCCCCTCTTTGCTGCTCAAAGAGCTCAGTGACAGCGGCGCGGTGGTGCCCGAAATGCTCTTTGCCTCGATGCGAAAACTCTTTGCGCTCTTCAGCGACATTCTCAAGCGTGGAGAGGAGAAAGGGTGTTTTTACAACGCGATACCGATGATCCTCTACTTTATGGTGCTTGGAACCCTTAACCTGATGGTAACGACCAAACCGCTGCGCCTGAAAGCCGCCGAACTTCAGGATATCGAACTCGATACCTGTGCGGCGTGTGACATAGAGGAGATTGCCGACTACATTGTTGTAAAAATCAAACAGATGCTCAAGGAGCCCAAATGAAAAAGACCCTCACGACCATAGGAGTGACGCTGCTGCTCTCCAGCACTCTCTATGCGACAAACATCACCACGCTGCTCAATGCGCTTGAAAAGAGACCGGAGAACAGGCTCGATATGCTGGCGATTCAAAAGAGTGCGCTTGGCGAGCAGGCCATCGGTGACAAACTGCTGCCGAGTGCGAACCTCCATCTTGGCTATGAGATATACAACTCTCCAAACGGGATGATGCCCGTACCGCCAAACGAGTTGATAGGTATGGTCAAAAATCAGGAGATCGGGCAGCCGTTCAGTAAGCAGATTATGCGCGAGGGGGCCTCCTTTACCTGGCCCATCTTCATCAAGTCGATCTTCACCCTCAAAGAGAAGGCGCGCTTTCTCAATCTTGCCGCGCGTGAAAAGCAGAAGCTTTCGCTCATTCAGCGTGAAGCGGTGGTCGTGGGAAGCGTCGCCCAGCTGCGCTATCTTGAGGCACTTAAAACCGCGCTCAGAGCCAAGAAGCGTTCCATTCTGCAGACAATGGTGAGTACGAAGATGAAGGTCAAAGAGGGTAGAGCACCCCAGAGCGCGCTTTTTGTGCTTAACAGCCACATCAACGAACTGGAGATTTCCCTCAACAACATCGACCAGAACATCAACCTGCTGACATCCAAAATAGAGACGCTGACAGGGGTACATTTGACACACAGCGTGCCGCTGCGTTTGAAGCGTAACGTGCAAAGAGGGGAGATATTCGCCCTCAAGCCGCTGAGTGCCAGAGTGGAAGCGAGCAAAAAAGGGATGAAGGCTGCCGATGAGGCCTACCTGCCAAGCGTCGTGACCAAAGGCAGCTATAGCTTCTCACAGGGGGATGCCTACAACAACGGCAACCGTCTGCATGAGGGGTTCGGTTCGGCAGGCATCTATCTGAATATGCCCATTTTCGATCACAGCATAAGCACGGCTTCCGAAGAGGCGAAGGTAGCCTACCTGCAGGAGAAGACGGAGTATGAGAAGACCAGACACGCCCTTACGGTGCAGGCATCACAGCTTGCACGTGAGATCGGGCTGCTCAGACGCTCCATCACGCTGGCGAAGAGGAGTGTTTCAAACCAGCAGAAACTGCTCAAGATCGCCAAGGTCTCCTTTGCCAACGGGAACATCACCGAAGAGGAGTATCTGCGTTACGAGGATGCGCTGGCCAATGCCAGGGCGAACCTCTACAGCTTTCAGGCCAAGCAGTGGCAGGATATCGCGCAGCTGGCGGTAATTTACGGAAATGACATGAAAAGGATTGTGAAATGAAAAAAGGGTTGAAAATAGGTATCGCACTGGCAGTCGTTGCCGTGCTTGTAATCGGCGGTGTGCGTCTGGTAAAAGCCAAGCGTGCGCAGGAAGCGAACGAAGTGCCTGCGAAGGTCTATCCGATTGTCGTAAAGAGTATGGTGCCCAAAAAGGGTGTGGTGAAACTGACGCTGCCTTACCTGGCGGAAGCGCACAACGAGAAGGATGTGACACTCTCTTCACGCATCGCTTCGCGTGTGGAGCAGATTGTCAAAAGCGGCACACTGGTGAAGAAGGGGCAGGTGGTCGCAACGCTCGATACGACAGACCTTACCGCCAACATCGAAGCGCTGAAAGTCTCACTTGCCAATGCGCTCAAAAGCCATGCCCGTACCAAGGCACTCTACAGGGTCAAAGGGGCTTCCATCGAGCAGTTGCAAAAGGAGCAGTCGCAGATCGCGTCACTCAGAGCCAAACTCAAGGCGGCCCAGAACCAGCTCAGCTACGCCACTATTACTTCTCCTATCGACGGTACGGTAGCCAAAACGATGGCGGCAGTGGGCGATGTGACGATGCCGGGCAAACCGCTGCTGCAGATCAGTGCCGATACAGGCTTCAGTCTGCTGGTACGCACACCGCAGGACATTACCCCCAAAGCGGTCTTTTTCGCAGGAAAGGAGTATGTGCTCCATCCGCTTGGCAGCACGCTGCGCGGGCTGAAAGAGTACAAAGCGTTCGTCAACGACATTCAGGGGCTCAGCAGCGGTGAACGCGTAGAGGTGAATGTAGTGGTCTTTGAAGCCGACAGTGCGGTAATGCTGCCCTTTGATGGACTGCTTGACCGTAATGGCAGGACATTCGTACTGGAAGCTGAAAAGAACCATGCCAAGGCTATCCCGGTACACATTGTTCAGTCTGGCGAGCAGGGTGTGGTTGTCAAGGAGCCGCTTGAGGGCAAAAAGCTCATCGTCGCCAAACCGGACATTCTGCTCAAGCTCACCAGCGGTTATGCGCTCAAGGTCAAGGAGTAGCGGATGTTTTCCTTTTTCTATAAACGGCCCTATCTGCTCTATTCGATCATAGCGGCCTTTTTCATTATGGGGATCATTGCCCTTGTTACATTGCCAAAGAACCTTTTTCCCGATGCCAACCCGCCGCAGGTGATTGTGATTACCAATGTTCCGGGTGCAACGGCACAGGTGGTAGCCTCCACGGTCTCCAAACCCATCGAGGAGGAGATTGCCCGTCTGGGGCTGGTAACGGACGTCAGTTCGGTCAATGTGGCAAACTACTCCATTGTCAAGGCGGACTTTGACTACAAAAAGGGGCTCAACGCCGCAGCGGTCGATGTGGCCAACGCACTCTCCATTGTCAAAGCCAAACTGCCCAAAGGAACCAATCCGGCTGTCTATACGGCAGGGGACTTTACGCTGCCGGTGGATATCATTTCTCTCAGCCCCAAAAACAGCTCCGTCTCCCTTGCCGATATCCGCAAGGTTGCCGACAGTTTCATCAAACCGCACCTGCTGAGCAACCCCGCCATAGGCAATGTCGAAGTATTCGGCGGATATCAGAGTGCCATCAACATCGAAGTGGATCCGTTCAAAGCCAAGAAGTACCATGTCAACTTTGAAAATATCGCCAAGGCTATCGGCACGCTCAACCGCGATATGCCCATTGGGTTCATCAAAGGCAAGAACGACTTCTATACGGTCACTTTCTATGGTGAGAAAGACAACATAGAAAAGCTCAAACAGCTTCAGATTATGCCAAATGTCCGCCTGAGCGATATTGCCGACGTGAAGTGGAGCTACCAGAAACGCACCAGCGGCTACATCGGTAACGGCAAGGACGCCATTGCCCTTGCCGTACAGCGGGCACCGGGCGGTAGCGTGCTTGACGTTTCAAAAGCCGCGCGTAAGGAGATGAAACGGCTTGCAGCGGAGTATCCGAACATCCGTTTTGAAATTTCCGATACTCAGCGTGACCTCATCGAACAGGCCAACGATAACATGCTCGAAGCACTGCGTGACGCGGTTATCTATACCCTGCTTGTCATTATGATCTTCCTCGGGAACTTCCGTGCCATTGTGGCGGCGGGACTCTCCATCCCGATGGTCTTCTTTTCGACCATGGCGATCATCTGGCTGACCGGAGGCGAGCTCAACATCGTCATCTATACGGCGATCATCCTTGCACTGGGGATGCTTACCGATGATGCGGTCGTGGTACTGGAGAACATCGAACGGCACCTGACCGAGGGGTATGAGAAGCTCGAAGATGCCATCACCAAAGGCACCAAAGAGGTACTCAGCCCGGTCTTTGCAGGTACCATCGCGACTATTGCGATTCTCTTTCCGCTGATGTTCATTGGAGGATTTCCAGAAAAGATCTTCAAACCGCTCATCGAGACGCTCATTATTGCGCTGCTGGTAAGCTGGTTCCTCTCTATTACGTTCATTCCGCTGCTCTCCAGGTGGCTCTACCGCAACGGGGTCGGCAAGACAAAGGTAGAGGGATGGTTCGAGTGGTTCTATCAGCATACCATCGGAAAACTGGTCGGCCCCTATGAGGGGATTATCCGCTTCTCCAACGGGAAGTTCTGGTTTGCCAGACGTATGGTGCTGACGATGGGTGTCATTATGATTCTGGTGATGAGTATGAAGAATATCATGCCGACCATCGGCAAGGATGCGATGCCGCCGATGGATACCGGGATCATCAAAGCGCAGATCGCTTTCAGTTCCAATGAAACGGTCGAGAGTGCCGAGCGTAAAATTCAGCCGTTCCTCAACTGGCTGGACAAACAGAAGTGGGTGAAGATGAGTTCGGTGGCATTCGGTACCGAGCCGGGGGTACTCAGCCTCGGTTCGGGAAACCTGCCGGCTGAAGCGACCATTACCATCAATGCGGTCAACCGCTTCAAACGTGACAAGACGATGTGGCAGCTTGAAGATATTATCCGCGACAAGCTCTCCCATCTGGAGGGGCTCAAGCGCAACGATGTCTTTGACTTTGGTGCGACGGCACTCTCCTCCATCAAAGCAACCGTCGATACACGGCTCAGTTCTCCCTATGTCGATACGCTGCCGGACAAGGCGCATGAAGTGGCAAAAGCGATGGCGGATGTCAAGGGGCTGACATCGGTCAGTACCAGCTGGGACAAGGACTTTATGGAAGTGGAGATGGACATTGACGAGAACAAAGCACTCAGCTACGGCATTACCCCGTATCAGATCGCGATGCAGCTGCCGATCAAAGGGCAGGTGGTGGGGCTCAACGCCGACTTCCAGTCGATGAACACACAGGTGGTCAGACTCTATCTCAAAGGGAAGTTCTCCGAGAACATCGAAACACTGAGGCTTCTGCCCATCACCACCCCAAGTGGCGAAATACCGCTCTCTCAGGTGGCGACGCTCAAGCGTCACATGACCTTTGCGAAGATCGAGCGTGACAAGATGCTCTATAGTGTCGATGTCAACGGCTATCGTGCCAAACGTCCGGTGACACATCTGACCGACGATACCGTCGCCGCACTCAAAGATGCCAACATCAGCGACATTCAGATTGATCAGACCGGGGATATCGCACAGATCCATGACAGCTTCAAACGGATGCTCAAAGCCATCGGGCTTGGGGTTATCATTCTGATCATGACGCTGATTGCCATCTACCGATCGGTCAGACTGGCGTTCATTATGATTCTGGTACTGCCGCTTTCACTGATCGGCGCGGCATGGGGAATGCTCCTCTTTGACAAACCAAGCTGTATGCCAAGCCTTTTGGGGATACTGCTGCTCTTTGGTATCATCATCAAAAACGCCGTACTGCTCATTGACTTCTACCAGTCCTACCGTGAACAGGGCGAAAGTCCGTTCGAGAGCGCGCAGGAGGCGGTGCGCGTACGTTTCCGTCCGGTGATGATGACGGCGTTTGGTACGATTGCCGGTATGATCCCCATTGCGCTGGAGCAGGCAGTCGGGCTGGAGCGCCTCAGCCCACTTGCCGATGTCGCCATCGGCGGTCTGCTGGTCGGTACGCTGCTGACACTGGTCTATGTACCGATGTATGCGTATATCTTCGATAGCGGCAATAAAAAGACAAATCTGCTTGAGAAAGTGGAAGAAGCCATAGAGTCGTAGGAGGAGATTGCAGTGAACTGGAAAGAATTTTTTGCTTACGGAGAAAAGGTACCCGGATATGAAGTGCGGGTACTCAACGAGAGAGAGGCGCGCGCGGCGGCTGCGATACTGTTTGTGGGTGCCTTTTTGGGACTGATGAACGGCATTATGCTGGGTACTGCCACCTTTTCAAAGTACTTTGTCACCTTTTTTGCCATTGATTTTACGATACGTATCATCCAGCCGCGGTATGCGCCAAGCCTGATGCTGGGGCGCTTTTTCGTACAGAACCAGAAGCCCGAATATGTCGGCGCGGCACAGAAGCGTTTTGCGTGGGCACTGGGGTTCATTCTGGCATGGCCGATGTTCTACTATCTGGTCATACACTTCGAGCCAAACCCCATCAAGGTGCTTGTATGTCTGATATGTATGGCGTTGCTCTTTTTCGAATCGGCATTCTCCATCTGTCTTGGGTGCAAGATATTCGAGTGGATCAAACGTAAAGATCCCAAGTACTGTCCCGGCGGTGTGTGCGAGATGAAGATCAAAGAGCCCATTCAAAAGTTCGACCCTGCTCAGAAAGTCATTCTGATAGCAACGGTGCTGATTATGGGCTATGGGATCTACGCCTACTTTACCAAACTACCCGACCGGACGGTGTTTGTCAAAAAGATGAAAACGCTCTTTATGACCAAAGCGCAGCTTGAAGCAATGCAGAAGGCAAAAGAGAAAGCCGAAGAGGAAGCTTTCTTCAATAACGATGATGACGATTTTTAGTCTGTTCTCTCTTTGAAGCACTCCTTTTGGAGTGTTTTGAAGATAAAACAGCTTGTTTTATCAAGTATTATATAAAGGATTTACAATGCAAGCACCAACACCAGAACAGGTAGAAGCGATGATGGTCGAAAAGATGGGAGCACTCCCGCAAAGCCTCAACAGCGCCAAAGCGATCGATCCGAGATTTCTCGTAGAGCAGGCGATGAGCAGCAAATTCAGCGTTCAAGATGAGAACAACCCGTTCGATCCGAAAACCTCGATGATGATTGCACTGGCGGCTTCCATTACGCTCGGAAGCGAAGAGTGCATCCAGGAGCAGACCAAAATGCTTAAAAAGATGGGCATCACCAAAGAGGAGCTTGCCTATCTTGTCAAGATCGTCAAGCACGCACAGGGAAGTGCGGTGATGGGCAATGCCAAGGCGGCTTTTGATATTTTTGAGAGCTAATTTGAAATGTGCGTAGATGGATATTTCCATTTAGGCGCATAAAATACTACAATATATCAAGATATCTTGATTTATTCTTCAAAACCTGCTATAGTCTCCTATATTGATTAAAAAAGGAACTATTATGTGGAAAAGTTTTGTCGACCATCTGACGGTCGATTGGCTGGGGTTGACAGGTCGTGTAAACGAAACCGTCAACTTCTTCATTTATGACACGGTCAAGATCCTCTTTTTGCTTGTTGTCATCATTTTTGTGGTCTCCTACCTGCGTACGCACTTCAACACGGAGTATGTACGAGCGCATCTGCAGGGCAAGTCGGAGCTTTACGGCAACGTACTGGCGGCGCTCTTTGGGATCATCACACCATTCTGTTCGTGCAGTGCCATTCCGCTCTTTCTGGGCTTTTTGCAGGCGCGCATCCCGCTGGGGGTGACCTTTTCGTACCTCATCAGCGCCCCGATGAACAACGAGATCGCCATTGCGATGCTCTTTACCCTCTTTGGCTGGAAAGTGACTGCCATCTACATCGGCTTCGGACTTTTTGTGGCGATCGTCGGAGGCTTTGTCATCGGGCGTTTCAACCTTGAGAAGTATGTGCTCATCCCCGTCAAGCCCATCGATGAGAAGCTTGAAGCGGGCGAGGTGAAGATGACGGCAAAAGCGCGCGCCAAAGAGGCGTGGGAGTATACCTGGGATATTGTCAAAAAGATCTGGCTCTATGTACTCGTCGGTGTCGGTGTGGGGGCGTTCATACACGGCTACGTACCGGCGGACTTCATCGCCAAATATGCCGGCGGTGACAACTGGTACGGTGTGCCGCTGGCAGTCATTCTCGGTATCCCGATGTACTCCAACGCCGCGGGTGTCATGCCGCTGGTCGAGGTGCTGACACAAAAAGGGATGCTGATGGGTACGGCGCTGAGTTTCATGATGGCGATCACCGCACTCAGCCTGCCCGAAGCGATGATCCTCAAAAAGATACTCCATACCAAGCTGATCGCGATCTTCTTCGGTATCGTCGGGGTGGGGATTGTCTGTATCGGATATCTGTTCAATTTTATTCTCAATTAAGGAGGTCGGGATGAAAAGAAATATTTTAGTCGCTTTGCTGCTGTGTCAGGGAGCGTTGTTTGCACAGGAGACGAAAGCGATCTCTTTCGACAGTTACCTGAAAGGGTTCGACTATCAGGCACGCAAAGCGATGAAGATCGGCACGGAGGAGATGCTCAAACTGGTCGCCGCGCACAAGGCGCAGGTGATCGATATCCGTTTCAAAGAGGAGTATGAAGCGTGGCATATGGGCTTTGCCAAAAACATTCCGCTCAACGAACTGCCAAACCGATTGAACGAACTAGACAAAGACAAACTCATTGTCACAGTTTGCCCGCATAATGACAGGGCCAATATTGCCCGGATGTTCCTCAATCTCAAAGGGTATCGTGTCAAATATCTCAAAGATGGCTTGATAAATGTTGCCCAGTATCTAAGAGGCGACAAGGCGAAAACATTTATAAGGGGTTATCGTGAGTACAAATAGAATCGTAAGAATAGCAGTGGGTTTGGCCCTGATCGGCTATGGTGTCTACAGCGGCAACGTGTGGTTTTACCTTGGGGTACTCCCTCTGATCACCGGCATTGTCAACTGGTGTCCGCTTGAGAAGAAGATGGGTACCTGCGATCCGGCATCGGGTTGCTGCGCGACGCCTGCGTCAAATGAGACAAGCGAGAGTTGCTGTGCTGCGCCTGCTGCCAAACCGGAGAGTGTAGCCAAAGGGGCAGGTGCATTTTCGTTCTCTGCGACCAAAAAAGGTACAATAGAAGTGTTGGGAACCGGCTGTAAGAAGTGTCAGGCGCTTGAAGAGGCTGCAAAAGAGGCGGTCAAAGCGCTTGGCAGTGACTATAAAGTCGTCAAGGTCGAAGATGTGCAGGAAATTGCCAATTACCGTGTCACTACCACCCCGGCACTTGTTGTCGACGGGGTAGTTAAAAGTACGGGCAGAGTATTGAGCGTCGATGAGATCAAAGCGTTCATACAATAATGAGAGGAAGGAACAGAGTATGAAAAAATATGAAAGCTATAAATGTGACATTTGCGGAAATGTAGTGGAGGTACAGGAAGTCGGCGGCGGAGAGCTGCACTGCTGCGGACAGGCGATGTCGTCCATTACTGCCGATGTGACACTGGTCAATCTGCTAAAAGCTTTTGCAGGTGAATCCCAGGCAAGGAACCGTTATGAGTATTATGCAAAGGTAGCGCAGAAAGAGGGGTATCGTGATATTGCGGCACATTTTCAGCGTGCAGCGAACAATGAAAAAGAGCATGCAAAACTTGAGCTGGCTCTGTACAACCGTATGAAAAACCATTCTGAAGCATCATGGAACGATACATTGGAAAATTTAAAAGATGCTATTGCCGGCGAAAGTTATGAAAACTTGACGATGTATCCTGATTTTGCTGCTATTGCCAAAGAGGAAGGCCACAATGAAGCGGCAAGACTCTTTCGGAACATCGGAAAGGTTGAAGTTGAACATGAGAAGATGTACAAAGAACTGCTTGCGCGCCTAAGCGAAGGGCATGAATTTGAAAGTGAAGATGAAGAAGTGTGGATCTGTGAAGTATGCGGGCATGTCCATTACGGGAAAAAAGCACCGGAAAAATGTCCTGTTTGTGCCCATCCAAAAGAGTATTTTTCACGTAAAGTGGAAACAAAATAGTTTAAAAGAGAGAGATGATGAAAATAGAAATTCTGGGAACAGGATGTGCCAAGTGTGTGGCACTTGAAAAGGTAGTGGAGCAGGCAGTCGCCCAAGTGGGTGGTTTTCATGAGGTGGTCAAGGTCGATGACATTATGGAGATCATGAAGTATAATGTCGTCAGTACCCCCGGACTGGTGATCGATGGCAAAGTGGTCTCGACAGGAAAGGTGCTTAGTATCGATGAGGTTGTAAAGCTCATCGAAGAGGCGAAGCACAATGCGTAGGGCCGGTATGCTCCTGACACTTGCTGTTGTTTCGGCATGTGCCTCGGAGCATCTGAACATCGACGATGCCTTTTATGAAAAGCGTGTGAAAAACGCACCTAACGCCACACCTGTAATGGTGCGTGATACCGACAGTGCGCTGGGACGCTACAACCTCTACCCCAAAAAGCTTGACATCAAAACCCTTTCGCGGGCACACGGGCATCTGTGTGACGGATTGGTACTTGCCTATGTGGAGCTCTCCCATGTGCTTCCAAAGCTCTTTGACGACGGGGTGATCGATAGAACGGACATCAGGGTCGTGGCAAAAAACAGCCCCTGTCTGGTGGACACCTCGGCGCTGATGAGCGGCGCGCGCATCAACCACAAAACCCTCTCGCTTGACAACAGTCTTGGCGGTGCGTTCATCGTGCAACGTATCTCCACGGGTAAAACCTACAAAGTCTCACTCAGGGACAAAGCCTTTCTCAAAGCGCTCAAACGCAAAGAGGAAAAGATCAAGGCCAAACAGAAAGCGCAACAGAAGGTTACTCCCGAAGATATCGATGAGGTCGAAAAACTGGCGTTTGAAGCGATGAAGCATATGCTCTACACAGATACTAAAAAGCTCTTGAAGATAGAAGAACTCAAAGGGTACCAATACCGTTTTAACATTGATGATATTGGCTCCCGTAGCGATGTAATCAACAAAAATGTAGAGCGCATTGCCCCTGAGAAGAGAAGCAGGAAGTGAAAAATATCTGTAGACAGGAAAGGTAAAAGATAATGATCAGCTACATACGCAAAACCGACGAAAAGCAGCGCTGGCTCTTCTTCTCCACGCTGCTCAATGCTGCGCTGGCCGCAGCCAAGCTGGGATGGGGATGGATGATGGGCTCTACGCTTGTTGTCGCAGACGGTATCCACTCCATCTCCGATGTCTTCGGAGCGCTGCTCATCTTCCTTGCACTCTTTTTCGCTGCCCACAAATCGGAGCGTTTCCCCTACGGTCTGCACAAGCTTGAAGATATGGCGGCGGTGCTTGGCGGGCTGGGTATCCTCTATGCGGGCTACGAGATCATCCATTCGGTCTTTTTCGAAGCGGGTATCAAAACGCCTGAAGAGATCTGGACCACGGTGGGATTCATTCTGGCAATCGTCCTCATACAGTATATTTTCTACTTTTTCGAGCTCAAAGCGGCACAGCGGCTCGGTTCGCCGGGTGTCAAAGCCGATGCAGTAAACTGGCTGGGAGACATCGGAGCGGGGATGATCGTCGTCATCGGTCTGATTGCACACCACTACAAGGTACCTTACGCCCAGGAGGTCTCGGTGATCATCATCGTACTGATGATCCTCAAAGGGGCTTACGACGTACTGAAAGAGGGGTTGCTTTCTCTGCTCGATGCCGCCGATATTGAAATGAATGAGACGATTAAAAATATTGTCATGGCTGCACCTGACATTACCGATATCAATTATCTGAGAGTGCGTAAATCCGGCAGTGTCTACTTTGCCGATATTGAGTTGAATGTTGCTGAGGTTGCTACCGCGAAAGCGCACAAAAGCATCGATGCGGTGGTGAACAGGCTGCATGAGGCGATTGATGCACTCGAAGCGGTGACAATTCATTACGAGCCCGACCACCCGCCCTACAGAACTGTTGTCAGGCTCTTCAGTGCGGACAAAAAACATCTGAGTGAACACTTCGGCCAGACGGCATGGCTGGAGATTACGCATATCGGTGAGGATCATAAACAGATAAGCCGGGAAATGGTGAGAAATCCTGCGGCAGATGCACCCAAAGGAAAGGCGTTCAGACTGGTTGCCTACCTGCTTTCCATCCATACAGACAAAATCGTGATGGGGAAAGCGGACCTTGACGAAAATATTTTGACACTGTTCGAGGCACTCAATATTGAGGTAGAGTGTTCAACTGCTGACAAATCATAAAAGTGAAAAGCGACTGTGTATGCATACGGCTTTTAAAACAGAGAAAAGGTTTGAAGCCCGAGCATTACCAGATTGAGCACTACGGCAGTTACAGGTACCCACATCGGATAGGTTCTCACGCCCTCAGGAGCGGGATGTTTCAGCTTGATGCGGATGAGGGAAATGTTCACCAGTGTAAATATCGTCAAAATCAGGAAACTGGTTGACTGTGCCAGTGTCAGCAGCGGCAGCAGCAGTGTCAGGGTAAATGTGACCAGTGCGGTGAGAAGGGTTGCATTCACCGGGGTTGCTGTTTTGGTATTGACTGAAGAGAGAAAGCGGGGAAGCCATCCTTCGCTGCTCATGCCGTAAAGGATACGTGAGACCATAATGATCTGTATGAGTACGCCGTTGAGTACGGCAAACATGCCGATAAGGCTGAGGATAGCAGCTTTTTCCCCTGTTGCCGTTTCATACACCAGAGCCAACGGCGCGTCAGAGGCTGCCAGGGAGGTGACCGGAACAGCTGCGAGTGTCACCAGGGCGATGGCTATATACAGCAAGGTAGCAATAAAGAGTGAGAGCATAATAGCCCTGGGCATAGTCTTTTCAGGCGCTTTGACCTCCTGGGCAATATTGACCATATCCTCAAAGCCTATGAAGGCGTAAAAGGCCAGAAACGCTCCCAGGACGATACTGTTGAGTATAGACCCGTCAAGCGGCGGAATGATTTTTTTGAGTGTCAAGTCTTCGAGGCTGACATAGGGTGCGGCTACGTAGATTACAAGCAGCAGACCTGAAACTTCGATGAGCGTGAACAGCGATGCGGCTTTGACGGATTCGCCTATGCCCCATAGAGCTACCAGCGTCAATAGTGCTACCAAAATACCGGAGACAAGGTATTCCGGCAGCGTAACGAAGGTACTGAAGTAGCCATAGAAGCCGTCGATGAGTGTAGCTGCCGAGAGAATGCCGCTGAGCGAAATGGCCAGGCCAATGACGAGAGACAGCCTCCTGCTGCCCAGACCTTCATATATGTAGACGGCTTCACCTGCGCTGACGGGGTACCGTGCAGAGAGCTCCGAGTAGGAGAGCGCAGTAAAGAGCACGACGATTGAAGCCAGCAAAAAGGCCATGGGTGTATAGATGCCGCTGATACCGGCTATTTTTCCTATGAGAACATAAATGCCGGCACCAAGAATGTTCCCCAGACCGTAAAAGACAAGCAAAGGCAGGGAAATGACACGTTTGAGACCGGTACCGCTATTGTTGCCTTCCATGATGTGCTGACTCCGTTAAGCATATTCTGTCACTGATCAGAAGAAAAGTGCATGCAATTACTTTATCGGTTTTTGTCTAAAATACAGATAGTGATATCATTATAAGCACTCCCATCCGCTACCAATGCATGTCTGCACGGTACTGTACTCCCCTCTTGTCATGTATCATCCAGAATGAATTGTGCACTTTTGTTGTATGAAAAATACAAATTACTGAAAACAGTGAACACTGATTGAACATTACCTCACTTTTAAATCTTTTCAAAGATGCTGTCAATAATTATAAAAAATCCCTACAATAAATAGGGGAAAACGTTCTTTAATAATAAATTAAGAAAGAGTAGCCTATAATTAACTAACCAGTTGGTTAACTCAAAAATATCAATAAAGGAATTATCATGCAAAGAAGAGATTTTTTAAGAGGTGCAGCACTCGCAGCAGGATCGATGGCGATGATGCCAAGTCTGGCAAGTGCGAGTATGGTCAAACCTGCCAAAGGCGAAAAGACGCCTGAAGGGCCGGTAACCCTCTATTTCGAATTCCGTATTATGGGCAAGTTCAAAGACGATATGCTCAAACATGTCAACGAGTATGCCGAGGCACTTGGAAAGAAAAAGGGCTTTTTGTCTCTCCAGCTTAAAAACATGGTCGGTGACTCGACGATGGTGCACAACTATCCTACCAATCTCAAAGGGGTGCTGCAAAGTGCCTATTTCGATGCGAGCAAAGAGGGGTCGCTTCCGCTCTTCTACTCACTTTTCGTCCGTTTCGAGAACTACCATGACCTGATGGCGTCGGGTACGACAAAATGGTTTGCCAAGATCATCGCAAAATACGGCCCGTTGAGCAAGAACTACCACGAAGGGGTCTACAAAACCGTTGCAGCCGGCGATAGAGAGCATATCTATACAAGTGAATCTGCCATCGTGAAGTTCCTCAAAGAACAGAAGGACAAGCCGACAAACCGCTACATTACCGTGAACAACCACGTCGGTATCTTCACCAAAGACAGAAAGGTATTCAATGAAAAGAGTACCTCTTTGCTGAAAGTAGCACAAAATACATTCCGCCCGGCAAAAGGGGACTACGACTACAATCCGAAATTTCCCAAAGGTATTCCCGGATCGTACCAGAACCTCCACTACAGAAGAGCGGTTTCGACAGAAATTCTGCAAAGCGCCTTTTCCGACGGAGACAAGACACACTACCTCTTCCACGGTGTCTGGGAAAGTGTCTATGACCATGAGAACTCACACATCGACCCGCGTTTCAGAGCAGATGTGATGAAAATATTCCCATACATTGTCGAAGGGCCGGTTGAGCCTTTTTATGAGACAATTATACTGAAGAACCATGCGTAGAAAGGATAGCCTGTGAGCGGACACCACCATCATCATGAAGTAAGCGGCAGGAACCTCTTCTGGACGATCGTCCTCAATGTCATCATCACGCTTTCGCAGATCGTGGGAGGGATCATCTCCGGGTCGCTGGCACTGCTGAGTGACGCGATGCACAACTTCAGTGATGTGCTGGCACTCGTCATCGCCTATGTGGCAAACCGTATGGCGGCACGTCCCAATGATGCGCAGCGGACATTTGGCTACAAGCGTGCCGAGATACTTGCCGCGCTCTTCAACGCTTCGGTACTCATTGGTATTGCGGTCTTTTTGATTGTCGAAGCGTTTCACAAGTTCTATCACCCCGAACCCATCAATTCGGTATGGGTCATCGGGCTTGGTACGTTGAGTATTGTACTTAACACGGCAAGCGTGCTCCTTGTCAAAGAGGACTCCAAAGAGAGTATGAACGTCAGGGCCACCTACCTGCATCTGCTGACCGATGTGATGACATCTGTTGCCGTCGTGCTTGGTGGGGTGCTGATGTACTACTTCGGCATCTTCTGGATCGATCCTCTCATCTCCGCACTGATCGCGCTCTACCTCATCTGGGCATCGTTCGGATTGGTAAAAGAGAGCAGCGCGATTTTGATGCAGTTTACGCCAGAGGGCATCGATGTGGATGAGGTGGTCAAAGCCATAGAGGCCGAACCGGAGATTGCGGATGTACACCACATCCACATCTGGAAGCTAAACGACCATCAGGTCAACCTCGAAGCGCATCTCGATTTCAAAGAAGATGTAGCACTCTCCGCTTCAAACAGGGTCATCGACCGACTTGAGAAGAAGCTACACGATACATACGACATTGAACATACAACGTTTCAGTGTGAGTACGGCAGAGAGGATAACAAAGAGAAAATAGTGTAGTATTGGAAAGGCTGTTTTCAAAGGGGATTCATGCGTGATATACTGCTGTTCAATACTTTCGTCACACAGGATGTGCTGATCGTCTTTTACTATATCGGCGCAGTGCTGATGCCCGTTGTGCTCTATGTGTTCCGAAAGGAGCTGATTGGGCGAGTAGCCTTTTTCAAACGAATCAACGACCGCCTCAAAGCGTTTTACGCTACTTTCACAACGGGGCAGAAAACGGTGTTCTGGCTGGTGTTTATCACGATGTTTCTGTGTATGGAGCTGTGCTGGCGCATGGTCTTTGAAGCGATGATCGGCTATTTCGATATGCATGATTTTCTCTATCAGATTACGAATAAAGGAGTGTTGGATGCAAAATAATGAAGCATGCCATACGATGGATGAGGGCGAAGTGCTCAATGCCGCCAAAAAGGCGTACCCGCTCTTTTCTGCCGTGCTCTACGGTGACAGGGTTTCGACGGCAAAGTTCTCCAAGCGTCTGAGCTGTGCGATCAAGCACCTGCCGCTGCGGGTAGCATTTCATTATGAGCACGACACCCAAAAGGCGCTCGATGCGGGTGTCAGAAAAGATCCGACGCTTGTTTTGGATGGAGAGATATTTCTTGAGGGGCTGGTTGCCGCCGAAGCGATCACCGAAGCTTTTGAGACACTTTTGGAGTCAAAACAATGAGTATGCTTGCACAGTTCCTGCAGCGTGAAAAACGCTTCATCAAAAGTGAACGGGTCGCCTTTTTGGTGCTGCCGCTGGTACTGGTACCGCTGCTGGTGGAGCTTTTTCTGCATGCCCGCTATACCGAATGGTTCATGCGCTACAGCGATGAGATTCTCATAGGCAATATTCTCTACATCGTTCTGGCGCGTTTTGGAGTGCTCGATGCGGCTGTGTATATTTTCAGCCGTTCGAAGAACCATATCCACCTGGCACTCATACAGATTGTCCTGCTCTACCTGGAGATTACAGTCATCACCATTGTCTTCTATGCGGTCCTCTTCAATATGTTCGATGTCTTTTCACTTTTCCACCTCAATTCACAGTTTCCGCCGGAAAACCTCAAAATGATTCAGGAGCACAGTTTCATCACCTCGATGTATATTTCGACCGTAACCTTTACGACACTTGGCTCCGGGGACTGGATCCCCCAGACGCTGCCTGCGATGATGGCAGTCATCTCCGAAGTCATTCTGGGCGTGGTGCAGGGTGGAGTATTCGTCGCCATCGTCATCTATGCGCATCAGAACAAAGGCAAATAGTTCACATTGGATTCATAGTGACATGGTATGATAGTCATTACAAACAACAAAGGAAGCACGTGAATCGATTGACCCAACGCATTGTCATTGGTATTGTGGTTGCAACGGGGCTGCTCTACGCACAGACATTGACACTCAAAGAGGCGGTTGCAAAAACGCTCGCGCACCACCCGGATGTCAAAACTTTCATGCTCAAGGTGCAGCAGGCGGAACAGGGATACAATGCCGCCTATGCGGACTATCTGCCACAGATCGATCTCTCTGCAACCTTTGCACCCACCCAGACCTTTGCACTGCCGGTGAACGGGCAGTTCCATACGGTTGATGAAGATGCCTGGAATGCGGGCGTGACACTTCATCAGAAAGTATGGGATTTTCAGAAGACCACGTCGCTGATAGAGGCATCGAAGATCGATGAGGACATTGCAAAACTCTCCCTTGGTGAAGTCAAAGCGCTGCTTGCCTACAAGGTGAAGACGCTCTATGAGCTGC
>JALTVI010000017.1 GCA_027049035.1 Sulfurovum sp. | reverse complement strand
ATACCTACAACTATCAAAATGCCAATACCGTTAGCAAAACGGATAACAATGGAAATACGATCACCTATACTCTTAATGACAGCGGCTTTATCACTAAAGTAGTAGATCCTGCCAGCAGCAGTGTCGAAGAGATCTATGATGAAACAAACCTCACCTCTACCCGTATCGATGCCAACGGTAACAGATGGGTCAAACAGTTCGATGAGATGGGCAGAACCATAGCCTCTATCGATCCTCTTGGCAACAAAACGACTTATACGTACGAGGGAAGCAATACCAAGCCAAGCACGATTACTACACCTTTAGGGCATACAACCACCATTGCCTATGACAGCAATAATAATCCTTTAACGATTACAGATGCCAACGGCAATACCCAAAGTTTCAAATATGACAGCAAAGGCAATGCAACAGAGATTACTGACGCTAAAGGCAATAAGACAACCATAGCTTATAATGCAAACAACCAACCCACATCCATCACCAATGCCCTGGGCTACACCACAACCATCACTTATGATGATCTTGGCAGACAACAAAGTATCACCGATGCAGAAGGCAGAACGACTACTTACGAATATGATGCGATGGACAGGATAGTCAAGACTACTGATGCCATAGGCAATGAGGTTACATATACCTACGACAAAGCAGGCAGACTCACCGCACTCAAAGACCCCGTAGGCAATGAGACCAAATATACGTATGATGACTACGGCAGAGTGAGCTCTGAAACCAGACCTGATGGTGGGGTAACCACTTATGCCTATAACACAGACAATACCATTAAAACTATTACCAGACGTGACGGAAAAGTGGTCTCCTACACCTATGATACAGTGATGCGTCCGATAAGTCAGACAGTTGACGGCGATACGATCTCTTATACTTATGATGCAGACGGAAATATCGTTTCTGCGACCAACAGCTCGGGTACGGTAAGCTTTGCTTACGATGCCACCGGCAAACTCATCAAAGAGACCCAAAACGGCATAGATATTACTACATCTTATGACAGTGACTCCAATGTCAAGATGCTTAGCTTCCTTGGTCAAACAGTCAGCTATACCAGAGACAATGCCGGACTGGCTACACAGGTAGGTGATATTGCATTTACCTATGATGCCAACAGCATTCAAACACAAATCGCTTATCCAAACAGTACCAATGAACAAAACACTTTCGATGCAGTCTACAATATCAAAAAGATAGAGACAGCAAATCAAACGCTCAACTACACCCAGGATAAAACAGGGCTTATCACAAGCAAAAACAGCACAAGTTACAGTTATGATGACATAGGCAGACTCACACAGGCTGGAAGTGACAGCTTCAACTATGATGCAGCAGGAAACAAC
>JALTVI010000016.1 GCA_027049035.1 Sulfurovum sp. | reverse complement strand
CTAAGAACCTCTTCCGGCATGGATCTTGCAATAAGATTCTGGAATATGCCTGTTGCTATTATCTATATAACTGCTGCAATGTTATTTATCGGCGCCGCTCCATTGCCGTATGGCTATTATAATCTTCTCCGTCTTGTGGCTACCATCGTATTTATTTGGGCAGCATTTGTCGCCTATGAGAAAAAGAATGACACTCTCCCATGGATTTATGGAGGGTTAGCGCTGCTTTTCAACCCTATAATGAAAATTCACTTACCTAAAGAATTATGGGTTATCATAGATATTTGTGCGGGAGCATTTCTTCTTTATACGAAAACGATAATAGAAAAATATGAAGCAAAAAATTAGCTATGGAGAACAGGGTTACCTCTTCTCATCTAAAAAAGCGAGCGAGAAAATCGCCAAAAAGAAGAGTACTCCAGGAGCAGCAATCAACGCTGCTATTGTCCAATGCAAATCCCAGACTTTCCAAGCATAATAGAAAACTCCGGCGCTGAAAGGCAAAGAGAAGCGCAGTGCGAGGGATATTCCTGTAATAATAAAAGCAGGCCAGAAACCCATGAATTCATCCATGCCCCAAGCCCCTATTATTACCGTAAAAGCGCCATATATGACACTGATTATCCCCATAATTATACCAAGCACACCATCGTAAAGTTCAAAGATCTTATTTTTCATCACTCTCCTCTCAGTTTGTTTAGAAGCAGACCCCTCCGCGCCGGGCCTTGCAGTTGTATTTGCGCACCAAGGCGTTGTATTCGGCGATCAGGTCATCGATCTTGTCTTTAAGACAGTCGATGTAGCTTTCCAGCTCCTGCTTGAAATTCTCGATTTCGCTGCGGCAGCTGTTGAATTCCCATTGATCGGAGGTGCCGAAAGCGTCCAGGTTGTCCACGCACGTGGGCGGGGTCGGCTCCATGCAGAAGGACAGGGCTCGCGCCGAGGTGGCGGAGGTAAAGAGTAACAGAAGAATGATAGCGGCACGGGTATTCATATAGAAATTGTAGCACCCGCGAAAATTTCGCAAAAGCCCCCTTCCGTAACGTTACCCTAGGGTTTCAATCTCTTAAAAACCTTCCCGAGCCTCTCACCTACTACCCGCCAACCACCTCAATCGGACAATTGGGATTGGCCGATGACCATTTCCAGCATTCGGGGCGCTCCACGTAGCCTTTGCGTATGGGGAGTCAAAAGCGGACGGCTTTCTCCAACGTGAGAGATGGCAGCGAAGAACGCATCACATGCCCCTCCCGTGTCATGCCCGGGCTTGTTGTTCAGCCCGGAGACATGGTTTACACCCGTTCGGAGACATGGTTGACACCTTTTTGGTTGCTTGTCTGCCCCTCTCTGAGGTTTATTT
>JALTVI010000014.1 GCA_027049035.1 Sulfurovum sp. | reverse complement strand
ATATTTTCATGTTCATGGAGATTGTGGCAAATCCCGTAAGGAGGTGGAAGATGAAAGCGGTAACAACGCTTAGTGAGGAGCTTGGTTTTGATAGAAGCTGGCTCTGGAAGGTAGTACGCCAGAACTCTGCTGAGCTTGAGGAAAAGGGAGTTATTCGGAGAAGGAGGAAAGGAAGGAAGACATTTTGGTATGTGGTGGATGAAGACGCTATGGTCGAGTGGCTTGAGGAGCACGGATACTATATCCCAGCACTTCAAGGATGAGGATAACCCCGCCGTTGGCGGACGGCGGGATAAAACTCTTTGGAGGTATGACGCAATGCAATGGAATAGGATACGCTCTAAAATTTTAGCTCTTCGTCAGTTTGATGTCCAGTCCACGCTGAAGGAAGCAGGACTGCCCAGCGGTCTCTTCGTCCTTCCAAGGTTTGCCCTGGAACTCATGATGGGAGAGCTTTCTCCGGTTGCATTTAAGGTTTTTCTGAAACTATACTCCATGCTGGACTTTGAGCTAAGAACTCACTGGGTTTCGGGTATATCCACTATTAAATTAGCTGAGGTATGCCAGTGTAGAAGGGGCACTATCCAGAAAGCTATAAAAGAACTTCAGGAGAAAGGGTACATCTATGTCATTTCAGGTAAAAAGCATCAAGCAAAAGCACGGGGCATTCGTAAACACGTTTATGGACAAGCTCGAAGACTTGGAGGGAACGACTACAACGCATATTCTCTCCTGCCGTTTTTCGTGAAGCTGTATATGGAGCTTGACTCTCAACGGTTCAAGGAACCAAAAAGTGAAAATTTGGACCTTCCCCCTGATGAGGAAATCGTGAAGGAGACTTTTAGGGACACCCAATCACTTAAAGCATTGGAAGACAACAAGAAAAAGAATATCTTTGACTATATAGTCAAGGACACTCAAGCCTTAAAACCATTGGGAGACAATGAGAAGAACAATATCTTTGACAATATAGACAAACCTTTGACATATAGTCATAGCTTTGACAATATAGACAAACCTTTGACATATAAGACAACGACCAAAGAAACACTAACCAAAGACACACATATCTACGACACACACACCTATAAAGCAAAACCGGCTGAAAAAAACTCGGCTCCTTCCCAGCCACCCACTAATCCGCCGCAATCACCCCGCCCAGCCGACCGGCTCCCTGAACCTGTGTATGAAGCCCTCCTGGATTACCTGCGAGGGCAAGACCACGTGAAAAGCCCCATCGCCGTCCTCAAGTCGTTGGGAGAGAAGGAACTTTCTGGGCTTGTCCGGGAAGTCCTTGGAAAGGAGCTTCAGTATAGGTATGAACTCCAGGAAGAGGTAGACCGTATAACTGCTCAGCTCCCGGAAGTGTCAGAGA
>JALTVI010000013.1 GCA_027049035.1 Sulfurovum sp. | reverse complement strand
CTCCGAGTGATAAGTATCACCAGTTTTTAAAAGAAAAGGCTGAAAACACTTTAAAAGCTATAGGGGCAAATGAAGTAAAAGTCCAGTTTACAGACCAACCACCTGCCCAAAGACAGCAAGCTCCACCTCCACCACCTCAACCGGAAAATCCCTTTGAAAATAGAAGAAGAATACCAAAAGTTAAAAAAGCTATAGCAGTATCCTCAGGAAAAGGTGGAGTTGGAAAGTCCACAGTTGCTGTTAACCTTGCAGCTGCCTTAAAGAAAATGGGTTATAACGTTGGTTATCTTGATGCAGATATGTACGGACCATCAGGTCCTACAATGCTTGGGGCAAAGGATAAACAAGTAATGGCAAAAAGGGTTGGTGATAGAGAAGTACTAATCGCACCAGAAGCACACGGCATAAAAGTTATGTCTATCGGTTTTCTCCTACCATCAGAAGACACACCTGTTATATGGAGAGGTCCTGTTCTGTTTAAAGCTTTAAACCAGTTTTTATTCGATGTTGATTGGGGAGATGAAGAGTTAGACTTTCTTATTATTGACCTTCCCCCAGGAACAGGAGACGTCCAAATCACATTAGGACAGGTTGCCGAGCTTGATGGAGCTGTAATTGTTACAACTCCTCAGGATGTTGCATTAATAGACGTAAAAAAAGGTATCCAGATGTTCAACGAAGTAATGATACCTGTTTTAGGTATTGTGGAGAATATGAGTTATTTTGTGTGTCCAGATAGCGGTAAGACGTATGAAATTTTTGGTAAAAGCAAAACAGAAGAAGTGGCAAAAAAATATGGTACAGAAGTCTTAGGTAAAATCCCTATAGAACCAAAGGTTGCTGAATTTTCAGACCTTGGTGTACCGATTGTACTTGCGAAAGAAGACTCAGAGTCAGCAAAAGCATTTATGCAGATTGCAGAAAACTTAATTAGAAAATTAAGTCAACAATAAGGAGGTATAAAATATGTTAGAAACAAGAAGAATGGTTTATGCAGACCATTTAGCTACAACACCAGTAGCTGAGGAAGTTATTGAGGCTATGATGCCTTATTTCAGGGAAAAATTTGGAAACCCGACATCTCTTCACGAACTTGGAGTTGAAGCAAAAAAAGCTATAAACAGGGCAAGAGAACAGGTTGCAGAACTCCTTAACGTAGGAACACCTGAAGAGATAGTTTACACTTCAGGTGCAATCGAAGCAAATAACCTTGCAATTAAGGGATATGCAAAAGCACCCGGTGTATCAAGAAGAGGAAAACATATCGTTGTTTCTGCTATCGAACACCACTCAATACTTCACTCATGTAAAACCCTTGAAAAAGAAGGGTTTGAGGTAACATACGTAGAACCTGATGAGTATGGAATTATACATCCTGAAAA
>JALTVI010000012.1:538-1385 GCA_027049035.1 Sulfurovum sp. | reverse complement strand
GTGGGGTAGCCTTCAGAACTTGAGGGCTGTCGCTCGAGGTTAGGGTAAGGCTTGGGCCTGGGAACGCGTCAGAGGTAAGGAGATGTCGGTGGCGCGAGAGACGGGCTGGGTGCTGGGCTACTAGTGTGTCGAGAGACGCGATGTCCCGCCAGACTCGTCACCCTTGTTCCCGGCAGCGGGGAGCTCCGGGCAAGGCAGCTGGGATTCGTGGCTTCGTTCTGCTTTATCGAGGTGTCGACGAGACGTGCTGGGTGCCGAGCTAAGCGAAAGTCGAGAGGCGAGAGGTTCGGATCTCTGTGCTGGGCTCTTGCCTCGTCTTCCAGGCTGCCGTTGCGCTCAGCCTACCTGAAACGACAGGCCCTACAGCTTGGAGAAGAACTGGGGTTCGCTCGGAGCTGTCGAGAGTCAATCCACCAGGAAACGGCCGTCCACCCCAGCCCAGTTCGCTCGTGATGATCGCGAGAGAGGCAGGCTCGGCTGGAGTCATCGATAGGGTTAGAGCTTGGCTTACGTTTTGGTCTGGCGGTGGTGTAGCCTTCAGAACATGAAGGCTCTCGCTCGGGGTTAGGGTAAGGCTTGGGCCTGGGAACGCGTCAGAGGTAAGGCGATGTCGGTGTTGCGAGAGACGGGCTGCGTGTTGGGCTACGAGATTGTCGAGAGACGCGATGTCCCACCAAACTGGTCACCTTGGATCCCGGCAGCGCGGAACTCAGGGCAAGGCAGCTGGGATCTCGTGGCTTCCTTCTCGCTTATCGAGGTGCCCACGAGACGAGCTGGGTGCCGAGCTATGCGAAAGTCCAGAGGCGAGAGCTTCGGATCTCTGTGCTGGGCGCTTGCCTCGCCTTCC
>JALTVI010000012.1:0-528 GCA_027049035.1 Sulfurovum sp. | reverse complement strand
TCCCTGTACCGACAGGCCCTTCAGCTTGGAGAAGATCTGGGGCTTCGCTCGGAGCTGTGGACAGTCAATCCACCAGGAAACGGCCGTCCACCCCAGCCCAGTTCGCTCGTGATGATCGCGAAAGAGAGAGCATCGGCTGGAGTCAGCGTTGGGGTCGGGGTTTGGAGAAGAACTGGGGCTTCGCTCCGAGCTGTTGAGAGTCAATCCACTAGGAAACGGCTGACCACCCATCCGACGTCTCGTCTAGGCAAGGGAGATGGCATCTCGTGGCTTCGTTCGTCTTTATCGATGTGCTGACGAGACGTGCTGGCTGCTGCGCTAAGCCAGAGAGGAGAGGCGATAGCTGAGGGTATCGGTGCTGGGCTCTTGGTGGACTTGGGACTCGTTGTCTCAACGCCGATACTTTTCATCGTTTCCACTAGGAAACGGCCGTCCACCCCAGCCCAGGTCGCTCGTGATTATCGCAGGAGAGGCAGCTTCGGCTGGAGTCAGCGTTAGGGTTAGGGCTTGGCTTACGTCTTGGTCTGG
>JALTVI010000011.1 GCA_027049035.1 Sulfurovum sp. | reverse complement strand
AGTGTCGAGAGACGCGATGTCCTGCCAGACTGGTCACCTTGGATTCCGGCAGCGCGGAGCTCTGGGCAAGGCAGCTGGGATCTCGTCGCTTCCTTCTCCCTTATCGAGGTGCCCACGAGACGTGCTGGGTGCCGAGCTAAGCGAAAGTCGAGAGGCGAGAGCTTCGGTTTTCTGTGGTGGGCGCTTTCCTCGTCTTCCAGACTGCCGTTGTGCTCAGCCTCCCTCGATCGACAGGCCCTTCAGCTTGGAGAAGAACTGGGGCTTCGCTCGGAGCTGTCGACAATCAATCCACCAGGAAACGGCCGTCCTCCCCAGCCGAGTTCGCTCGTGATGATCGCGAGAGAGGCAGCCTCGGCTGGAGTCAGCGCTGGGGTCGGGGCTTGGCTTACGTTTTGGCCTGGTGGTGGTGTAGCTTTCAGAACTTGAGGCTCTCGCTCGGGGTTAGGGTAAGGGTTTGGCCTGGGAACGAGTCACAGGTTAGGATATGTTGGTGGCGCGAGAGACGGGCTGGGTGCTGGGCTACTAGAATGTCGAGAGACGCGATGTCCCGCCAGACTCGTCACCGTGGTTCCCGGCAGCGGGGAGCTCCGGGCAACGCAGCTGGGATATCGTGGCTTCGTTCTCCTTTATCGAGGTGCCGACGAGACGTGCTGGATGCCGAGCTAAGCGAACGTCGAGAGGCGAGAGCTTCGGATCTCTGTGCTGGGCGCTTGCCTCGTCTTCCAGACTGCCGTTGCGCTCAGCCTCCCTGGATCGACAGGCCCTTCAGTTTGGTGAAGAACTGGGGCTTAGCTCGGAGCTGTCGAGAGTCAATCCACTAGGAAACGGCCGACCACCCAGCCGACCTCTCGTCTAGGCAAGGAACATGGCATCTTGTGGCTTCGTTCGACTTTATCGATGCGCTAAGCCAGAGAGGAGAGGCGAGAGCTGAGGGTATCCGTGCTGGGCTCTTGGTGGACTTGGGACTCTTTGTCTCAACGCCGATACTTTTCATCGTTTCCACTAGGAAACGGCCGTCCACCCCAGCCCAGGTCGCTCGTGATGATCGCAGGAGAGGCAGCCACGGCTGGAGTCAGCGTTAGGGTTAGGGCTTGCCTTACGATATTGTCTGGCGGTGCTGTAGCCTTTAGGACTTGGGGCTGTCGCTCGGGGTTAGGGTAAGGGTTTGGCCTGGGAACGAGTCAGAGGTTAGGATATGTCGGTGGCGCGAGAGACGGGCTGGGTGCTGGGCTACTAGAGTGTCGAGAGACGCCATATCCCGCCAGACTCGTCACCGTGGATCCCGGCAGCGGGGAGCTCCGTGCAAGGCAGATGGGATCTCGTGGCTTCGTTCTGCCTTATCGAGGTGCCCACGAGATTTGCTGGGTGCCGCGCTAAGCGAAAGTCGAGAGGCGAGAGCTTCTGATCTC
>JALTVI010000008.1 GCA_027049035.1 Sulfurovum sp. | reverse complement strand
CTGTTTTATCAACAGCTGCATTTGCTACTAATGGGGTTAATTTAATTGGAGTATCACCAGCTTCAAGAGCAATGGGTGGTATTGGTGTAGGTTCAGAAGTTGGAGCTACTGATGCATTATTTAGAAATCCAGCTTGGATGTCAGCTGAAGATGGATTTAATGTGAGTTTTGGTGGTATTTTATTTATGCCTGATGTTAAAGCTTCTGTTCCAGCAGCGAATGTAAAAGAGACTTCAGATTCCGACACATTCACTATTCCAGAAGTGGCTATAGTAAATAAAATCAATGACCAATTAACTGTTGGTATTGGAGCTTTTGGTGTTTCTGGAATGGGAGTAGATTATAGAAACAAAAACGCTGCTCTTCAAGGAATATATACAAATTTTCAGTTCATGAGAATTATACCTGCTATTTCTTATGAAGTTATGCCTGGGCTTTCATTAGGTGGATCTTTACACATAGCATGGGGGTCTTTAGATTTAGCTAATGGTGCTTCTCAAGATTATGGTTTAGGAGCACAAGTAGGTATTGGATATGATTTAGGAATGATTTCCGTAGGTGCTGAGTATACTTCAGAAATTGCTATGACTTATAAAAATGTAAATGACTTCAATGGTGACAGTGTATTAGATGATTTTAAAATGACTCAACCTCAAGAATTTGCAATTGGTGTTGGTGTAAAGCCTATGCCCAACTTAAAATTAGGATTAGATATAAGATGGATAAACTGGTCTGATGCAAAAGGATATAAAGACTTTGGTTGGGATGACCAATGGGTATTTGCTCTTGGTGGAGAATATAAAATAGATAAGTTAGCATTAAGAGCTGGTTATAACTATGGGAAATCTCCTTTAGATGACATCAACTTACCTGGAGTTCCAATTACAGATCCTAGATTTGGAGCTGCATTTTTTAATGTAGTAGGATTTCCTGCTATAGCTGAGCATCACTTTACATTAGGTGGAGGATATCAGTTTACTAAACACTTTACTTTAAATGTTTCATTCGTATACTCACCAAAAGCTGATGTTAAATTTGTTAACGGTGGAACAACTGTAGCTAAATCTGAAATGACTCAAACTTCTATTGGTGTAGGTCTAGACTGGAATTTCTAGTTTAAAAAAGTTCGGGGAGGTTGTAGGGGGACCTCCCTAAAAAACAAATAAAATTTGGAGGTAAGTAATGAAAAAGAAGATACTATCATTAATGGGGATTCTTACTGTATCTGGAATATCTCTAGCTCAACCTGCTTTTATGTCTCCAGAATATGCAAAAGAATTTTGTGATTTATGGAATAAAACAGAAGATTTAACAGAAGGATTATCAAAGTGGGCAAAGAATGTAAAAAATGGAAAAGAATACAGGACAATACAGTTTTATAGAAGTGATTGTGGAGGTCCTGAAAAAGCTGTAGAAGTTCATATTGTTCATAAAG
>JALTVI010000007.1 GCA_027049035.1 Sulfurovum sp. | reverse complement strand
TAACTATCTATCTACCTACCTATCTATCCAGCTACCTATCTATCTACCTATTTTTCTATCTATCTATCTATCTACCTATCTTCCTCTCTATCTATCTATCTATCTATCTATCTATCTATCTATCTATCTATCTCTCTACCAACCTACCTTCCTATATATCTACCTACCTATATATCTACCTATCTATCTATCTGTCTATCTCTACCTATCTATCTACCTATCTATCTATCTCTTTACATATCTACCTATCTATCTACCTATCTATCTGTCTATCTATATATCTATCTATCTATCTCTCTATCTACCTATCTATCTATCTATCTATATCTCTACCTATCTTCCTATCTATCTATCTACCTATCTACCTACCTATCTATCTACCTACCTATCTATCTAACTATTTGTCTGTCTATCTATCAATATCTCTATCTATCTATCTATCTATCTATCTATCCATCTCTCTATCTATATATCTATTTTTATACCTACCTCTCTACCTATCTATCTATCTACCTACCTACCTATCTCTCTATCTACCTATCTATCTATCTATCTATATCTCTACCTATCTTCCTATCTATCTATCTACCTATCTACCTACCTATCTATCTATCTATCTATCTATCTATCTATCTATCTATCTACCTACCTATCTGCCTATCTATCCACCTATCTTCCACTCTGTCTATCTCTATATATCTATATATCTATACACCTACCTACCTATCTATCTATCTATCTACCTATATATCTATCTACCTATCTCTCTAGCTATCTCTCTATCTATCTACCTATCTACCTATATATCTATCTATCTATCTATGTATATATCTACCTATCTCTCCATATATCTATCTATCTATCTATCTACCTATCTATCTATCTATCTATATCTCTACCTATCTACCTATATATCTATCTACCTATCTACCTATCTATCTATCTATCTATCTATCTATCTTACTACCTACCTATCTATCTATCTATCTATCTATCTATCTATCTACCTACCTACCTACCTATCCCTCTACCTACCTATCTATCTTCCTATCTATCTGTCTATCTATCTATATATCTCTCTCTGTATCTATCTATCTATCTCTCCATCTATCTATCTATCTATCTATTTTTATACCTACCTATCTACCTATCTATCTATCTACCTATCTATATATCTACCTATCTTTCTATCTCTACCTATCTACCTACCTATCTATCTATCTATCTATATATCTATCTATCTATCTATCTATTTATATCTCTACCTATCTACCTATCTATCTCTCTCTCTCTACCTATCTACCTATCTAACTATCTATATATCTATCTATCTAACTACCTACCTATCAATCTATATATCTATCTATCTATCTACATAACTACCTATCTATGTGTCTATCTTTAAGTCTATCTATCTATCTATCTACCTATCTACCTATCTATATATC
>JALTVI010000006.1 GCA_027049035.1 Sulfurovum sp. | reverse complement strand
CTATCATATAGTTTCAGTGGCTATAGATGGTACATTAATTTCACTGTCTTCTATCATATAGATTCAGTGGCTATAGACGGTATATTAATGTCACTGTGTTCTATCATATAGCTTCAGTGGCTATAGACGGTATATTAATTTCTCTACTTTCTATCATATAGCTTCAGTGGCTATAGATGGTATATTAATTTCACTACGTTCTATCATATAGCTTCAGTGTCTATATCCAATATATCAATTTCACTCTATTCTATCATATAGCTTCAGTGGCTATAGACGGTATATTAATGTCACTACGTTCTATCACATAGCTTTCGTGGATATAGACGGTATATTAATTTCACTACGTTCTATCATATAGCTTCAGTTGCTATAGACGGTATATTAATTTCACTGCGATCTATCAGTGGCTATATCAGGTATATTAATTTCACTACGTTCTGTCATATAGCATCAATGGATACAGACGGTATATTCATTTCACCATGCACTGTCGTATAGCTTCAGTGTCTATATCCGATATATTAATTCACTATATTCTATCATCTATCTTTTGTGGCTATAGACCGTATAATAATTTCACTACATAATATCATATAGCTTCAGTGTCTATATCCAGTATATTAATGTCACCATATTCTGTCATATTGCTTCATTGGCTATAGACGGCATATTAGTTTCATTACGTTCTATCATATACTTTCAGTGGACATAGACGGTATATTATCTTCACTACGTTCTATTATATAGCTTCAGTGTCTATATCCCATATATTAATTTCGCTATGTTATATCGCATAGCTTCAGTGTCTATAGACGTTATATTAATTTCACTATGTTCCATCATATAGCTTCAGTGTCTATAGACGGTATATTAATTTCAGTACGTTCTATCATATATCTTCAGTGGCTAGAGACGGTATATTAATTTTACTATGTTCTATCATATAGCTTCAGTGGGTATAGACGTTATGTTAATTTCACTATGCTCTATCATATAACTTCAGCATCTATAGACGGTTTACTAATTTCGCTATGTTCTATCATATAGCTTCAGTGTCTATAGACGGTATATTAATTTCACTGTATTCTATCATATAGCTTCAGTGGGTATAGACGGTGTATTATTTTCACTATGTTCTATCACATAGCTGCAGTGGATATAGACGGTATATTAATTTCACCATGCACGGTCGTATAGCTTCAGTGGCTTTAGACGGTGTATTAATTTCACTACGTTCTATCATAGAGCTTCATTGTCTGTATCCAATATATTAATTTCACTACATTCTCTCATATAGCTTCAGAATCTACAGACGGTATATTAATTTCACTAGGTTCTATAATATACCTTCAGTGGATAGAGACGGTATATTAATTTCACTAGGTTCTATCATATAGCTTCAGTGTCTATATCCAATTTATTAACTTCACTAGGTTCTATCATATAGCTTCAGTGT
>JALTVI010000005.1 GCA_027049035.1 Sulfurovum sp. | reverse complement strand
TCTATATTCATTGAAGCTATATGATAGAACTTAGTGAAATGAATATACCGTCTACAGCCACCTAAGCAATATGATAGAATAGAGTGAAATTAATATATTGGATATAGACACTGAAGATATACGACAGACCTCGGTGAAATTAATATAACGTCTATAGCCACGAAAGCTATATGATAGAACGTAGTGAAATTAATATACCTGATATAATCAGTGATAGATCGCAGTGAAATCAATATACCGTCTATAGCAACTGCAGCTATATGATAGAACGTAGTGAAATTAATATACCGTCTATAGCCACGAAAGCTATTTGATAGAACGTAGTGAAATTAATATATCGTCTATAGCCACTGAAGCTATATGATAGAATATAGCGAAATTAATATATTGGATATACACACTGAAGCTATATGATAGAACGTAGTGAAATGAATATACCGTCAATAGCCTCTGAAGCCATATGATAGAACATAGTGAAAATAATATACAGTCTATAGCCACTGAATATATATGATAGAACTTTGTGAAATTAATATACCATCTATAGCCACTGAAGCTATATGATAGAACGTAGTGAAATTAATATACCGTCTCTACCCACTGAAGTTATGTGATAGAACATAGTGAAATTAATATATCGTTTCTACCCACTGAAGCTATATGATAGAACCTAGTGAAATTATTACACCGTCTATAGACACTGAAGCTATATGATAGATCATATTGAAATGAATATACCGTCTATAGCCACTGAAGCTATATGATAGAACGTAGTGGAAGTAATATATTGGATATAGACACTGAAGCTATATGATAGAACGTAGTGAAATTAATATACCGTCTATATCCACTGAAGGTATATGTTAGAACGTAGTGACATTAATATACCTTCTCTAGCCACTGAAGCTATATGATAGAACGTAGTGAAATTAATATATTGGATAGAGACACTGAAGCTATATGATAGAACGTAGTGAAGTTAATATACCATCTATAGCCACTGAAGCTATATGATAGCATACAGTGAAATTAATGTACAGGAAACAGACACTGAAGCTATATGATAGAAAGTAGTGAAATTAATATACCGTATATAGACACTGAAGCTATATGATAAAACATAGTGAAATTAACATGCCGTCTATGGACACTGAAGCTATATGAGAGAACACAGTGAAATTAAGATGTCGGATATACACTCTGAAGTTATTTGACAGAACATGGTGAAATTAATATGCTGACTAGAGCGACTGAAACTATATGATATAACACGATGAAATTAATGGTCTGAGAGCACATAATTTCAGGTGCATTCTTCTATTCATTGTGAAACTTATTCATGACTGGTGACAATGTTTAAACGATATACTCAATTTTGCATCATTTGCCATAACCCTAACGTTAATATACTGAATGAGAGTTCCCTGAAATATTTTTCTAGTATATTTATCAATTTATAAATGTTCAGTTGTATATGTAAA
>JALTVI010000004.1 GCA_027049035.1 Sulfurovum sp. | reverse complement strand
GCCTTGGTCATGGATGGACATTCCCTGACGAATCAATGCCTTGCTACCGCCGCCAGGGAATCACTTTCAGATGGCCTTGCCAAGTAATTTTATGGGTCCTGAGCCTAGACATTTGTCAATCCCTCCCGCCGAGAATCAGCAGTGGAAGGGAAGCACATCAAACCAAACCTGCATACCCCTGTATTGAGACCAGACCTTGGAGCTTGGGCTGCTTTGTTCATGGTCACTTTTTGCTTGCATGGATGCCTGCTCATGAATATCTTCTGCCGAACATTCGCACAATTTTGCCATTCCATATATATATCAGGAATGTTGAGGCACATGAGTTAAAAGGGAGGCGACAATGAAAGATGTATTCAAAGACATCAATCAAAGGTCAGAAAAGGACGAAGAGTTTCATAGAAAAAGGATGGAGTTTATTGAAAGGAGTGAATCCTTCAGAAAAGGGTTTTATGTTGATCATCCCTTTGTTCTGTGTTCCCGACAGTCGCTTACGTCTTCTCTTTTTCGTTTAAAGATGTATGAAAAGATAATAAATATTCAGGGCTCTATTATAGAATGTGGCGTTCACAGAGGCAACCACTTCATGCTCTTCAATCATCTTATTTCCATATATGAACCATACAATCTCAACAGGAAAGTAATAGGCTTTGATACCTTTGAGGGGTTCACTTCCATATCAAACAAGGACCCCGCACAAACTTCAGAGGATATGTTTTCGGATACTAGTTACGAAGAACTGAAGGAGCTGCTTTCCATTCATGAAAATAACAAGGCTGTTCCTCATATTCATAGAGGCGAGCTCATTAAGGGGGATGCCTGCCAGACTATTCCTGCCTATGTAAAAGAAAATCCTCATTTGGTTGTGGCATTACTTTACTTAGACTTTGATCTTTATGAACCTACCAAAACTGCTCTGCAATATCTCGCACCGCTTGTGCCAAAGGGTGGAATAATTGCATTTGATGAATTGAACATTTCTCAATGGCCAGGAGAGGCGCAAGCCCTAAAGGAATTCTTTAATATGAATGATATAAAAATTCAGCGCATGAGTTTTGAGCCCTATGCATGCTTTTTTGTCGTTGGAGAATAGGCTTTATGCTTGTAACTCTTTCTTGTTTTTGTTCTATGCATGGTATCTATCATGTAGTCACCCGTGAACGGGTCTGGTCTCAATAAAGTGGTATGCAGGTTTGGTTTGATGTGCTTCCCTTCCACTGTTGATTCTCAGCGGGAGGGGTTGGCAAATGTCTGACTTGTTTTGGCTTTCTGACGCGCAGTGGGAGCGGATCAGGCCGCATCTTCCGGAATACAAGCGCGGTTTCAGGCGTGTTGATGACCGTCGGGTCATCAGCGGCATTATTCATGTATTGCTGACCGGCACCCCTTGGCGTGCGGCGCCGAAGGAATATGGCCCCGGACGCACGCTTTACAATCGCTTTCGTCGTTGGGCGGAGAAAGGTATCTGGGAAGCCATGTTTG
>JALTVI010000003.1 GCA_027049035.1 Sulfurovum sp. | reverse complement strand
CTGATAATCCTCTAGCCAGCCTCCTCGCATCCAGTTGTTAAACTGGTTGTTCAGATAAAATGAGGAGACTGATATGACACATTACTGCGGAATTGATTTACATTCAAACAATCACGTTGTGATTGTAATAGACGAAGAGGACAAGCGTGTGTTTGAAAAGCGGTTAAACAACGATTTAGCGCAGACACTTGAGGTTTTATCTCCTTTTCGCGATACCTTGCAAGGTATCGCAGTGGAATCTACGTTTAACTGGTACTGGCTGGTCGATGGGCTACAGGAGCAAGGCTACAACCTGCAACTGGTCAACACAGCAGCAGTCAAGCAGTACGATGGTTTGAAATACAGTGATGACCATCATGATGCTTTCCATCTGGCTCATCTGATGCGTCTTGGCATTTTGCCAACAGGATACATCTATCCCAAAGAACAAAGAGCCATCAGAGATCTGCTGCGGCGCAGAATGTCGCTCGTCAGAATGGCCAGCACGCAACTGATCAGTGTACAAAGCCAGATCTGGCGTTCAACAGGAATTCGCATCAAATCAGGGGAACTGCGCAAGTCTGATTTTATAGCTCCACAAGTGGATGGATACACACACCAGGCCATACATGCAGGACTGTCGGTCTACCAGAGCATTCAGCATGAAATAAATGCACTGGAGGAAAGTGCGCTGCAAGCGGTCAAACTCACAGACGCTTTTAAAATATTACAGACGATCACCGGTATTGGAAAAGTACTGGGTTTGACCATCATGCTGGAAACCGGAGATATCAGTCGCTTCGCGGGTGCAGGCAACTTTGCTTCATATTGTCGCTGTGTTGATAGCAAGCGTACCAGCAATGGTAAAAACAAAGGTCAAGGCAATGCCAAAGCAGGTAACAAGTATTTATCCTGGGCTTACTCTGAAGCGGCTCATTTTGCTGTGCGTTTTGAACCATTGGCACAACGTTTTTATGAACGAAAAAAAGCCAGAACAAATGGCATTATCGCCATTCGTGCGGTTGCCCGGAAACTGGCAAGAGCCACCTGGATGATGCTCAAGCATCAGGAACCTTATGATGCCAGATTGATGTTTCCGGGTTAAGTTTGGGCGGCTGAGATGAACCAGCAAGGGGTCTGGCACAACCATAGAGTCTGATTGGAGATCTCAGTCGACCATTGTTGTTTACGTTTCGCCCAAACCGTGAGCTGTATCGGGTCTGGACAGCCAAGGCTGAGCCATAGATTCTGTGAAAATATTTTGGACACGGTTTGGCACCGAAGATTGTGTGGGGTACCGAGGTACCAGGGGCGGTTTTGCAAAGGAAGCTTTTCGCCTTGATCCAGATGGGTGACTGGTGCGGAGCTTTTTACTCCGATGCCAACGACTATGACATAACGGGTGCGATGTTCGTAACGATGATGGAGGAATTTAATTTTAAGGCTGTTTTCAGCAGGGATTTGTTTGCACTATTGACTGAGGCGGGCTAATGGGTGACCCCTT
>JALTVI010000002.1 GCA_027049035.1 Sulfurovum sp. | reverse complement strand
TGGTTCTTTCACGTCCATCGATTTAACCCTTTGTAGTCCGTCACTTTTTGTAGATTTCTCCTGGAAAGTTGGTCCAGATCTTTGTGGCAGTGACCACTTTCCCATTATTTTGGAGAATGATGGACCTCCATCACTTGAAAGGGTTCGCAGGTGGAAGTTGATGAAGGCAAACTGGGATCAGTTTCAGCAGCTATGCAGCACTCGGTTGCAATCATCTGCCATGTTTGATGCTGAAGATCCAATGTCTTTGTTTACTTCCATCTTGAAAGAAATTGCAGATGAAACTATTCCTAGGACTTCGGCAGTACCAAAACGTTTCAGTAAACCATGGTTCAATGACACCTGTAAGAATGCAATCAAAGAGCGAAACAGGACCCTTGCTGTGTTCAAACGTGAACCTACGGGGGATAACCTGAATTCTTATCGTATTGCAAGGGCAAAAGCACGCAGAGAAATTAGACAGAGTAAGAAGTCATCTTGGAGAAATTATGTTTCCAATTTGACTTCTCAAACTTCTGTTAAATCTGTCTGGAATAGGATCCGAAAAATCAAAGGTAAAGAATCCAACAATACTCTGCAGCATTTATCTGTCAATGACAAAGATGTCACATCTCATCGTGACATCGCCAATGCATTGGCAGATAACTTTTCTCGTAATTCTTCTTCTACTTTCAGCACAAAGTCTTTTAACTCTGTTAGAAGTAAGGCTGAAAAACATTCTGTTAATTTTTCATCTGAAAATACTGAGGTATACAACAGGCGCTTCTCTATAGAGGAGTTGCAGGATGCTCTTCATAGAGCCCATGATACTTCGGTAGGACCAGATGAAATACACTATCAACTTTTAAAACATTTACCTCGGTCATCTTTGAGGCTTCTCTTAAACATTTTCAATAAAATCTGGCTGTCTGGTGACTTTCCCTCTGATTGGAGGAAAGCAATAATTATTCCTATTCCCAAACCAGGTAAGGATCCTACAAATCCTACTAGTTACCGCCCTATTGCGCTCACAAGTTGCATTTGTAAAACCATGGAAAGAATGGTCAATTGCAGACTCGTCTGGTATCTGGAATCCCACAAATTGCTTCATAATGTGCAATGTGGGTTCAGATCTAAACGCAGCACAATTGATCATCTTGTTAGATTTGAAACGTTTTGTAGGGAAGCCTTCATCAAAAATCAGCATCTGGTTTCGGTGTTTTTTGATTTGGAGAAGGCTTACGATACCACATGGAAGTACGGGATTTTGAAAGATTTACATGACATGGGCCTGAGAGGTCGTATGCCTGTTTTTATTTCGCAGTTTTTAAAGGATCGAGTTTTTAAAGTTCGGGTGGGATCAACTCTTTCTGATACTCACCCACAAGAAATGGGTGTACCACAGGGTAGCATCCTGTCAGTAACTTTATTTTCTGTGAAAATTAACAGCATCACCCAGTGTTTAAAACCTGGTGTTGACTGCTCGTTATATGTCGATGATTTTCAGATTTGCTACAGATCAG
>JALTVI010000001.1 GCA_027049035.1 Sulfurovum sp. | reverse complement strand
ATAAGACGATCAGGCACTAATGAAGTGGTGGCGGGCGAGTCTGAAATAGAATTTCAGTAACCCTGTGCAGCAAGGGTTTGACCGGACAGTGCGTGGGAAGTTGTAGCTTAATGCGATCTTTATATTGCAGAACCCGTACGGCAATTTTAAACAGTTTAAGGATAATCGTAGAGGGCTGAGCCTGCGCTAATTCGGTATGGATGAGCACTTCGGTTCTGAGCGCATGGTGTAGCACGTAGGCGGCACAGGAGAAGAACAGGCGCATATGGTTGGCCAGGAAACTGTGGCTGGAAGTGCGATCAGATGCCAAGTCATTCTTAATCATTTTGATGAAGTTTTCATCCTGACCGCGGGCACAGTACAGATCCCGATAGAGCAGCTCGGGGGTAGGTTGATCCAGGGAGGTCACTACAAAGCGGGGGTTGTCGCCAAGACTCATCACCTCGGCCTTGAGGATGACTCGAAAGGAGTGTGGCCAGGAGCCTGCAGCATAGTCCACCTCATGATAGGTTCGCGTGGACTGTGGGGCAGCGGCCCCTGCCTTGCGAGCATTTTCACAGCGAATCTCATGCTGGCGACGGTTGGCATCAAGAAAAGGCGTGGCCAGTCCAGAGAGTACGCAATTGCCGGTCATGCCGAAGATGAAATCTGTGTGCGGATCATCAAGCGTCAACTGCATCAGCTCGGGGTTGGAGAAATGGCCATCCCCGCGCAACACGATATGGGTCTCTGGCCAAGCGGCACGCAAGCGCTTGAGCACCCGCTTGATGATCATGGCATTTTCCACGCCTTTGGGGCGTTTGCCGGGTCGTAGCACAGCGCCAATGAACTTGCCGGAAATCCCTTCAAACAGGAAGAGTGGCAGGTAGCAGTAGCTACGATAATGGTGGTTGTAGAAACTCAGCTCCTGTTGGCCATAGGTAGCGTCCTCAGAATGGTCCATATCGAGCACAATCAGCTTGGGTGGCTTGGCATAGCTGGCGATGAATTGGTCGACGAAGGCTTGGGCTAAACGGTAGATGTCCTTGGTCGAGGCGGCATTCTCCAGGCGAGAGAATGTGGGGGCGCTAGCCAAGTCAGTTGTTGAATCCAACGGTTTTCGCTCCAATCCCAGTTTGAATACGGGGTCGCTTCTGAGCGCATTGGCATCATTGCCATCCGCATAGGCACAAGCGATCTGAAAAGTGCGTTGGGCAAACAGTGTTTGCAGGTTATGTGTGGTATAGGACGCATGGCGCTTGTCGTGGAATGCCTGTGCCAGCCGTGATGTGAGGCCGATATGGTGGTCAACGCCACGCAGGATCATAGGGCCAAAATCTGAGGAGAGGGCACCGCCATCAAAATCACCGCGGACGGTCAGTCCGTCGATAGGGGGAAATTTCAGCTGCTCTGGGGTAGACTTGGACATAGGCGACCTCGTTTGGCTTCTCCGAAGCGTTTTTGGCGAAACACTAATTATATCAATTGGTTGAACGAGCTTCGCCTTTTTTATGAATAATTCGGG